>NZ_DJAY01000015.1:0-696532 GCF_002429815.1 Lysinibacillus sp. UBA5990
CACTTACTTTTGCCATAAAAAAAACCCCCGTAAAAGTTAGATTGATGTCTAACTTTTACGGGGCAGTTCATAAATCCCGATGGCTTTTGTCTATAGTAGGTGGGAAGGTACTTACTTAGAGCATTAACCCTTCCATGGACTTATCTATTAAGACTCTTGAGTTTGAAATAGCTCTACGGCAATATCTGGACGATCAGTGATAATTCCTTTTGCGCCGTTATTAATTAATTTTTTCATTGTGTCTAAGTCATTGATTGTCCAATAATGAACAGGAATGTTGAGATTATTTAAAAACTGAATAAATTTTGGAGAATCTAAAGCGATAACCCCTGATTTAGGAGGAATTTGGAACACATCTACTTTTGGATGATATAAATGTCCAAATTGACTGGAGAATGAAGCAAATGCTTTTCTCACATCTGATTCTCCTGCACCAAGCGCTACCTGATTTTGGGCATATAAGTTAAAGCGATCTATTTGCTCCCCATAAAAGCTTGTTACAATGACACGATCCTCTGCGCCTAGTTCTTCAATTAAACGCCAGAGCTTAGAAGGCATTAGACTTCCTTCATAAGTTTCAGGGGCATCTTTAATATCAATATTGATCAACATATGTGGATACGCCTCAAGTAGCTCTCGTAATGTTACAACTTGTAATTTATCCTCACGGTAAGGGAAGGATCCATCCAAATCTTCAAATTGATAGCCATGATTTAAGGCATTTATTTCTGCCAAAGTCATATCAGCTATAAGACCATAGCCGTCTGTTGTTCGTTCAACTGTATCATCGTGGAAAACAATAATTTCTTCGTCTTTTGTTAAACGTACGTCTATTTCAAATCCGTCAACGCCTAGCTGCGCTGCTTTGTCAAAGGCGATCATAGTATGTTCAGGTGCTAAATGAGCTCCGCCTCGGTGTGCAAGAATGATTGTGCGATCAAATTGTAATGCTTGTTTACCTTCACGTTGCTGTGGTTTAGAAATAGCTTTACTACCTGCCCAAGCTGCCGCACTTGCAGCTGCGATTGCAATTGCTATTTTAGTTTTCTTCCCCATATTCGTCCTCCTTAACAATTTTTTACCTATTAAAGTAAATGGTGAATTCATTGTGCAATGACTAGCTCCCACATCCGTCCGAGAGCTTTAAAAACTAGTAATTAGTTAAGTGAATGATGATTCTTTCATGCTTCCTTGATGGAGGTATGAGGCATTATCATCCTTCAGCAAAATGTACATTCATTCCGTGGAAAAATAATCATGTAAGCTATTTAAAACAACTGATTCGAATTCCTACGATGTTTAACGTAGTATGCTTTTCCATTATAACGGAAAATCGAGTGTTCTGTCAGCTAAACTCTGTTGCTATCATTTTCTGGTCTATGGTATTCTTTTAGGTAAGAAATGAGGGAATCCATTATGAACGAACGACAAGGGCTAATCGTTTACGTCCATCAATTAAAACATGCGAAGTCTCTTCGGAAATATGGTCATGTTCTTTATATTTCTAGAAGACAAAAATACGTAGTGCTGTATTGTAATCGTGAGGACATTGAAATGTTGACAACAAAACTACAACGCCTTCCTTTTGTGAAAGACGTTGTGGAATCTTATCGTCCATTTGTCAAAACTGAATATGAAAATGCAAAGCCGGATAAAGCAAAGGAATATGACTATAAAGTAGGTCTATAATATTATGCCAATGCTGGTATATAGTTATTTAGTCTTAATATGCCGATTAAGTATTGATAAAATAGTTTTGATTCCGAAAATATAGATGAGTGCTTTATTTCTACAACAACTGCTTTTCGGTCTAGTTGTTCTATTTGTGCTTCAAACATTTTTTGTCGCTTAGTTGGTTCATCATCATGATAAGGGATGCCTTCGCGACAAATATATATTGGCATGAATTTACTCTCACCAACTGGTTTGAAGGCAACGGCTAAGGAGATTACCTTTTTATCTCCTTTTGTAGATGTTAGTATAAAGGCCTGATGAAAGCGTTCCTGATTGGTTTTAATAATTTCAAGTAGCTCGTATACATCACCATAGCCTTCTCCTAATTCTATAAATTGTTGTGGCATAATAACTGCACATCCTTTCCAATATCATAGTATCATGCTGCGGGAGGTCAAGCACATGAAATTTGCATTAAGCTTTTTTTCTATTTTAGTACTTATTATTTCAGGAACGTTATTTTTCCAGTATCATGCATACTCATCTGATTTAGAAACCGGCATAGGGGATTTTCATTACTCTCAGGAAATAGAGATTGTTTATCGTGAAAATAGCTTAGATATTCGTCAGCATTTTAAAAATTTACCCAATCAAAAGGTAAAAATTAAATGGCCAGAAAAGGCAACAAACCCTAGTTGCTTTATCGAGAATGAAAAAAGCTGTGATCGATTATCAGATGAGGTCTCTTATTTTGCAAAAGGAGAAACAAAATCACAATCTGTGTCATACATAATTCCGATTGAGGGTGGCTTGAAAAATAAGATGCTCCTTCAAGATGTTTTTGCTACACTAATAAATGGTGAAGCGTCCTATTCAATTGTTCATATTTCTACAGATAGTAAAATTAATGGACAATGGATTACAGGTTTACCATTAGTAGGTCAACAACAGCTATCACTTGTTAACTATACGATGTTTAGAGGCAACGGGACTGTTCATGACCTTTATTGGCAAGCAGGAAAACTCAAAGTACAAGAACAAACGCCTGTATTATCAATTTATGCACAACAGGCTATTCCTAATGATTTCCTAAAATCATTAGAGAATTTACAGTTTTTAAATGATGAACATATTGCAATTATTCAAGAAAAAAGTCCTGTCCCAGTTCATGATGAAAGATTGTTATTTTTACCAACACTTACAGCACAAGCTGTTGAACAGGAAGTCATTTTGTCCCAAATAAAATCGCAATATACATTTGTAGACTCTCCAGAATGGTTGCTTGAAGTTGTCGCATCCTATTTAGTAAACGATCCAATAGGTGGAGACAAAGCAAAGAAAATTGTGAAGACATTAAATGATTATATGACAGATAGCCAACAGCAGGCTTGGCAGGATAAGTTGAAAAAGCTTGGAGATGATCCTATATCTCCAAACACAATGGATGAGTATTTATCGCAAGTGTTAGATGCTAAGACTTCTTACTTTACGTTAAATGCAGCCCACAAAGACGGAACGTATCCATTATTATTTGAGGATCCTCGAGATGTGTATGTAAATGATGTATTGAAGGAAGACGTTCATGTTATTCTATATGAAGGACAAGCGTTATATACGGCAGATACGTTATTACCTTATCTAGGTTACACAGTTGGAGAAGGGAAGAACGGCTATTATGTAAATAGCGAGCATCGTACATTCCGATTCCCTAAAGAACCTGGTTTTTATGTATTTAATCAGCGGAGATATTCAACAATTTCAGAGCCAATTATTAAAATTGCTGATCAATATTATGTGGAAGAAGCTTGGTTACAACGTTTATTCTTAGTTGAATTACAAAAGAAAGAGGAACGTATTCAAGTATTAACACAAGAGCAATAATAACTTTTGCAGCGGAGGGCTTTCCTTTCGCTGCAAAAGTACTTTATATGGATGAAAGTACGGTGATAGATTATATGAGAGTTGTAGCAGGAGAGCGTAAAGGAATGCCGCTAAAGGCAATAGCTGGGAATACGACGAGGCCTACAACTGATAAAGTGAAGGAATCGATTTTTAATATTATTGGTCCTTTTTTTGATGGAGGTACTGCACTTGATTTGTTTGCAGGAAGCGGTGGTTTAGGTATTGAATCGCTAAGTCGTGGTGTAGAGCGTGCTATTTTTATTGAAAAAGATGCAAAAGCCTTTCAGGTGCTGCAAGAAAATATTAAAAAATGCCGTTACGAAGAACATACTGAGCTGTTTCGCATTGATGCAAAGCGTGCTGTGAAAGCGCTATTAAAGCGTGATATTACGTTTTCATTAGTTTTTTTAGATCCCCCTTATCATCAAAAGGAATACTATGACTTAGTACAATTACTCGTTGATAATGAAAAAATTCAACAAAATGGTATTATTTTATGTGAACATGCAAAAGAAGTAACATTGCCTCAAAGTTTTGGTGAGTTTGTTTTAAAAAGACAAGAAACATATGGCGGAACAATTATTTCTGTTTATCGCTGTACAGAGGAAGAGGGAGAATAAGTTGTCAGAGAAAATTGCTGTAGTTCCTGGAAGTTTTGACCCTGTGACATTTGGCCATTTAGATATTATTAAACGTGCAGCGGATGTGTTCGATATCGTCTATGTAGCCGTATTAAACAATTCAGCAAAAAATCCGTTGTTTTCTGTAGAGGAGCGTATGGCTTTAATGGCTGAAGTAACAAAAGCGTTACCTAATGTTCGGATAGAAAGTTCTTCAGGTCTTCTCATAGACTATGCTAAAGAAAAAAAAGCTAAGGCCATTGTACGTGGCTTACGAGCAGTTTCAGATTTTGAATATGAAATGCAAATTACTTCTATGAACCGTTTTCTAGATGAAACAATCGAAACATTCTTCATTATGACGAAGAATCAATACTCATTCCTAAGTTCCAGTATTGTAAAAGAGGTTGCGAAATATGGAAGTGATGTAAATGAGTTAGTTCCAAATTGTGTTGTACAAGCTTTAAAAGAAAAATATGGTTTTACCCAATAGTGGTTGAAGAGGATGTCGGTAATATACGCTGAACATCCTCTTTTTTATCGGTGAAAACTAATTATTTCAGAAAAAATAGAGCATAAATAGTTGGTACAATGATTATGCTAAGGAGGCGGAATTTTAGATAAGGTCTCACAGAAAGTTTGGCGGATTTAGCAATCACAAAAATTTGTAAATGAATACTTATACTTTGCATCGTTAACAAAATGACAACTAGTAAAGAGGTATACGGGAAATCCGGGAAGGCTGTGACGGTCATTTTAAGACCATTTGTCACTTCTAGGATAGCGGCTAAGGACAGTTCAATCGAATAAGGTAGCTTCGGTATTAGTTGATCTAAGCCCTGTTGCACGATAGTCTGAATGGTTGTGAAAAAGATAATGGTTGTACCCACTAATAAAATGGTTGGGGCAGTTTCTTTAATACTTTCCGAAAAGGGAGCTGTGTACAGTGTAGTGTTGTGTACTGTGATGGTTGGTGAATCCGTTTTGCGGTATAAAAAGTAACCAGTTACTAAGCAACAAATATTAAACGTATGTAGTAAACATAAAAACAACCATCCAAACGTATTACTGTGTAGTAAATCAAGGCTTACAAAACCTAACACGAATAATGGACTTGGTGCATGACAAACGGCTAGTAGAAAATTTGCTTCCTTAGGATGTAATTGTCCACTGTTTTTTAAGTAAACAACAGTAGTCGCTCCAGTAGGATAGCCTCCAAGTGCACTAATAATGTAGGCTTGTACGTATAAAGAAGCTCTTTTTGTTTTTGTACGCATAGGGGCTGTTAAACGCAGGAGCCATTGTGTTAACACCAAATACGGTAGTAAATACGGAAATAGCGCCTCCATGAAAAGAGATAAGCCTAAATCAGTACCACTATGAGCAGTTTGTGGGAATAACAAGAGTAAGAGAATTAGAATTACGCAGAGCGCTATTTGAATTGTAGCAAACATATGATCATCTCGTTTCAACTTTTTGTCATTCACATAGGCAAATGCTAAAATTAATATATGTGTGAAAGGCAAAAACATGAACGTATGGTTTTGCAAGCGTCCTAGGAGGTGTATTCAAGTGAAGAGAAAAATTGGCATTTATGCGGTGTTAATAGTCGTGATTTGTTCTATGATGTTATACCGACTAGACGCGTATATTATGAAACCTGGTAGTGCCTATGATGTCAGTAAATTTGTTACGGTCGATAGCAAGGAGGCAGATAGTTTAGGGTCTATGAGTCTTATGACAGTTGCCATGCAACAAGCCACACCGCTTTCATATTTATGGGCTAAAACTCAAAAGTATCAAAAGCTTATGGATATTGAACAAGTCCGAAATCCATTAGAGGATGATGAGGAATATAATGTTCGACAGTTAAAATTAATGTCTGACTCCCAATTTAATGCAAAATATGTAGCTTTCCAAAGAGCGGGATTAGAGACAAAAGTTCATTTTAATGGTGTCTTTATCTTAAATGTATTGGATGGTGGCGCTTCAGATGGCATCTTAAAAGCCGGGGATGAAATAATTGAAGTAGATGGTCAAAAAATAACTAATCAGCAAATGCTTGTTGAGCTTTTACAGCCTAAACAGCTCGGGGATCAAGTATCCATTCAATTTATACGTAATGAAGAACAGCAGAAGGCAACGATCACATTGAAAGAAATACCAAATGCACAGGAGCATAGAGCCGGTTTAGGGATTTCTTATACAGAAAGCAAATCGATAGAAACCAATCCACAGGTGACAATGAAGACAGAGGATATTGGCGGTCCTTCTGCAGGATTGATGTTTACACTTGAAATATTAGATCAACTTCTGGATGAGGATTTAACGAAAGGTTATGCCATCGCTGGTACAGGAGAAATGCTAGTTGATGGATCTGTTGGTCGAATTGGGGGAATTGACTATAAGATTATAGCGGCTGATCGTGATGATATGGAAATCTTTTTTGCCCCTGATGATGAAATTTCTCCAGAAATGAAGGTAAAGTATCCAGAGTTAGAATCCAATTATACGACTGCTGTAAAAACAGCGAAGGAGATTGGGACAAAGATGAAAATTGTACCTGTGAAAAACGTGGACGATGCCATAAATTATTTAAAGCAGCTACAATCAAAATAAAAGACGATAAAGGGATGCTAGAACCCATCTAGCATCCCTTTTATGACTTTAATAACGGATTGGTGGTGTTTGATAATCTTTTGGAAGACTTACCGCTGTACCGCCTTGCTCTATACTTAAATTGTATAGCTCTGCAGCATGAATATCGATGGCCAGCATAGCATTATTTGCAGCTGCAACACGGCTTATTAAAGGTAATTCGATATCTTTTTTACGCTTTCCTAAATAAGCTTGGCCGGTTTCGCTCATGCCCAGTAAACGGATAAATGATGGGCCTTCAAAGCTGTGTAGCTGTTCCTTTGTAAATCCTGTATAAATATGTGTAATCATACGTTGAAGGCGGGTCCATGTATAACGTTTAGATTTTATTTTTTCCATAAAGCTGTTAAAGGATGAGCTGTTTTTGGCTGCTTTCATTATAGCATTCTCAATCCCCTCAGTTACTTCTGCATAACGTGTGAGCTCGGAAGGTGTGTGTCTCATAATAGTGAACTGTAATAGTGGCCAAAATGATTCCCAGCTAGCAAATTTTTTATAGTGTCTGTGCCAGTCTGCCAAATAATCAAAAGATTTCTCTGGAACAACCTTTTGAACACTCTGTAAAGAACTTGTAGTTGCTAGGGCTTTACGTATTCCTGTAGCGCTTGCGATGGATGCATCCTCTTTAAGTTCATCATGATAACCTGCTGCAATACGAGGGATGGTAAGTGGCTGTATGTTACTGTCCAGCGTTCTCACCGCCTCGAGATAATGAAAGCCAAGAATATTATTGGGTTGTGCTAGATCAATGTATGGAGCAGGGAACTTCTGAGTAAGCTGTTCATAGGCGTAATATAGGCTTTTAGGATAGCTAGCTCCTGTTTTAAGGCTGTCTTTAATAAGTGCGTCATACTCTGTACGGTTATTGTCGATCAATTCAAAAGTGTTCAAGAACGGTTGGATAGAGCCATCCTCACTACCAAAAGCAAACGAGTCGCAGCCAACAGCAGTTAATAATGAAATCGCACCCTTGGCAAAATCAGTTGCAGGAGCTGTACTATAGACATAAGGTAGCTCAATGACAATGTCTACACCACCTGCGAGTGCCATTTTTGTTCGTGTCCATTTATCAACCATAGCAGGCTCACCGCGTTGCAAAAAAGTTCCACTCATAACAGCGATGACAATATCTGCTTTCGCAACTTTTTTAGCCTGTGTTAAATGATAGGCATGTCCGTTGTGAAAAGGATTATATTCAACAACAATTCCAACTGCTTTCATGCTTTACCTCCTGATCATTTATGTTTTATGGTAAGCTGTCTAGAGCAAATATACTTCTTATAGTATATAATTATAGGTAGGTTTTAAAGAGGTGACAAGAAATTATCTTGACATCTAATTTTACACATTATATAATCAACATTGTTGTCTCGAGGTGATTAAACGAATGAAATGGTCAATTCATCAATTATCTAAATACCGCCAAAACGGGATGCCAATCGATGCCTTTGTCCAACTGGACGAAGTGATGGAGCGAAACCAGGATATTCGAGCAATTTCGCCCGTTCATGTAAAAGGGCTATGTACTTTTGGTGCATCGCAAATGACATGTCAGTTAACTGTGACAGCGACGTTAACGCTACCATGTGCTCGCACTTGGGAGGATGTTGAGTTTCCTATCGATGTTGAGACAGTTGAAATTTTCAGCTGGATTGACGAAGAACAACGAGGAGACGATGACGGAGACATTCACTATATTGACGGTGAAGTCATCGACATGAAACCAGTTCTTGAAGAGCTAGTGCTGCTCGAGGTACCTATGCAAGTGTTCAAGGAAAATACCGAAGGACAAGTGCAAGGTGGTAAAAGCTGGTCTTATGCAACAGATGAAGACGTAAAGCTACACAAAAAAGCTGACGAACAAAAAGTGGATCCAAGACTAGCTGCTTTAGCTAAGTATTTTGATCAAACAGACGAATAGACGATCTGTAAGGAGGTGCCATCAATGGCTGTACCATTTAGAAGAACTTCTAAAACTGCAAAAAGAAAGCGTCGTACGCATTTCAAATTATCTGTACCTGGTATGGTAACTTGCCCTAACTGTGGTGAGGCTAAATTATCACACCGTGTTTGCAAAGCTTGCGGACAATACAAAGGTAAAGAAGTAGTAAGCAAATAATACAGTGTTTGCTCACTTAAAAGGCTAGTAGAGAGACCATGGCTCTATACTAGCCTTTTTTTGATGGATTAAAAACAGAATATTGCGTTGATTGTGAAGTTTAATATAATAGTGAAATAATTGTATGATACAATTTGTTCATGGAGACAAAGGGGGGAATAATATGAGTTATATGATCGACAATCTTGATGGTGTTATGACTTTTACAATTAATCGAGAAGAGAAGCGTAATGCTGTCAATGATGAGGTTATGAATGGTCTTCAGGAAGTCATTACGTATATTCGGAAACATGAGGATGTGCGTTTTTTAGTAGTAACAGGTGCTGGAGATAAATCATTTTGCTCTGGAGGGGATTTATCTGAGTTTCATTCGCTGGAGACAGAGGATGAGGCATTTGGTATGTTAAGTAAGATGGGGAAAATATTATATGACCTTGCTACACTCCCGGTGCCCACTATAGCGCTTATAAATGGTACCGCAGTTGGTGGAGGTTGTGAGATTGCCACAGCTTGTGATTTTCGTTTAGTGGCAAACCATGCAAAATGTGGTTTTATTCAAGGGACCTTAGCCATTACTAGTGGTTGGGGTGGTGGTACATATCTTTTTGAACGAGGTTTACGTCATGACCGAGCATTAAAAATGCTTGTGGATGCGAAGCCGTATCCTGCGCAGTTGCTCTATGAAATAGGGTGGGCAATGCGAGTTTTTGAAGGTTCAAAAGATGAGGCGTTAAATGATTTTATTGAACATATGCGAAAAATTCATCCTTCCGTTCATAAAGCTTATAAGGAAATCGAACTTCGTAAATGGCGAGAACGAAATATGTATGAGCGGGTGTTGGAGGAAGTTCGTACGTGTGCAAAATTGTGGGAAAGCGAAGCGCATCATCTGGCTGTTAATAATTTCTTAACAAAGAAGAATAATAAGTGATGTATAAAGGCAGTGATGAAAGAAAAACATAACCACTGTCTTTTTTCATGCAATGATTCTATTTTGCTCGCTACTGCATATAGTAGTAAAAAATGCGAGGGTGATAGATTATGGAATTGAAAAAAAGAAAAGATCAATGGACAAAGGAAGACGATGAAAGACTAGCAGAAATTGTCTTGCATAATGTGCAAAATGGCAAAACGCAGTTGGAGGCTTTTGAAATGGCGGCTGTGGAGCTGGGCCGTACAAAGCAGGCGTGTGGCTTCCGTTGGAATAAAACATTACGTGGTCAATATAGTCAGTCATTATTAGCGGTACGAAATCAACCCCAACAATCTATGCGAAGTCACTTGAAATTGGCATTGACAAGTTTTGATGAATTAACAGATGCTTATCAAACTCTTGAAATGAGACATCGCGAGTTGCAAAATGAACATGAGAAATTAGTGAAGTGGCTACAGCAAGGCTATTCGTTAATGAAAGATTAAACTTCAGTAACTATGAAGAGCATACAATATTTATCTTTCCTAGAGATAAAACCCTTTCTGTATATCGTCAATAATCAGCCAATCTTGTATAATAGAAGAACCTGTTTAGGGGTGCCTTAGAATTTATTCTGAGGCACCTTATTCTTATAGCTTCATAATGTGGAGAGGAAAGGGTGTAAAATGAAAATGAAAGTAGCAGTTATTGGTGCGGGAGCGGTTGGTCAATTAACAGCAAGCTTTTTAGCAGAGTCAGGAATGTCAGTATCGTTAGTTACAAGAAAACAGGAGCAGGTAGAAAAGCTAACTACCGATCAATTAACGCGATTGAATGTTGATGGAACTAAAACTGTACAAAAAATTGTTTCTACAACAAAATTAACTGCATTACCACCTCAAGATTTAATTGTGATTGCTGTTAAGTATGTTCATTTACAAAATCTCTATGACCAATTAGCGTCACTATCAAATGAAATACCTTTGCTCTTTATGCAAAATGGCTTAGCTCATTTTGAGGAGGTACTAAGTTTACCTCAAAAAAATATCGCGTTTGGCTCTGTATCTTTTGGTACACAATTGCTGAATCAAACAACGGTTCAACATAGAGGAATTGGTCCTTGTAAAATAGCTATCGAACGTGGGGAACAACCTGTTTTTCTAAAGTTGTTACAATTACAAAATCCATTGTTTCCAGTTGAAATGGTTGATAATGCGGAGAAGATGCTATTTGAAAAAGCAATATTCAATAGCTTAATTAATCCATTAACTTGTGTATTACAAATAAAGAACGGGGAACTAGTGACTAATACACGAGCGTATGCACTTATGGAGAATATTTATCAGGAGTTAACGATTGCGTTCAAAGATCTTGAGCGCACTATATCTTTTGGAGATGTGGTAGACTTATGTAGGCAAACAGCCGAAAATACATCTTCCATGCTTGCAGATCGTATGCAGGGAAGAAAAAGTGAGATTGAAACAATTGTTGGTGCCATTTTGGATAAAGCTTTAACAAATGGTCATCATTTGCCTACTTTGCGTACTTTATATCTCCAAGTACTTGCGATAGAGGAGAGCGGTGAACAAAGTTGAAAGACCTTTTACATATTATTGTTAGTATCGTTATTTTTTGCCCAATTGTACTTTTTATTATAGTCTATCTAATTAGCCGGAAAGTTAAAATACGTGGCACCCATGCATTTGGTGCGGCCTCTGATGTGACAACCTTCTGTTTGTTCTTTTCAGTGCCCTTAAGCGTTGGAGTACTGTGGCAAGTAAATGTAGGGGGACTTTTAGTCATCCTTGCAATAATGATGGCTATGATTTTTACATATATTGATTGGCGGACAAAAAAGGAAATAGAAGTGAAGCCTTTATTAAAGAAAATTTGGCGTTTTTTATTTTTATTACTGAGTACCGCGTATATTGTGATCTGTATGATCGGCGTCATTCAGTCCCTTGTAGACTATTTACAGGTTGCCTAAGCATTTTCTTTTCATGTTGGAGCTATAAGGGTTAAAATAATAGCATTATAAAGTAGATATAAAAAATCATTTTTTATGGATGGGAAACTGATTAAATATCATAAAGCCTAGTGCTAGAAGAATAGTTCAGTAATATTGCACAGTGCTATGTTCATGGTAGGGCAAATGCAATATGGGCTAAAAACATTTACAGCATCATGTGCATAATATGTGAGGAATCAATTTCTCGTTATAAGTAAAATAATGATTGAGTGAGTAGAGGAGCTTATGTTAAATGAAACTGGAGTCTATCCAAGTACCTATAAAAAATAATGTGCTAGCCGATTACTGGTCGCCAAATACTGCCATTCATCAGTTTTTTGAATACAATTTTAATGATCAGGCTTTTGAGAAAAGAGCGAAGTATTTAGCACAACATGCCAGAGATCAAAAAGAGCTGACATCCATCATCCGTCAATTTATGGAGCCACTAGGGCTATCACAAAAAGCGAATGAACATTTGCAACAACTAGAACAAGGAGCTATGGTCATAATCGGTGGCCAACAAGCAGGTATCTTAACTGGCCCTCTTTACTCCGTTCATAAAGCGATTTCAGTCATTGTGTTAGCAAAAGAGCAAAGTGCGAAGCTTCGAAAATCTGTGGTACCTGTTTTTTGGATAGCTGGAGAAGATCATGATTTGGAAGAAATTAATCATACCTATACGGTGCATGGTGAATTATTAAAAAAACGAGCATACAGTGAGCGCTCTAGACGTAAAACAATGGCCTCGGCAACAATGCTAAATAAAGAGTCGATGACACAATTTATCAATACCATTGTTAGAGATATTGGGGAAACCGAGTATACAGAGGCGCTTATTAAACAATTAGTAGATGTGCTAAACGAAAGTGAGACATTTACTGATTTCTTTGCGCGGTTAATGAACCAATTATTTAAAGATGAAGGGTTACTGTTAATTGATGCAGCGGATTATAATTTCCGTCAATATGAAAGTAACAATTTTGCACATCTCATTCAGCATAGTGAAGAAATTGCTAGAGTTGTAACAGAAAAGGAAGAGCTGCTAGAGCAAACAGGCTACGGTAAGCCTATTTTGGCGACACGAGAAGCGGCTAATTTATTCTATGTAGAGGACGGAGAACGTCATCTGTTAGAAAGAAAAAATAATCTATTTATTAATTTAGCGGCAAACCTTAAGTTTACTCGAGAAGAGCTATTAGAGATTGCCAAGAAATATCCAGAGCGTTTGAGTAATAACGTAGTGTCCCGTCCATTAATGCAGGAAATGACGTTCCCTGTACTGGCATTCGTCGGTGGCCCAGGTGAATTAGCTTATTGGGCGACATTAAAAAGTGCATTTTCTATACTAGACCTACAAATGCCTATATTTGCCCCGCGCCTTCATATGACGATTGTGACACGCCATGTAGAGCAATTATTGCGTGAACATCAATTAACTGTTACGGATGTTTGGAATGGCAAAGCTTTAGAAATGAAAGAGCGTTTTATTGATGATGTGCAAGATAGTGAGGCTAAACGTCAAATTCAGGCTATGGAGCAGTTATTAGCAGAAAAGTACAGTGAGCTTGCATCATATTTAGAGGAACAGCATTTAACTTTAGATAAAATCATTGTTAAAAATCAAGAAAATCATGCAAAACAATTTGACTACCTTCAGCAAAAAATTGAGCAAACGGTACTCGATAAGCATGAAACTACTATCCGCAAATTTACGACGCTACAAAATGAGTTGTATCCAAACGAAGGTTTCCAGGAAAGAACTTATAATCCGTATCAATATTTTAATGAGTTTGGACCTATGTTGATTGCTGAAATGTTAAAGCAAAACTATAGTATTGGCAAACACCACTATTTACTTTATTTATAAACCCATGTACCGGGTTCTTTGTGCCTAGTTAATTATTTGATACAATATGGATTTGATGAATTATGTCTATAAAAATAGTATTTAAAGAGCTATCCTCCTAAGGGTAGCTCTTTCTTTGTGTCATTTAGCACATATCAAAAATCCCTATCAAGGTCTAATTGCACATTGAGAGATAAAATGTCAAGTTTTTTTTAAAAAAAGTGGAGGAAAGTGGGGGGATGTGGTACATTATTTAATAAAGTGGGGTGAGTAGTATGTTCATGGGAGAATATCAACACTCCGTTGATGCGAAAGGGCGATTAATCGTGCCGGCAAAATTTCGTGAAGCTTTAGGCGAAGCGTTTGTTGTCACAAGAGGTCTCGATAACTGCCTATTTGGCTATCCTATGAATGAATGGCGAAAACTCGAAGAAAAGTTAAAAGATTTACCGATGACCAAAAAGGATACACGTGCATTTGCAAGGTTTTTCTTTTCTGGAGCAACAGAGGTAGAAATAGACAAGCAGGGGCGAATTAATATTCCAGCTACTCTTATGCAACATGCACATCTTGTTAAGGAATGTGTAGTGTTGGGGGTTTCAAATCGAATTGAGATTTGGGCTAAAGATGCATGGGAAGCCTACTTCAGCGAGTCTGAACAATCTTTTAATGAAATTGCAGAAAATATGATTGGCTTTGATTTTTAACTTTTGATAAGCATGTCAATGCAAAGTTGACATGAGGTTAAGGCCTGAAAGGAGCGAGTGGTATGTTCGATCATACAACCGTGTTATTAAAAGAAACTGTTGATGGGTTGAACATCGATCCTGATGGTGTATATGTGGACTGTACTTTAGGTGGTGCAGGCCATAGTGAATATTTAGTACAGCAATTATCAGATAAAGGTCGTTTAATTTGTTTCGATCAAGACATGACGGCTATCGAAAATGCGAAAATTCGATTAGCGCCTTATATTGAGCGCGTCACGTTTATCCATTCGAATTTCCGGTATTTAAAAGAAGAATTATTGGCTCATGGTTTTGAACAAGTGGATGGTATTTTATATGACTTAGGCGTATCTTCACCTCAGTTAGATACACCTGAACGAGGCTTTAGCTATCACCATGATGCACCACTTGATATGCGCATGGATCAAACGGCAACACTTACAGCTTTTGAAGTTGTCAATCAATGGGCATATGAAGATTTAGTACGTATTTTTTTCCGTTATGGGGAAGAAAAGTTTTCAAAGCAAGTTGCCCGTAAAATTGAAGAGGCGCGTAAATCAGCCCCGATTGAAACAACTGGACAACTTGTAGAGCTTATTAAAGAGGGTATTCCAGCAGCGGCACGCCGAAAAGGTGGGCATCCAGCAAAGCGCATTTTCCAAGCAATTAGAATTGCTGTCAATGACGAGTTAGGCGCGGCAGAGGATTCATTAGTCGATGCGATTGATATGATAAACGTAGGTGGACGCATTAGTGTCATTACGTTCCATTCATTGGAGGACCGCCTATGCAAGACAATCTTTAAGGAAGCGTCATCATTACCGGAATTACCACCAAATTTACCTGTAATTCCTGATGACATGAAGCCAACTTTAAAGCTGATTTCACGAAAACCAATTGTTCCTTCTGATGAAGAATTAGAAGTGAATAATCGGGCGCGTTCCGCAAAGCTTAGAGTGGTGGAGAAAATTAACGACAAAGGGCGTGAGTAAATGGCAGCCGTACGTGTAAGGCAACAGCACCAACATCAACAAGTGCAACAACCGATAACACCACCTAGTCCACAACCCACTATCATACGTCGTAAAAAAACGAACCAGAAGTTTGAGAAGACAATGCTAATTGTTTTAGTTAGCATTATTGCTGTATTAGGAGTCCTAGTATTAAATAAACAAGCAGCTATTCAAACGACAAGCATGGACATTCAAAAGATCGAATCAGAAGCAGATGAGATTGCAAAACAGAATGTTGACTTAACGGTTCGTGTAAGTGAACTTTCTACATACGAAAACATATGGAAAAAAGGAAAAGAACTCGGTTTAACTCAAAATGAGAAAAATGTAAAGGTAGTGCCGGGAGAATGAAAAAAAAGAGATTTCGATTCCAATGGGGAGCCTTTCTATTATTGATTTTTTATGGAGGGCTCTTTTTTCTATTATTCACAAGAATGGTGAACATTCAGGCGACAGGGCAAATAGAAGGACAGGAGCTTGCGGCAAGAGCAGCTGCTAAGTATGGTAAGGAAAGTGTTATCACAGCAAACCGAGGAAAGATTTATGACCAAAACGGTCAAGTGATTGCAGAAGATACGTTAAGCTATCGTCTAGTTGTTGTCGTAAGTGAAGCAGCTACAACAGATCCAAAGAAACCTAGGCATGTTGTAGATGCTGAAAAAACGGCTCAAGTTTTAGCAAAGTATATTCCGGCAATGCAAGGAAGAGAAGATGAAGTTCTTAAAAAGCTAAATAATCGCTATAGAAGCGATGGTAAACCATTATATCAAGTGGAGTTTGGGAGTTCTGGACGCGGTATTAGTCACGAGGTTATGAGTAAAATAAAGGAAGAAAAATTACCAGGGGTTCTATTTGTTAGTGATTTAAAACGTTATTATCCAAATGGTGTCTTTGCTTCACATTTAATTGGCTATGCATTGAAAAAAGATAACGAGGATGGGACTATCACAACAAAAGGCGAAATGGGTCTAGAATATACGTATGACAAAGAACTGACAGGCGTTAATGGTAAAATTAAATACGAAACAGATGCCTTCAGTTATTTATTACCCAACAGCGAGAAGATGGTGACACCTGCTAAAGATGGGGATGATATTTATTTAACAATTGATAAAACCATCCAAAGTTTTTTAGAGGAAGCGATGTCATCGGTTGAAAAGGAATACAATCCGGAATCTATGACTGCGGTTGTAGCAGACCCGAAAACAGGGAAAATATTAGCGATGTCCCAGCGTCCTACATTTAACCCAGAAACACGTGATAGTCAAAATATGAAATGGCTGAACGAAGTAATTGAAGAAACGATTGAGCCTGGTTCAACGATGAAAACATTTACACTAGCTTCAGCTATTGATACAAATACATGGGAACCAAACACTAAATTTCAATCAGGTTCTTATACTATACTTGACCGTACTATTCGAGATCATAATCAAGTCGGTTGGGGCCCTATTACCTATTTAGAAGGATTCCAACGATCTTCGAATACAGCCATGGCAAACTTATTAAAATTAATTGGTGAAGATGTCTTTATTGAGTATTTAGACCGCTTTGGCTTTGGGCATAAAACAGGGATTGATTTACCAAATGAGGCAGCAGGTACAATATTATCTAAATACCCAATCCAACGAGTGACAACAACATATGGACAAGGGTCAACCGTAACACCTATCCAAATGATCCAAGCCATGACTGCTATTGCGAATGATGGTAAGATGATGCAGCCTTATGTGATTGACCGTATTGTTGATTCATCAACAGGGAAGGTTATTCAAAACCATGAACCTGTTGAAAAAGGACAGCCAATCAAAGCAGATACAGCGAAACAAGTACGAGAAATCCTTGCCTCTACACTGACATCAAAATTTGGTACTGCGAAGGATTTTATTCTAGAGGATTATGAGGTTGCAGGGAAGACAGGGACAGCACAAATTCCGAGAGCAGATGGTACGTATGCTTGGGGTGCTAACCAATTCCTATATTCATTTTTAGGTATGGCTCCTGTCGATGATCCTCAGCTCATCATGTATGTCTCAGTGAAAAAACCCAAGTTAAATAATGAGCTTGGGTCAGTACCGGTATCTAAAGTGTTTAACCCTGTTATGTTAAATAGCTTAAAGCACCTTAATATTAATCCAGGTGATGTACAGTATGTGGATAAGGTAGATATTAAGGATTATACAGGTCAAAGTGCTGAGGCGATTGAGGTAGAACTAGGAAATGATGGATTACAGCCTGTTATTGTTGGAAGCGGGGGTAAAATCATAGATCAATATCCGAAAGATACAAAACAACTAGTTAAAGGTAGTTATGTATTTTTGAAGACGGATGGCGATATCATATTGCCAGACTTTACGAATTGGTCATTAAGAAATTTACTTGTTTTCAAATCTATGACAGGGGTAGAGATGGAGATTTTCGGTGAAGGCTTTGTAGCGAGTCAAAGTGTGTCCCCTGGGACTATTATAACGGATAGTTCACCGATTGTTGTTAAGCTCAAAACACCTGCTGAAAGCTTTGTGCAAGATGTAGAGGCAGCTTCTGAGGGTGAAATTGAACAAGTAGAAGATGAATAATACTGAATAGAAGTCCACTTTATTTCATACGTTGTAAAAAACAAGGTGTGATGTCGAATGAAGTGGATTTCTATCCATTCTAAAAAGCGTTTACGTATTTTATATGTGTTGTTTATGTGTGCGGCAGTGGCGATAGTGATTAGGCTTTTCTTTTTGCAAGTGTTGGATCAAAAGGAACTAACAACGAAGGCAGAAGAGAACTGGGACCGAGAAATACCATTTGCTAATGAACGAGGGCATATTACTGATCGAGATGGTGAGAGTATTGTAACCAATAAGCTTGCACCGACATTATATTTTATGCCTTCCCAGAGTAAAGATATTGAAGGGGCAGCTGAAAAAATTGCGCAAGTTCTGGAAGTGGACAAAGAGAAACTGCTAGAGAAGATGAAGAAAAAAGCCTATTTAGTAAAACTAGCGCCAGAGGGGAAAAATATCCCCTATGAAAAAGCAGTGGAATTACAAGGCTTACAAATTGAAGGACTATATAGTGGTGTCGACTACTCAAGAGACTATCCATATGGGACACTTTTATCTCGATTTTTAGGCTTTACAGGGTATGATGCACAAGGTTTAGCTGGTATTGAATATGAATATGATAAGTTTTTGCAGGCTAATTCATCCGCAATTCGCATTTTTACCGATGCGAAGGGCAATAATTTACCGAATGTCGCGAGTGCTTGGAAAGCTGGCGAGGATGGAGCAACTATTGAGCTAACGATTGATGTCGATGTCCAACAGGTCGTTGAACGTGAATTGTCACAGGCTATGAAGCGCTATGATGCGGACCAAGCATTGGCCATTGCTATGAATCCAAATAATGGAGAAATCTTAGCGTTAGCCTCTTATCCAACTTTTAATCCGGCTGAATACCAATTAGTCGAGCCTGCGATTTATAATCGGAATTTACCTGTGTGGATGACGTATGAACCGGGTTCTACTTTTAAAATTATTACTCTTAGCGCTGCATTGGAAGAAAATTTAGTGGATTTAGAGCATGATACTTTTTATGATCCAGGGTATACGATGGTTGCTGGGGCAAGGCTTCGTTGTTGGAAGCGTGAAGGGCATGGACATGAAACCTTCTTAGAAGTTGTGGAGAATTCCTGTAACCCAGGCTTTATTGAATTAGGGCAGCGGTTAGGTAATGAGCGATTATTGCAATATATTAAAGATTTTGGCTTTGGTCAAAAGACTGGTTCCAATATTGCTGGTGAAGCTTCAGGCATTTTATTTTCTAAGGAAGCCTTCGGACCTGTTGAACAGGCTACAACCTCATTTGGGCAAGGAGTAGCGGTAACTCCAATTCAGCAAGTTCAAGCGGTAGCAGCAGCAATAAATGGAGGCAAGCTTTATACGCCTTATGTTGTGAAAAAAGTATTTAATCCCAATACAGGGGAAGTCATACAAGAAACTAAACCGGTTGTCAAAAATCAGGTGATTCGTGAGGAGACTTCTTCAAAGGTTCGGGGCGCATTGGAGTCTGTTGTTGCGAATGGTTCTGGTCGACAAGCCTTCCGAGATGGTTTACGAATTGGCGGTAAAACAGGAACAGCACAGAAGGTTGAAAACGGACGTTACAAAAGTGGAGAATATATCGTATCATTTATTGGCTTTGCGCCAGCTGACAATCCGCAAATTGTCGTCTATGTAGCAGTCGACAACCCTAAAAAGACGACACAGTTTGGTGGCGTCGTAGCAGCACCTATTGTTGGGCAAATTATTGAGGATGTTGCACCGTTTGTAGGTATTGAAAAATCGAAGGAACAGCTTGAAAAGGATTATCGTTATGGTGATCCAATTACTGTGAAGGTACCAAATTTTATTGGTCAGACAAAGGATGATATTGCCAAGCAGTTTTATCCATTCCGTATAGAATGGCATGGAGAAGGGACAAAAATTGGTAACCAATTACCTGAAGTGGATAGTGTTATCAAACAAGATGGTACCATTCATTTATATTTGGAGAACTGAAATAACTTTACCTTTAAAAAATGGGAAAGAACCACTATTATTATGAAGGGTAGTAATAAATAAATGAAAGTTTATGCTTTTTTCCTAACGAAGAAAGTGAAACAAGATTTAAAGGAGATTTTTCAATGAAACTCGCAACAACACTTACCATTTTAGCTCTTGCTTTTATAGTAACAGTTATCCTGGCACCAATTAGTATTCCACTTCTTCGACGCCTAAAGTTTGGGCAAAGTATTCGTGAAGAGGGACCGAAATCACATATGAAAAAAGCTGGTACACCAACAATGGGCGGTATAATTTTCTTAATTTCTATCGTCCTAACAACTGTTGGTGTAGGAAGCTTTTTAGATTTATTAACGACTCAGACCGTAGTACTTTTACTAGTATTAGCAGGATTTGGCTTAATAGGTTTACTGGATGATGGTTTGAAGGTTGTATTTAAAAGGAATTTAGGGTTAACTTCTCTTCAAAAATTAATTGGTCAAATTGTTATCGCCATCCTTGCATATTTTCTACTGCATGTTGGATCGTTTGATACAACGCTTGCTATTCCATTTACAGATTGGACAGTTGATCTTGGTGTCTTCTATGTTGCCTTTTTAATTTTTTGGTTAGTAGGCTTCTCCAATGCGGTGAATTTAACAGATGGTTTAGATGGACTAGTGGCAGGAACTGCATCGATTGCTTTTGCGGCATTTGGCGTTATTGCACTTTTCCAAAGCCAAGCTGATATTGCTTTATTTGCATTTGCTGTTACAGGAGCATTATTAGGGTTTTTATTATTTAATGCGAATCCAGCAAAAGTATTTATGGGTGATACTGGTTCATTAGCATTAGGTGGGGCATTAGCCATGGTATCGGTATTAGTAAAAGAAGAGTTTTTACTTTTACTGGTTGGCTTGGTATTTGTCATCGAAACATTATCCGTTATTTTACAGGTAGGAAGCTTTAAGCTGCGTAAAAAGCGTATTTTTAAGATGAGCCCAATCCATCACCATTTTGAATTATCAGGTTGGTCAGAGTGGAAAGTAGTGCTTGTCTTCTGGTCAACTGCCCTAGCAGTAGCATTGATTGCAGTCTTATCGGAGGCGTTTTAATGAAAAACTATACAGATTTACAACATAAAAAAGTACTTGTGTTAGGCCTAGCGAAAAGTGGTGTGGCCGCTGCAGAAATTTTGCATGAGCTCGGCGCCTTTGTTACAGTCAATGATTCCAAACCATTTGATGAAAGCCCGGATGCACAGGGGTTATTACAAAAGGGGATTACCGTGATTTGTGGCCGCCATCCTGAGGACTTACTGGATGAAGGTTTTGAATTAGTCGTTAAAAACCCAGGTATTCCTTATAGTAATCGCATTGTAGCGGATGCACTACATCGCGATATTCCTGTGTGGACGGAGATTGAACTTGCTTATTTAATAAGCGATGCACCATTCATAGGTATTACAGGCTCGAATGGTAAAACAACAACGACTACTTTAATATTCGATATGTTAAACAACGGAAGTAAAAATCCATTGATTGCAGGGAATATCGGTACAGTTGCTTGTGGCGTCGCTAAAGAAGCTAGTGAAGAAGACATTATTGTAACGGAGTTGTCATCGTTCCAATTGATGGGGACTAAAACATTTAAACCTAAAATTTCTATTCTAACAAACCTTTATGATGCCCATCTTGACTACCATGGAACATTTGATAATTATGCTGAAGCGAAGTTTGCTGTGACGCGTAATCAAGATGAAAGTGATTACTTTATTTATAATGCTGATCAACCAATTGTAGTTGGATATGCAGCACAATCGAATGCGCAAAAAATTCCATTCAGTTCAAATGGCCGTACTGTCAACGGAATCAGCGCAGACGATACAACGATATATTGGCAAGGGGAACCTTATATGGACCGGGCAAATATCGCGCTTCCTGGAAAGCATAATTTAGAGAACATCCTAGCAGCAGTGGCAGCCTGTATTTTAGTTGGCTGTGACAAAGGGAAGATGGAAGAGGTTTTAGCAACATTCGGCGGAGTGAGACACCGTACTCAATTCGTACGCGAATGGAATGGTCGGAAGATTTATAATGACTCCAAAGCTACAAACTGTTTAGCAACAAAAAGTGCTTTAGATGCATTCCAGGCGCCTGTTATTTTGCTAGCAGGTGGCTTAGATCGAGGCCACTCTTTTGAGGAGCTTCGATCAAGTATGAATCATGTCAAAGGCGTCGTCGCATTCGGAGAAACTGGATTACGTTTTGTTGAATTTGCAAAATCGTGTGGTGTCCAACAAACAGTTATCGCTCAAAATGTGGAAGACGCTGTACACTATGCAGCACCGATGTCAGCAGAGGGAGATATTATATTATTATCTCCAGCATGTGCAAGCTGGGATCAATATGACAGCTTTGAAATACGCGGAGATGTTTTTATTGATGCTGTAATGAAGCTGTAATGAGCCTGTAACTATTTTAGAATATACTTGACTTGGAAGGATGGCATTACTGAGAGGGAAAGAAAGTTACTTATTGCTCGTCACAACTTTGATGCTATCAGTAATCGGCATTATTTTCGTCTATTCTGCGGGGACTTATTGGAGTGCCATTCATTATAGTGGAAAAATGCCGTTTTATATGAAGCAAAGCGTATACTTTGTGGTAGCTATAATTGTATTTTTAATCACCATTCGATTAAATATTTTGAGAGAGCAGTCCTTTTGGAAAATGGCCTATATATTTTCGTTAATTTTACTTGTTCTAGTGTTAATACCTGGTATTGGGCTAGTGCGAAATGGTTCGCAAAGCTGGATAGGGGTCGGTCCATTGACAATCCAGCCAGCGGAGCTAACGAAAATAACTGTCATTGTTTACCTGAGTCATATTCTAGCGCAGCATAAAACAGGGACACCGGTTGTTAATTGGCGCCATGCTTTAATCCTATTAATCCCTGTTGCTTTGATTATGTTGCAGCCTGACTTCGGTTCAGTATTTATTCTTGTTGTTGCTGTATTTTTATTGTTTTTTGTCGCTGGGTACCCATTAAAGCTATATGCCATGATTATGTTGGTTGGTATAGCTGGACTAGTTGGATTAATTGCAACTGCACCATATCGACTAAAGCGAATAGAAGCATTCCTCGATCCATGGGCTGATCCCTTGGTAAGTGGGTTCCAAGCAGTGCAATCACTAATGGCAATTGGTCCTGCTGGAATTTTTGGTCATGGTTTTGGACAAAGTCGGCAAAAGTTTCTATATTTGCCTGAGCCACAAAATGACTTTATTTACGCTATTATTTTGGAAGAAGTTGGCTTGATCGGTGGTCTCGTTATTTTAGCACTATTCGTACTGACAATTTATGCGGGCTATAGATTTGCTGTACAGGCTAAAAACCGAACATCCTATTATGCGATTATAGGGCTAGTTACAATGCTGATGGTGCAAGCGTTTCTTAATATAGCTGTAGTAATAGGTTTAGTACCTGTAACCGGTGTTACATTGCCTTTTATTAGCTACGGAGGAACATCTTTAGTCACAATGTGGTTAATAATAGGTATTATTTATCAATTAGCGAAATAAATATAAAGGAGGAGTACTTTTTGGAGAAAGTAATTGATATAGAAGATCGTATACCTACGCTAAAAAAGCGACGAAAAAAGCGTACTAATCGTAAATTTATCGTGCTAATATTACTTTTCTTTATTGTGTTAGCGGTACTCCTTTATTTTCAATCTCCATACAGTAACATCAATAAAATAACAGTCAATGGTGCGAAGTTGGTAGATAATGAACATTATGTGGAGACAAGTACCCTTGCGCTAGGTAAATCAATGTGGGGGTTCAAAATAGAAGACGTGGAGAATCTTCTGTTAAAGGATAAATGGGTAAAAGAAGCACATGTTAAACGTAACTGGCTTCGAGGCGTAACGATTGATGTGAAAGAATGGAAAAAAGTTGCGTATTTAGCTGGGGACGGCACCTATTATCCGTTACTTGAAAATGGTGAACGTTTTGAGCAAAAGGGTAATGATACTCCAATTGATGCACCTGTTTTTATTGGTATTACTGGGGAAAAAACAATTAAAAAACTAGTTGAACAGTTAGCCCAATTAAAACCAGAAGTATTAGCTTTAATTTCTCAGGTTAACACGAATAGTAATGATACAAATCCGAACGCGGTAAAGCTTTATATGAATGATGGCTATGAGGTACGAGCTATTATTCAGACGCTTGCGGATAAGTTAAATTATTACCCCTCCATTGTTGCACAAATAGCAAATTTAGAAAAAGGCGTGATTGATTTAGAGGTCGGTTCCTATTATCGTCCTTTTAACGAGGAGTACAACAAAATAAGCATCGACATGGAAGCTAATGAAGATGGGGAAATGGTTGACCAGGAAGTGACAGAAGATGAACAACAAGAAGAAGAATAGCAAAGGGAGTTTTTTTTCTAGAAAACAATTTGAATTATTGATTGTTTGTGTGACAACAGGGTTTATCATCGGCTATTCATATAATCAAGCAAAAGATAACCGCGAAGCAGGTACAATTAATTCAGAGCTTTTTGAGCAAGAAGATTCTTATCGTGAGGAATTGATCACTCAGCAAGAACGTAATAAAGAGCTAACGGAAGAATTAAATAGCCTACAGGAACAAATTCGAAAGTATGAGAAATCATTTGCTTCTGATGAGAAGGACTATAAGAAGCTTGTTGAACAAGCGGAGGATTTGCGGCTCTTACTTGGTGAGTTGAAGAGTGATGGAAAAGGAATACGGATCACTCTGCAGGATGGCGACTATGATCCAAAATCTTTGAATCCGAATGATTATATCGTTCATGAAAGCCATGTTTTTAAATTGTTGAATGAATTGAAAATTTCGGGTGCTCAAGCAATTGCTATTAATGGGCAACGTGTCATGGCCAATTCCTATATACGATGTAATGGTCCAGTAATAACTATTGATGGTACACAGCATCCCGCACCTTTTGTAATAGAAGCTGTAGGAGATTCCGATACCTTAATGGCTTCTTTAAATTTAAATGGCGGTGTCGTTGATCAATTATTAAATGACAATATTGTGGTGTCTTTAGAAGAACATCAAAAACTTATAATGTCAAGGGTAAAAGTAGAAAGTTAAGGACAAGTCCTAGTTCATGTTTAAAGTCTAATTTCAGCCTCAAGAGAAGTTTTACATTGATTTCTGAGGGGCATACGATACGTCTAGGAGGGGCTATTTTGCGAAGAAATATGTACACCCGAATAACGATCGTGCTATTTATTATCGGTTTGATGATAGCGGTACAATACAATACCATACAAAAACCAGCAGAGCGAGATACACGAGATATTTGGGCAATAAGAGAGGAATTAGCACAAGAGAAGCAAAGGCATTCCGCATTACTGGCAGAAATTCGCTCACTTCATGAAGTAGTGGATCGCTATGAGCAATCTGAAAAAGTAAATCAGCAAGCAGCTTTACATGAAACATTGAATCGTTTAAAGCAACAGGCTGGACTAACGGAAGTGATAGGGCCTGGTGTCATACTTCGTATTGAACCAGCACCGGAATTAATCGAGATGGGCTATGAAATTAAAGAAATATCGCCCGATTTGTTAACTCAATTATTAAATACGCTGTTTAAAAACGATGCAACTAGTGTTTCAATAGATGGCAATCGTGTTGTTCAAACAACAGCCATTCGGGACATTAATGGGAAGACAACGGTGAATAGTGTACCATTGACGTCACCTAAATTTGATATATATGTTGGGACAAGCGATTATAAAGCAGCACAAAAAATGTATAATTCGCTACAAGCCTCGACATTTATAGATTCATTTTATTTAGATAATTATAATTTAGTAATTGAAGAGCCAATAGATCAATTACAAATTCCAGCATTTGATCAGCCATTGACAAATGATTACTTAACAGAGGTAAAAAAAGGAGATTAATTTATGTGGCTACCATTTTTAGGTTTGATATTTGGACTTGCCCTTGGCTTGTTAACAAATATACAAATCCCCTCTATGTATGAAAATTATCTGTCAATAGCAGTTTTAGCAGCTTTAGATACATTATTTGGTGGTATCCGTGCTCAATTACAGCAAGTGTACGACGATAAAGTTTTTGTATCAGGATTCTTTTTTAATATAGTTCTCGCAGCAGGGTTAGCTTTTATAGGTGTGAATTTAGGAATAGATTTGTATTTAGCGGCCATTTTCGCTTTCGGAGTACGTTTATTCCAAAATATTGCAATAATTAGGCGTATATTACTAACTCGCTTGGATGAGAAACGTCACAAGAAAGAAAAAACTTCCATAGATTAAGAGAAAAATTGACCAAAATACTCGATTTGCTTAGACATTATGCCAAATTTACAATAGAATGAAAATAAGAGCATTTTTCAAGGAGGTGCAGCGAATTGAATCAGCAAGATTTATACATTTCACTTGATATTGGATCCTCCTCTATCAAGGTATTAATAGGTGAAATGAGTGACGGACAATTACATGTAATTGGCGTCGGAAATGTAAAATCGAATGGGGTTCGAAAAGGGGCAATTGTTGACATCGATGCAACAGTTCAATCTATTCGAAAAGCAATAGAACAAGCCGAACGAATGACAGGTTATCAAATTCAAGAAGTCGTTCTAGGCGTTCCTGCTAACCAAACGATGTTACAGCTAGTTAAAGGTGTTGTCGCTGTAAATAGTGAAAACAGAGAAATTACAGATGATGATTTAGACAGAGTGGTAGAATCTGCACAAGTCATGTCAATACCTCCTGAACGTGAATTAGTTAACATCATTCCAAGACAGTTTATTGTGGACAACCTTGATGAAATTAAAGATCCCCGTGGTATGATTGGCATCCGTCTAGAAATGGATGCGACAATGATAACTACATCCAAAACGCTTTTACACAATGTTCTTCGCTGTGTTGAGCGTGCAGGTTTAAGTATACGAGAAATATATTTGCAACCATTAGCATCAGGCTACTTTGCATTAACTGAAGATGAAAAAAACCAAGGAACTGCCTTTGTAGACATAGGAGGCGGCTCTACTACAATCGCGGTATTTGAAGAGGGATTGTTAACGCATACAGGCGTCCTACCAGTTGGTGGTGATCATATAACGAAAGATATATCCATCGTTTTAAAGACACCAACAGAACAAGCTGAAAATATCAAACACCAATTTGGACATGCCTTTTATGATGATGCATCTGACGATGAAATCTTTGAAGTACCAATTGTAGGAACAGATTCTACTGATCAATATAGTCAACGCTATATCTCAGAAATTATTGGCGCTCGCCTAGAAGAATTACTAGAATTAGTGATTGACGAGTTAGCACGTCTAGGTGTTAGAGATTTACCTGGTGGCGTTGTTTTAACTGGTGGTGTCGCTAAACTTGAAGGTATCGCCCAGTTAGCACGTCAAATTCTACAAACGCGTGTAAGAATTTATACACCCGATTATATTGGCGTTAGAGAGCCTTCATTTGCAACAGCGGTTGGACTTATTCGTTACGCCTATTTAGAAGATGATTTTTACGGTAAAAGTACGAATACGCAACCTGTTGAATATGCAGCTGTAGGAGCTCAAGCAGCTATGCCTAAAAAGCAAGAGTATTCTGCACCTTCAGAACCAAAAGAAAGCGTAATCGGGAGAGCAAAAAAATTATTTGATAAGTTTTTTGATTAACTAGAATGCGTAATGATTGATACAGAGTCGAGTTACCGTGGGAGGAAAAAGAGATGTTAGAATTTGATACAAATGTAGATGAACTTGCAGTAATAAAGGTCATAGGTGTTGGTGGCGGCGGTAACAACGCTGTCAATCGAATGATAGAACATGGTGTACAAGGTGTTGACTTTATCGCAGTTAACACAGATTCACAAGCATTGAATTTATCAAAGGCAGAGGTTAGGCTTCAAATTGGTGCTAAACTGACGCGTGGATTAGGTGCAGGTGCTAATCCAGAAGTAGGAAAAAAGGCTGCTGAAGAGAGCCGTGAGCAATTAGAAGAGGTTCTACGTGGCGCAGACATGGTATTCGTCACTGCTGGTATGGGTGGAGGAACCGGTACTGGTGCAGCGCCAGTAATAGCACAAATTGCTCGTGAGTTAGGAGCACTAACAGTAGGTGTTGTGACACGTCCATTTACGTTTGAAGGACGTAAACGTCAAACACAGGCTATCGGCGGAATCGGTGGTATGAAAGAAGCTGTGGATACGCTAATTGTTATCCCGAACGACAAGCTATTACAAATTGTCGATAAATCAACACCAATGTTAGAAGCTTTCAGAGAAGCAGATAACGTACTTCGTCAAGGTGTCCAAGGTATTTCTGATTTAATCGCAACACCTGGTCTTATTAACTTAGACTTTGCAGACGTGAAAACAATTATGTCAAACAAAGGCTCAGCATTAATGGGTATCGGTATTGCTACTGGTGAAAACCGTGCTTCAGAAGCAGCAAAGAAAGCCATTTCGAGTCCTTTACTAGAATCGTCTATCGATGGTGCTAAAGGCGTTCTTATGAATATTACAGGGGGCTCTAATCTTAGCTTATTTGAAGTACAAGAAGCAGCAGATATCGTAGCTTCTGCATCTGATGAAGAAGTAAATATGATTTTCGGTTCTGTCATTAATGAAAACCTTAAAGATGAAATCATTGTGACAGTTATCGCAACAGGCTTCTCGGAAGAAGCGTTACAACAACAACGTCATACAGTAAAACCGTCACTCAATATAAATAGACAATCTGCTCCACAACAACAAGCACCAATTCGTGAACAACGACAAGAAATGCATGTTCAACAAGAGCAGCCACGTCAAAACCAGCAACATTATGCACAGGATGATATGCTTGAAGTCCCAGCATTTTTACGTAATCGCAAAAATCGTGGTTAATTGAAATAAAATAACTTCTAAAAAGCTCGTATTTTACATATGTAAAATACGAGCTTTTTATATTTGTTGTCAAGATGTTCATTTGTGTAAGGAAACCATGTATTTTGTCAAAACATTTTAAGGAAATGATGCGATTGTTTGACAATTTTTGTGGGAGTAACATGCTAACTTTGTAAGTAGGAGGCGGCTGTTATGTATGGAGAATGGCTGGTGCTCATTAATACGCTTTTTAATCTAGCAATACTTACGTTTACAGCAAGAGTAACAAGGGTTTTGGTCAAGAATTCAAGATTATTAATGAGTTCGTTTTGTAGTAGTTTAGTAGCTGTAATAGGCAGTCAAATGCTGTGGACAACGGTTCTTAGTTTTATATTACTCATAGGTATAGCTTTTCGCTTTAAGATTCGAAGCTTCCAAAAGCAAGGACCGATCGTTTTAACAGCAACGATCGTTATAGGGGGATTGTTAACAGCACTACAACCTTTTTTAAAAAATCTTTCTGCCACCCATTTTATAATGATTTGTTTTGTACTAGCAGTTTTAAATCTCGTTGCATTCTATAAGCAATGGGGGTTTGTTAAGCTAGAGCGTTTAAGTGGACAATTTGTGTTTGATACAACTTTAAAAATCTTTGGCGCACTAGTACCACTTTCAGCTTTTGTGGATACAGGTAACCAAGCAATTGAGCCACTTTCAGGAAAGCCCGTTCATTTCGTCTCATATACAGCTTTAAGTCCACATTTACCTGCGGATTTTCGCAAATCATTAGTAGAATGGCAAGAAACAGATCCGTACAATGTATCTATGTTTTCAGAAGATTATCAGCGTTTAATACGATTTATTCATATCAATACTGTACAGCAACAAACTGTTGTATTAGGTTTTCGCTTTGATGAATGGCTTATAAAGGGGGAGCCTTCGCAGGTGAAATCGAATGAATATATCGTTTTAACAAAAAAGGCTAAAAATTTTCCACATAGCACAGCAGCAATTTTACATTTTTCAGCGCTTTCAAATAACTCATAGAGGGGGAGAACTATTGCTTCTTAGGCTACTTGCTAGCTTGAAAAAATTTTGGAGTAAGTTTCGTAGTCGTGAAACGTACTATATAGGGGGAAATGATTCATTGCCAGTGCCACTAAGTCGAGAAGAAGAAGTCACAGTCATTGCATCCTTTATGAAAGGTGATTTACGTGCTAGAGACACACTAATTGAACGTAATTTACGTCTTGTTGTTTATATTGCTAGACGTTTTGACAATACGGGGACACCAATTGAAGATCTAATCAGCATTGGTTCTATCGGGTTAATAAAGGCGATTGAAACGTTCAATACAGATAAAAATATTAAGCTTGCAACATACGCATCACGATGCATTGAAAATGAAATTTTAATGCACTTACGAAAAACAAGTCGTATGAAGGGTGAGGTTTCATTAGACGAACCATTAAACTCTGATGCAGATGGAAATGAATTATTACTATCAGATATTTTAGGTACAGAAGAGCACATTATTCTTGATAATGTGGAGAAAAAAATTGAACGACAACATATGTTCCATGCCATTAATTTATTAGGTGCACGTGAACGGTATATTATGGAATGCCGTTTTGGTCTCAATGGAAAAGTGGAAATGACGCAAAAAGAAGTTGCAGATCATTTAGGGATATCACAATCATATATTTCCCGCTTGGAAAAGAAAATTATTCAAGATTTACGTGAAAATTTAAACCAACCAATTTCTTAGAAAGGGAAAATTAGCCTACCTAAAATTGGTCATAGCTTTTGTGCATATTCTTGTTTCTCTCGGACAAACTGATGTCACGGTTTAGTCAGAGAATAACATCCGGAGGAATCGAATATGCGAACAAAAGTAGATCTTTGCGGCTTAGATACATCGACTTTGCCAATTTTAAAGCACGAGGAAATGAAGGAACTCTTCATTCGTTTACAAGCCGGTGAAACTGAAATCAGAGAAGAGCTTGTCATGTGCAATTTAAGGTTAGTGCTAAGTATTGTCGGTAGATTTGCCTATAGAGGTGAACAGGCAGATGATTTATTTCAAGTAGGCTGTATTGGCCTCATGAAAGCCATTGATCATTTTGATTTAAAGCATAATGTAAGATTTTCAACATATGCTGTCCCAATGATCATTGGTGAAATTCGTCGCCATCTGCGTGATCATCATGCATTACGAGTATCTCGTTCTTTAAGAGATATTGCGTATAAGGCAATGCAGGCAAAAGAACAGTGGATAACCGAAAATTTGCGCGAACCAACGATTGAAGAAATTGCTGACATGATCGAGATGAAAAAAGAAGATGTTTTATTTGCTTTAGATGCTATTCAAGACCCTATGTCATTACAAGAGCCCATATATTCAGATGGAGGGGACGCTGTATATATGATGGACCAATTACGTGATGATGATGTATCAGAAGATCAATGGGTTGCCTACGTGTCGGTAAAGGAAAGCTTGCAAAAACTAGATGAACGTCAGCAAATGATCGTGGCAAAACGTTTTTATTACGGTGAAACACAAACTGAGATCGCTAAGGAATTAGGGATTTCACAAGCACAAATTTCACGTCTTGAAAAAAATGCAATTGAAACAATGCAAAAAGATTACAAATAAAAAATGCGCATCGAATTATTCGGTGCGCATTTTATCTTCATTCAATGAACGATTGATACATAAATATAAAGAGACAGCAAAGTTTGATGATAGAGAAAAATAATTAAATGAAAGAGTAATGGATAGAGGAGGTTTTTCATTGCGGTTCTCATTGTTACAACAAAAAGAAGTAATTGAAGCAGGAAATGGACGATTTATAGGATTTGTGGTAGATGCTGAGGTATCAAAAGAAACGGGCTATGTAACAGCATTTTTAATTGCCGAGCCCCGAAAATATCTTGGTTTTTTTAAAGGCGAAGAATCTGTTAGAAAAGTGTATATGAAAGATGTGCTTGTTGTTGGCAAGGATGTCATTTTAGTAAAGGCACTTTCCTAAAAGGCTGACATAGGTCAGGCTATTCATTGATAAATCAAGCATTGCTTGTTACAATAAGAGAAACTAATGTTGTAAAGTTGGGAAAAACAGTGACAAAAATTTTAGCAAATTTAAACAAACTAAATGATTTAATAGCAGCAGCAGAAACAAGAGTCAATCGTGAAGCCAATAATGTCCAAATAATAGCTGTGACGAAAGAGGTTTCTGTAGAAAGAACACAAGAAGCAATCGAAGCTGGATTGACTCATTTAGGAGAAAACCGACCTGAAGGTTTAAATCGTAAAATATCTTCGATTCAAGCTCATGTCAATTGGCATTATATCGGGTCCCTACAAACACGTAAAGTAAAACAAGTGATTAACAGCATTGATTATTTACATTCATTAGATCGTTTGAGTTTGGCAGAAGAAATTGAAAAAAGAGCAGTAAAACCTGTAAAATGTTTTATACAAGTAAATGTTTCAGGTGAAGAATCAAAACATGGTTTAAGCATGGAAGAAGTTTTACCTTTTGTAGAATCATTGAAAAGTTTTACAAAAGTCCAAGTTGTCGGTTTAATGACAATGGCACCAAATACAGAAGACGAAGCACTTATTCGTTCTGTTTTTAAGCAATTAAAACAATGTCAACAGCAAATAGCCGAGCAAGGATTCGCACACGCACCTTGTACCGAGTTATCAATGGGCATGTCTAATGACTTTGAAATTGCGGTAGAGGAAGGGGCTACTTTTGTTCGAGTCGGAACGGCTCTTGTTGGAAATGAAAGAGGGGAACAGGATGAGCATGAAAAATAAAATTAAAAACTTCTTTTACCTTGAAGAAGAACTAGAAGAAGAAATCACGCAAGCTCCTATTCAGCAGCAACAACCCGTACAACAACAACAGCAACCGATTCATTCAGTAAAGCCTAAAAAAACAATTAAAGAACGTAAGGCATCGATCCATGAAATTGTGCCACAAAGTACAGCTACTCCTAATAATATTGTCAGCTTACAAGCTGCGATGAGTTCCAAAGGAGCAAAAGTTGTCTTAATAGAGCCTAGAGTCTATGCAGAAGCACAAGATATCGCGGAACATTTAAAAAATAAACGTGCAGCTATCGTCAATTTACAACGTATTGAGCGAGAGCAAGGTAAACGCATTATTGATTTTTTAAGTGGCACAGTTTATGCCCTTGCAGGGGATATACAACGTATCGGAAAAGATATTTTCCTTTGCACTCCAGACAATGTAGAAGTGACTGGTGAAATTACAAACTTTATTTTAGACGATAATTAATAGCGAGGATTGTAGTTTATATGACTTTTTTTATAATACTTGGTTATGTATCATTAGCATTTAGGATTTATTCATTTATGCTAATTGCATATATCTTAATGTCTTGGGTGCCTGCCGCTCAAAATTCAGCCATTGGACGAATGCTTGAAAAAGTGTGTGAGCCTTATTTGGGGATATTCCGAAAGTTTATCCCACCGCTTGGTATGATTGATATTTCACCAATTGTGGCAATCTTTATGCTGAATTTTATTGAAAGAGGACTTGTGATAGTCATTCAGAAATTATTTCTTATGTTCGTATAAATATAAAATCCTCACGTTTTAGTGGGGGTTTTTTATTTATATAGAAAATAGAGGAGAAGCAGACGTCGCGAATTTTATAGTGATTATTCGAGTGAACTCGAAAAAAATTTAATGCCATGATGTCAAAGTACCAATGATTGGGAATACTATGTTTATCCAATCAATGAAGCAAATAGGAACGATGAAAGAGGAGACAACGAGATGGAGCACTTGATTCAGCATTTTCGGAAAGATGAGCAACCTTTTATTGAACAGGTAATAAGCTGGCAGCGGGAGGTAGAGGATCGCTATGCACCTAAGCTGACTGATTTTCTTGATCCAAGACAGCGCTTTATAGTGACATCTATTATTGGACAGGATGACTCAATGAATACATTATGTGCTGGGCTATTTAATGAGGCGGAGAGACAACGTATGCTCATTTATCCAGCCTACTATGAGCCTACTGATAAAGACTTTCAACTGACAGCTTTTACACTTCAGTATCCCGTTAAATTTGTACAATTACGCCATCCAGATGTTTTAGGAGCCTTGTTATCATTAGGGTTACATCGAAGTAAATTCGGTGATATTCGCGTGAGTGAGCATCAAATCCAATTTGTCGTTGCACGAGAAGTGGCAGAATATGTCCGTGTACATTTAACGGGCATTGGTAAAGTAAAGGTACATGTCGAATCCCTTAAAGAACAGGAGCCTCTTCTTATTAATGAAGATGAATGGCTGGAGGAATCTCACACGGTTACCTCCATGCGATTAGATGTTATTATTGCAACTGTTTTGAAAGTGTCTCGTCAAAAAGCACAAGCTTTAATTACTGGTAAAAAAGTGCGTGTAAATTGGACAGAGCGTGATGCCGTTGCTTTTGAATTACAAGAAGGGGATATTTTATCGATAAGAGGGAGCGGTCGTATGAAAATAATTATGACAGAAGGCCGTACAAAAAAAGATAAAATCCGTATACAAGTCGGTCGATTGGCCCAAAAAAGCTAAAAGAAAAGTAAATTTCATTAATTTATACTGCTAAGTTGTCGGAAGAATTGTATAATAGGAAATACGAATGTACACGAAAAGGAGAGAAGGATAGTATGCCATTATCACCTATTGATATACATAATAAGGAGTTTACAAAAGCTTTCAGAGGATATGCTGAAGATGAAGTAAATGAATTTTTAGATCAAATCATTAAAGACTATGAAATTTTGCTGCGCGAAAAAAAAGAGGTTGATAAGCAACTAGAAATGGCCTTAGAACAAGCGAGGCATTTTAGCTCTTTAGAAGAAACTTTACAAAAATCTATTGTAGTTGCACAAGAAGCTGCAGATGAAGTACGTAGAAATTCTCAAAAAGAGGCAAAGCTTATCGTCAAAGAAGCAGAGAAAAATGCTGATCGAATCGTTAATGATGCTTTAACGAAAGCACGTAAGGTTACAATTGAAATTGATGAGCTTAAAAAACAATCTAAGGTGTTCCGTAATCGTTTCAAAATGCTTGTTGAAGCCCAGCTTGATTTATTAAATGCAGACGATTGGGATCATTTGCTTCAGTATGATATCGATTTAACAGAAATTCAAGCATCTGTAGATGAAGCGCAAGAAGCAGAGGATATGTAACTCTCCTTTTCATGGAGAGGATCAAATTTAAATGAAGCTTGACGCGATTGTTTGAATTTCATATACTTTGTAATAGTAATTATTTTGTACAGACATATGCATAGAAGCAGAGACGAAGACAGTATTTGTTAGGCGTGGTGAAGCGATTTGGGGATAGTGGAAGCCCAAACAAGCAACTAACAATGAACATCACTTCTGAGCTAAATAACTGAAAAAAGTAAGTTATTTCGTGATGCACGACGTTAATGTGCTTGAAAGAGGTAGTGCATTCTATTGGATTGTGCTACAAGTAGGGTGGTACCGCGAGTAGAAGCTTCTCGTCCCTTAGTGGATGAGGGCTTTTTTTATTTGTCCGCGAATTGTTTCAGAAAAGTTAGCCCATAACTGTCGTATGAGAAGAGTGTCGATATGCTTGATGTAAAATAAAGGAGGATTTTTTTATGGTGGAATACAAAGATACTTTATTAATGCCAAAAACGGATTTCCCAATGCGTGGAAATTTACCAGCAAATGAACCAAAAATGCAAGATAAATGGAATGAGATGGATATTAACAAATTACAGATGGAGCGTACAGAAGGTCGCCCTGAATATGTACTTCATGATGGCCCTCCGTATGCAAATGGTGATATTCATATTGGACATGCATTGAATAAAGTATTAAAGGATATGATTACACGTCATCGTTCAATGACTGGTTACCATGTTAATTATATTCCTGGCTGGGATACGCATGGTCTACCTATCGAACAAGCATTGACAAATAAAGGTGTCAAACGTAAAGAAATGTCAGTAGCAGCTTTCCGTCAACTTTGTGAAGAATATGCATATGAGCAAATTGACAATCAACGAAATCAATTCCGTCGTTTAGGGATCCGTGGTAATTGGGAAAATCCTTATATTACATTGAAACCTGAGTTTGAAGCTCGTCAAATTGAAGTATTCGGAAAGATGGCGGAAAAAGGATATATTTATAAAGGTTTAAAACCAGTATATTGGTCACCGTCTTCTGAATCTGCTCTTGCTGAAGCAGAAATTGAATATAAAGATATTAAATCGCCTTCCATTTATGTAAGCTTTGCTATTAAAGATGCAAAAGGTGTTGTACCAGCAGATGCTAAATTTGTTATTTGGACAACAACTCCTTGGACATTACCAGCAAACTTAGGGATTTCTTTAAATCCTGAGTTCGTTTATGTTGTCGTTGCAGTAGCAAATAAAAAATTCATCATTGCAAAAGATTTATTAGAAACTGTGGCAACTGCTCTTGAATGGGAAGCATATGAAGTTGTTCAAGAAGTGAAGGGTGAAGCATTAGATCGTATTGTCGCTCAACATCCTTTCTATGATCGTGATTCACTTGTAATGGTAGGGGAACATGTTACTGCTGACGCAGGTACTGGCTGTGTTCACACAGCTCCAGGACACGGTGAAGACGATTATCATATTAGTAAGCAATATGGCTTAGACATTCTTAGCCCACTTGATAATAGTGGCTGCTATACGGATGAAGCACCTGGGTTTGAGGGCGTCTTTTATAATGATGCCAATAAACTAGTGACAGAAAAGCTAAAAGAAGTAGATGCATTAGAAAGTCTTGGTTTCATTTCACACTCATACCCACATGATTGGCGTACAAAAAAACCAGTTATTTATCGTGCCACACCGCAATGGTTTGCGTCTGTTGAAGCGTTTCGTGGAGAGCTATTAGAGGCTGTTAAAGCAACTGCATTTACACCAGCTTGGGGAGAAACACGTCTTTACAATATGATTCGTGACCGTGGAGATTGGGTAATTTCTCGTCAGCGTGCTTGGGGTGTACCAATTCCAATTTTCTACGCTGAAAATGGTGAACCAATTATTACACCTGAAACAATTAGCCATATCTCAGCACTATTCCGTGAACATGGCTCAAATATTTGGTTCCAAAAAACAGCAAAAGAGTTGTTACCAGAAGGCTTTACACATCCGGGTAGCCCGAACGGTGAATTTACAAAAGAAAATGATATTATGGACGTATGGTTCGACTCAGGTTCTTCACACCAAGGTGTACTTGTAGAACGTGGCATGAAATACCCTGCTGATCTATATTTAGAAGGCTCTGACCAACACCGTGGATGGTTTAACTCTTCTCTTATTACATCAGTAGCTATTAACGGCTTTGCACCATATAAAGGACTTTTAACGCATGGATTCGTTCTTGATGGTGAAGGTCGTAAAATGAGTAAATCATTAGGGAATGTCATCATTCCACAAAAGGTAATGGATCAATATGGAGCAGATATTCTTCGTCTATGGGTTGCTTCTGTAGACTATACTGCTGACGTGCGAATTTCTATGGATATGTTGAAGCAAGTATCAGAAGTATATCGTAAAATTCGTAACACTTTCCGTTTCCTACACGGCAATATTGCTGATTTCGATCCAACAAAAGATCGTGTAGCCTACGCAGAGCTTCGTGAAATGGATCAATATGTGTATATGCGTTTACAGGATGTTTTAAAAACTGTACGTGCTGCATATGATCGTTATGATTTCGCTGCTGTTTATCATGTTGTGAATAATTTTGTAGCAGTAGAGTTATCTTCATTCTATTTAGATATTGCAAAAGATGTAGTTTACATCGAAGGTTCTGACAACAAAGATCGACGAGCAATGCAAACAGTTATTTATGATACATTAATGACTTTAGTTAAAATTATGACACCGATCATCCCTCATACTACAGATGAAATGTGGTCATACTTACATGCTCAAGGTATCGTAGAGGAAGCTTCTGTTCAATTAACGGACTTCCCAGTGGAAGATGTACAAGCTAATTTTGAAAATCTTCGTGCAAAATGGGAGAAAATCATTGATGTACGTGATGATATTTTAAAAGCATTGGAAGAAGCTCGTAATGCTAAAACGATTGGTAAGTCTCTTGAAGCAAAAGTAACAGTATATGCAAAAGAAGATATTGTAGCATTATTGAACGATGCAAACATTGATTTTGCACAACTATCTATCGTTTCTGCTTTTGAGGTAGCTACAATTGAAGAAGCACCAGCAGATGCTTTGGTACTTGAACATGTATCCATTGTTGTTGAAAAGGCTACAGGTGAGAAGTGTGAACGTTGCTGGTCTATTTCGGAAACAGTTGGTGCGAATGAGGCACATCCGACAGTTTGTGCTCGCTGTGCAGAAGTAGTAGAAAAATATTACGCGTAAGTGGAATCAGTGAATAATAAGAATCTGCATTCTATGTAGCTTATAAGCAAGTCTCCTTTAGGGGCTTGCTTTTTTCATGTGGTTTTTGCAGATTCTCGAAAAACTACATCCTATTTAAACAAAATTTCTTTCGTATTGCGGTAGTCTGTTGGCGATATTCCAACATATTTTTTAAAGGTTAGACTGTAATAATTCGGTGTATTGAACCCACAGGTAGAGGAAATTTTATCAACCGTATAATCAAACTTTCGTAAAAAGGGTAAAGTTTTGATAATACGTGTAAAGGCAACATAGTCAACAAAATTGCGACCCGTTTCTTTTTTAAATAGCCTGCTAAAATGTGTTGGGCTAAAGCTTATATATTTCGCAACTTCACTTATAGAAAGCTGTTCGTCAAAATGCTCTTCTATAAATTGAATGGCCTTTTGAAGCTGTTGGTGCTTCGTTAAATCTTCGTAATACCGTATATGAATGTTATCAATAGGCGGTTTTCTTCGAGCTTTTCGTGCCTGAGTATAGGACTCCTTCACTTGCATAGCATCCTGAAATACGCCACCAACCCCTATAAAAAGGTGGATACAATGGTCCTTTTTTAGTGTCTCGATGACCTCTAATAAAGATGCTTTGCCCTCTGACCAATGCTTGAATGAGTTATAGTCTTTAGGAATTCGCAAAAGAAGAAGTAAATAGCGTTCAAAATGTAAAAAGGATAACGGCGCTTTATCTGCAAATTTCTGCTGAATAACAGTTGTGATAATGCTACATGCATCTTGTGGATGAGCTCTCTCTTCATTTACATCAATATAGCCTTGTATTAAGAACACCATATTAGGAATACAGTTAGTCGATAAAAAGGATGCAGACTGTATGATTTCCTGTTCATTATCAATCTCACCGCGTATAAGACGTTTTAAAAAAGCTTCTCGGAAAGGAGAAGTTTGATGTTGGGAAATTTGTTGTGTCAGGTCGAGCATGGTAAGTGTACTACCCTTTTTCTCCTGATAGGAAGTGTGTAACTTTTTTACAATTCGTAAAAATTTTGATTTTTGTAATGGTTTGATGAGAAGTGCAGGTAAAACTAATTCAATTGCTATACCAGTCGAGTAGGTGAGGTGTTCTGTAACAATTGGGACAATTATACTATTAGGATAATTTCTTTTTAGTCGCTTAATCTTCACCCAATCAAATAACCGATTGACTTCATAGACAATAATGGTGTCATCTTCTGGTTTTGGCTCTTTACACTCCATTAAAGCGTTTGGTAAAACTTCTTCTAACCAATCTCTCATATGTTGCTTATCCAATGAGCTTTCCATAAACCATACCACCTTTAAAATGCTACCAACCCCCAAGAATAAAAATGATAGAAATATTTTAACTTAAAATAGCATTTTTTTGTACTAATACAGCAATATTTTATATCTATATTGATGTTGAAATAGAATAAAATAATTGTAGTAAATAATAATTTGAAATTTCAGATAATTATTTACTGATACAAATAAAGGGGGAGTTGGCTATGGCAGAAGTAGGGAGTCATGATTATGAATATGTAGAGGCAGGCACCATTGATGTAAAGGATCTTCCACCTCTAGATGCGGAGACCAATAAAATTATGAAAGATGAATTTACAACGGGTTTAGGCTTATCGGTATTTTATTTTATATTAATTTTTAGTATCCCTGTTATGAATTGGTTTGCACCAGCATTTGCCTTTAAGAAAATGTGGGGTGGCATGACGGTAACCTGGTTTGTGACAACTGTTGTGATGATGGCCATGGCATTTATTATTGCTTATGTGCATACTGCCATGTACGAAAAACGCCTGAAAAAATATGATTTAGCCAATAAGTAGTTGAAACAAGGGGGATGAGTTGAATGATGGAAGCTCTTTTAGAACCAAAGATGTTAATGACCATTGCATTAATGGGAACGATTGTATACATTACGTATTTAACAAAAAGAAATGCAACAGCATCGGATTTCTTTGTAGGAGGAAGAAGCTTTGGCTGGTTTACAAATGGTTCAGCAATTGGTGGGGATTATTTAAGTGCAGCCACATTCCTCGGTATTGCTGGATTAACATTTCAACTCGGATATGACGGAGCTTATTATGCTTTTTGTTTCTCAATTGGTTTAACCTTATTAGCTATATTCGTAGCGGGTCCTTTGAGACGATTTGGTGCATTTACGGTAGCGGATTTCTTGGGCTATCGTTTTCATAGTAAACGAGCACGACTAGTAGCGGTTGCGGTAGTATTAGCAATTTCAGGCTTTTATGCGGCTCCGCAACTATTGGGTGCTGCTCAAATTTTAAGTATGTTTTTCGGCACTTCCTATGAATTTGGCATTATCTTTACATGTGTTGTCATGATTTTTTATGTAGGTATTGGTGGAATGAAAGGAACAACCATTAACCAAGCATTGGAGCTGTGGATTCGTCTTGGTGCATTTATTGTGATGCTAGTAGCAGCGGTATATAGTGGCTTACATTACGATAAAATTCTTGCAGCTATTAATTCCTTTAGTGGTCCTATTACAGGCACCTCACCCTATGCTTTAGATGGGAATGATGTTAATTTTGATGGTGCTGCATGGACAGGGACAGGCTTTTATTTCCCAACGTTTTGGCAAACAATAAGCATGACGATTGGTTTAGCTTTAGGAACGATAGGACTTCCTCATATTTTATTGCGTTTTTATACGAATCCAAGTGCTAAAGCAGCTCGAAAATCAGCGCTAATGGCTATTGGGATTGCTAGTACGTTCTTTTTATTAGCGGTTTATTTGGGTGTTGTTGGTCGTTCAATTTTCATCTCGGGAACAGCTAGTGAAGAGGTTATGCGTGATCTTGTACTTGGCGGAAACAATATGGTGATACCGACTACAGCGCTGGCTCTAGGTGGTAAATGGTTGCTTGGCTTAGTTATAGCGGGGGCATTTGCAGCTATATTCTCCAATCTTTCAGGGCTCTTTATTACAAGCTCTGGGGCACTCGCTCATGATTTATATGCTAACATTATGAAGAAGGACATTACGCAAAAACAGCGTGTCATTGCTGGAAAAGTAGCTATCGTCCTATTGGGTATTTTGTATGGAGCACTTGGGCTTCTTGTTAAGGATGCATCTATTGGTCATTTAGTGGCGCTCGCCTTTACAGTCGCAGCAAGTACATTTACGCCAATATTCATTTTAGGTATTTGGTGGAGAGGCATGACAGAAAAAGGAGCCATTGCAGGATTACTTATTGGGCTTGGTGTATCCATGTGGATGATTTTTTTACCAGGAACTTTACCGAGTTTCTTACAGTTTAAAATTCCTGGAATTGTGACAGTTCCTGTAGGTTTCTTATCAGTGATTATTGTGTCACTATTAGATCGAAAGGTACCTGCTGATGTCAATGATTTTATGAAGCGGGTCCATTCAAAAGAATCTGAAACAGTATAAAACAATAAGTTTGGCTATTTCTATTGCTCAAAAAGTGATAGAGATAGCTTTTTTGTATGTTCAAGAGATTTGGAATCCGCCATATTTTGATGTGATATTAGTTATTGTGAATGGTGTTGATATGGTAGAATAGGTTAGATGTTGAGCGAACGGAGGAATGTTTGTGTATAAATATTACGGATTGGCTGCCTTTGTCGTATTATTGGACCAATGGACAAAGTGGTTGATTGTGAAAAATATGGAGTATGGTGAACGGATTGCTGTATTAGACCCATGGTTTGGCATTTTATCTCATCGTAATAAAGGTGCAGCATGGGGGATGCTAGAAGGGCAAATGTGGTTGTTTAGTATCGTGACAGTTGTTGTTATCTGTGCCATTGTCTATTTTTATCATAAAGAAGCAAAAGGGAAGCCAATTTTTCAAGTGGGCTTAATGCTATTACTTGGTGGAGCAATAGGGAACTTTATCGATCGTTTATTTAGAGGAGAAGTGGTCGATTTTGTAGATGTTTTAATTCCGATTATTAAGTATGATTTCCCAATTTTTAATGTGGCAGATGCTGCATTGACGATTGCTGTTGTTATACTAATGATTGGCTTAATTAGGGAAGATAAAAAAGAAAAGAAACAGGTGAAACAATGACTCAAGTAACATATACAATCGAAGAACAACAGCAAGGAGAGCGCATTGATAAAGCACTTTCAAGCTTACAATCTGAATGGTCGCGCACGCAGATTGGGAACTGGGTTAGTGACGGAAATATCAAAGTAAATGGTGACGTTGTGAAACCAAAATATAAGGTAAAAGCGGGGGACGTTATTGCTATCGATGTACCAGAAGCTGAACCGCTTGATGTAATCGCAGAAAATCTAGCACTTGATATTGTTTATGAGGATGCTGATGTTCTTGTTGTGAACAAACCAAAGGGTATGGTCGTTCATCCAGCACCAGGGCATTTGACAGGCACGCTAGTAAATGGGTTAATGTATCAATGTAAAGATTTATCGGGTATCAATGGGATTATGCGTCCAGGTATAGTCCATCGTATTGATAAAGATACATCCGGCTTATTAATGGTTGCGAAAAATGATGTAGCTCATGAATCATTAGTGGATCAGCTAGTCAATAAAACTGTTACTCGTAAATATATTGCTCTTGTACATGGGCATATTGCACATGATAAAGGGACTATTGATGCGCCAATCGGTCGTGATCAGAAGGACCGTCAGAAGCAGGCTATTGTTGATAATGGTAAACATGCAGTTACTCATTTCCATGTGGTAGAGCGCTTTGGTGATTATACGCTTGTAGAGTGCCGTCTAGAAACAGGACGAACACATCAAATTCGTGTGCATATGAATTATATCGGCTTCCCGCTTGTTGGAGATCCAAAGTATGGACCGAAAAAGACAATTGATTTTGGTGGACAAGTTCTACATGCAGCAACGCTAGGCTTCAATCATCCTACTTCAGGTGAATACTTAGAGTTTGAAACACCACTTCCTGCTGATTATGAGCAATTATTAAATGAATTACGAAATAAGCATTGACGTATACGCAAAGAAAGTCTATACTAACGACAGTGAATGAACAACCTAACTAAATATTCACCTTTAATAGCAGTCCAGAGAGGCTGAGAAGGGTCATGTGATAGTGTTGCAAAAAATTTGTGCTGCAAATTTTTCAACATGCTTTTTAAACACGTATACAACCCTCTCAGGCTATTCGCCTCGAGAGGTTTTTTTATGGACATATGGCCACATTAGATTGTAGAGAGGAGGAAACGAACTTGGCTCAAAATGAATTGTTAGATGGCCCTTCAATGGCACGAGCATTAACACGTATTGCTCATGAAATTATTGAACGTAACAAAGGAATTGATGAATGTATTTTAGTTGGCATTAAAACACGAGGTGCTTTTCTAGCCAAACGCTTGGCACAACGAATTGAAAAGATCGAAGGTAAACCGATTCGTACTGGCGAGCTTGATATTACACTTTATCGCGATGATTTAACAATGAAGCATGAAAATGAACAAGCACATGTCGAGCAAGTTGACATTGAGCATGAAGTGAAAAATCAAAAAATTATTTTAGTCGATGATGTTCTTTATACAGGGCGAACAGTTCGCGCAGCACTAGACGCTGTCATGGATTTAGGAAGACCTGGACAAATTCAACTAGCTGTTTTAGTTGATAGGGGTCATCGAGAGTTACCAATCAGAGCAGATTACGTTGGGAAAAATGTTCCGACTTCTGGCTCTGAGCGCATCATTGTCAATTTACAAGATGTGGATGGAGAAGATTGCGTTATTATTTATAAAGAAGACGAACAATAAAGTGAGGAAACAAAATGTCAAACGCAGTATTAGATATTAAGGATAAACCAACCCCACTTCAGCTAGTGACATTAAGTTTCCAGCATATGTTTGCAATGTTTGGTTCAACAATCTTAGTGCCACAGTTAGTAGGTCTTAGCCCTGCAATTGCCCTTTTAACAAGTGGGATTGCAACAATATTCTTCCTATTAATTACAAAATTTCAGGTACCTGCTTACTTAGGCTCCTCCTTTGCCTTTATTGCTCCCATATTATTGGCGGCAGGCGGTTTGAACGAGGATGGCTCCAGTGTAAACCCAGGAAATGCCATGATTGGCGCAATGGCTGTCGGAATCACGTATGGAATCGTATCTTTAATCATTTGGAAAAGTGGTTATAAGTGGATAATGAAAATTTTACCACCGATTGTAGTTGGACCAGTAATTATGGTTATTGGACTAGGCCTATCGGGTACGGCCGTGAATATGGCGATGAACGTCAATGGGGAGTATAGCTTTTTACACTTCTCAGCAGCTTTAGTCACAGTGTTTACAGCGATTATCTTCACGATTTTCTTTAAAGGAATTTTAAGTACAATGCCAATTTTGATGGGCTTAATCGTAGGCTATATTTACTCCATGATTGTCGACATTGTAGATTATACACCAATTGCCAACGCAAAATTCTTTGCTATGCCAGACTTCTTGCTACCTGGTGTGCATTATGAATTTGAAATCACAACAAAAATCCTACTTGTCATGGTACCAATCGTGATTGTAACGATTTCTGAACATATTGGTCATCAGCTTGTATTAGGAAAAGTAGTCAACCGTGATTACATTAAGGAACCTGGTTTGCACCGTTCCCTACTAGGTGATGGACTTGGCACATTTGTAAGTGCATTAATCGGTGGTCCACCTAAAACAACTTACGGTGAAAATATTGGGGTTCTAGCAATTACTCGTGTTTATAGTGTGTACGTTATCGCAGGTGCTGCAATAGTAGCCATATTACTATCATTCTTCGGGAAAGCAATGGCAGTGATTGCAACTATACCAACCGCAGTACTAGGTGGGGTATCCATCTTGCTCTTCGGTATTATCGCAGCTAGTGGTTTACGGATGCTAGTAGATAATCATATTGATTTTGGGAACAGTCGTAATCTGGTGATTGCTTCAGTGATTTTAGTCATCGGGATTGGCGGAGCGAAGTTCGTCATTTCAGAATCTTTGAGTATTGAAGGAATGGCACTAGCCGCTATCATCGGGGTGCTATTGAATGCTATATTACCAGGTAAGAAGGAAGCCGAAAAACCCGTACCATACAATCAAAATAAAAATTCATAGTAGTACCTTTTAATGAATTGTCCAGAGAGGCAAAAAAAGGGAAGTTGTGGATAGGCTAAAGTAAGGATGGTTCCCTGCTGTAGTTTGTCACGCCTCCTTATGCCTCGTTGATGACATCAACGGGGCTTTTACTTTATGAAAAGAACGTCATACATAGACGTTCATGACACACAACCTTATGGGGGTCACATGATGAAGAACTTATTATCGATGGAACATTTAACAACAGAAGAGATTAACCACATCTTAGATCTTGCGCAAGCGTTTGAAAATGGTGAAACATCATCGTTATCTCGGACTTACAATGTTGCCAACTTATTTTTTGAACCAAGTACACGGACAAAATCAAGCTTCGAAATGGCTGAGCATAAAATTGGCTGTCATATCATCCCTTTTGATGCAGGATTTTCGAGTGTGACTAAAGGGGAGACATTGTACGATACGGTCAAAACTTTAGAAATGATTGGTTTAGATGCAGTCATTATTCGAGCATCAGAAGATGAATATTATAATGAGCTACTAAATGGTATTAATGTAGCTATCATCAATGCAGGGGACGGCGCAGGACAACATCCATCCCAATCATTATTGGATCTATATACAATAAAAAAAGAGTTTGGTTATTTTGAAGGGTTGAATATTACGATTGTTGGGGATATCTCACATAGTCGAGTAGCAAAATCAAATGCCCATGCATTGCAACGTTTAGGGGCAAATGTTCATTTCCTTTGTCCAGAAGAATGGTCAGGAGGATTTGAAGCTCATCATTCTTGGGATGATTTAATCGAAATTAGCGATGTCATTATGCTATTACGTGTGCAACATGAACGTCATAAAGTAAATAAAAGCTTTTCGAAAGAAGGCTACCATCAAGAATACGGCTTAACAATTGAACGAGAAAAGCAAATGAAAGAATCAGCCATAATTATGCATCCAGCACCAGTGAATCGTGATGTAGAAATTGCTTCTGAGCTTGTAGAGTGTGGACGCTCTCGGATTTTCGAGCAGGTGCGAAATGGAGTCTACACACGGATGGCCATTGTGGAAACCATTTTAAGGGGGAGAGAATAACATGACAAAAGTACTTCAAAATGTACAAATGTTAAATGAACAAGGTGAGCTGCAAACAGTCAATATCGCCATGGCAGAAGGAAAAATTACAGCAATTGGCCAAGAGGTAACGGTAGTAGATGCAGAGGTCATTGAAGGTAATGGCTTTATTGTAGCACCAGGCTTTGTCGATGTGCATACACATTTACGAGAGCCAGGCTTTGAACATAAAGAAACAATCGCAACAGGGTCTGCCTCAGCAGCAAAAGGTGGCTTTACGACAATTTGCGCCATGCCAAATACAAAGCCAGTACCAGATTCAGTGGAAAACATGCAGCTTATTAATGGGCTGATTAAAGAAAGTGCTGTTATTCGAGTACTCCCATACGGTTCGCTAACAAAGGATATCTCTGGGGAAGTTCGAACAAATGTGGAGGAGTTAAAGGCACATGGAGCTGTAGCATTCTCAGATGATGGCGTAGGAATTCAGCTTGCTTCAACAATGTACGAGCAAATGAAGGAAGCTGCCCAGCACGATATGGTAGTTGTTGCGCATTGCGAGGACAATTCGTTAATTTATGATGGGGTTATGCATGAAGGAAAGCGTAATAAGGAGCTTGATCTTCCGGGGATTCCTTCCATTTGCGAATCCGTTCAAATTGCACGAGATGTACTGCTTGCTGAGGCTGCAGGTGCACGCTACCACGTTTGTCACGTATCAACAAAAGAATCTGTTCGTGCGGTAAGAGATGCAAAGGCAGCCGGAATTCGTGTAACTGCTGAGGTTTGTCCGCATCATTTATTACTAGAAGAAATGGATATTCCATCCGATGATGCGAACTGGAAAATGAATCCACCATTGCGTGGGGCTGATGACAAAGATTCGTTACATGCCGCACTACTTGATGGGACTATCGATTGTATCGCGACAGATCATGCGCCACATACAGTGGAAGAAAAATGCTGTGGTATGGTGGGGGCACCGTTTGGCATTGTAGGTTTCGAAACAGCCTTCCCACTACTCTATACACAATTTGTTGAAACAGGGAAATGGACTTTAAAACAATTAATAGACTGGATGTCCGTGAAAGCAGCTGAAATTTTTGATCTACCCTATGGCACATTAGCAGTTGGTGCTTCAGCGGATATGATTTTAATAGATATTCAAAAAGAACAAACAATTGATGCGGAAGGCTTTGTATCAAAAGGACGTAATACACCATTTAACGGTTGGGTTGCAAAAGGTTGGCCAGTACTAACCATTTTTGAAGGAAATATCGTATATCAGGAGGCAGAGTAATGAAAAAACGTTTACTAGTTTTAGAGGATGGCACAGTATTTACAGGTACAGCATTTGGGAGTGATCGTGCTTCACAGGGTGAGGTTGTATTTACGACAGGTATGACAGGGTATCAAGAAACAATTTCAGACCCTTCATTCTACGGTCAAATCGTTACATTGACGTATCCAATGGTAGGAAACTACGGCATTAACCGAGATGATTTTGAATCCATTACGCCAGCTATACGTGGATTTGTCGTACGCGAACTAGCTAAAACGCCTTCTAACTTCCGTTGCGATTTAACATTAGATGACTATTTAACATCGAAAGATATCCCCGGTATTGAGGGAATTGATACGCGTAAATTAACACGTATTATTCGTAGTAAAGGATCAGTAAAGGCGATTTTGACAGCAGCCAATGAAGAAGTAAATGTGAGTGAGGTTGTTGCGCAACTGCAAGCGACACCAGCTATAACACACCATGTACGTGAAGTATCGCCAAAAGCGGCCTATCCATCACCTGGACGAGGTAAACGAGTGGTCTTAATTGACTATGGTATGAAACACGGCATCCTTCGTGAATTAAATAAACGAGATTGTGATGTACTAGTAGTTCCTTACAATACGTCAGCTGAAGAAATTTTAGCTTGGCATCCAGATGGCATCATGCTCTCAAACGGACCAGGAAATCCAGAAGATGTCCAAGAAGGTATCGAAACAGTACGTAACTTAATTGGAAAAGTGCCAATGTTCGGTATTTGCTTAGGTCATCAAATCTTTTCGTTAGCTAGTGGAGCCAAGGCCTTTAAACTACCATTTGGACACCGCGGTGGCAATCATCCAGTAAAAGATTTACGCACAGGTCGTACAGATTTAACATCTCAAAATCACGGCTACGCTATCGATATCGAATCATTACAAGATACTGATTTAGAATTGACACATATCGCCTTAAATGACGGCACATGTGAAGGTGTACGTCATAAAAAATATCCTATTTTCACAGTACAATACCACCCAGAAGCATCACCGGGACCAGAAGATTCAAACCACTTATTTGATGAGTTTATCGAAATGATGGAAGTAGCAGCAGGGAAGGGGAAACAACATGCCTAAACGTACAGATATTGAAACAATTTTAGTAATCGGCTCAGGCCCAATCGTCATCGGACAAGCAGCAGAATTTGACTACGCAGGAACACAAGCGTGTTTGTCATTAAAAGAAGAGGGCTACCGTGTTATCTTAATCAACTCAAACCCTGCCACAATTATGACAGATACAGAAATTGCGGATAAAGTTTATATCGAACCTATTTCTCTTGATTTTGTCTCTCGCATTTTACGAAAAGAACGCCCAGATGCTATTTTACCAACGCTTGGTGGTCAAACTGGCCTTAACATGGCGATTGAATTAGATAAATCAGGCATTTTAGATGAGCTTGGTATAGAAATCCTAGGAACAAAACTAGATGCTATTCATAAAGCAGAGGACCGAGATTTATTCCGTAACTTAATGTACGAATTGGGTGCTCCAGTACCTGAGTCTGATATTATCCATTCCTTAGACGAAGCGAAAAAATTTGTAGTCAAAATTGGCTACCCTGTTATTGTTCGTCCAGCCTTTACGCTAGGTGGTACAGGAGGCGGTATTTGCTACAATGATCAGGATTTAGAGGAAATCGTAACATCGGGCCTTAAATATTCACCCGTAACACAATGCTTACTAGAAAAATCAATTGCAGGCTATAAAGAGATAGAATATGAAGTAATGCGCGATGCAGTAGATAATGCCATTGTAGTATGTAACATGGAAAATGTTGACCCAGTAGGAATTCACACAGGTGATTCGATTGTAGTAGCACCAACTCAGACACTATCAGATCGTGAAAATCAAATGCTGCGTAATATTTCCTTAGATATTATCCGTGCGTTAAAAATCGAAGGTGGTTGTAACGTACAGCTAGCACTAGATCCATATAGCTTCAACTACTATGTAATTGAAGTAAATCCGCGTGTGTCACGTTCTTCTGCGTTAGCCTCTAAAGCAACAGGCTATCCAATTGCCAAGCTAGCAGCAAAAATTGCAGTTGGTTTAACATTAGATGAAATTAAAAACCCTGTAACAGGTTCAACATATGCTTGCTTTGAGCCTGCACTTGATTACATTGTCGCTAAAATTCCACGTTGGCCATTCGATAAATTCGAATCAGCAAAGCGTAATCTTGGCACGCAAATGAAGGCTACTGGTGAAGTGATGGCGCTAGGCCGTACATTCGAGGAAGCGATGTTAAAGGCGGTTCGTTCACTTGAAACAGGTCAAGTACACTTAGAGCTAAAGCATGCTGAAGACAACTCTGACTCTTGGATTGAAAAACGTATCCGTAAGGCTGGAGATGAGCGTTTATTCTTCATCGGGGAAGCGTTACGCCGTGGTGTGACAATTGAACAAATCCATGAATGGTCAGCCATTGACCTATTCTTCTTAAATAAATTTAAAAACATTGTAGATATGGAACAAACGCTAGTTGACCATAAAGATGATCAAGAAGTGCTACGTACTGCAAAACGTTTAGGCTTTGCAGATAAGAAAATTGCTGAGCTTTGGAACACGACAGAAGAAGCAATCTCCGCATATCGTAAAGAGCATGGGATTATTCCTGTCTATAAAATGGTTGATACATGTGCAGCAGAGTTTGAATCTGAAACACCTTACTTCTACGGCACATATGAGGAAGAAAACGAATCGATTAAGTCAGAAAAACCGTCTGTAGTAGTACTAGGTTCAGGACCTATCCGCATCGGGCAAGGGGTAGAATTCGACTATGCTACTGTCCATTCAGTATGGGCCATTCAAGAGGCAGGCTATGAAGCAATCATTATCAACTCAAATCCAGAAACAGTGTCTACGGACTTCTCAATTTCTGATAAATTATACTTCGAGCCATTAACAATCGAGGATGTTATGCATATTATCGACTTAGAGCAGCCAATTGGAGTAGTTGTTCAATTCGGTGGTCAAACTGCGATTAATCTTGCTGATAAGTTAGCTGCAAATGGTGTGAAAATCTTAGGAACTTCTCTAGAGGATATCGACCGTGCAGAGAACCGCGATAAATTCGAACAAGCTTTACGAGACTTAGATATTCCACAGCCACAGGGTGAAACAGCGGTTTCTACAGTGGAAGCACTTGCCATTGGTGAGCGTCTAGGCTTCCCAGTACTTGTTCGTCCTTCCTATGTGCTAGGTGGACGTGCGATGGAGATTGTTTACAATCAAGAAGAGTTAAAGCACTACATGGAGAACGCAGTGGAAGCATCTCCAGATCATCCAGTTTTAGTGGACCGTTATCTAACAGGTCAGGAAATTGAAGTAGATGCTATCTGTGATGGAGAAAATGTATTGATCCCAGGTATTATGGAACATATTGAGCGCGCAGGGGTACACTCTGGTGACTCTATATCAGTTTATCCCCCACAGAAATTAACACAGTATCAAAAGGATACATTAGTAGACTATACAACACGTCTTGCAAAAGGTCTTGGAATCGTTGGTTTAATGAACATTCAATATGTAATTTCCCAAGGTGAAGTATTTGTCATCGAGGTGAATCCACGTTCATCACGTACAGTACCATTCTTAAGTAAAATTACAAATATCCCTATGGCTAATATTGCAACGAAAGCTATTTTAGGGAAATCAATTGTCGAGCAGGGCTATCCAACAGGGTTAGCGCCTGAACAAAAAGGTGTATTTGTGAAAGTTCCGGTGTTCTCATTTGCCAAATTACGCCGTGTAGATATAACATTAGGCCCTGAAATGAAATCTACTGGGGAAGTAATGGGCAAAGATGCAACTTTAGAAAAAGCACTTTATAAAGGTTTAGTTGCAGCAGGAATGGAAATTCGCACAGAAGGAACAGTATTGTTTACAGTATCTGATAAGGATAAAGAAGAAGCAATCGCATTAGCGAAACGTTTCTCAACAGTAGGCTATCGCATTGTAGCGACTGAAGGAACAGCAAAAGCATTTGAAGAAGCTGGAGTGCGCACAGATGTCGTTGGCAAGATTGGTGCGAAGGGACAAACTCTGATCGATCTGATCCAAAATGGTGAAGCTCAACTTGTTGTGAATACATTAACAAAAGGTAAGCAACCAGCTCGAGATGGTTTCCGAATCCGTCGTGAGTCTGTAGAAAATGGCGTACCTTGTCTCACATCATTAGATACAGCAGAAGCAATGGTACGTGTCATCGAATCTATGACATTTACAGCAGAGGAAATGCCAAAAGCGGAGGTAGTACACTAATATGATACGTCAAGAGAAAATGACGGTCGTCTCTCAAAAGCAAATTGCGACAAACATTTTCGAACTGACACTTCATGGTCAACTGGTTCAGGATATGACTCCTGGCCAGTTTGTCCATGTAAAGGTGTCGGATTCATTGGAGCCGCTTTTACGTCGACCGATTAGTATTGCAAATATAGATAAAGACAACAATGAATTTACAATGATCTACCGTGCTGAGGGTCGTGGTACAAAAGTGTTAGCGACAAATCGTGAAGGTCAACAGGTCAATGTCCTTGGGCCAATTGGCAATGGTTTCCCAGTAGACGCAGTAAAAGAGGGAGGAACAGCCCTGCTAGTTGGTGGAGGAATCGGAGTGCCTCCACTATACGAGCTTTCCAAGCAATTAAATGCTCGTGGTGTTAAAACAATACATGTGCTCGGCTTTCAAACGGAAGATGTATGCTTCTACGAGGAAGAATTCAGTGCCCTTGGAGAAACGCACTATGTAACGGTTGACGGCTCTAAAGGGACAAAAGGCTTTGTGACAAATGTGTTAGAGTCCAGAGCACCTGAATTCGATGTCTTTTATTCTTGTGGTCCTCTACCAATGTTAAAAGCACTTGAAGGCTTCTATCCAGAAAAAGAAGGTTATTTATCATTTGAAGAGCGTATGGGCTGCGGTATAGGTGCTTGTTTTGCATGTGTATGCAAAACAACTGATGAAGTAGCAAAAGACTATGTCAAAGTATGCTCTGATGGTCCAGTTTTCCCGAAAGGTACGGTGGCATTATGAGTCGTTTAAACATTCAATTACCAGGTTTAGATTTAAAAAACCCTATTATGCCAGCTTCAGGTTGCTTTGGCTTTGGACGTGAATATGCACAGCTTTACGATCTATCCAAGCTAGGGGCAATCATGATTAAAGCAACAACAGTTGAAACTCGTGCAGGTAATCCAACACCGCGTGTGGCTGAAACAGCAGCAGGGATGTTAAATGCAATTGGGCTACAAAATCCAGGCATTGAAAAAGTGATGAACGAGGAATTAAAATTTTTAGCGGGCTATGATGTACCAATTATCGCCAATGTGGCTGGGACGGAGACTGCGGATTATGTAGAAGTAGCAAGACGTATTTCAGCAGCACCTAATGTCAAAGCTTTAGAGCTGAATATTTCATGTCCAAATGTTAAGTGTGGTGGCATTCAATTTGGGACAGACCCTGACACAGCATGTGAGCTTGTTAAGGCGGTTAAAGCTGAATCGAATGTTCCTGTTTATGTGAAGCTATCACCGAATGTAACCAATATCGTAGACATTGCTTTGGCTGTGGAAGCGGGTGGCGCAGATGGTATAACAATGATTAACACATTAGTAGGTATGCGTTTAGATGAGCGGACAGGGAAACCAGTCATCGCGAATGGCACAGGTGGCCTATCGGGTCCTGCTGTAAAGCCTGTAGCCATCCGAATGGTTTATGAAGTATACAAGGCTGTCAAAATTCCGATAATTGGCATGGGAGGTGTAACAGAAGCACAGGATGTCATTGATTTTATGTCCGCAGGTGCTTCGGCTGTAGCAGTAGGAACAGCAAATTTTGTAGACCACTTCGTTTGCCCAAATATTATTGATGAATTACCAGCCAAGCTTGACGCACTTGGGGTAGAACATATTACAGATATTATTGGAAGGAGCCATCGTTGATGAATACTAAACCTATACTAGCATTAGATTTTCCAGGAGAAAAAGAAGTATTCGATTTTTTAAAGCACTTCAATGAGCCTCTTTTCGTGAAAATTGGTATGGAATTATATATGCAAGAAGGGCCTGATATTGTTCACAAAGTAAAAGAATTAGGTCATGATATTTTCCTTGATTTAAAACTGCATGATATCCCGAATACAGTAGGCTCTGCTATGAAGGGCTTAGCAAAACTAGGAGTAAATCTAGTCAATGTCCATGCGGCAGGTGGTCGTCCAATGATGGAGGCTGCCCTAGAAGGTCTAGAAGCAGGAACATCTGCTGGCAAGGAACGTCCAGCATTAATTGCCGTAACACAATTAACTTCCACAACAGAGGAGCAAATGCAGGCGGAGCAAAGAATTGCTTTATCCTTACAGGAGTCTGTTCTACATTATGCGCGTCTAACAAAACAAGCTGGCTTACAAGGTGTTGTTTGTTCAGTACACGAGTCTAAGGCAATAGCTGAAGTGTGTGGAGATCAGTTTCTTCGTGTAACGCCTGGGATTCGTCTAGCAGGTGGCGCTGCACACGATCAAAAACGTATTGCCACACCAGATGGGGCAAAGCGTGATGGTTCGTCACTCATCGTTGTTGGACGTGCTGTAACAGGTGCACAGGATCCAGTAGTGGCATATAAAATCGTAAGTGAATTATGGGAGGCATAAATAATGACATTACAAAATGAAATTGCACACGCTATGCTAAAGGTGGGTGCTGTAGAATTAAATCCAACAGAATTATTTACATGGGCATCTGGAATTAAATCACCTATTTACTGTGATACACGTTTAACAATCTCTGACCCTGTTATTCGTAAGCAACTTGCGAATGGCTTAGCAGCTGTAATTAAAGAGAGTTTTGGTGCGACAGAAATAGTAGCAGGTACAGCAACAGCAGGTATCCCACATGCAGCATGGGTAAGTGATATTTTAGAATTACCAATGGTTTATGTACGCTCTAAAGCGAAAGAACATGGACGTGGTAATCAAATTGAAGGAAAATACGCAGCGGGTCAAAAAGTGGTTGTAGTAGAGGATATCGTCTCTACAGGTGGTTCTTCGATTACAGCAGTTGAAGCATTGCGTGCAGCAGGCTGTGAAGTACTAGGAGTTGTTTGTGTCTACACATACAATCTCCCACGAGCTGAACAAGCATTTGATGAAGCAGGCATCCAATATGTCTCATTAACTAACTTCGATTATCTGATTGAAGCAGCAAATGAATCAGGTGCTATTAAAGAAGAAGATATTCCATCCTTAAAAGAGTGGCATGCGAAATTAAAGGCTGGAGAGCTTTAATGAGAAGCTGTTCTATAGGTTATTTGACCTGTAGAACAGCTTTTTTCTTCCTATTTAAATAGGGAGAGGATATTTAAAATTGAATACTAAAACCATTAAAACGATGTATACCTGTCCCAAAACGTACTAGATTATTCTCTCGAAGTGTAATAACTGCCTTTTTTACCTCTAATAAAATAGAAGGGTCAAGGCCTAATGTATGATGTGATCCGAAAATTTTCGTAAGCGAAGATAAGTTAGCTATTTTCTCTAAAGATTGGACTAAGTCCTCAGGGCTAGTAGTTGGAAAAAATGCATAAATAGGAGCGTGATCATATAGTAAGTCCCCTGTAAACAGATAACCATATTTATGATCCAAAAGAGCAATATGGCCAGGAGAGTGCCCTGGCGTGTGGAGAATAGATAATTTTCGGTTTCCTATATTTATAATATCACCATCTTCTAATATACCTGAAGGCTGTCCCTGAAAAGGCTTGTAGTTCGATGGATTAAACGTTTTAGGTGTAGGTAAGGTAATATTACGTCCAACATCCGTTCTGATCTGTTCGATAGATAATTTAGGGATACCATGGATTAGCCAATCAACTTCATCCTTATGAACATAAATATCATCAAACGCTCCATGACTACCAATATGGTCCCAATGGACATGTGTTGTAATCACAGAAATGGGCAAAGAGGTTAATTGTTTACTAATTCTTTGAATATTATCGACCCCAAGACCTGTATCAATGAGAACAGCGCGTTTTTCCCCAAGCAATAAAAAAGAATGCACTTTTTCCCAATGACCATATTCACTAATAGCATACGTTTCATTATTGATTTCTTCTACTGTAAACCATGTATCATTAATTTTTGCCATCACAGACAACCTTTCCTTATACAGAATTTAAAAATAATATAATAAAACTTTGTCATTGGAAATTTTAACATAAAAACATGTAATTTCCTTTAAAAATATTCTAAATAGTATTTCTATATTGAATATTATATAAAAATTCGTCAATTTGGATTAATTAAGAAGTATGGTAGGTAGCCAAAAACTAAAAGCTTTAAATTGTTTTCTCAAAGTAATTTGAAATAGTAGCACTTCAACGCCCGAAATTATTCATTGAAAATAAAAATGTGTGAAATATAACTTTACCATAAAAGTTAACTTTTAATTTTTTGCTATAAATTACTTGTATCCTTGAGATTAAGAGCATTTTATTTGAGAATATAAATTTATGATGTATTTTTTTTATTATATTTACATAATTTTTATTTGTGAAAATTGTAACTTTGTAAAGAAAAAGTAAAATATTTCTTACAGTCAAAATTATTTTTTTGAGGGAGATGTCTGGTGGAAATTTATAAGCCGGATTGAAATAATTTGAAAAAGGGACTTGCGTTTATACATGTTTTCTAGCTAAAATAATAGCACAGTTTAATTTTCAGATAATTCTATTAGTGGATGACGAGTTGAAGGCGAAAAATTTATTAAAATCAAACTTGCCAAGATAAAAATGAGAGGAGAAGAGAGAAAAACTAAATATAATTCTGATATAAAAAGTATTATTTGTATTTTCAGAATATTGAATTATAGAGGAGAGATTGTTTGAATACAGCAAAAGACTTACTAACAATAACAAATTTGACTACAAGTTTTCGCATAAAAGATACATACCACGCTGCTGTAGATGATGTCTCGCTTTCACTTCAAAAAAATGAGGTATTAGCAATAGTCGGAGAATCCGGTTGTGGTAAAAGTACGTTAGCGACTACTATTGTAGGCTTGCACAATGAAGTAAATACAAAGGTTACTGGTGATATTTTTTATAATAATCAAAATCTAGCTAAATTGAATGACCAACAATTTAATAACTTACGTGGTAATGATATAGGATTTATTTTTCAGGACCCACTTTCAGCACTTAACCCTTTAATGAGAATTAGCGAACAAATTGAAGAGGGGTTAATCTATCATACAAAGCTTTCAAAACAACAGCGAAGTGAAAGAGTATTAGAATTACTAAATCAAGTTGGGATTGCAAACCCAGAACGTGTAGCTAGACAATTTCCTCATCAATTATCTGGGGGTATGCGTCAACGTGTCATGATTGCAATCGCCTTATCATGTAAGCCTGCTATTTTAATTGCTGATGAACCAACAACAGCTTTAGATGTTACAATTCAGGCTCAAATTTTGGACCTGCTAAAAGCATTACAGACTGAGACAGAGACAGGCATTATTCTCATTACGCATGATTTAGGTGTTGTAGCAGAGATGGCTGACCGAGTTGTAGTTATGTACGCAGGTGAAGTCGTAGAAGAGGCGCCCGTTCAGGAGTTATTCAACAATCCAAGGCACCCTTACACTCGTTCACTATTAAATTCAATTCCACAAACACATAGCGAAAATGAAAGACTCGAGGTTATTCAAGGAATGGTACCATCCTTAATTAATTTACCTCGAGAAGGTTGTCGTTTTTCAGGACGTATTCCGTGGATTGATGCATCTTCACATGAAGCAAAACCACAATTACATGAAATTGCACCAGGACATTTTGTGAGATGTACCTGCTGGAAACACTTTCATTTCGAAGGTGAAGAAGGGGGCGGGACTGTATGAGCTTTATGCAAATTAAAGATTTAAGTGTTCACTATCCAATACGTGGTGGATTTTTTAATACCGTTGTTGATCGAGTATATGCAGTGGATGGCGTAACAATGGAGTTCGAAAAGGGCAAGACATATGGGTTAGTCGGAGAATCAGGATCAGGTAAATCAACAACAGGAAAAGCGATCATTGGCTTAGAAAAAATCACCTCAGGTCAAATTTATTATGAGGGTGAAAATGTGACAAATCAGCAGAGAAAAAGGGATTCTGCTTATAACAGAGACATACAAATGATTTTCCAAGATTCTCATTCAAGTATGAATCCTAGAAAACGCGTTCTCGATATTTTAGCAGAGCCTATTCGTAATTTTATGAAGCTTAGTGATCAAGAGGAACGCAAGCGCATTAAAGAGTTGCTTGCTATTGTTGGGATGTCAGAAGATGTTTTATTAAAATATCCCCATGAATTTTCAGGTGGTCAAAAGCAACGCCTCGGTATTGCGCGAGCGGTTGCTTGTAACCCTAAAATGATTATTGCAGATGAGCCTGTTTCAGCGCTTGATCTATCAGTACAGGCACAAGTATTGAACTTTATGAAAGATATCCAAAATGAGTATGGTCTTACATACTTATTCATTTCCCATGATTTAGGTGTTGTTAAACATATGTGTGATCACATTTCTATTATGTATAAAGGACGCTTTGTGGAAACTGGCACAAGACATGATATTTATAAAAATCCGCAACATATATACACGAACCGACTTTTATCAGCTATTCCAAACATCGAACCAGAGACTAGGAATGAGCGTAAATTAATTCGACAACAAGTAGAAGGAAATTATCAACAAGAGCAACATAAATACTATGATGAGCATGGAAAAGTCTATCCACTGAAATCCATTTCAGACACACATATGGTTGCAATGTCAGGAGGAATGTGAAATGTGGAAAACAATAGCTAGAAGAGTAATTTTAATGATTCCTCAAATGTTTGTGTTAAGCTTAATTATTTTTATTTTAGCAAAACAAATGCCGGGTGATCCTTTTACAGGGTTAATTACACCAGAAACAGACCCTGCACGTATTGAAGAACTTAGAATTCAAGCGGGTTATTATGATCCATGGTATGTACAATATTATCATTGGGTGATCAATGCCTTTCAGGGTGATTTTGGACAAAGCTATACATATAAACTTGCAGTGTCCTCATTGATTGGCGAGCGTGCATTAAACACATTTTGGCTTGCCCTACTTAGTACCATCCTTGTTTATTTAATAGCTATCCCTTTAGGGATGATAGCTGGACGTAAGCAGGATACTTTGTATGATAAGTCAATTACTCTGTATAGCTTTATAAGCTATGCAATACCAACCTTTGTATTGGGCTTAATTTTCTTATATATTTTTGGCTATCGTTTAATGTGGTTTCCAACGAGTGGAACAGTCGATGTAGGTGTAGAGCCTGGAACGCTCGAGTATTATTGGAATCGCTTGTATCATTTAATACTACCTGCAATGACGTATGCCATTTTAGCGACAACGACGATTATTCAATACTTACGTTCAGAAATTATTGATGCCAAAACACAGGATTATGTTAAAACCGCTCGTAGTAAAGGCGTACCGATGAAAAAAATCTATAGAAGACATATTTTCCGTAACTCTTTATTACCAATTGCGGCCTTCCTTGGCTTTACAATTACAGGTTTATTAGGCGGCTCGATTTTCATAGAGACAATTTTTGGCTTCCCGGGCATGGGTCAATTATTCATCCATTCCGTAACAAGTCGCGATTATAGTGTTATTACAGCTCTTGTTATGCTTTATGGCTTCTTAGCGTTATTAGGTAGTCTATTGTCAGATATCATTATGAGCATTGTTGATCCACGTATCCGCATAGACTAACAGTTACATTGAACGCATAAGGAGAGGTGAATAAAATGGAGCAAAAAAATGATGTAGTAAAAGTTGAAAGTATGCCACCAACAGGAATTCAAGTCGTGATCCGTGAATTCAGAAAAGATAAATTAGCATTATTGTCATTTATTGGAATAACATTGCTTATAATTGTAATATTGATTATGTCCGCCTTTATGAATCAGGATGAAATATTACGAATTAAATTATTAGAGCGTTTTACAGAGCCTGGTGTTAATGGATATATCCTTGGGGCTGATGAGGCTGGTCGTGATATGTATGGACAGCTAATTATCGGTGCGAAAAATTCTATATTAATTGCAGTTGCTATTACCCTTATTGCAAATGCCTTAGGGATCGCACTAGGTATTATAATGGGCTATTATGGCGGCTTTATCGATAATTTATTTATGCGTATCATTGATTTTCTTATGACCTTACCGACATTAATGATTATCATTGTGTTAGTTACTATTATTCCAAAATATGGTGTTTTTGAGTTGATTTTAATTTTAAGTGCCTTTCAATGGATAAGTACTGCGCGTCTCGTTCGAAGTAAAGCTTTATCTGAAGGACGTAGAGATTATGTAAGTGCCTCGAAAACAATGGGGACTAGTGATTTTGCCATTATGTTTAAAGGGATACTACCAAATTTAAGTTCGTTGCTAATAGTAGAGTTAACGTTAAACTTTGCAGGGAATGTTGGCATTGAAACGGGTCTATCTTTCTTAGGCTTTGGTTTACCACCATCTACACCTAGCTTAGGGACGTTAGTAAGCTATGCAACAAACCCGGTAGTATTATCTTCAAAATGGTGGATTTGGTTGCCCGCATCATTATTAATTTTAGTATTGATGCTTGGTATAAATTATGTCGGTCAAGCGCTAAGACGTGCTGCTGACGCAAAACAACGATTAGGATAAAGGGGAGGATTTACACATGAAGAAAAATTGGTTATTTTTGTCCATTTTATTTGCATTCATGCTAGTTTTAGCAGCCTGCAGTGGTGGAGGCAATGGGTCTGAAAAAGGCGGAGAAACTGATAACACAGAAAAGTCTGGTGAAACAGAAAAATCCGGCGAGTCTGAAGGAACTAGTGATTCATTATTACCAACGGAAGTAACAAATGAAGGAGACGCAATCCAAGGTGGTACATTACGCGTAGGACTTGTAACAAGCTCTCCGTTCCAAGGTATTTTCAACTGGGAACTATACGAAGATGCTTATGATTCAGAAATTTTAGCCTTTGCGTCTAATGTGCTTTTTGAACAAGATGGAAACTTCCTTGTTACAGACAAAGGTATTGCAAAGTTAGACGTTGATGCTGATGCAAAAACAGCAACTGTCACAATTCAAGGTGATTATAAATGGTCAGATGGTACACCTTTAACTGCTGATGATCTAATTTTCCCATATGAGCTAATTGGTCATCCAGATTATACAGGTGTTCGTTATGATGATGATTTTAAAAACATTGTAGGTGCAGAAGAATATCATAGTGGTAAAGCAGATACAATTTCAGGTATTACAAAAGTTGATGACAAGAGTATTAAAATCCAACTTAAAAAAGTATCACCAGCTATTTACTCCATTGGTGATGGTTTATGGGCTTATGCTGAACCTAAACATCAATTAGAATCTATTCCAGTGAAAGATTTACTTGCTTCAGATGCAGTACGTAAAAATCCAGTAACACTTGGTGCATTTAAAATTGATAAAGTCGTAAATGGTGAGTCTGTACAGTTTGTAGCAAACGAACATTATTTTAAAGGTAAGCCAAAAGTGGATAAAGTAGTACTTGAGGTTGTTCCACCAACTTCAATTGGTGAAGCATTACGTACTGGAAAATATGATATTGCTACATCATACCCAACTAATCAGTATGATAGTATTAAGGATTTACAAAACATAGCATTATTAGGTCGTCCAGAATTATCATATTCGTATATCGGCTTTAAATTAGGAAAATACGATACAACAAATAAAGTAAACGTATTTGATGAAAAGTCAAAAATGAATAGTATTGAATTACGTCAGGCTGTTGCATTTGCAATGGATGTTGAAGGTGTTGCAGAAAAATTCTATCAAGGATTACGTGAGCGCGGAAATTCTTTAATTCCACCAGTATTTGCATCCTATTATGATGCATCATTAGAAGGCTATAATTATGATCCTGAAAAAGCAAAAGAATTATTAGACAAAGCGGGCTTTAAAGATGTAGATGGTGACGGTATTCGTGAAGATAAAGATGGTAAAAAATTCTCTATTCGATTAGCTTCAATGGCTGGTTCAGAAACAGATGAAGCGATTGTTGAATACTTCCGTCAAAACTGGAAAGAAGTGGGATTAGACGTACAATTAACAACAGGTCGTCTTATTGAATTCAATGCTTTCTACGATAAAGTTCAAGCAGATGATCCAGAAATCGATATGTATCAAGCTGCATGGGGAACTGGAACAAATCCATCTCCTAAAGGTTTATATGGTGAAGGTGCTGAATTTAACTTTAGCCGCTATGTATCTCCTGAATTAACAAAATTATTAGACACTATTGACTCAGAAGAGGCAATGGACCAAGATACACGTACAAAGGCTTTCAGAGAGTGGCAAGAATATATGAGTGAAAAAGCAATGGTAGTACCAACTTTCTTCCGTACAGAAATAATTCCTGTTAATAAACGCGTGAAAAACTGGAATGCATCTTATGATAATGGAACTTCTGATAATCTTCAAACAATTGAATTATTAGCTGATCAACCTATTAAATAGTTTATTATTAATCAAAAAAGCAGCTTTTCTACAAAGAAGAAAAGCTGCTTTTTTAATAATACAATTCAAAAAATACTTAGATTATATTAGGAAATATTCAAAGTAAGGCAATATAGTGAGCTGTTATCTAAAATTGATAGTTAGTTAAGGTCTTTGTAGCAAGGCTTGAAGCCACACTAGAAGGGGAATACTGCTTTCCAAAGAAATACTTATAAGTTCCCACAAAAAGCAAATAAAAGTTTTGATATGTATTTCATTCTTTTATTAATATCAATAATATATAACCTGATAAATGGAATATAAGTAATATTTTCGATGCTTCATACATATAAATTTATGTACAAACTTATTAGTTATAGAACAAAATGGATAAAGTTTAAAAAAAAACTCCCATCCCAGTAGTAAAACTGTAGACAGGAGTTCAAGTTTTATCGACTATTAACCCAAGTTTTAACTAGATCAGCAGTGCCATATACATAGTGTTGGTCGCCTACTTCATGATACGATGCAGTTTCGTCAACTTCAGTATGCTTGTACGGAATACGTTGACGACGTTTCTCTGACATTGGATCAGGAAGTGGGATTGCTGATAATAAAGATTTAGTATACGGGTGGACAGGGTGATTGTAAATATCATCTGCTTTACCGATTTCCATTATTTTACCGCGGTACATTACAGCAATACGGTCACTGATGTATTTTACCATCGAAAGGTCATGGGCAATGAAAAGATATGTTAAGCCACGTTCCTTTTGAAGTTGTTTTAGTAAGTTAACAACCTGAGCTTGGATCGATACGTCAAGCGCAGAGATCGGCTCATCGGCAATGATAAACTTAGGATCTAAGCTTAGCGCACGGGCAATCCCAATACGTTGACGTTGACCACCAGAGAATTCATGTGCATAACGATTCGCGTGCTCTTTGTTTAAACCAACAGCTTCAAGTAGCTCTTGAATTTTTGCACGACGTTCATTTTTCTCCTTGTAAAGGCCATGGATATCAAAGGCTTCACCAATGATTTCACCGGCTGTCATACGAGGATTTAAAGAAGCGTAAGGATCTTGGAAAATCATTTGCATTTGGCGGTTAAAATTCTTTAACTCACTTTTAGATTTTTTTCCATGAACATTTTCCCCATCGAAAACAATCTCGCCACCTGTAATATCATATAATCGAATGATTGAACGACCCGTTGTTGACTTTCCACAACCCGATTCGCCTACAAGACCAAGTGTTTCACCTTCATAAACATCGAAGCTAATACCATCTACGGCTTTGATTGGATTACTTGGTGATCCAAAATGCTGCTTTAAGTTTTTAATTTCAAGAATTTTTTTAGCACCAGTTTTAGTCATTTTCTTGTGCCTCCTTTGCTAAATACCCTTCAATACGTTTAGCAACTGCTTCAGGAAGAGGAATCTTTGGTGCATCAGGATGCAATAACCACGTTTTTGCAAAATGCGTTTCACTTACTTGGAACATTGGTGGTTCTTGTTCATAATCAATGGCCATTGCGAACTCGTTACGTGCTGCAAATGCATCCCCTTTAGGTGGGTTCGTAAGATCTGGTGGTGAACCAGGGATCGTGCGTAATAACTCATCTGTATCATTATCTAGATCAGGCATAGAACCTAGTAGACCCCATGTGTATGGGTGCTTTGGATTATAGAAAATATCATTAACAGTACCATACTCTACGATTTGTCCAGCGTACATTACGGCAACACGATCGGCAATGTTCGCCACAACACCTAAATCGTGTGTAATGAAAATGATAGATGTTTTCGAGTTCTTTTGAATTTCCTTCATTAGCTCTAAAATTTGTGCTTGAATGGTTACGTCTAGGGCTGTTGTTGGCTCATCGGCAATCAGTAGTTTAGGATCTGCTGCAAGGGCGATCGCAATAACAACACGTTGACGCATACCACCAGAAAATTCATGTGGATATTGATTATAACGTTTCTCAGGGAAGGGGATACCTACCTGTGTTAAAAGCTCAATAGCACGTTTTTTTGCATCTGCTTTAGAAACTTTTCTATGTTGCAAAATTACTTCAGTTATTTGACGTCCGACCTTCATAGTTGGATTCAAACTTGTCATTGGATCTTGGAAAATCATTGCAATTTCATTTCCGCGTACTTTAGACATTTCTTTATCAGTTAACGGAACTAAATCACGGCCATTAAATAAAATTTGTCCTGACTCATAAATACCAGGTGGCTGAGGAATTAGTTTCATTAATGCATTACTCGTAACACTTTTACCCGAACCCGATTCACCAACTATAGCTAGTGTTTCACCTTCCTTTAAATCAAAGTTAACACCACGTACAGCATGAACAAGCCCTGCATAAGTTTTAAAGTTAATTTTTAAATCTTTTACTTCAAGAATTGTTTTACTCATTTCGGCCACCTCCTTATTTACGTAGTTTTGGATCTAGAGCATCACGTAAGCCGTCACCAACAGCGTTAAACGCAAAGATTGTTAGTGAGATAAATACTGCTGGGAAAATCAAGCGCCATGGTGCATTAGCTATAGCCTTATTACCGTCAGAAGCCATTGTACCCCATGAAGCAGTTGGAGCAGGAACCCCAAGACCTAGGTAACTTAGGAATGACTCAGTGAAGATAGCAGATGGAATTGTTAAAGTCATCGTTACTAAAATTGCACCAAGAGCATTTGGAACTAAGTGTTTAATAATTAAATGTCCTGTACTTGCACCTAATGTGCGAGCAGCAAGAACATATTCTTGATTTTTAATAGATAATACTTCACCACGAACGATACGTGCCATATTAATCCATCCAGTGATAGACAAGGCAATAATCATAGGGATTAAACCAGGTTGCATAACAACTAAAAGTACGATTACTACTAAAAGATAAGGTACAGCCGTTAAAACGTCAGCAATACGCATCATAATGTTATCAACACGACCGCCTGCTAAACCTGAAATACTTCCCCAAATAACACCGATAATTAAGTCAATAATCGCTGCAGCAATTCCAATAAATAGGGAAATACGAGCTCCTTCCCAAATACGAACGAAAATGTCACGGCCAAGATCATCCGTTCCAAACCAAAATTGTGCAGATGGAGGGGCATTGTAAACTCCGAGCTGATCACTTGCTTTGTATTGAGATAAAATTGGTACGAAAGTAGCCATTAAAATAACAATGATTAAAATAATTATCCCAATAATGGCCAATTTATTATGAGAGAAACGGAGAAATACTTCTTTCCAAAAGGAGACTGATTTATCAGCTAATTTTTCCGTTGCTTCATGATTGCCACCAACAATTTTAAACTTTTCTTTTTCAATTTGTTGCTGTGTCATTATTTTTTCGCTCCTTTCAGTTTAATACGCGGATCAATCACGCTATATAAAATATCAACGATTAATACCGCAAATAAAAGGATGATGGAGTAGAACACTGTCGTACCCATAATTACCGTATAGTCACGGTTTGTAATACTTTGAACGAAGTGTTTACCAAGTCCAGGAATAGCGAAAATTTGCTCTACAATGAAACTACCTGTAACAACACCAGCTGTTAAAGGACCAATGTACGTTACAACTGGTAGTAGGGCATTTCGTAATGTATGGCGGAATACGATTGTCCATTTACCAATACCTTTCGCACGAGCCATTTTTACATATTCACTATTGTTTTGTTCAAGCATACTTGAACGAGTTAGCTTTGCAATAAAGCCCATGTGTGAGAGAGCAATTGCAAAGGCTGGTAATATACTATAAACAAAGCCTTTCCATCCACTGATTGGGAACCAACCTAGCTTAAAGGCTAAGAAATACTGCATTAAACCTGCCAAGATAAATGAAGGTACTGATATACCGAGCACCGCAAAGGACGTTGCCAAATAATCCGGGAACTTATTATGATATAGCGCGGAAACTACGCCAATTAAAACACCGAATCCAATTGCTAATAGCATAGCTTCAATCCCTAATGTTAAAGAAACAGGGAAACTTTCAGAAATCATATCATTTGTAGAACGCGCTTTATATTTCATTGACTCACCGAAATTGAAAGTGGCCGTATCGATTAAATAATCTTTATATTGTATATACCAAGGGTTATTTAATCCATACGTTTCGTTTAACTTCTCCTCGATTTGAGGTGGGAAATTACGTTCACTCGCAAAAGGACTACCAGGAGCGAGACGCATTAAGAAAAACGTAACAGTTACGATGACGAAAAGCGCGAGAAGTATATACATCAGCCTTTTCAAAATATATTTAATCACATAAAACTCCTCCTTCTATTTGTCAATTGTCTGACAAATATATGCCTTCGTATTTTAAAAAGAGCTGACTCGCGCCGTAGGGGCTACGAGGCAGCTCTTCGCTGTAGAGCTAAATAAGCGAAATGTTGTTGTTTATTTCTCTACTTTAACCTCTTTAAGAGAGATGTTACCAAGGATGTCTGCCTTCATGTCTTTCACATAATCTTGTACTACAGATAGGTTCGTGTAGTAGTAAATTGGAACAACTGGGAACTCAGAAACAGCAATTGCTTCAGCTTGTTTTAAAAGCTCAAGACGTTTCGCTGGATCTGCTTCCGTATTAGATTGTTCTAATAATTTTTTGTACTCTGCATTTTCCCAACCAGTATCGTTGTTACCGTTTGCAGCAGTGTCATACATTTCTAGGAATGTATAAGCATCGTTGTAGTCACCAACCCAGCCCATACGGCCAACTTGGTAGTCTAATTGGTTAAGTTTTTCTAGGTAAACTTGCCATTCAGAGTTATCTAGACCTACAGTAATTCCAAGGTTTTTAGTCCAGTTTTCTTGTACGAATTGTGCGATAGCAGCGTGTGCTTCACTAGTGTTGTAAGAAAGGTTAATTTTGATATCTGCTGGGTTTGTAATACCAAGTTCTTTCATACCAGCTTCAAGTGCAGCTTTTGCACCTTCGATATCGTTATCTTTGTAGTAACCACGGTCTTCTTCAAAGCCGTGAACCGCAGTAGGAACCATACCTAATGCAGGTTTTTGTTCACCTTTAGTAACATTATCAATTAAAGCTTGTCGATCAACTGCTAATGCTAATGCTTTACGGATGTTAGCGTTTCCAGTGATCTTATCTTTTGTATTTAGCTTGTACCAATATACAGAAGCTTGGTCATTGATATTTAAAGATTTATCAGCTTTAAATCCATCAATAGCATCAAGTGCTACAGATTGGAATGGTGCTCCAAGGTAGTCAATTTCTCCACCTTTGAACATTGTTACTGCTGTTGCTTCAGATTCAACCATACCAATATTAACAGTGTCTAAAGCCACTTTGTCAGCATCCCAGTATTCTGGGTTTTTCTTTAATACGATTGTATCGTTGTGTCTCCACTCACCTAATGTGAATGGTCCGTTTGTTACAAAGTTTTCACCAGCATCTGTATACCACTCATCATTACCTTCAACTACTTTTTGGTTTAATGGTGCGTATGTTTTGAATGCTGTTAATTCTAAGAAGTAAGGTGTTGGGTTTTCTAAAGTTACTACTAATGTTTTATCATCTTCAGCTTTAACGCCTACGTCATCAGCAGAACCTTCACCATTGTTGTATGCTGTAGCACCTTTAATTGGGTAAAGGATTGAAGCATATTCAGAAAGATTGTCTGGGTTTAATGCCCATTTCCAAGCATATTCGAAGTCACCAGCAACTACTGGATCTCCGTTTGACCATTTAGCATCACGTAATTTGAATGTGTATGTTTTTAGATCTTCGCTAACTTCCCAGCTTTCAGCCGCAGCTGCTACTGGACGAGCATCTGCATCAAGCGATGTTAATCCTTCAAAAGTATTTGTAAGAATAACTCCAGAAGTTGTATCTGTTGCTAATGCAGGATGAAGTGATGGTGGTTCAGAAGCAACTACTACATTTAATTCGCCGCCTGAAGAAGCTGTTTCAGATGAACCAGAATCTTTTCCATCGTCTTTTGATTTTTCAGACGAATCTCCACCGAAGCCACATGCAGCAAGTACTAAAGAAAATACTGCAAGAACTGTTAGTAATAAAAACTTTTTGTTTTTATTCATGTGAATCCCCCTTATACAATTTTTAAGCCTTTTGTGAAGCTCCTATTTAATATACCAAAAAAATCATTGTGCACAAAATAAAAAAGATTCAAATTTATATAGTATTATCTGACAGTTAAGAGAATAATAAATTTTTCCGATTTACCACGCTAATGAAGTAGAGTGTATGTATGATAAAAATTTGATGTTTACCTATTCTGAATATCAAAAATAGAATAAAAATAAAAAAATGATTCACTATATAGAAAATTCCTATTTTTTCGATAATAATATCAATATTTGAAAAATGATACAAAAGTCATAGATGTAATACTTTGAGGATATTGTATAGATTTGTAGAAAATCTAAGTAAAACTCAGTTAATTAGATTCATTTGCAGGTAATTTCTTGTAATTTGTGATCTCGAAATATGAATATTTCTATCTATTAATGATATATAAGAAACTTATTTTGTAATTTTCTAGTATTACCCAATTGTGGAGTGTAAATAGAAATAATAGAGTTAATCTATGAAAAAATGTACCCATACTAAGGAAAAATTGGATTTAATGGAAGGCTGGTTATGTTAAATATATTCTACTGAAATAATTTCCATAGAATATGGTTAGATATGTATATATGCAATCACGTTAAGTTTTATTCATTAAAGATTAAGTATATAAAAACCTTGAATTCTGTACGCCCTTTGCTAATTTAATCCATTTTATTTGTAGTGTTTTTTTGAGGATGTCATTTGTCTTACTGGCGAGGATTGTTTATGCAAATAATTACTAAAAATCTGATTTTTCAATGGTTAATTTCTTTGTCAAATATCTTAATTATGGTATTATGCTTTGTCCTTCGGAAAATTACATAACATAATGAATAAAAAAATAGTGCATTCCAATAAAAAGAATGCACCATTTGTTTCATTAAAGTTTAAACTGATTAATTTGATGCTGTAAATCTAAGGACTTTTCACTTAGATGTGCGGCAACTTGATTGATTTGTTGCATCGTGATTGTTTGTTCTTTGCTAGCGGCGGCTACTATTTGTGTACTATCTGAGCTAGTTGAAGCACCGTGAGCAATTTCTGCGACAGAAGCTGCTACTTGTTCTGCGCTAGCTGAAATTTCTTCAGAAGTAGCTGATATATCTTCTATTTGATCTGTCATTGTATTGATGGCTTTCACGATTGCTTCAAATGCTTGTCCTGCATGTCCAATGATTTTGACGCCGTCTGTAACCGAATGGAGGCCATCTAAAACAGCTTTTTCTACATTTTGTGTATCTTCTTGAATCTCCTGCGTTAAGGCAACAATTTGATTAGCCGATTGTTTGGATTCCTCAGCTAACTTACGAACCTCATCCGCGACAACCGCAAATCCTTTTCCATGCTCTCCAGCTCGGGCTGCTTCAATGGCAGCGTTGAGTGCTAATAAATTAGTTTGATCCGTAATGGCTGTAATAACAGTAGTGATTTGGCTAATCTCTTCTGATTGTTTACTTAATTTTTGAACAAGATTATTAATTATTTGTGTTGAATCATGGATCACATTCATTTGTTGTTGAGCATTCTCTACGGTACTGTTCCCGTTTGTAGCTAATTCATTTGTTGTTACAGCACTGTGATGAAGTTGTTGCGTTGCTTCTGCTATACGTTGAACACCTACGGCTGTTTCATCCATTGCATGAGCACTTTCATTGGCAGCAACTGTGGCCGCTTTAGCAACATTGGCTGTTTCATTAATACGCACCGTTATTTCATCTGCGGAGGAAGTAATTTCCTCGGTAGAAGCCGAAAGTTCTTCTACTGATGCTGTTAAATGCTCAGCATTGTCTTGAATATGGGTTAGTAAGTCTTTTAGATTGCCTTTCATGGAATTAAAGGCCGTTGAAAGTTGACCAATTTCATCTTTAGAATGGTGAGTGATATCTTGATGGAATAATTCTCCGTTTGCAATTTGGTTTGCCGAATGGACTACCGATTTTAAAGGGCGAGAAATAGTTCGCTGTATATAAACCATCAGAATAATGCCAAGTACAACACCAATAATGATGGCAATAATTGAAATGATTTGAGAGTTGAACACGGCTTGTTTAGATTCTTGTGTAACCGTTTCAAGTTGTCCCTTTTGATAGTTCGCAATTTTATTAGATATATCTTGGATGCCTTTATTAGCTTGCTGTACTTCACCATTAACCTTTTGCAAAGCTCCTTCTAGGTCGCCAGCTTCAAAAAGTGCGAGTGCCTCAGTAGCTGATTGATTAAAAGTATCATTAAACGTATTTAATTCGTTTGCATATGTATCCATTTCAGAGGAATGTGATTTTTCTTTGATTTCAGCTACTAGCTTATCGAGTAAATTTGCATGTTCTTTAAAACTTTCTTTATTCGCAGGATTGTCTTCGATAATAATGGCACGGATAAATAGACCTTGCATGGCCATTTCAAATTGAATATCATCTGCTAATTCCACAAGGGCTACGTGAACTTCTAATGCATTTTCAATCTTTTTTTCTATGTTTGAAAATAGCATAAACATAATCATTAATGAAATGATTAACGTGAGAATAATGGTAAAGAAACCGAAACTTAATTTTTTGCCTACAGACATATTGATACGCCCTTTCCAAAATGCTATTCAATCTTTTATATTTTGATTTTGCTTTGCTAAAAGGTAGAAGTCAATAACTGTAGTAAGAAACAGTTCAGATGATTCATATGTTTTTTTATTGTTATTATAATAAGGAAGATTGTCTGTAAGAATCAATCAAGATATGGCTGTTTTCATTGTTTTATAGTACGGATTACGTGCTCATCATTAAAAAAAAGAAAAAACCGAGAAAAATTATCTCGGTCTCTATCTTTACGACTGCTTTTTTAATTGTAATATGAGTGCCTCATCTGGATCGATATACAAAGTTTTTTGTTCGAAGTAAATCACAAAACCGGGTTTTGCCCCATTTGGTTTCTTGACCTGACGAATGTCTGTATAATCGACTGGAACAGAAGAAGACTCTCTTGCCTTTGAAAAATAAGCAGCTAATGTGGCTGCTTCACGTAGAGTTGTTTCATCGGGTTCACTAGAATGGATGACAACATGAGAGCCTGGGATATCCTTCGTGTGTAACCAGATATCTGTGCGTTTTGCAATTTTAAATGTCAACATATCATTTTGCTTGTTGTTCTTGCCGACAGAGATGGCAATACCTGTGGAAGAAATATAGCGTTCGGGTTCAGGTTTCACAGGCTTTTTCTTTTTCTTAGAATGGCGTAGCTTTAAGTAGCCCTGTTCGGCTAGTTCTTCGCGAATTTCTTCAATATCCCCTGGTGATGCTTGTTGCACTTGTTGTGCCAGCATTTCAAAGTAAGTAATTTCTTCTTTTGTTTTTTCAAGTTGTTGTTGCACCATAATTAATGCATTTTTGGCCTTGGTATACTTCGTATAATAGGCTTGAGCATTTTCTGTAGGTGTTTTACGTTCACTGACGGGGATTGTAATCTCTTCGCTATTTTCGCTGTAGTAATTGATGACCGTTACTTCCTTGACGCCCTTTTCAAAGGAGTAGATATTAGCCATTAACAGTTCACCATATAACTGAAATTGATCGAGCTTTGAGGCGCGCTCAAAGTCCTTTGTTAGCTTTTTCGTTTTTAAAGCAAGTTTATCAATTTCATTTTGTAGCCATCTTTCTAAATCACCTGCTTGCTGCTTGACACGGTCCCGCTCCGCACGTGCAAAGAATACTCGATCAAGAAGTTCGTGTACATTCGGATAAACTGTCATATCTCCATGTAAGTGGGTTAATTCAATTGGTGAGAAGTAAGTTTTGTGATTAGCCAATACATACATTGGGCTCGTTCCACCATTAGCAAAGCTTGCTATAAATTCTTTAAAACATTGTACTCGATTTGATGTTGATGTCATGCGGTACAATAATTCCTCTGCATGAAGAGGTGAAAATCCAGTAAATTGTGTCACAACATCTTTGGCATTTTTAGTTTCCGCAAAAAATGTTGCTAGCTCTTCATCTGTAACTAATAGAGGATTCCATTTATTTTGTGTTGGTGGGGCTAAGTAAGGCTGACCAGGTAATACGGTACGAAAACTATTTACAGATGGTGGCAAGTGCTTTAAACTATCAACAATTTTACCTTGCTCTTTATCAATTAAAAGTAGATTACTATGTCTACCCATAATTTCAGCATGTAGTTGTCTAACAATAGGGTCGCCAATTTCATTTTTACTTTCGATTTCTACTATTATAATACGGTCAAAACCAAGCTGTTTAACGGAGGAAATAAAACCACCCTCTAAATGCTTGCGCAGCAGCATACAAAACATAGGAGGTTCTGCTGGATTTTCAATCGTTTGTTCCGTAAGATGCATTCGCGCATAAGAAGAATGAATAGAAAAAAGCAATTTATGATTTTTCCCATTTGCACGAACATGTAAAACCACCTCTTGAGCGTTAGGTTGATGTATTTTAGTAATTCGACCTGTAACAAGCTGTTGTAGGTCGGCGGTTATTGAATAAGTAAATAAGCCGTCAAATGCCATATGAATTCCTCTTTCCAATGATAACAAGCATCTTGGTACTTTCGTATTTTTTCTTGTTGCATTTGCATTTTGCTATTTCTAAGCTTCCGCAAAGCACTAATTGTATGTTTATCATAGCATTTTTTAGGCGAATATTAAAATATAGCTTCAATTGTGGTAGAATTAGCTCTTATTCGATCCAATTTTTTTTGGAGATTCGTCATATTCGATAAAGCTTATGTTATAATATTCCCAGTATGCAAAGAAAGGTGTGACGAACCTTGGTGCGTAGTATGACTGGTTTTGGCAGAGGTGTCACAACAACTAGAGACTTTCAATTAACCGTAGAAATGCGCTCGGTCAACCATCGCTTTTTAGAAATTAACGCTAAATTTCCGAAAGAATGGCTTGAAGCTGAAATTTTTGCAAAGAAATTTATTTCTCAAGCTTTGTCACGCGGCAAAATTGATGTGATGGTATATGTGAAGGATTTAGAAAATGTAGAGCAATCTATCGAGATTAATTGGTCATTAATTGAAGCGTATCGTAAGGCAAAAGAGCAATTAGCAAGTAAAGTACCACTAGAAGAAAAATGGACGATGCAGGAGCTTTTATCGTTAGAGCAAGCACTCGTACAACAAAAACCACAATTAACACCTGAGGATTTGCTTAGTGCTGTTGAACAAGCGATTTCACAGGCGATAAAACAGCTCGTACTTATGCGTGAGCGTGAGGGGCAAGAATTGCAGGAAGTTGTTGTACAATATAAGGAACAGTTAAAAGAACAAGTGAACCAAATACGTTCATGTTCATCTCTAGCTGTTGAAAAATATCGTACACGATTAGTAGAACGGATTGCAGAAGTTGCAGATGGAACTTTGTTAGATGACCGTTTACTAGCAGAAGTAGCGATTTTTGCAGAACGCGTTGACATTTCCGAGGAATTAGACAGGTTGGATAGTCATTTTAATCAATTGGAAGAAACGTTAAATGAAACGATTTCAGTCGGACGAAAATTAGACTTTTTAATGCAGGAGATTCATCGTGAAATCAATACGATTGGTTCAAAAAATCAATCTACAGAAGCAGCGGTTGCTGTTGTTCAGGCGAAAACAATTTTAGAAAAGATGCGTGAGCAAGTTCAAAATATCGAATAACTTGCACGTGTCTGTTATAAATTAAGGGAGATATAGAGAATAAATGATAAAAGAACGTGGATTATTAATTGTTCTGTCTGGCCCATCTGGTGTAGGTAAAGGGACAGTGCGAAAAGAATTATTTTCTCAGCCGAATACGAATTATGAGTATTCCATCTCGATGACGACACGAAATCCTCGCGAAGGTGAAATCGATGGTGTAGACTATTTTTTCAAGAAACGTGAAGACTTTGAAACGTTAATTGAACAGGGTGGCTTATTAGAGCATGCTGAATTTGTAGGAAACTACTATGGTACACCACTAGCCTACGTGAATGAAACACTGGATGCAGGTCGCGATGTGTTTTTAGAAATAGAAGTACAGGGTGCAGCGCAGATTCGTAAAAAAGCACCAGATGCCTTATTTATTTTCTTAGCCCCTCCAAGTTTAACTGAACTAAAAGATCGTTTAGTTGGACGTGGGACGGAAACAGAGGACATCATAGCAAAACGCATTGCTACAGCAAGTGAAGAGCTTGAAATGATGAGCTTATACGATTATGTTGTAGAGAATGATGAAGTGACAAATGCCTGTGATCGTATTAATGCGATTATTAAAGCAGAGCATTGCCGTAGAGAACGTGTTGAAAAAAGATATTTGTCAATGTTGAGAGGAGAATAAACAATGTTATACCCATCAGTAGATGCTTTAAAAAAAGAAATCGATTCAAAATATTCACTAGTGAGCCTTGCTTCAAAACGTGCTCGTCAAATGCAAGAAGAGCAAAATACAGAACGTTTACACAAGTACGTATCTCATAAATACGTAGGAAAAGCACTTGAAGAAGTAGCGGCAGGTGTACTTACGAAAGTATCACAGGATGAGTCAACTGTGTACGAAGACGAAATCTAACTTCAAGTTAGTCAGCAGTTGATTTGATTATACAGAATGCCGAGAGCTCCCAGGGAATCATCCTTTGGGAGCTTATCATTTGAAGGGAAGACACCTAGCATGAATAAAAATATTTTACTATGTGTTTCAGGCGGGATTGCCGTATATAAAGCTGTTGCTCTAGTTAGCAAGCTATCACAAGCAGGGGCGAACGTAAAAGTGATAATGACTGCCTCTGCTAGACAGTTTGTGAATCCATTAAGCTTTCAAGTGATGTCCAAAAATGATGTTTATTTTGACACGTTTGATGAAAAAGATTCAAGTGTGATTGCCCATATTGATTTAGCGGATTGGGCTGATTTGATTTTAGTGGCGCCGGCAACCGCCAATATGATTGGGAAATTGGCCAATGGAATTGCGGATGATATGGTATCAACAACCTTACTTGCTACTACTGCGCCTGTGTGGATAGCCCCAGCTATGAATGTACATATGTATGACCATCCAGCAGTAAAGCGTAACTTAGATAGATTAGCAGCAGATGGCTACCAATTTATCGAGCCTTCAGAAGGGTTTTTAGCATGTGGTTATGTTGGGAAGGGGCGCTTGGAGGAGCCTGAAAAAATAACAGCTATTGTACAGGGTTTTTTTTCGGCGACAGTGACATCAAAACCACTTACAAATAAAACGGTTGTAGTGACAGTTGGTGCCTTGCATGTACCGTTAGATGAAAAGCATATGATTAGACCACAAGCGAATGGTGTCATTGGACAGGCATTGGCTAATGAGGCGAGGACCCTAGGCGCGCATGTGATTCAAATAGAAAATAGTAGTTTGAAGGATTTTATGCAACAGCTTGAAAACTATAAAAATCAGAACCCAGAAGTTCTCTTCATTCATGCAGCTAATGTACCGACAATGGAGAAAACACCGCTTATTTCAGTAGAGGGTATCAAGGCTGTCACATTTGGACAAGAAGTGCTTGGCGAACCTATGCTTAACATTGAATCGGAGCGTTGGATTGACTTTAGTGAGGAAGCTCAAATAAATGAGCAGATCATAGCTACAACTAATCCACAGCACTTTGCCCGAACATTATGGGCTCAAATACTAAAGGGTGAGGAACAATGAGCTTATTAATAGCGGAAGTCATTGTAGACGTCTCGACCTACCATGTTGATCGTCCTTTCGATTATCAAGTACCACCTGAATGGATAAATGTAATAGAAATGGGCTGTCGTGTAAAAGTGCCATTTGGTCATAGAAATGTTTTAGGCTTTGTAGTGGGATTAAAAACTGAAACAGACGTGCCCCTCAATAAATTAAAATCAATCGCTCAAATTTTAGATATGGAGCCGGTACTAACTGATGAAATGCTACAAATGGCAAAGTGGTTGAAGAATCAAACGATTTGCTATGAAATAGATGCTTTACAAGTAATGTTACCTTCAGCATTACGTGCGAAATATGAAAAAATTATAAAGCTAACCAAAGATCAAAATATCCCGAGTGAAGTACAAGTGATTTTTGGTAAACGACAAAAAGCTAATTTTAAAGAATTTGAACGTGCAGGTTTACTGCCTTTATTAAAGCAATTAGTCGCACAAAATAAGGTGACTATTGATAATGTTGTGAAACAACAGGGTCATGTAAAAGAAATACGAATGGTGAAAATTATAGATGAGCCTAACGTTATTGAAAAAGCGTTAGAGCAATCAACTCGAGCTGTGAAACAACGTCTATTACTAGAATGGATGAGGCAGCATTTAGGTGAAGTTTTGTCACCTCAGCAAATTTGTGAGAAGGCAGGAGTCTCTTCTTCTGTTTTAGAGAGCGTTATTGACAAAGGTGCGGCACAGTTTATTCAAGAAGAAGTATACCGTGACCCATTTACGAAAGAAGTTTCACGTACGCAGGCCTTACAATTAACAGATGAACAGCAAATTGCTTTACAAGCCATTACCGTGGCTATGGAGGAGCAACAAGCGCAAACGTTTTTATTGCATGGTGTAACAGGGAGTGGCAAGACAGAGGTATATTTGCAGGCAATACAAAAAGTATTGAACGAAGGCAAAGAAGCTATTATGCTCGTACCTGAAATCTCTTTAACACCTCAAATGACAGAGCGATTCCGCAGTCGTTTTGGAGAGATGGTTGCGGTTATGCATAGCGGATTGTCTGTGGGCGAGAAGTATGATGAATGGCGCAAGATCCAACAAGGGAAAGTGAGAGTAGTCGTTGGTGCTCGTTCAGCAATATTTGCCCCCTTTACAAATATTGGCCTTATTATTTTAGATGAAGAACATGAGTCAACGTATAAGCAAGAAGACTCACCACGTTACCATGCAAGAGATGTAGCTATTTGGCGTAGTGAATATTATAATTGCCCTGTTATTTTGGGTAGTGCTACACCAGGTTTAGAATCTTTTGCAAGAGCTAAAAAGGGTGTTTATACCTTACTTTCATTAAAAATGAGAGCCTTACATCAGTCATTACCAACCGTTTTTATTTCAGATATGCGTGAGGAGCTTCGACAAGGAAATCGATCTATGTTTTCGCAATCCCTTATAGAAGCAATCCGTGTAAGATTAGAGAAAAAAGAGCAAATGGTGTTGTTTTTAAATCGTCGTGGCTACTCGTCTTTTGTCCTCTGTCGGGATTGTGGGACAGTTGTACAATGTCCCAACTGTGATATTTCTTTAACCTATCATCGTACAACTGAAAAATTGAAATGTCATTACTGTGGTTATGAGGAACATGTTCCTCAAATATGTCCACAATGTCAAAGTGATCATATTCGTTATTTTGGTACTGGTACACAAAAGGTGGAAGAGGAAATATATAAGCTGTTCCCAGAAGCAAGAGTATTACGTATGGATGTAGATACGACAAAGCATAAAGGTGCACATGAAGAAATATTAGCTACTTTTGGAGAAGGGCACGCAGATATTTTACTTGGCACGCAGATGATTGCAAAAGGGCTGGATTTTCCGAATATTACGCTTGTAGGAGTACTTAGCGCCGACACCTCCTTACATTTACCAGATTATCGTGCAGCAGAACGTACATTTCAGCTATTAACACAGGTAAGTGGGAGGGCAGGAAGACATGATAAACCCGGAGAGGTAATTATTCAGACCTATACACCTGAGCATTATGCAATTGAATTAGCTAAAACGCAGGACTATGAGCCATTTTATGAGCGAGAGATGTTTTTACGTCGTCGTTCCAGTTACCCTCCATATTATTATGTGGCACTTGTTCAGATTTCTCACGAGGATGTTATGATGGCTGCTGAATATGCAGGACGTATGGCGGATTGGCTCCGTGGAAATTTATCGAATCAAGCAGCTATTATTGGCCCAACGACTGCAAGTATTGCTCGACTCCAAAATAGATATCGTTATCAATGTTTGATAAAATATAAAATTGAACCAAATCTTATTCCGGTATTACAGCGTCTGCTCGCCATGTATCGAGCAGATTGGATCAAACAAGGAATATTAATGACGGTAGATTTAGATCCGTCTACTATATAAGAGTATAAATACAGTTTTACGAGCATATGACCATATAATAAATAAAATGGTATGGTTCTAGCTAAAAGCAGAAATGAGGACATAAAAATGGCAATAAAAAAAGTAATCGAACACCCAGCACAAGTACTTTCAACACCATGTGCAGAAGTAACAGAAATAAACGATGAACTCATTACATTACTGGATGACTTATATGACACAATGGTGGAATATGATGGTGTTGGCATTGCAGCACCACAAATTGATATAGGGTTACGAGTAGCGATTGTAGAATTGGGTGAGGAACGCGATATTTTAGAAATGGTCAATCCAACTGTTATTGAAACGGATGGTGCAGAAATAGATATTGAAGGTTGCTTGAGTTTCCCAGGATTATATGGCGAGGTAGAACGTCCTAGCTATGTAAAAATTGAAGCATGTGACCGTGAAGGACGTGTCTATGAATTAGAAGCAGGGGGCTTTGATGCTAGAGCAATTTTACATGAAATTGATCATTTAGATGGCGTGCTATTTGATTCAAAAATTAAACGTGTTATAACAGCAGAAGAACTTGAAGAAATGTACGCAGAAGAGGAGGAATAAAATGACTTCGATTATTTTTATGGGGACACCAGACTTCTCTGCACCCATTTTGCGTATGCTACATGAAGAAGGGTACGATATTAAAGCAGTGGTGACACAACCTGATCGACCTGTAGGACGTAAACGTATATTGACACCACCACCTGTTAAGGCCACAGCATTAGAGCTAGGATTACCTATTATACAACCAGAAAAGCTACGTGGATCTGAGGAGCTACAACAAATTCTTGCGTTACAGCCAGATATAGTCATTACCGCTGCATTTGGACAAATATTACCGAAAGAACTTTTGGATGCTCCTTCACTTGGCTGTATTAATGTCCATGCTTCATTATTACCAAAATATCGTGGAGGCGCTCCTATACACCAATCTATTATAGATGGTGAAAAAGAAACGGGCGTCACAATCATGTATATGGCAGAAAAGCTTGATGCAGGTGATATTATTTCACAAAGAGCTATCCCTATTGAATTAGATGATCATACGGGTAGAGTTTTTGATAAGCTAAGTATGGTTGGTCGAGATTTACTAAAGGACACACTTCCATCTATTATTAATGGAACAAATAACCGTACAGTGCAAGATGAAACGCAAGTTACCTTTGCGAGCAATATTTCGAGAGAACAGGAACGTATTGATTGGACAAATGACGCCACAACTCTTTACAATCAAGTACGCGGGCTTCATCCATGGCCTGTAGCTTATACCACTTTTGAAGATGGTAATTTCAAATTATGGTGGGCGACTATAGGCAAAAGCAAGCATGATACTATTCCTGGTACTGTTGTTGCAATTGCGAAAGACCATTTTGAAGTGGCGGCAGGCAATGGGACAACACTAGCATTATATGATGTACAACCTGCAGGTAAAAAGCGCATGACAGCTGAGGAATATTTACGTGGTACAGGTTCTAAATTACAGATTGGGGACCAATTTAAATGAGTAAAAAAAGTGTAGTTATTTGGGATGGAAATGTGCGAGACGCCGCACTATCTATTCTGTTAGCCGTCGATAAAAATCAAGCCTATAGCAATTTACTTCTCAATGAAACCATTAAACGACATAAGATAGAGGCGAAGGATCGCGCTTTATTAACAGAATTAACATATGGTACATTGCAACATAAAATGACACTTGATTATTACTTAGAGCCTTTTATCCGTGGTTCTATAGATCATTGGGTTCGTTGGTTATTACGAATATCTTTATATCAAATGCAATATTTAACGCGTATCCCAGCGCATGCTGCTGTTAATGAGGCAGTAGAAATTGCGAAGCGCCGAGGGCATCGTGGTATTGCTTCGACGGTCAATGGTATTTTAAGATCTGTCTTGCGTCAAGGTGTACCTGCTATAACTGATATAGAAAATCCAATAGAGCGTCTGGCTATTGAAACAAGTCATCCGATTTGGCTAGTACAACGTTTTGTTGATAATTACGGTCTAGAGGTAGCTACAGGAATGTTACATGAAAATAATGTACCCCCTATGCAAACTGTACGTGTCAATAGAACAAAGGTAACTGTTGAGCAAGCGATAGCGGAACTTGAAGCGGAAGGTTTAACAGCAAAGCAAAGCGACGTAATCCCAGAATGTCTACACTTAACAAATGGTCAACCTGCTCGTACCCATGCATTTAAAGAGGGGCATATTACTATTCAAGATGAGAGTTCAATGATCCCAGCCAATGTTCTAAATCCATCTCCTGGTATGCGTGTCTTGGATATGTGTGCAGCACCAGGTGGTAAAACAACGCATTTAGCTGAAATTATGAAAAATGAAGGCTCTATTTTAGCAACAGACCTTCATCCACATAAATTAGATCTAATCGACCATAATACAGAACGTCTAGGGCTAGATATTATTGAAACAGCCCCAATTGACGGTCGCAAAGCACCTGAATTTTTACAAGCAGAGTCGTATGATGCCATTTTAGTGGATGCACCATGCAGTGGACTAGGGGTTATGCGACGTAAGCCAGATATTAAATATACGAAGCGAGAAGAAGATTTAGAAAATCTTCAAACAATCCAACTAGCATTATTAGATGCAGCGACAAAAGTATTGAAGATAGAGGGTAAGCTTGTGTACAGTACGTGTACAGTCGATAAACAAGAAAATGAAGGCACAGTAAAAGCCTTTTTAGCAACGCATCCAGAAATGGAAGCGATACAACTAGAATCTTTACCAACAAAAATAGCGGAAAAGCAAGCTAATGGCATGCTTCAAGTCTTTCCACAAGACTTTGGCAGTGACGGTTTCTTCGTTGCCGCCTTTCGTAAAAAAGGAGAATCCAACTAATGGTGGATCAAAAGAAATTTAATGAACGTATCAACGATTTAGTTGAAGAGGCAGAAGAAAAGCCAGTTCGACGTGCGAAAAAGGAAAAACCAAATTTAAAGGAATCGATTTATTCATTCCAGCCACATCAATTAGAAGATTGGTTAAAGGAAAATGGAGAAAAGCCTTTCCGTGCAGCGCAGATTTTTGACTGGTTATATAATAAACGTGTTAAGACATTTGAAGAAATGTCAAACCTGTCAAAGGGACTACGGGACAAGCTAACTGCAAATTTTGCATTATCTACCCTGTCGACAATTATCAAGCAAGAGTCTAAAGATGGTACTATTAAGTTTTTATTCCAATTGCAAGATGGTTACTCTATAGAAACAGTATTAATGCGACATGAATATGGAAACTCTGTTTGTGTGACAACACAGGTGGGATGCCGTATTGGATGTACATTTTGTGCCTCAACTTTAGGTGGCTTGAAACGACATTTATTGGCTGGGGAAATTGTAGAGCAAGTTGTAAAAGTGCAGCAAACGTTGGATGAAGTAAGTGAACGAGTTTCACATATTGTTATTATGGGTATTGGAGAACCTTTCGATAATTATGATGCAATGATGAACTTCTTAAAAGTGATTAATCATGAAAAAGGATTAAATATTGGAGCGCGTCACATTACTGTATCCACATCAGGTATCGTTCCAAAAATTTATCAATTTGCTGATGAACAACTACAAATTAACTTTGCTGTATCTTTACATGCACCAAATCAAGAGGCTCGTCAAAAGCTTATGCCAATTGCCCGTGCCTATAAATTAGAAGAGTTAATGGAAGCCGTTCGTTACTATACTAAAAAGACGGGCAGACGTGTAAGTTTTGAATATGGATTAATGTCTGGCGAAAATGATTCAGTAGAAATTGCAGAAGAGCTTTCTGCTTTAATTAAAGGAATTAAATGTCACGTAAACTTAATTCCAGTTAACTACGTACCAGAACGTGACTATGTTCGTACGTCTCGTAGCCAAATTTTTGCGTTTGAAAAAACATTAAAGAAAAATGGGATAAACGTAACGATCCGCCGAGAGCAAGGTTCTGATATTGCAGCTGCGTGTGGTCAATTACGTGCGCAAGAGAGATCTGAAGAAACGAGGTGACTAGTGTTGGAATACACAGTCGAAAGTGATATTGGTTTAAAACGATCAATTAATGAAGACCGTGCTGCATTATTTAAACGTCCTGACGGGCTTGCACTAGCACTTGTGGCGGACGGCATGGGTGGTCATAATGCTGGAGATGTAGCAAGTGATATGGCAATAAAACAGATGGAGACCTTTTTTTTACAAGCAGACGCACATCATTTTGTATCAACGACATCAAAGAAAGAATGGTTATTACAAACAGTAAAGCAATTGAATAAAAATATTTATGACTATTCTTTATCACACGAAGACTGTAAAGGAATGGGCACGACGTTTATTGCAGTGTTAATAGAAGAACATCATTGTTTCATTGCACATGTTGGAGATAGTCGTGTGTATTATTTCTTTGAAGATGGTGCACAACAAATCACAAGAGATCATTCTTACGTGAATGTACTGGTTGAAAATGGAGAAATTAGTGAAGAGGAAGCATTGACGCATCCAAAGAAAAATTTCATCTTAAAAGCTGTAGGTACAGAGGAAGCAATAGAACCAGATTTTTATGAAGTAGAGTTGGCATCAAAATCGTATTTACTCATTTGTTCAGATGGATTAAGCAATAAACTAACTGTCTATGAAATGGCTTCAATCATTACGTATCCTGATCCTATATTGGAAAAAGGACGTAAACTTGTAGAATTAGCAAATGCCAGCGGGGGAGAAGATAATATCTCCCTCGTGCTACTAACTAAAAAGGATGAGGAGGTGTAAGAATGCTGGTAGGTAAAAGAATTAGTGACCGTTATAAGATTTTAGAACTCATTGGTGGCGGAGGTATGTCCAATGTTTATTTAGCTCATGATATGATATTAAATCGTGATGTGGCCATAAAAATATTACGCTATGATTTTTCCAATGAGGATGAGTTACATCGACGTTTTCAGCGTGAGGCACTGTCTGCCACAAGTCTTACACATCCTAATATTGTTAGTGTTTATGATGTAGGTGACGATGGGGATCTACACTATATTGTGATGGAATTTGTTCAAGGAAAAACGTTAAAGCAGTACATACAAGAATTTGCACCAATTTCTCCATCTAGAAGTGTGCATATTATGAAGCAATTAACGTCTGCTATTGCTAATGCCCATGAAAATCATATTATTCACCGTGATATTAAACCACAAAATATTTTGATGGATGCAGAGGGAAATGTCAAAGTAACAGATTTTGGCATTGCCATGACGTTAAGCGCTACATCCTTTACTCAAACGAATTCTGTGTTAGGGACAGTGCATTACTTATCACCAGAGCAGGCTCGGGGTGGTACGGCTACAAGTCAATCGGACATTTATGCACTGGGAATTGTATTGTATGAATTATTAACAGGTGAATTACCTTTTTCAGGGGAGTCAGCTGTTTCTATTGCTCTTAAGCATTTACAAGCGGAAACACCTTCAGTTCGTGCTTTTGATGGTACCATTCCGCAAAGCTTGGAAAATGTGGTGCTCAAGGCTACAGCAAAAGATGCATCTCATCGCTATAATACAGTGGAAGAAATGTATGATGATTTGGAAACCGTCTTATCATCTTCCCGAATAAATGAACCAAAGTTTGTTATTCCAGTGGATAATGATGCGACAAAGGCCATTCCAATTATTAAAGAGGAAGCTCTAAAGAAAGATGAAGATTTAACTAAAACAAGGGTTATTGAACCCATTGTGGAATATAAATCTCCAGCTCAACCATCACCTAAAAAAACTGTAGAAAAACCTACTCCTGTAAAAGCAAAGAAGAAAAAATGGCCTAAGATTGTGGCGGGATTATTGATAGCAGTAATTATCATCTTCTTATTCTTCATATTTGCAGCAGATTTATTTAGCCCGAAAAAAGTGGCAGTCCCAGATGTCATAAATTTGACTGTAGAGGAAGCTACAAAAAAATTAGAAGCCGAGGGATTTGTTGTTGGTGAGGAGCATCAGGAGCGAAATCATGAGGACATTGAAAAGGGTCATGTTATAGAAACGGATCCAGAGAAAAATTCGATGCGCGCGAAAGGCTCAGAGATTGACCTAATTGTTAGTTTAGGTGTGGAAACGACGACTGTTGATAATTATGTCGGACAAAATTATAGTCAAGTAGAGGCTTTAATAAAAGGAAAGTATAAAGAAGTAAGGAAAGAGGAAGTGCCTTCTCGTGAACCTGAAGGTAGAATTATTGAGCAAAGTATTCCGGCAGATACGGAAGTGGTAGCAAAAGAGGAAACGATTACCTTTAAAGTAAGTCAAGGTGTTCGTATGGTCAGAGTAGAAAATGTTGTGAACTATTCGAAAGCAGATATGGATAACTATGTGAACAGAGTAGGTCTCAGCTGGCGAGTATCTCGTGAAGAATATCATGAATCGATCCCTGCTGGTAGTGTAATTTCGCAATTGACAAAAGCAGGTACTATGGTGGAGGAAGGTTCAGCTATATCGGTTATAATTAGTAAGGGACCAGCTAAAAAGCCTGAGAAATTTCTGCTTAAGCCCATAGTCATTGAGTATAAACCTAAAGAAGAGGGTATACCTCAAAAAGTTCGCATTGAAATTCAAGATAAAAATCATACATTTTCAGAACCAGTTACGGAGCTGGAAATTTTAAATGATACGCCTTACAATATACAGCTTGTTATTGAAGAAGGCAAAGATGCGAGTTATAGAATTATCCGTGACTCAGAAATCATCTTAGAAGAAAAAGTTAATTATAACGATGTCAATTAAGGAGGAATTGGATGGCGCAAGGCCAAATAAGAAAAGCGTTAAGCGGTTATTATTATGTGTATGATGGTCATCAGCTTATTCAATGCCGAGGACGTGGGGTCTTTCGCAATCGCGGAGAATCCCCGCTTGTCGGTGATATGGTAGAATATTCATTGGAAACAGAAGGATCGGATGGCACTATTCAAAAGATTTTAGAACGTCAAAATGAATTAGTTCGACCGCCGATTGCCAATATTGATCAAGGTATCTTGGTTTTTTCTGTAAAAGAGCCTAATTTCAATACGATATTACTCGATCGCTTTTTAGTTGTTTTAGAATCATTCCATGTACACCCTATTATTTGTCTAACAAAAATGGATTTACTAGAAAATGACGAACATGAGGAATTACAGCGTTATATCGTCGATTACGAAAATATGGGCTATACCGTTCTTCAAACTTATAAAGATGAAGAAGAATTGGTGGAAAGATTACAGCCTATTTTAAAGGGGAAAACAACTGTCCTAGCAGGCCAATCTGGTGTTGGAAAATCAACATTACTCAATACATTAATTCCTGAATTGAATTTAAAAACAGGTATTATCTCACAGAGCCTAGGACGTGGAAAACATACGACGCGTCACGTTGAGCTAATAGAGGTCTGTGATGGTTTATTGGCAGATACGCCTGGATTCAGTTCGTTTGATTTTGATGAAATTGAGAAAGAAGAATTAAGCGCATGTTTTCCTGAAATGGTTAGAGTGGCCGATCATTGTAAGTTCAGAGGCTGTTTACATATGAAAGAGCCCAAATGTGCAGTCAAGGCGTCCGTAGAGACAGGGGAAATTCGTGACTACCGCTACAAGCATTATGAACAATTTATGCAAGAAATTATGGATCGAAAGCCGAGGTATTAATGATGATACAAATAGCACCATCAATTTTAGCAGCGAATTTTGCAAAATTAGGAGAAGAAGTAAGAGAAGTAGAGCAAGCCGGTGCAAAACTAATTCATATAGATGTGATGGATGGTCATTTTGTGCCGAATATTTCATTTGGCTCAATCGTATTGGATGCTATCCGTCCATTAACGGATTTACCATTAGATGTGCATTTAATGATTGAAAACCCAGATCAGTATATTGAACAGTTTGCTCAAGCTGGAGCAGACTATATTACCGTACATGTTGAAGCTTGTCGTCACTTACATCGTACAATTCAATTAATCCGTTCGTATGGTATAAAGGCGGGTGTCGTATTAAATCCACATACACCGATAGAATCTATCCAGCATGTTCTTGAAGATATCGATATGGTATTATTAATGACTGTCAATCCAGGGTTCGGCGGACAAAAATTCATTCATTCGGTTGTGCCTAAAATCGAGACTTTATCTACATTGATTAAAGAGCGTGGGTTGGACATCGCCATTGAAATTGACGGTGGCATTACAGCTGAAACGATTGTTCCATGTGCACAGGCAGGGGCGACAATTTTTGTAGCAGGATCAGCCATCTATAGTAAAGAGGATCGAACAGCTGCGCTTCAAGAAATTTTAGCGGCTGGTGAGGCAGCGATTAACGGATGACGACAGTCGTTGTTTGTGCAGGTGGTCCAAAACAAGAGCTGTGTTCATTCACATCGTTTCAACAACAACAGAATGTAGTGTTTATTGGCGCAGATCGTGGTGCTTTATATTTAATAGAGCAGGGGATTACGCCACATGCAATTGTTGGAGATTTTGATTCTTTATCAGAAGAGGAATATCAGCTAGTGATGGCGCGGACAAATGATCAACAACGTTTTCAGGAAGAGAAAAATGAAACGGATACGGATTTAGCCTTACTTAAAGCATTTACGTATGCACCACAAGAAATTATTTTGACAGGTGTTACGGGAGGGCGTCTAGATCATTATGAGGCAGCTGTTCGATCTATATATCGTTTACAAAAAGAGCATCCACACATTGTATTGAAGATTATTAATCATACAAATATGTTACAATTTTTATTGCCGGGTACACATGCTATTTATGCAGATAACCGATACCGATATTTATCTTTCTTTGCTCATGAAGAGCCGATAAAAGATGTGACATTAAGGCAAGTAAAATATGAAACAACGAAAGAAGAAATTTCTTTAGGCACATCCCGATTTACAAGTAATGAAATAATAGGAACTTCAGGGTCTATATCTTTCTCAAGAGGCATATGTTTAATGATAAGAAGCATAGATTAGCGTAAGGGGGAGAGAGTCCTGAAAGTATATACGTTCCAATTGCCGAAATTCGTTAGTAGTATCACGCGCACGTGTATTAACCTATTTAAAAAAGATAAGAAAGTAAAAAAATCCGACTAAAAGTAGTCGGATTTTTTCATTCTTTGCTATATGTAGATTTTTACTGCTGTAATCATTCTATAACCAAAGAAAAAAATCGATTTACGCTCAAAGCGAAATCGATTTTTTAGAAGCGTCGATTAAACGCGCTCGATTTTACCTGATTTTAATGCACGAGCAGAAACCCATACACGTTTTGGTTTACCGTCAACTAAGATACGAACTTTTTGAAGGTTAGCACCCCAAGTACGTTTGTTAGCGTTCATAGCGTGGGAACGGTTGTTACCAGTACGAGCTTTACGTCCAGTGATTACACATTGTTTTGGCATGTTGTATTCCCTCCTTACTGTTGATGCTGAAAGATTATTATATTTCAGTTCGGTATTTCACATACCATAATAATTTAACATACGATGGCGTTCAGTGCAATAGTTTTCACATAACCTTTCAAGAAAAAAACCTTTACAGGCAAAATTGATGAACAAAATAGATTTGCTCTATGGGAATCGGTTGTTCTAATCTTTTCCTCGATAACCAAGTTTCAGTGAGACGCGTTTACCGGTATTAACCAAACGTTCAATGAGTGTTTGAATGTGCTCTTGAGAAACATTAAAGCTGACGAAACCGATGCTTACTGCTCCTATTACTTCACCAAAACCATCTAAAACGGAAACGGCAATGGAAGAAGTACCAGCCGTTCGTTCTCCGTGACTAATCGCATAACCTTGTTGTCGAATTTGACGAAGTTGTTCCTCCAGTTCAGGCATTTCATCTTGCGTTATTAGTTGTTCTAATATTTCTTTCGATTGTGCGTCAGACATAGAGGCGAGAATGGCTTTATTGGCTGCTCCAATATGTAGCGGTATACGAATACCCAGCTGGTCATAAATACGAATTGGATTGGCAGCGCTATCTATTCTTTCAATAATAATCGTGTCTAAACCTGCTGGCTTACTTAAATAGACACTTTCCTCAACATCTCTTGCTAATCGCTCTAGCTCTGGTCGGATTTTGCTAATATAATCCATCGTATCATAGACTTGTAAACCGAGTTCCATCCAAATGGTCCCGAGCCGATAATGTTTAGTTTGTTCATCTTGCTCAATCATACCTTGATTAATCATCGCTTTTAAAATTCTATGTAAAGTACTTAGAGGTAAATCACATTTTGTTGAAAGCTCCGAAATGGACAAGCTACTGCCATTTGCTTCAGAAGCTAAAACCTTCGCAATAGTCATAGCCCGCTCTAGTAATTGCATTTGTCCTACCTCCTTTTCTCCTATTTTATTTTTATTCTCTACCTACGTCTAGTTCCAATCTTACTCAGACTATGAGTTCATTGAATAAATGATTTTAATACAAAAAGAAAGAGTATACCCATTTAGAAAAATTCAGCCTTAATACAACAAGGCATACTGAGAGTAGTTTGAGAAGAAAATGAAAAATAAAAAGTTTTCTAAATATATTGACAGTATAACATAAAACGCATATATTTTTCATATAAACTTTCCTCTAAACGGAAACGTTTTCCACTACACGGAAAAGGAGTGAAGGGAATGCATTATTGCTCGTCGATGTATACACCTTTAAAACACGTAATAGTAAAACATCCAAAAGATGCCTTCCGAAGTCAGAAACATCTTAGTGATGAATGGAAAACTTTTAACTACTTATCTGAGCCCAACTTTGAAGAAGCATTAAAGGAATATGCAGAATTTGTTGAGATTCTTAAGAAGTATGTTGACACAATTGATTATCTACCACTTTCAGATGAGGTAGGGTTGGACTCGCTTTATGCCCATGATCCAGTCAAATTTACGCCCAAGGGTGCCATTTTATTAAAGTCTGGAAAAAAATTAAGACAGCCAGAAGCTTCCATCTACAAAGAATTTTTAAAGGACAGGGGTATTTCCATAATCGGAGAACTCACTGGAGATGCAGTAGCAGATGGTGGAGACATTGTTTGGTTAGATGATCGAACACTTGCTGTTGGGAGAGGTTATCGAACAAATGATGAGGCCATTCGTCAGCTAAAAGAAATGACAGCTGAAATGGTAGATGAATTTATAGTGGTACAGCTACCACATGATTTAGGTGAAGCTGAATGCTTACATCTTATGTCTTTCATTAGTATGGTTGATAAAGATTTAGCAGTTGTACATTCCCGCTTAATGCCTGTATTTTTCCGCCAACTACTGGTGGAAAGAGGTATTCAGTTAGTGGAAGTGCCAAAGGATGAATACGATACACTTGGCTGTAATGTGTTAGCGCTTGCACCTAGAGTTTGTGTAATTCCTGAAGGAAATACGGTCACAAAACAACAACTAATCGAAGCTGGTGCAACGGTATTTGAATATAAAGGTCATCAAATTTCTGTGTTAGGAACAGGCGGGCCTACATGTCTGACTTGTCCTGTAATAAGAGCATAAAAGGAGAGAAAAGAATATGTTTAAAAATGTTATTGTTAAAAATCCAGGAAATAGTTTTGTAAACGGTTTAACAACTAGTGATTTAGGAAAACCCATTTTAGAGAAATTATATGAGCAGCATGACAAGTATGTAGAAGCTTTAAAAAAGTGTGGGGTTGAAGTAACTCAATTACCAGCGAATGAGGCATTTCCTGACTCAACATTTGTAGAGGATACGGCTGTATTAACACCAGAATTTGCTATTATTTCAAATCCAGGAGCTGCTGCTCGTAACCGTGAAATTGAAGATATCGAACCTGCTGTAAAGCAATTCTACGATAAAATTTATTATATTAAAGGATCTGGAACGCTTGATGGAGGTGACGTATTACAGGCTGAAAAGAAATTTTATGTAGGAATTTCAGACCGTACAAATAAAGAAGGGGCACAACAATTTAAGGAAATCGTTGAACAAGAGGGATATGAGGCAACGATTATCCCATTAAAAGATTTCTTCCATTTAAAAACTGGTATTGCTTATGTAGGTGACAATCGTATGGTGCTAGCTGGTGAGTTCGTAGATCATCCGGCATTTGAAACCTATGAAAAAATTATTATTCCAAAGGAAGATGAATATTCTGCTAACTGTATTCAAGTCAATGATTATATTATTATTCCAGCAGGATACCCAGACACAAATCGTAAATTACTCGATCTAGGTTATCAAACGATTGAACTAGAAATGTCTGAATTTAGAAAACATGATGGTGGCTTAAGCTGCTTATCATTACGTTTTTAAGTAAAACTACTTGAACCCAATCAATTTAAAAAAGATAAATTGGTTGGGTGCTTTCGTTATTTTTATATCAGAATATTCAATATATTCACAGAATATGGGAAGGATGGATGAATGTTGGATAAAGGGGATCAAGTTCACAATCAACAATTAAACCGTTCAATGAAAAGCCGTCACTTATTAATGCTTTCTCTTGGGGGAGTTATCGGAACAGGATTATTTTTAAATGTAGGCTATACCATTAATCAAGCGGGTCCAGGTGGAGCACTTATTGGTTATTTATTTGGTGGGTTAATTTTATTTATGGTAATGAATTGTCTAGGAGAATTAGCTGTTTACATGCCTGTGACCGGTTCCTTTCAAACATATGCTACACGTTTCATCAGCCCTTCAGCCGGATTTTCATTAGGCTGGATGTACTTCGTCGGTTCAGCAGCGACAGCGGGCGTTGAGTTTACAGCTGCCGGAATTTTAATGCAACATTGGTTTCCAGATATCCCTATTTGGATATGGTGTGCAGTATTTATGGTTCTTTTATTTGTCTTAAATGCTTTAACTACAAAGGGGTTTGCTGAAGCAGAATTTTGGTTTGCGAGTATTAAAGTAGTCGCAGTTATTGCCTTTATCATAATAGGTGGGGCTGCTATTTTTGGTTTGGTACCGTTAGCAGATCGTCCAACACCTCATCTCACAAATTTAGCACCGTCTGGCTTATTCCCAGCAGGTATTTCCATTATATTTGTCACGATGATGAATGTTATTTTCTCTTATCAAGGGTCCGAGCTTGTGGGAATTGCAGCCGGTGAAACCGAAAATCCCGAAAAAAATATACCAAGAGCTATTCGGACAATACTTTTTAGAATTATTGTTTTTTATATTGCTTCTATTATTGTATTGTCGGCCATCTTCCCATCATCAGAGCTTGGTCTTATGGAGAGTCCATTTGTGACGTTGATGAATTTAGCAGGAGTTCCCTATGCAGCTGGTATCATGAATTTTGTTATTTTAACCGCGATTCTATCCGTTGGTAATTCATGCTTGTATGCGTCAACTCGTTTATTGTTCTCGATGTCCCATGAGGGAATGGCACCAAAATTATTTGGTCGTCTTACTAAAAATAAAGTGCCTCTAAATGCACTGATCTTTACGATGGTTTTCTCCCTCTTATCATTACTAACAAGTGTTATGGAAGCAGATGCGGTATTTGTTTTATTAATGTCGGTTGCAGGAATATCTGTCACGATTTCATGGATGGGGATTTGTGCTTCTCAATTAATGTTCCGCTATCGTTATATTAAGTCGGGTGGAAATTTAGCTGATTTAAAGTTTAAGACACCTTTATTTCCATTAATACCGATATTTTGTATTGTCTTTTGTTTAGTGATTTTGATTTTTTTAGCATTTGATCCAACCCAAAGAATCGGCCTATTGTATGGCATTGGCTTCTTTATTGCGTGTATGATTTTTTATCAATTGAAATTAAAAAAAGCACCTATTGCTACTACAGATACCAAAAATGAAGAGTCATTAGATATTCGTTAAAAACCTTTAACGAATGAGATTTAAAGGAGAATTTTTATGGATAATTATATGTGGGATACACCAGAAAAATTGCGAACACTGCTATGTGAAATTGTCAGTTGGGACAGTAGAACATTGACTGAGGGTGAAAATGAATTTGCCTATAAATTGAAAAATAAATTGATGGCGCTTCCATATTTTAAGAAGCATTCTGAGTTGATCGAATTGCATGAAGCAGGTCTAGGAAGAAACGCTGTAACGGCATTATATAAACATCCTACAGCAACTGACACAGTAGTGCTAATTAGTCACTTTGATACAGTGCATACTGAAGAATATGGAGAATTAGAGCCTCTAGCTGTTTTCCCTGAGGAATTGACTAAAAAGCTTATGGAGCCTAAGTACAAAAAGGATTTACCAGAAGCTGCTAGATTGGATTTGGAATCAGGCAATTATTTGTTTGGTCGTGGCACAATGGATATGAAAATGGGACTGGCATTACACATGCAGCTAATTGAAAAAGCAAGCTTCGAGCAATGGCCAATCAATCTGATTTTAACAGCGGTTCCCGATGAAGAAGTAAATTCAGCGGGAATGAGAGCTGCTGTAGTAGAGCTTGTAAGAATACGTGAACAATATGATTTAACGTATCAATTATTTTTAAATAGTGAACCATCTTTTTCACAAGGACCTTCTGATACGAATGAATATATTTATTCAGGTACAATTGGTAAGATAATGCCAGCTGCACTATTTTATGGGAAGGAAACACATGTCGGTGAACCTTTAAAGGGAATGACAGCCAATTTTATTGCTTCTTATATGACGCAGCATATGGAGTGGAATCCTCTTTTCCGCGAAACAGATTTAGGAGAGAGCACACCACTACCAGTCTCTTTACAGTTAAAAGATTTGAAAATGGAATACTCTACACAAACGCCATATCGAGCTGCGGCTCTTTACAATGTATTTTTATTAAAACGTACAGCAGCAGAAGTGATGGATATATTTGAACATGTTGCATTCGAAGCAATGACGGCTTGTAATCAACAATATGTGCAAATTTGCAAACGAGAAAAAGTACAAGGTGTTGGGACAGTCAAAGTATTACGATATGAGGCTCTCTTAGAACATGCCATCCGGAAACTGGGAGCTGCCGAAGTCGATTCTATCAAATCTCAAGTTCTTCAGCATAGTTCGTGGGATGATCGTGAAAAGTCAATACGCATCGTTGATCAGCTTATGATACGTTGCCAGGAATTAGCACCAGCTACTGTCCTGTTATATGCCCCACCTTATTACCCAGCTATTAATTCATCCAATCATCCACTTATTATAAAATCGATTGAATTAATGAAGAAAACGGCGCAAACATTCGATGTTGAGGTGGAGCAAATCCATTATTTTAATGGAATTTGTGATTTAAGCTATGTGAACTATACAGATGAATCAGATGAATGGTTAGCCTTCGAACGCAATACACCTGTATGGGGGGATACGTATAGTATTCCATTTAAAGAAATGACCGCTTTACAAGGGCCGGTCTTAAATGTAGGACCATTTGGTAAGGATGCGCACCAAAAAACAGAAAGATTACATGTGGATAGTGCTTTTAAAGAAATGCCAGTTATGATCGATACCCTTATAAAAAGTTTAATTTAATGCAATAAAAAGTTGATGCTTTCATAGTATCAACTTTTTTATATCTAGAATTGACTGTGATGTTTAACATAAATAAAGAGAGGCCACATAGGCATATGTCCTAATAAAATTTTGAGGAAAGGGCATATATAAATGGGCTATGGGGCTTGCTGACCGAGCGTTATACTTCATAACACAATTAGGCGGAAATAAATTTTATTGTAAGAACGCCATTTTTGATGAATTCATAAATACGTCGATTTAAAGTCACAAAACGTTGCTACATAGCCTTTCTTTACCCCCTTAGGTTGCTTAAATTACAACGAAAGTGTTACAATATAGTTTAGTCAAAAAGAGCCAAGGGGGCATTTCTATGTCAATTGAATTAAACAGTGAATTCGGCCAAATTGATATTTCAACAGATGTACTTGCACAAATTGCTGGTGGTGCTGCTGTAGAATGCTACGGGATTGTTGGCATGGCATCTAAACATCAAATTCGTGATGGTCTAACTGATATTTTACGTAAAGAAAACTTCGCAAAAGGTGTTGTGATTCGACAACAAGACGACGATTTACATATTGATATGTACATTATTGTTAGTTACGGGACAAAAATTTCGGAAGTTGCTTACCAAGTACAGTCGAAAGTGAAATATACAGTAGATAAAACATTAGGTATGAGCGTAAAATCTGTCAATATCTTTGTACAGGGCGTTCGTGTAGCGAATTAAGAGGAGGAACTAAATCGAATGCAGTCTTTAGACGGTATAAAGTTTGCAGAAATGGTACAAATGGGTGCGCATCACCTATTCCAAAATGCAAATTATGTAGATTCATTAAATGTTTTCCCAGTTCCGGATGGTGACACAGGGACAAATATGAACTTATCGATGACATCTGGTGCAAAGGAAACGGAGCTTCATGCTTCAGAGCATGTTGGTAAAACGGCACAGGCCTTATCAAAAGGTTTATTAATGGGGGCGCGTGGAAATTCAGGTGTAATCCTATCACAATTATTCCGTGGATTTGGAAAATTTATTGAAAAAGAAGCAACAATTGATGCGAAAAGCTTTGCAGGTGCCTTCCAAGCTGGGGTAGATACAGCATATAAAGCCGTTATGAAACCTGTCGAAGGAACTATTTTAACGGTTGCTCGGGAAGCAGCGAAAAAAGGCGTAGAAGTGGCAGAAACTGAAACCGATATCATTGCGGTTATGGAAGCTTTTACTGCAGAGGCAAAGGCATCGCTAGATCGAACACCTGATTTATTACCTGTTTTAAAAGAGGTAGGGGTTGTCGATAGTGGTGGCCAAGGTTTATTGTTTGTATATGAAGGATTTTTATCTTCTTTAAAAGGAGAGCCTCTCCCAGAGAAAAATGATGCGACATTAGATGATTTAATCAATGCAGAGCATCATAGAGCTCAAGACTTTATGAATACTGAAGATATTGAATTTGGCTATTGTACAGAAATAATGGTGCGTTTAGAAGATGGGAAAGAGCCATTTAATGAGGAGCAATTCCGTCAAGAATTAAGTCCTTTAGGTGATTCGTTACTTGTTATTTCGGATGAAGAAATTGCCAAGGTTCATATCCATTCTGAGCAACCAGGCTCTGTTTTATCAATTGGACAAAAATACGGTAGTCTTATGAAAATAAAAGTCGATAATATGCGTGAGCAACATTCAGCTATCGTCGGTGAAGAACATAAGGCACCTACGACAACGAAAAAATTAGAAAAACATCCATATGCTATTGTAACAATTGCGATGGGTGAGGGTGTTGCAGGATTATTGCGTTCGATCGGTGCATCTTATGTCATTGAAGGTGGTCAAACGATGAACCCTTCAACAGAAGATATCGTTAAAGCAGTACAAGAAATTGGTGCAGAGAAAGTTTTAATTTTACCTAATAATAAAAATATAGTGATGGCTGCAGAGCAAGCTGTTGAGCTTTTAGAAATTGAAGCAGCAGTTGTCCCAACGAAGACAATTCCGCAAGGTATGGCTGCAATTTTAGCGTTTAATCCTGAAGCGGCTGTTGACTTAAATAAAAAGACAATGACGGATGCATTTGCAAATGTAAAGACGGGTCAAGTAACTTATGCTGTGCGTGATACATCTATAGATGGTGTTGAAATCCATAAAGATGACTTTATGGCGTTAGCAGAAGGAAAAATTGTCCTTTCTACACCAGCTTTAAAAGATGCAGCTGAAAAAGTAATTGTTGATTTAGTTGATGAGGATGCTGAAATTGTAACAGTCATTTATGGAGAGGATACAACTGAACAAGATGCTACAGAGTTAGTAGCATTCATTGAGAAGAACTATCCAGACATAGAAGTTGAATTATTTGATGGAAAACAAGGGTTATACCCATATATTATTTCGGTAGAATAATTACATGCTACTTTGCTATTCCGTAAAGAAAGCAGTGCACAAAATGTGTACTGCTTTTGTTTATGCTACAAAGAGAGTATTATCTATATTTAGTCGGAAACATACGTACTATTCATAGTTGAATGTACGTATGTAGAGGATATAAAAAATTGGAAATATTGGAATATCAACGGTTTTCATTGTGTGTGCACACGGTATGGACAATGTATAACATATCTCGATTGGCTACAAATTATAGTAGTGGTAATTTTCTGAAAGCTGACAAATTAAATACTTTACTTTTGTGGTAACTATCAAGCATGATATAAGTAAATATAAATATTATTATAGGAATAGAATAGAGGGGTGTTTGTATGAAATTTACTTCGGTTTTTGATATTATTGGCCCCGTCATGATTGGGCCTTCCTCCTCTCATACGGCAGGGGCAGCTCGTATTGGACGAGTTGCAAGGGATTTATTTGGTAGACAACCTAAATGGGCGAAAATTCATTTATATGGTTCTTTCGCAGAAACGTATAGAGGGCATGGGACAGATGTTGCAATCGTTGGGGGCTTATTGAACTACGATACATTTGATGATCGTATTAAAACGGCATTTGAAGATGCAGAAAAGGCAGGGTTGGAATATGAATTTATTCCAGAAACAGCTAATACGGAGCATCCAAATACGGCACGTCTAGTTATTGGAGACGATGAAGGGGAAATGTCTGTCGTCGGTATTTCTATTGGTGGCGGTAAAATAGAAGTAAGTGAAGTAAATGGCTTTAAATTGCGTTTAACAGGTGGCATGCCAGCGATTCTTGTCGTACATGATGACCGTGCTGGCTGCATAGCGAACGTAGCCAATTGCTTAGCGATGCACGAAGTTAATATTGGACATATGGAAGTTTCACGTATAGAACGTGGTTTAACGGCTTTAATGGTTATTGAAGTCGATCAAAATATAGAAGAAAAAGTGCTACAGCAGATTTCATTAATCCCATATATTACAAAAGTATCAAAGATTAATAACTAAGGGGGTGTCCCAAGATGGACGTTTTATTTCATAATGTTCGGGAGCTTGTGGAACGAGCAGAACAGGAAAATAAATTAATATCAGAAATTATGATTGAACAGGAAATGTTGATAACTGGTAGAACACGAGAAGAAATCATTCAACAAATGGATCGAAACCTAACGGTGATGGAAGAAGCGGTAGAGCGCGGCTTACAAGGTGTACAGTCGGTTACAGGTTTAACTGGTGGGGACGCCGTATTACTTCAAAATTACATTGCACAAGGAAAATCACTATCAGGTGATTTATTATTAGATGCAGTAAGTAAAGCGGTTGCAACCAATGAAGTCAATGCAGCAATGGGAACAATTTGTGCAACGCCAACAGCGGGTTCGGCAGGGGTTGTACCAGGAACACTTTTTGCGGTAAAAAATAAACTAAATCCAACGCGTGAGCAAATGATCCGTTATTTATTTACATCAGGTGCATTTGGCTTTGTTGTGGCTAATAATGCTTCCATCTCAGGTGCTGAAGGTGGCTGCCAAGCAGAGGTTGGTTCAGCGGCAGGTATGGCAGCGGCAGCTATCGTTGAGATGGCTGGAGGAACACCGCAACAATGTTCAGAAGCATTTGCGATTACGTTAAAAAATATGCTTGGCCTTGTTTGTGATCCAGTAGCAGGCTTAGTGGAAGTACCTTGTGTTAAACGGAATGCTATGGGTGCTGCTAATTCTCTTGTAGCAGCAGATATGGCGCTTGCAGGTGTGACAAGTCGAATTCCATGTGATGAAGTAATTGGAGCGATGTATCGCATTGGACAATCTATGAGTCCAAACCTGAAAGAGACGGCACGCGGTGGTTTAGCCGCAACGCCAACAGGTAAGGCAATTAGTAAAGCCATTCTCGAAAATGGCGGATTACAAAGTATTAAAGCAATCCAATAAAACATGAAAAACATGCTATCTCATTAGATGGCATGTTTTTCATGTTGGTTCAGTTAAGTTTGTTTTTAGTATAATGAATTGGTAGAGATACAAATCAATAGGATGGGTTTTTAGGGGCATATTAAAGGAGTTTTTTCATGGATATTACTAATTTGAAATGTTTGACAGAACAAGCAATAGAAGATCGTCGTTATCTTCATCAATATCCAGAGCTGTCAGGCGAGGAATATGAAACATGTAAATTTATTCGCAAAAGATTAGAGCAACTTCATATAAAAATTTTAGATTTTAATCCTCCAAGTGTAGTAGCTATGGTTGAAGGGACGAAAGGTACGAAAACAATCGCCTTACGAGCGGATATAGATGCTCTACCAATAGTAGAAGAAGGAGACAAGCCCTATATCTCTCAACAACCGGGTGTAGCGCATATGTGTGGGCATGATGGCCATACAGCTATCCTATTAGCGGTTGCTGAGTGGATTTCGATGAATAAGGAAAAAATAGAACCAAATGTCATGCTCATATTCCAATCAGCCGAGGAAATTACACCAAGTGGGGCAGATTTTTTAATTCAGAATGGTGTTCTAGAAGGTGTCGATGCAATTTTTGGTATTCATTTATGGCAAGGCTTAGAAAAAGGGAAAATAGGCTTAACATATGGTCCTATGATGGCTTCTGTAGATGATTTTGAAATAGAAATTCAAGGATATGGTGGGCATGGCTCCATGCCGCATGAAACTGTGGATCCTATTTATATTGCGAGCCATGTTATGCAATCTTTTCAAAGTATTATCAGTAGAAATTTAAATCCCATTGAGGCAGGCGTGATTACTGTAGGTAATATTCAAGCTGGTACGACGTATAACATCATTCCAGACTCTGCAAAATTAATTGGGACAATTCGTGCGTTGACACCTGAAACAGTCCATACCATCCAAACAAAGATGGTGAATTTAACAGAAGGAATATGTGGTGCCTTCGGTGCAAAAGGGAAAATCGACTTTATTTTAGGGACGCCTCCTCTTATTAATGATACGAAGGAATCTCACTTTGTAGAGTCTATTGTTCGGGAAAACTTTGGGGAGAATGTATTTAAACTTGTCGATCCTGTAATGGGGGGAGAGGATTTTGCTTACTATCTAAAACATAAACCTGGCGCGTTTATCTTTGTAGGCATGGGTGGGGAAAAAAGCAGATATCCACATCATCACCCGAGGTTTGATTTAGATGAAAATGTCTTCCCTGACGCGATTAAGCTTTTTATTGAAATTATTATGCATTATCAAGCGTAATGAACAGTCCATAAGCATAACCCTATCAGTCAGTGGTAGGGTTTTTGCTAATGGCTAATGATTGTTTATTTACGGCAACGAATGGTTTTTATGATACATTGAATAGAGAGTTAGAAATGCTACATAGAAAAAAATGTTAAGAATCAATGAAGGGAGTTGAGAGATAAGTGACTGATTTAAATAATCCTGTTACCGAATTAAAAGGTATTGGGAAAGAAACAGCAACGCATCTTGAAACACTAGGCATTGACACGATTGCTGATTTATTATGGACCTTTCCACATCGTCATGAAGATTTTCGTTTGAAGGATTTAGCACAAACACCGCACAATGAGCGTGTTACAGTCGAATGTAAAGTAGAACGTGAGCCTACCGTCTTATTTTTAGGCCGCAATAAATCACGTTTACAGGTAACAGTTTTGGCTGGCCGCCACTTAGTGAAAGTGGTGTTTTTCAATCAAGGCTACTTAAAACAAAAACTTATACCCGGCTCTATTATTACTGTGACTGGGAAATGGGATCGTGGGAGACAGGTCATCAATGGCACAACGGTCACATTTGGCCCTAAAACCGATCAAGTAGACTTTGAACCTGTCTATAGCCTGAAAGGTTTAATTCAACAAAAAAGATTTCGAAAATATATGCGACAAGTATTGGACGATTATGGCGCTAATTTGCCTGATGCTATTCCACAGCATTTGCAGGATTCCTATAAGCTTGTGCCTATACAGGAAGGCTTGGAGGGTATTCATTTTCCGCTAGATGCACAACATGCTAAACAAGCGAGAAGACGTTTTGCCTATGAAGAGCTATTAAATTTTCAATTACGTATGCAGGCGTTACGTAAGGTACGGAAGGAAAATGAACAAGGAACGGTCATTCAATATGATGTGCATCTGCTACGTGAATTTATCGCGGCATTACCGTATGAATTAACCAATGCTCAAAAACGTGTTGTCAATGAAATTTGTAAAGATTTGAAGGAGCCACATCGAATGAATCGCTTGTTACAAGGTGATGTAGGTTCGGGGAAAACAGTGGTGGCAGCTATAGGCCTATACGCTGCAGTTTCAGCAGGTTATCAAGGAGCGTTAATGGCTCCAACAGAAATTTTAGCAGAGCAGCACTTGGAGAACTTGCTAGAATGGTTCCAACCATTTGGCGTTCGTGTAGCTTTATTATCTGGTTCAACTAAAACGAAGGAGCGCCGTGCTATACTAGCAGATTTGGCGAATGGAGAGCTCGATATTGTGATCGGTACACATGCCTTAATCCAGCCTGATGTTATTTTTAAAAATCTAGGTTTTGTTATTACCGATGAACAACATCGTTTTGGTGTTGAACAACGTCGCATACTGAGAGATAAAGGGGAAAACCCGGATGTGCTCTTTATGACAGCCACTCCAATTCCGAGAACACTTGCCATTACAGCATTTGGAGAAATGGATGTGTCGATGATTGATGAAATGCCGGCAGGGCGCAAGCAGATTGAAACCCATTGGATGAAAAAAGAACAATTCGGATCGGTTATATCAAAACTAGAAGGAGAGCTAGCCGCTGGAAGACAAGCCTATGCCATTTGTCCTCTTATTGAGGAATCAGATAAACTGGATGTTCAAAATGCAGTTGAAATCTATGAACAGCTAGCCACTTATTTTACAGGCCGCTATCAAGTTGGTCTAATGCATGGACGTTTATCCGCAGATGAGAAGGATGCTGTTATGCGCGCTTTTAGTGATGGATCCATACAGGTTTTAGTTTCTACGACAGTCGTTGAGGTAGGGGTGAATGTACCGAATGCGACATTTATGATTGTCTATGACGCTGAACGCTTTGGTTTAGCACAATTGCACCAGCTACGAGGACGTGTTGGACGAGGTGAACATCAATCCTATTGTATTTTATTGGCTGATCCTAAGTCCGACGAGGGGAAAGAGCGGATGCAGTCTATGACAGAAACAAATGATGGTTTCCGCTTAGCTGAGAAAGACTTAGAGTTGCGAGGACCAGGGGATTTCTTTGGACGTAAGCAAAGTGGTCTACCTGATTTCAAAGTAGCTGATTTAGTACATGACTACCGGATTCTTGAGACCGCTCGAAAGGATGCTACTACAATGCTTGAAACCGATGATTTTTGGCATGGTGACGACTATCGGTACTTGAGGAAAATGTTAGAAAATTCTGGCGTTTTGCAAGGGGAGCGCTTTGATTAATAATTGTACGATGATTCATGCGGAGAATGCAGGACTTGATTTAAAACAAGTCTTGCATTCTTTTTTTAACCTCTATATACTGATATTAGTACCAAGTGCTAATAACAACTCAAAAGGTGGCGAATGATGTTGAGACGAACAAAAAAAGAACGACAGCGACTACTATCTGAAACGATAGCTGAAAATCCATTCGTCACAGATGAACAGCTAGCAACACAGTTTCAGGTAAGTGTTCAAACAATTCGTTTAGATCGTATGGAATTATCCATACCAGAATTACGAGAGCGTATTAAAGATGTCGCTTCAAAAAACTATGAAAATGAAGTAAAATCTCTACCGATTGATGAGATCATCGGAGAAATTGTTGATATTGAATTAGATAATCGAGCACTTTCGATTTTTGATGTGAAAGAAGAACATGTTTTCCAGCGCAACGGCATCGCACGTGGACATCATTTGTTCGCGCAAGCAAACTCCTTAGCGGTAGCCGTTATTAACGATGAACTAGCATTGACAGTACATTCTACTATTACGTTTGTGAAACCTGTTCGTGCTGGAAATCGTGTTATTACAAAAGCGATTGTTGTCGGACGAGATGATAAAAATCATCGGACAAAAATCGAGGTAACATCTACTGTTAATGGTGAAACCGTTTTTGTTGGTGAATTTGATATGTACCGTACGAAAGGTAAGGGTGAGTAATAATGAAATTAGCGCTTGATGGAATGGGTGGAGACAATGCACCAAAATCAGTAATTGAAGGTGCACTCTTAGCATTAGAGCAAATTCCAAATTTAGAAATTCAATTATATGGACAGCGAGAGAAGCTCGAGCCATTTTTAAAACAACATGATCGATTAACGATCGTACATTGTGAGGAAGTTGTTGAAGGGACGGACGATCCAGCACGTGCTGTTCGTAGAAAAAAGGATTCTTCCATGGCGCGCATGATGGACGCAGTGGATGAGGGTAGAGCAGATGCTTGTCTGTCAGCAGGAAATACAGGTGCTTTAATGGCAGGTGGTTTGTTTAAAGTAGGTCGTATTGAGGGAATTGCCAGACCAGCTTTAGCTACGACATTACCAACACTTGATGGGAAGGGCTTTTTAATGCTTGATTTAGGTGCAAATGCAGATGCCCGACCAGAACATTTAGTGCAATATGCTATTATGGGCGATATTTATGCGAAGAAAGTTGGCGGCTTACAAAAACCTAGAATCGGCCTATTAAATATCGGTACAGAAGAAAAAAAGGGAAATGAATTAACAAAAGCAGCCTTTGATTTATTAAAGGAAGCGGATTTGAATTTTATTGGTAATGTAGAGGCACGTGATTTACTTGAAGGAGTAGCTGATGTCGTTGTTACGGATGGCTTTACAGGAAATATGGTGCTGAAGTCAATTGAAGGTACAGCAGGTGCTTTATTTTCCATGTTAAAAGAGGCGTTTATGTCTTCAACAAAAACGAAGATCTCAGCTGTTCTTATGAAAAATAATTTACGTGACTTAAAACATAAAATGGACTATACAGAATACGGTGGTGCTGGATTGTTTGGCTTACAAGCACCTGTTATAAAGGCGCACGGTTCATCTAATGCGAAAGCGATTTTTAGTGCTATCCGCCAAGCAAACACAATGGTTGAGCATACTGTTATTTCGACAATTACAGAGACAGTACGCCACATAGAAATTGATTAAACAAAGGGGACTATTCAAATGACGAAAATAGCATTTATTTTTCCAGGACAAGGTTCGCAAGTAGTAGGAATGGGGCAAGAGTTTGTTGAAAATGCTGCGGAAAGTAGAGACTTCTATGATCGTGCAGACCAAGCTCTCGATTTGGAGCTATCTAAGCTTATGTTAGAAGGTCCAGCGGAGGAATTAACATTAACATATCATGCTCAGCCAGCTCTGCTTACTACTGGTGTAATGGTAGCAGAAAAGCTACGTGCAGCAGGAATTCAACCTCATTATGCAGCAGGTCACTCTCTTGGAGAATACGGTGCATTGGTCATAGCGGGTGTCATGTCCTTTGAAGATGCAGTGAAGATTGTGCATAAACGTGGTCTATATATGAATGAAGCTGTACCTGCTGGACAAGGTGCTATGGCTGCCATTCTAGGCATGGAATTAGAAGCGTTAAATGAAGTAACTAAGCAAGTGTCAGCAACAGGGGAACCTGTGCAGGTAGCCAATGTTAATTGTCCTGGTCAAATTGTTATTTCAGGTACAAAAGAGGGTGTTGAGAAGGCATCAAGCGCGGCAAAAGAAGCAGGGGCTAAGCGTGCTATACCATTAGTTGTAAGTGGCCCATTCCATTCTGAGCTGATGCGACCATCGTCTGAGAAGTTGAAAGTGGCGTTGGCGGATGTTACTTTAGCTACTCCGCAAATCCTTGTTGTAGGGAACGTTATGGCGAAGGAGTTAACGGATGTTCCAGCCATTCAACAAGAGCTTGTTGAACAGGTTTATAGTGCAGTTCAATGGGAGGCCTCTATGCGAGAAATGATTGCACAAGGTGTGGATGTCTTTATTGAATGTGGCCCAGGTAAAGTATTAAGTGGTCTCTTGAAAAAAATCGATCGCTCTGTTGCTGCCTATTGTGTTTATGATGAGGCATCATTAGAAGCGGTTTTAGAAGCGTCAAAGGAGTGGTCAATCAATGCGTAAACTTGATGGAAAAGTAGTTGTTGTAACAGGAGCTTCACGAGGGATTGGTCGTGCTATTGCATTAAAGCTTGCTGACGAGGGTGCAAAAGTTGTCGTGAACTATAGTGGTTCGCAAGCAAAAGCTGAAGAAGTGGTTGCTATGATTCAAGAAGGCGGTGGCGAGGCAATTGCTGTACAAGCTAGCGTCTCTCAAACAGAAGAAGTGACAGCATTAATGGATACAGCTGTGAAAACATTTGGCTCCCTTGATATTTTAGTGAATAATGCTGGTATTACAAGAGATAATTTACTTATGCGCATGAAGGAAGATGAATGGGATGATGTATTAGATACGAATCTTAAAGGGGTTTTCCTATGTACCAAAGCGGTAACACGCCAAATGATGAAGCAACGTGCCGGCCGTATTATCAATATTTCATCGATTGTTGGCGTAGCTGGAAATGCGGGTCAAGCAAACTATGTCGCAGCTAAAGCAGGTGTTATTGGGTTAACAAAAACAACTGCGAAGGAATTAGCGTCACGTAATATTTTAGTCAACGCTATTGCACCTGGCTTTATCGAAACAGAAATGACTGATCAGTTACCAGAAGATATTAAACAAGGGATGTTAACACAAATTCCACTTGCGAAACTAGGGCAACCGGAAGATATTGCAAAGGCAGTCGTTTTCCTTGCATCTGATGATGCTAACTATATGACAGGACAAACACTTCATATAGACGGTGGTATGGTCATGTAATTTGAATTAGGCATAGGCGCTAATTTTTTGTATAATCATTTGAGGGGAGGTGAATCATTTGTCTACAGTATTAGAACGCGTAACAAAAGTAATCGTGGACCGTTTAGGTGTTGAAGAAAGCGAAGTAACACTTGAAGCTTCTTTCCGTGATGATTTAGGTGCTGACTCATTAGACGTAGTTGAGCTTGTAATGGAGCTTGAAGACGAATTCGATATGGAAATTTCTGATGAAGATGCTGAAAAAATCTCAACAGTAGGTTCTGCAATTTCATACATCGAAAGTAAAATAAACTAATTTCGTTTATACTTTATTTAGCAGAAATTTATCACCCTTATAGGTGTAATGGTTATCGTAATTATACAAATGGTATTTATGGTTGGTTGAATAAAGGAGAAATAGTTTACTGCTTTTTTTTACAGATGAAGCAGATCTAATAGACAAGATGTGTTCAAAGGGGACGAAATAGATCAGTTTACGATCTATATACGTCCCTTTTTTGTTTCAATTTTACAGTGGATTTTTATTCCGAAGATCGATTCGGACGCAAATGTGCCAAGGCTTAATTGATTTTAGAAATAAATATTCTAATAATTTTCCAAAATATTGTGTTTACGCCGAAATACTTTTGCATAAACGCTTTGAAAAAGGTACACTAAAACGGTAGAAACTATTAGGAAGGCAGATTTGTTCAATGGCTATGAAAAGAAAAGGAACTATGCAGAAATCTGGCGTACTTCCTGAAAAAGTACGCAATCAATTCGAGCTGTTACAGCATGAATTAAATATCACATTTATTAATAAAAATTTATTGTATCAAGCATTCACGCATTCATCTTATGTGAATGAGCATCGCCGTAAGTTATTTACGGATAATGAGCGTCTTGAATTTTTAGGAGACGCAGTACTTGAACTGTCTGTTTCTAAATATCTTTTTGAGAAATACCCAAGTATGAGTGAGGGTGAGTTAACAAAGTTACGAGCATCCATTGTTTGTGAACCATCTCTAGTTATTTTCGCGAATGAACTAGGCTTTGGTCGCTTTGTTTTACTTGGAAAAGGTGAAGAATTAACAGGTGGACGGGAACGCCCAGCACTACTTGCAGATGTGTTTGAGTCATTTGTAGGTGCCCTATATTTAGATCAAGATTTACAAACGGTCGTGTCATTTTTAGAACGTATCGTGTTCCCAAAAGTAGAAGTCGGTGCTTTTTCGCATGTGATGGATTTTAAAAGCCAACTGCAAGAAATGGTACAGCAAACGAATAATGGACTTCTTCATTATGAAATCATTGATGAAAAAGGACCTGCACATAATCGTACCTTTGTATCAAGCGTCTTACTGAACGGACAAGAGCTTGGTATAGGTCGGGGAAAATCGAAAAAAGAAGCCGAGCAGCAAGCTGCACAATGTGCGATGCGTATGATGCGAGAAGAAGCTGCGAAAGAGGAGGCTTAATAGATGTTCCTAAAACGACTAGAAGTGATTGGCTTTAAATCATTTGCGGAGCGCATTGGTATTGATTTTGTACCCGGTGTTACAGCGGTTGTGGGACCAAATGGCAGTGGAAAAAGTAATGTCACAGATGCAATACGTTGGGTACTTGGTGAGCAATCGGCAAAGTCGTTACGTGGATCAAAGATGGAAGATGTAATTTTTGCAGGGAGTGACTCTCGGAAGCCACTCAACTTTGCAGAGGTAACACTAATATTAGATAATACCGACGAGCAACTTGCTTTTTCCTATACAGAAGTAAGCGTAACAAGACGCGTATACCGTTCAGGTGATAGTGAATATTTATTAAATAACCAGCAGTGTCGCCTGAAGGATATTACGGACTTGTTTATGGATTCAGGGCTTGGAAAAGAGGCATTTTCTATAATTTCACAAGGTCGTGTCGATGAAATTTTAAATAGCCGACCTGATGACCGTCGTTCGATTTTTGAAGAGGCAGCTGGCGTATTAAAGTATAAAATAAGAAAGAAAAAAGCAGAGCATAAGCTTGTTGAGACAGATGAGAATTTATATCGTGTATTAGATATTCTCCATGAATTAGACAGTCGACTTGGACCGCTTGAAATGCAAGCATCTAGTGCAAGAGACTATGTACAAATGTCTACTGAGCTAAAAGATTTTGATATTGCCATTCTTGTGCATGATTTTAAAAATTGTGCACAGTCTTTGCGTGCGCTTAAAGAAGAGTACACAAACCTATCTGAGATAGAGCAAAAGCAAGCTCAAGATATTGCTACTTTCGATAAACAGACAACTAATATTCGCAAGCTATTAAAAGAACTTGATGAATATTTGGATGTTTCTCAAGCTGACCTAGTCAATGCAACAATGGAGGTAGAACGTTGGGATGGACGAAAGGCGCTAATGGCTGAAAAGCGTCAAAATGCGTCCAATCAATTACAGCAGCTGAATACGTCATTACAAGAGGCCAAAGCAGAAGTAGAGGCACTGTTTATGCAGGAGCAGGAGAAAAAAGACGTATTCTCTGAAAAACAACAAGCCGTGTCGGTGCTAAAACAAAGCATTAAACAGTTAGAGCAATCTTTAAATCGCTCCGTAACGGAAATCGAACAAGAAATTGAGGAGCAAAAAAACCGATATATCGATTCGTTGAATGAAGAAGCGACCATCAAAAATGAGTTGAAAAATATCGATCAGCAGTTGGCTCAACAAAAAGCTATGGCAACACGAATGTCCGACCAAACTGATGAAATTGGGCAAGAGCTTATGCAAATTGTTGCTGAAAAAGAACATCTAATAGCTGCACATACTTCAACAACAAATGACTTACAAAAAAAGCTAGAACAATATGAAGCTTTACAAATACAGTTGAAAAATGTTAATTCTACCTTTACTGAAAAGCAAGATATGCTATATAAGGCTTATCAGCATCAGCAGCAACTAAAAGCTAGAAAAGATACGTTAGCGGAGCTTGAAGCTGACTTTTCAGGGTTTTTCCAAGGGGTTAAAGAAGTACTGCTAGCACGAGATAAAGGTGAATTACAAGGTATTGAGGGTGCTGTAGCTGAATTAATTCAGGTTGAGGGGAAATACTCACAAGCAATAGAAACGGCTTTAGGAGCTGCCTCTCAGCATATTGTCACAACTAATGAACGCCATGCTCAACAGGCTATTCATTGGCTGAAGCAAAAGCGAGCTGGGCGTGCTACTTTTTTACCAAAAACGGTAATGAAATCACGTAAAATTAATTTAGCCACTATCCAATTAGCAACTGAGCACCCAGCATTTATTCGAATGGCGGATGCATTAGTGACTTTTAATGAAGATAATCGAACGATTGTTGAAAATCTTCTAGGCAATGTCATTGTGGCAGCAAATCTTGAAGGTGCAAGTCAAATTGCTAGATTATGTGGGTTCCGTTATCGAGTGGTTACACTTGATGGGGATATTGTTAATGCTGGGGGCTCGTTAACAGGTGGTGCCCTGAAACAGCAATCTTCACTCTTTACAAGAAAAGCGGAATTAGATGGTTTAATTCTTAAGCTAGAGTCATTGCAAGCTTCTATTTATGGTGCAGAACAGGCTGTTGCAACGGAAAAAGAAAAGCTAGCAACACTTCGAGATCAAGTAGAGCTATTGAAGCTTGAAGGGGACCAATTACGAAAAGATGAGATGCAGCAGGCAGGTCGTTTACGTGAGCTAGAGGCTGTAGAAAAAAGCTTATCGGCTAGAGTAACCTTTGCTTCGACTGAAACACAGGATGTTAAAACACGAGAAGAATCATTATTGGCTCAAAAGCAAGAAGCAGAGGAACGTTTAAGTGCGCTTGCAGGAGAATTAATCGAAATCAATGAAACTGTTGAGCAATTAAGTAAGGTTAAGCTACAAAGTGAGACAGAGAAAGATGTATTACGTGAGCAATTGGCAGAAAAACGCTCACAATTAGCTGTTATGCAAGAACAAATGTCACAAGTTCAAATAGCTACAGCTGACTTAGCCCTACAATTAAACAAAGCTCAACAAAAAGTCGAAAATATTTCTCAGGAAATATCGTGGCTTCAATCTGATGAATCGACAAATTATTTAAGTGATGAAGAGGTCGATGAACAGGTGTTGTCATGGAAGACCAGAAGAGATGCGCTACAAGAGGCAATTTCTCAGAAAAAAGAGGAAAAAGTAGGGCAACAGGATGAACTTTCTTCGTTAGAGGTTCAGCTGAAGGAATTACAACGTATCCATAAAGGGTATCTTGAAGCGATACGTGCAAATGAATTGAAACGAAATCGTGTCGAATTTGAAATGGACAATTTCACAGCTCAGCTCGAGGAGAATTATCAGTTAACATTTGAAGAAGCAGAAGAAGAAGCACAAGCTATAGAAGATGAGGAATTTGTACGTCGACGTGTTAAACTGCTTAAAAAATCAATTGAAGAGCTAGGACCTGTTAATTTAAGCGCGATTGAAGAATATGATAGAGTGCTTGAACGACATACTTTCTTAACTGAACAGCGAGAGGATTTACTTGCGGCGCAAGAAACATTGCACGAAGCCATTAAAGAAATGGATGAAGAAATGACAATGCGTTTTAGCGAAACATTCTATGCGATCCGCGAACAATTTAGACGTGTTTTCCGTGAATTGTTTGGTGGAGGGCAAGCCGATTTAGTGCTGATTGATCCGGAAAATTTACTAGAAACTGGCATTGACATTGTTGCTCAGCCTCCAGGGAAAAAATTACAAAACTTAAGTTTGCTTTCTGGTGGTGAACGTGCGCTAACGGCGATTGCTTTATTATTCTCCATCTTAAATATAAGACCTGTTCCTTTCTGTATTCTCGATGAAGTGGAGGCGGCACTAGATGAAGCAAATGTTGTGCGATACAGCCAATATTTAAAGAAGTTTAGTGGTGAAACACAATTCATTGTCATTACACATCGTAAAGGAACGATGGAGGGAGCGGATGTCCTGTATGGTATAACAATGCAGGAGTCAGGCGTATCGAAACTTGTATCAGTAAAATTAGAAGACGAACCCGTACTTGCGGAGCAAAGGAGCAAATAAGGATGAGCTTTTTTAAACGTATAAAAGATAAATTGATGGGAAATCCAGCGGACGAAGAAAAACTAGAAGCCGTTGAACATGATTTAGATTCTCATCCACAGGAATTAGAAGAAGGCAGTGAACCTGCCACTACTGAGACTGTTGTTGAAGAACCTTCTGAGCAATTTGAGCAATCCTCACCAATTGAAGATACTAAAGAATCCGAACAATCGACGGACATCGAAGGTACAAAGGATCTAGAGCTTTCTCCAATTGAGGAAGAAGAGCAGCTAGAGGTACAAGTTATTGGGGAACAACCAACTGAGGAGAAAAAACCTTCTGCTTGGTCAATTACGCAAAAATTTAAAGCCGGTCTTGAAAAAACACGTAATTCCTTTACATCGAAAGTCAACGACCTTGTTGCGCGTTATCGTAAAGTGGATGAGGATTTCTTTGAGGAATTAGAGGATCTTTTATTACAGGCCGATGTTGGTTTTGAAACAGTCATGGAACTTATGGATAAATTACGTTTCGAAGTACAACGTAAAAACATAAAAGATACAAATGGTATCCAAACTTTAATTTCTGAAAAGCTTGTAGAAATTTATGAGCAAGGTGAAGAGGATTTAATTGAATTAAATATGCAACCTGATGGTGAACTGACAGTCATTCTATTTGTTGGGGTGAATGGTGTAGGGAAAACAACGACAATTGGTAAACTTGCTCGTCGTCTAAAATCTCAAGGCAAAACAGTCGTTTTAGCTGCGGGCGATACATTCCGTGCAGGTGCTATTGATCAATTACAAGTATGGGGAGATCGTGTAGGCTGTGAGGTTATTAAACAATCTGAGGGCTCTGATCCAGCAGCAGTTATGTATGATGCAATTCGTGCTGCGAAAAACAGAAAAGCAGATGTGTTAATTTGTGATACAGCTGGTCGCTTACAAAATAAAGTGAATTTAATGAACGAGCTTGAAAAAGTACATCGTGTCATTTCCCGTGAAATCCCAAGTGCTCCACATGAAGTGTTATTAGCGTTAGATGCTACAACTGGTCAAAATGCCCTTGTTCAAGCACAAACATTTAAAGAAGTAACGAATGTGACAGGTATCGTTTTAACAAAGCTGGACGGTACAGCTAAGGGCGGTATTGTGCTTGCAATCCGTAACAAATTACACATTCCTGTGAAATTTGTAGGTCTTGGAGAGAAAATGGACGATTTACAGCCATTTGATGCAGAGCGATATGTCTATGGATTATTTGCTGACGGTTTAGATAAAGAATTACAAAATAATGAAGAATAACAGTGAAATTGGCAGTGTCATTTTATCTTGATTTAGCATTCATCTCCTTCATGTATCGGAGGGGATGAATGTTTGTTTTGTTTTTTATAGATCTTTCATTTTAGGTTAGCCTCTCCATGCTTAATATCAAGAAATGTGATACCAATCCACTGAGTGTAATGGATTAGAAACGCTCGACTGTGATAAGTTGAATTGACTTGTTGGAAAGTGTCATACAAGCTACAGGCAAGAAATGCCCAAAAGTAAGTAAATTAGGCTTTTAGACAAGGAGATTACCTTGACACAGACGGGCGCTTTTCGTTATGATACAAATGACTAAATAGCGGGAGGAGAAACATTCGATGCTACTTGAAAAAACAACACGCATGAACTTTCTCTTCGACTTTTATCAAGCATTATTAACAGATAAGCAAAGAAGTTATATGGAACTATACTATTTGGACGATCACTCACTAGGTGAAATCGCTGAATCGTATGGTGTATCACGCCAAGCTGTCTACGATAATATTCGTCGAACAGAAGCAATGCTTGAGGAATATGAAGAAAAATTATGTTTACTTGAAAAATTTCAACAACGTACCCAAATGCTTTCACAGCTAACTATGGGGATAACAGAACAAAGTATGACGGCTGAAGAGCAGTTAGCGCTTATCGAACAGCTGAAAGAATGGGATTAGGAGGCGAAAGCAATGGCTTTTGAAGGATTAGCGGAACGACTCCAAGGAACGATCCAGAAAATTAAGGGCAAAGGGAAAGTATCGGAGCAAGACGTCAAAGAAATGATGCGTGAAGTCCGATTTGCTTTAATTGAGGCGGATGTTAACTTAAAAGTAGTCAAGGAATTTGTAAAAAAGGTTAGTGAACGCGCTGTTGGCGTCGATGTTATGCAAAGCTTAACACCAGGTCAACAAGTTATTAAAATTGTACAAGACGAATTAACAGAATTAATGGGTGGCGAGCAAAGCCCAATTAAATTTAATACGAAGCCTCCAACTGTTATTATGATGGTCGGCCTCCAAGGGGCAGGGAAAACGACAACTTCAGGTAAATTGGCAAATGTTCTACGGAAAAAATATAATCGTAAACCATTGTTAGTGGCAGCCGACGTTTATCGTCCAGCAGCTGTTCAACAATTAGAAACATTAGGTAAACAACTTTCATTACCAGTTTTTTCGTTAGGCACTGATATTTCCCCTGTAGAGATTGCACGTCAGGCAATTGAAAAGGCAAAAGAAGAGCACCATGATGTCGTAATTATCGATACGGCCGGTCGTTTGCATATCGATGAGGATTTGATGCAAGAATTAAAAGATATTCGCGCATTAAAAGAGCCAGATGAGGTCTTCCTTGTTGTTGATGCAATGACAGGTCAAGATGCTGTAAACGTAGCAGAAAGCTTTAATGAGGCTATTGGTATTACAGGGGTTGTGTTAACGAAACTTGATGGTGATACTCGTGGTGGTGCGGCATTATCTATTCGTTCTGTAACGCAGAAACCAATTAAGTTTGTCGGTATGGGCGAGAAAATGGATGCGCTAGAACCTTTCCATCCTGAACGTATGGCGTCTCGTATTTTAGGTATGGGAGACGTTCTATCTCTGATCGAAAAGGCCCAAGCCAATGTAGATGAAGCAAAAGCCAAAGAGTTAGAAGAAAAATTCAAGACTCAAACCTTTACATTTGATGATTTCGTGGAGCAATTGCAGCAAGTTAAAAAAATGGGACCTCTAGATGAAATTTTAAAGATGCTCCCTGGCGCAAACAAAATCAAAGGCTTAGATAATGTCAAAGTTGACGATAAGCAAATGGGACGTGTAGAGGCTATTATTTACTCGATGACGCCTGCAGAAAAGACGAATCCTGAATTGATTAATGGTAGCCGTAAAAAGCGTATTGCTAAAGGTTCAGGGACTTCTATTCAAGAGGTGAATCGTCTGATTAAGCAATTTGATGAAATGAAAAAAATGATGAAGCAAATGACTGGAATGGCTAGTGGTAAGGGCAAGAAAAAAATGAAATTACCAGGCTTTGATTCATTGTTTAAATAATAATTTTTAGGTGTTAAGAAAAAACACTTTACAAACAACCTAAACATTGATAATATACTATCTTGTGTGAAACTTATTCGGAGGTGCTATTAAAATGGCAGTTAAAATTCGCTTAAAACGTATGGGAGCTAAAAAATCTCCTTTCTATCGTATCGTAGTTGCAGACGCTCGTTCACCACGTGACGGCCGTCAAATCGAAACAGTTGGTACTTACAACCCACTAACTCAACCAGCTACTGTAAACATTGATGAAGAGAAAGCTCTTAAATGGTTAGCTGACGGTGCAAAACCATCAGATACAGTACGTAACCTGTTCTCAGAACAAGGTATCATGGAAAAATTCCATAACCAAAAATTCAGTAAATAATCGGGGGCGACGTCTTTGAAGCAGCTGATTGAAGCAATCGTTTTACCGTTAGTCGATTATCCAGAAGAAGTTCGTATTGAGACGGATGAAAATGCAAATCGAATTGTTTATAAACTTTTTGTTCATCCAGAGGATCGAGGGAAAGTCATAGGCAAGCAAGGGCGAGTAGCGAAAGCGATTCGTACAATTGTTTATTCAGCGGCAGGTAGTCACCATCAAAAGAAGACCTACGTCGATATATTGGATTAATAGAAAAGATTTTCGCGCTCTTGCAACGAGTACAATTGAGTCCTGATAGGTGTGTTTACATGTCGCTTAGGAATTCGAAGTGGCCTTTAGCATGAAGCGTAATGTCTGGACTAAGAAGGAGGGAGCTTGTAGGTTCCTTCCTTTTTTCTTTATTTCACCTAGGGTTGTTCTTTTTATTTTGGACAAACAGGGCATATAGCTTTAACAAAGATTATAGCTATAGACAATTGATTATATTAATATGGACGAGACAATTGATTGTCTTAGGTGAACCTACATTCTTCCAAAGTGAATTTGCTTATTATTACGAGAAGAGTAAGAGAATAAATGCAATGGGAGAGAGTAGTACGTTTTTAATGAGGTGATAGTTGAATGGAATGGTTTAATGTAGGTCGAATTGTCAATACACACGGTATTCGAGGAGAGGTGCGTATATTATCGACAACAGACTTTGAAAAAGAACGTTTTGCGGTAGGGAATAAGCTTGCTGCCTTTAAAAAGGACGATAAAAAACCAACTTGGGTAACGATTCAATCTGTGCGTCGTCATAAAAACTTTATTTTATTAACATTTGAAGGTATGAATAACATCAATTTGGTCGAGCCATTTAAAGAAGGTTTGTTAAAAGTGACAAAAGATCAAATGACTGACAATCTCCTTGAAGAAAATGAATTCTTTTTCCATGAGATTATAGGTTGTACAGTTGTTTCTGAAGAAGGCGAAACAATAGGTGTTGTGAACGATATTCTACAAACAGGTGCTAATGATGTATGGGTGGTTAAAGGCTCGAAGAAAGAGCATTATATCCCTTATATAGAAGATATCGTGAAAGAAATTGATGTGGATGAAAAGAAAGTTGTCATTCACGTAATGGAAGGTTTATTATGATGAATATCCATGTGCTGAGCCTTTTTCCTGATATGTTCTCTGGTGTTTTTGGAGCTTCTATTTTAAAGAAAGCTCAAGAAAAAAATGCGGTCAAGCTGGAGGTAACGGACATCCGTACATTTTCGGGAAATAAGCACAATCAAGTTGACGACTATCCATATGGTGGAGGAGCAGGCATGGTTTTAAAGCCTGAGCCGATGTTTAGCGCTGTAGAGGCAATCAGTGCAGGAAAACAACCACGCATCATTTTAATGTGCCCTCAGGGAGAACGATTTACCCAAAAAAAAGCAGAAGAATTATCACAAGAGAAGGAATTAGTCTTTTTATGTGGTCACTATGAAGGCTATGATGAACGTATACGCCAACACCTTGTAACAGATGAAATTTCTATAGGAGATTTCGTTTTAACAGGTGGAGAACTAGGAGCAATGACGGTTATCGATAGTGTTGTACGCCTATTACCAGGTGTATTAGGGCAAGAAGATTCACATATACAAGATTCCTTTTCAACTGGTCTCTTAGAGCATCCTCATTATACTCGACCGGCAGAATTTCGAGGAATGAAGGTGCCAGATGTTTTATTATCGGGCAATCACGCAAAAATTGAGCAATGGCGTGAGGAACAATCGTTGAAAAGAACCTTTGAACGTCGTCCTGATTTACTCGATCAATATCCTTTAACTGACAAGCAAAAATTGTATTTAGAAAAACTTAAAAACAAACAACAAGATGCTTGATTGCCTAGTATATTTATGATAACATTTAATCTGTACTTCTATGTGAAGTACTGAATTACGGTGTTCCGCTGTGGCATAGATTGCGTGCAAGAGCATCTGTCTAAGGAGAGAAAACAATGTCAAACATTATTACAGAAATTACAAAATCTCAACTTCGCACTGATCTACCTGCTTTCCGTCCTGGTGATACTGTTAAGGTACACGTGAAAGTAGTAGAGGGTACTCGTGAACGTATCCAGCTTTTCGAAGGTGTAGTAATTAAACGTCGTGGTGGCGGTATTAGCGAAACTTTCACAGTTCGTAAAATTTCTTACGGTGTAGGTGTTGAGCGTACATTCCCTGTACACACACCAAAAATCGCTAACTTAGAAGTTATACGTCGTGGTAAAGTACGTCGTGCTAAACTTTACTACCTACGTAACCTACGTGGTAAAGCTGCTCGTATTAAAGAAATTCGATAATTATGACTTAAAAGTGAGGGGCTTGTACGCAAGCTCCTTTTCTTTTTGCTTGTCATCTTAATTCCCTATCAACTAAAATAGTGTTAGACAAGGGGGCATTTCTCAATGGAAAAACAGGTGAAAGAAAAGAATGAATTATGGGAATGGACAAAAGCGCTATTAATTGCATTTGCGATTGCTGCAATCATACGATATTTTTTATTTACACCAATTGCAGTTGATGGTGAGTCCATGATGCCAACCCTTGAAGATGGCGACCGCATGATTGTGAATAAAATTGGTTATAAAATAGGTGAACCAAAACGCTTTGATATTGTTGTATTTCATGCGCCTGAACAAAAAAATTACATTAAACGTGTAATTGGATTGCCAGGAGATTCACTGGAATATAAAGACGATCAATTATATATCAATGGTGAGCCAATTGATGAGCCCTATTTAGATGCTTATAAAGCTCAAATCACAGGGGGAACATTAACAGAAGACTTTACCTTAAAAGACATCGATGTTTCTTTAGATGAGATTCCAAAAGGGTATGTTTTTGTGATGGGGGATAATCGTCGAAATAGTAAAGACAGTCGACATATTGGTCTTGTAGATCAAAAGGAAATCATTGGCAACACAAGTTTGATTTTCTGGCCGTTTAATGACATAAAAATTGTAAAGTAATGCAAGAAAGGGAGCGTTCATGAACTCCCTTTTTCTTTTAGTTTAGGAGGCACAGCAGTGACAATTCAATGGTTTCCCGGGCATATGGCAAAGGCCCGACGTGAAGTAACAGAAAAATTAAAGCTTGTTGATATTATATTTGAGTTAATAGACGCACGTTTACCTTTATCGTCTCGTAATCCAATGATCGACGAAGTCATCAATCAAAAACCTCGTCTTTTAATTTTGAATAAGGCAGATATGGCAGACGAGCAAGAAACGCGCAAATGGGTAGATTATTTTGCGCAGCGTGGTCATAAAGCAGTAGCCATTAACTCACTTGAGGGTAAAGGCTTACAACAAGTAACGAAGGCAGCACAGGAAATATTAAAAGAAAAGTTTGATCGCATGAAAGCAAAAGGGATGAAGCCTAGAGCTATTCGTGCAATGATTGTTGGAATACCAAATGTTGGGAAATCAACACTGATTAATCGCTTGGCAAAAAAAAATATTGCTAAAACGGGAAATACACCGGGTGTAACAAAAGCACAGCAATGGATTAAGGTCGGGAAAGAACTTGAGCTATTAGATACACCAGGGATTCTATGGCCAAAATTCGAAGATCAAGAAGTGGGCTTTAAATTAGCTTTAACAGGAGCTATTAAAGACACCATTACAAACATGGAAGACTTAGCAGTATACGGCTTACGTTTCCTATCAGTTCATTATCCAAAGCGTATGGAGGAGCGTTACGGCTTTGAGTTGGTCCATGAAGATTTGGTTGAAACGTTTGACCATATTGGAAAACTTCGGCGCGTGTTTGGCGCAGGTGGAGAAATTGATTATGATCAAGTAGCTCAACTAATCGTTCGAGATATTCGAGGCTTACAATTAGGCAAATTAACATTTGATTTTGTTGATGAACAATTAGAAAAAGAATCAGAACAATAAAAAGTCTTGGAAACTGTCACACCTTCTTTGTGGCAGTTTTTCTTTTAGGAATGAAATTTCTTACCGATAATAATTATATAGAGGAAAAATATGAAGCTACATAATTACTGGTATTGATATAGGTTTAATAAGTAGAGGCAAGAAGGAGTAAGAAATGAGAAGTATTAAAGAAATTACAGTTGCATTAAAAGATGCGGAAGAATGGCAAGAGTGGATGTCTGGTATTGCAGAAGATGAACGAATAGGTGTCCAAAAGGCTTGGCTTTCTTGGCAAAAGAAACAAGAAAAAAAGCACCAATTACTTCAGGAACATCAAGCAAAAGTGGCATTTGATTTAAGCTATGGGGGAATAGATGTATTAATTGCAGGTGTAGATGAAGCGGGGCGTGGTCCTCTAGCGGGGCCAGTCGTTACAGCAGCTGTAATTTTGCCAACAAATAGTGAGGCTCTTGTTGGTTTGAATGATTCTAAGCAATTATCGAAGGATAAACGAAATGCCTTTGCTACTTTAATTAAAGAACATGCCATTAGCTATTTTATTCACTTCCAACCGGCTCAACAAATAGACGAACTTAATATTTATGAGGCGACCAAACAATCTATGAAGGCAAGTGTGGAATCGTTATCGAGAAAACCTGATTACGTTTTAGTAGATGCCATGACATTACCTATAGCTATACCTCAGGATTCCATCATTAAAGGGGATGCCAAAAGCTTAGCAATAGCAGCAGCCTCCATTCTAGCTAAAACAGCCCGAGATGATTACATGGAACAATTAGATAAAGATTTTCCAATGTATGGTTTTGCACAACATGCAGGCTACGGTACAAAGCAGCATTTAAAAGCACTAGAAGAATACGGACCAACGATTCACCATCGTAAATCGTTCGAACCGATTAAATCCATGTTTGAATAATACGTTAGCACCAATTACTGAAGGAGTAATTGATGAAAGGAGTATATATATGACAGCCACATCATTTAATCCGATACAAATGCAACAAAACCCAATAACTGCAAATAATCAACCGCTGGCTTTAAAACAGGGACAAGTATTTCATGGAACGATTAAGAAATTATACCCTGATCAAATGGCAGAGATACAAGTAGGAAATCAAAAATTTATAGCTAAACTTGAAGTCCCATTAAAAGCTGGAGATGTCCATTTTTTTCAGGTAACAGGAACGGATCCACAAGCAGAATTGAAAGTGGTGTCAGGGCCAATGACGCCAACCACTTCACCAAGCCAACAAATTAATCAGCTATTAGAGTCTATGAATTTACCTAAATCTGCAGAGATGCAGCAATTATTAGGACATTTTATGAAGGCAGAGCTACCGATTTCAAAAGATCAACTTTTACAAGCTGAAATGTGGTTAAAGGCATTACCAGAGGGTATATCTAGAATAGATGCTTTGCAAACGATTCAAAAAATGATAGAGCTTAAAATGCCCATGACTAATGAAGTGTTTCAAGCTCTAATGAGTGGACAAAAGACTTCTGGTATGGCGGCTATTATGGAAAACTTTGCACAGCTTCTAGCAAAAGATACAGCCTTGCCTGAACAGCTTAAACAAAATCTAATGCAACAATTACAAGCAATTGCAAAGCCATTTGAAGTAGAAACGGGTAGCGTGGTTCTTGCAAAAGTTCTAGAAAGTTTAACAAATAATGCTGCTACAACTAGTGAAAAAATGCAAGCCTTGTCGATCTTAAAGGAGTCGGGGATAATTCCGAATCAGGCAACATTGCAAAATTGGTCAAGTATGAATGAGGGAAAAGCTTCTCAGCAAATGCAGCAAGCGGGTCAAGTCGTTCAGTCTATCCTAACAACGAAGCCTGAAAATGCCGCTCAACTGATCGAACAGCTTAAATCTTGGACAACAAATCAACAATTTTTAACAAATGATCAAAAGCAACAGATTAATCAGTTGATTGATCGTTTTAATCAATTACCTGTCACAAAGCAAACAGTAGATATTTTTGCTAAACAGATGCAAGATCAATTATTAAAAGCTTTTTCTCAAAATACGTCCAATCATTTATTTACACAGGATATAAAAGGACTGGCAGTAAAAGATCATCTATTGTCCTTATTGAAGCCAGAGGTAGCTTCTCCCTTACAAAATGAAGCCTTTATGCGTAATCTTGTAAAAAATAGCATCGCTTCTTCACAGCCCTTCATTCAACAAATAGTGACACAAGCAGACGCTCTTGTACAAAATTCGATGGATAGTAAGGCAATGGAGCATGCGATGAAAACAGTATTAAAAAATTTAGGGATTAGCTATGAGGCGACACTCGGAAACAAATCAGCGGATTTACAAATGATTGCACATCAATTAAAACCGCAGCTTCATACATTATTGCAGGAAACTAATATGACACCGCAATTGAAGGAAGCGGCAGAAATGCTAATGACACGAATGAATGGGATGCAGCTATCATCAGGCGAAAATGGACACCAACATCAATTGATTATGCAAGTTCCGCTTGAATTTTTCGGTAAGAGAATGGATGCTACATTGCAATGGAATGGTCGCATGAAGGATGATGGTAAAATTGATGCCAACTATGCGAGGGTATTATTTTATTTACAAATGGCATCCATGCAAGAAACGGTTATTGATATGCAGGTTCAAAATCGAGTAGTTACAGTAACGGTCTTTAATGAACATCTGGAGATTCAATCGCTTGCAGAACCACTAAAAGCAGCATTGAAAATAGGGCTGGCAGAAAAAAATTATCAACTATCAGGCATTTTTATGAAACAATTTGACAAGGGGCAGGCGGTCAAAAATAGTCCTGTAGTAGAACAGCAAGAGGAACAGAGTGGGGTGGATATCCGCGTATGAGCGAAGAAAAATTTACCCGTAAAGAGGCAATTGCGCTAACTTATAAACTCGGTCAATTCGATAGTCCGACTGTTGTAGCAAAGGGAAAAGGGAAAATTGCCGAGAACATTTTGGCAAAAGCAAGTGAGCATAATGTGCCGATTTATGAGGATCCTAACCTTGTGCAGTTGCTTGGTCAATTAGATTTAAATGAGTCTATCCCTGAGGAATTATATCAGGCTGTGGCAGAGGTCTTTGCTTTTATTTATCGTTTAGATCAAGAACATGAGCGAAAATATAGAAAAAATGAAGTATTCTGATTATTTTACGAGCTGTTTTAGTACACAAAATAGAAGAATGCGTCATAATAATAGAGAAAATTCGAACAAAAGACAAAGTGTAGACTTTATCAGAATGTTTCGTTAGAATAGACTATGTTAGTAAAACAATTTTATGCAAATGTTTGATGGGAGGATGTATTATGAATATCCATGAATATCAAGGGAAAGAGATTCTGAGAAAATATGGTGTAGCTGTACCAAACGGAAAAGTTGCTTTTTCCCCTGATGAAGCAGTGAAAGTAGCGAAGGAACTTGGCTCTAATGTAACTGTAGTCAAGGCGCAAATTCATGCAGGTGGACGCGGTAAAGCAGGTGGTGTAAAAATCGCTAAAAACCTTGACGAGGTACGTACGTACGCAAAAGAATTATTAGGGAAAATTTTAGTGACTCATCAAACAGGTCCAGAGGGAAAAGAAGTAAAACGCTTGTACATTGAAGAAGGTTCTGATATCCAAAAAGAATACTATTTAAGTTTAGTTTTAGACCGTGCAACTTCCCGCGTTACAATGATGGGATCTGAAGAAGGCGGTATGGATATTGAAGAAGTAGCGGAAACAAATCCGGAAAAAATCTTCAAAGAAGTAGTTGATCCAGTTGTTGGATTAACAAGTTTCCAAGCACGTCGTATGGCGTTTAATATGAATATTCCAGCAAACCTTGTAGGGAAAGCTGTTAAATTAATGTTAGGTTTATATCAAGCATTTATCGACAAAGATGCATCAATTGTTGAAATTAATCCACTTGTTGTTACTGGACAAGGCGAAGTAGTGGCACTAGATGCTAAGTTCAATTTTGATGCGAATGCATTATACCGACATAAAGATATTGTCGAATTACGCGATTTCGATGAAGAAGATCCAAAAGAAATTGAAGCGTCAAAATATGATTTAAGCTATATTTCTTTAGATGGTAACATTGGCTGTATGGTTAATGGTGCTGGTCTTGCTATGGCGACTATGGACACAATTAGCTACTACGGCGGTAGCCCGGCCAACTTCCTTGATGTAGGGGGCGGTGCAACAGCTGAAAAAGTAACAGAAGCTTTCAAAATTATCCTTTCTGATCCACACGTAAAAGGCATTTTTGTAAACATTTTTGGCGGAATCATGAAATGTAACATTATCGCTGAAGGCGTTGTGACAGCTGCAAAAGAAATCGGTTTAGCTGTGCCATTAGTTGTACGTTTAGAGGGTACAAATGTAGAACTTGGAAAAGAAATTTTAAATGCATCTGGTTTAAACATCGTTGCAGCGGATTCAATGGCTGACGGTGCACAAAAAATTGTGGGACTAGTAGGCTAAGGAAGGCAGGGAGAACAATGGCTGTATTTATTAACAAAGATACGAAGGTAATTGTACAAGGGATTACGGGCGAAACAGCTCTTTTCCATACGAAGCAAATGCTTGAGTATGGTACTAAAATCGTAGCAGGTGTAACACCAGGTAAAGGTGGACTTGAAATCGAAGGTGTTCCTGTTTTCAATACAGTGGCAGAAGCTGTAGCTGCAACAGGCGCGACAACTTCAGTTATCTATGTTCCTGCTCCATTTGCAGCAGATGCAATCTTAGAAGCTGTTGATTCTGAATTAGAATTAACAATTTGTATTACAGAACATATTCCTGTTCTTGATATGGTGAAGGTTAAACGTTACATGGAAGGCAAAAAGACTCGCCTTGTAGGTCCAAACTGTCCAGGTGTTATTACAGCTGATGAATGTAAAATCGGTATCATGCCTGGTTATATCCATACAAAAGGCCATGTAGGAGTTGTATCTCGTTCTGGTACATTAACTTATGAAGCAGTGCATCAATTAACACAAGCTGGTATTGGTCAAACAACAGCTGTTGGGATCGGTGGAGACCCTGTAAATGGTACTAATTTCATCGATGTTCTTGAAGCGTTTAATAATGACCCAGAAACTTATGCAGTAGTTATGATTGGTGAAATCGGTGGTACAGCTGAGGAAGAAGCAGCTGCATGGATTCAAGCGAATATGACGAAACCTGTCGTTGGCTTTATTGGTGGACAAACTGCACCTCCAGGAAAACGTATGGGGCATGCTGGTGCTATCATTTCTGGCGGTAAAGGAACAGCTGCTGAGAAAATTAAAGCTATGAATGCGGCAGGCATTGAAGTAGCAGAAACACCATCTGTTATTGGTGAAACATTGATTAAAGTAATTAAAGAAAAAGGGCTATACGAAAAGTGTAAAACCCATTAAAATGGAAGATGTAGCACATAGTGGCTACATCTTTTCCTTATTTATAGACTGTTTATCTTCCTTCATTAAACAAATTCCTATTTACTGTACTGGAAATTACATCACGAAGTTGTGTTCAAATCATCTTGCGGTCATTTACTTTCTTCTATTATAAAGGAGGTTTGTAGAATGATCCTTGCAGTAGATACACAGAGATTACTAGCTTTGCATTATGTATATCCTTTACCTCTTCAAAAACTTCAACGATTATTGTCCCCAGTGAACGTTCTAAACACTTTTGAAGAAGCTCATTATGATGAAATAGCAAATGTTTTACAAATATCGCCACATAAAGCATTGCAAATTTCTCAAAGCTTTCGACAAATTATGACAATCCCGTTTGAAGAAGCTTATGCACGGGCTGATATTTTCCCCATCCCTTTTTATCATCCCTATTTCCCGGCGCAATTATTTGAAATATCCAGTCCTCCTACTGTATTGTATGTGAAAGGTCAGTATTCCCTGTTAACAAACAAGAAACAGATAGCTATTATAGGCTCTAGGAAGGCTACAGCGTATTCGAAAAGAGCATTAGACCTAATTGTCCCATCACTTGTTCAATGTGGGTATACGGTCGTAAGTGGGCTAGCTAGAGGCGCTGATACAATGGCACATAGGGCAACAATCGATATGGGTGGGCACACAATGGCTGTGCTTGGGCATGGTTTTAATTATCTCTATCCAAGAGAAAACCAAATATTGGCGAAGGAAATGGCAAATCAACAGTTATTAATAACTGAGTATCCTCCCTATATGAAGCCCGAAAAATGGCATTTCCCGATGCGTAATCGAATCATTAGTGGTTTAGCTCAAGCGTTAGTTGTTACAGAAGCAGCGTTAAAAAGTGGTACGCTTATTACAACAGAGCTTGCATTAGAGCAGGGGAAGGATGTATTTGTAGTACCAGGACCTATTGATGCAACACAGTCCAGGGGGACCAATCAATTACTTGTGGATGGAGCGATTCCAGTAATGAATGGTCATCAAATCGTTGAAACACTGGACCTGTTTTCTAACAAAAATTGAAAAAAAGTTGCATTATCTTAAAATCTGTTATACATTTTGCAACAGGTAACTTAAAAATTTAGTAAAAGACCTCGCTAAGGGGGAGACATAGATGGCGGATTATTTAGTGATTGTAGAATCACCAGCAAAAGCAAAAACAATTGAACGTTATTTGGGAAAAAAATATAAGGTGAAAGCATCAGTTGGACACGTACGAGATCTTCCACGTAGCCAAATGGGTGTGAGTGCTGAAAATAACTTTGAACCTAAATATATAACGATTCGTGGTAAAGGACCTGTTTTACAGGAATTAAAATCTGCGGCTAAAAAGGTTAAGAAAGTTTATCTAGCAGCCGATCCAGACCGCGAGGGAGAAGCGATTGCTTGGCACCTTGCGACTGCATTAAATATCGATATAAACTCGGATTGTCGAGTTGTATTTAACGAAATTACGAAAGATGCGATTATTGAGTCTTTTAAAAACCCACGTCCTATTAACATGGATTTAGTAGATGCACAGCAAACAAGACGTATATTAGATAGACTTGTTGGTTATAACATCAGCCCAATTCTTTGGAAAAAGGTGAAGAAGGGTTTATCAGCAGGTCGTGTACAATCTGTAGCGCTGCGTATGATTATTGATCGCGAAAATGAAATTAAAAACTTCCAACCAGAAGAATATTGGACGATTGAAGGTACTTTTGAAAAAGGGAAAAAGTCGTTTGATGCACTTTACTATGGAAATGGCAAAGAGAAAATTAAGCTAACAAATGAGGAACAAGTAAAGACCATTTTAAAAGGTGTCAAAGGGACAGACTTTAATGTTGTTAATGTTTCTAAAAAAGAGCGTAAACGAAATGCTGCACCAGCCTTTACAACATCTTCGTTACAACAAGAAGCAGCGCGAAAATTAAATTTCCGAGCAAAGAAGACGATGATGCTTGCACAGCAATTATATGAAGGTATTGATATTGGTAAAAAAGAGGGAACAGTCGGGTTAATCACTTATATGCGTACCGATTCCACACGTATTTCTGAAACGGCAAAAACAGAAGCAATTGCTTTCATCGAGTCAAAGTATGGAAAAGAGTATATTGCAACAGAAATAAAGCCGACGAAAAAAGCTTCAAATGCGCAGGACGCCCATGAGGCAATTCGTCCAACAAGTACGATGAGAACACCAGAGGAATTAAAGGCAGTACTTAGTCGTGATCAGTTGCGTTTATATCGCTTGATTTGGGAGCGCTTTATTGCAAGTCAAATGGCCCCGGCTATACTTGATACTGTGGCGGTAGATCTTCAAAATGGAGATGTTTTATTCCGTGCGAACGGCTCACAAGTTAAATTTGCAGGATTTATGAAGCTTTATATCGAAGGTACCGACGATCAAACGGAGGAAACGACAAAGCTTTTACCTGAGATGGAAATTGGTGATCAAGTAAAATCGCTTGAAATTGAACCTAAGCAGCATTTTACACAGCCACCACCACGCTATTCAGAGGCGCGACTTGTTAAAACGATGGAAGAATTAGGTATAGGTCGCCCGTCCACATATGCACCGACCCTCGATACAATTCAGCGCCGTGGCTATGTTGTGTTAGATGCAAAACGCTTTATGCCAACAGAGCTAGGCGAAATCGTACACCAACTCGTACTAGAATTTTTCCCTGATATCATAAATATCGAATTCACTGCACAAATGGAACAAGATTTAGATGATATTGAAGAAGGTAGTCGTCAGTGGAAGAATATTGTGGAAGAGTTTTATAAAGACTTTGAAGTCCATGTTAAATATGCAGATGAGGCTATGGAAAAAGTAGTAATAAAAGATGAGCCAGCTGGAGAAGATTGTGAGCTTTGCGGGTCACCAATGGTCTATAAGCTAGGTAGATATGGTAAATTTATGGCTTGCTCAAATTTCCCAGATTGCAGAAATACAAAAGCTATTATGAAACCTATTGGTGTAAAATGTCCATCGTGTGAAACAGGCGAAATTGTGGAGCGTAAAAGTAAAACGAAGCGTCTATTCTACGGATGTAATCAATATCCGGAATGTGAATTTGTATCTTGGGACAAACCAATTAGTAGACCGTGTCCGAAATGTAGTGCATTATTAGTAGAGAAAAAGATTAAAAAAGGTGTCCAAATTCAATGTACAAAATGTGACTATGAAGAAGCACCAACACAATGATAGGAAGATGGTAAAATCATGACTGAACAAGTAGTAAATGTAATAGGAGCGGGTCTGGCAGGTAGTGAAGCAGCTTGGCAAATAGCAAAACGCGGTGTGAAAGTAAGACTTTATGAAATGCGTCCAGTAAAGCAAACGCCTGCCCACCATACAGATAAATTTGCAGAGCTTGTTTGTTCTAATTCGCTACGTGCAAATGGCTTAACAAATGCTGTAGGTGTTATTAAGGAAGAAATGCGTATTTTAGATTCTGTCATTTTAAAGGCAGCAGACCAATGTTCTGTACCTGCTGGAGGAGCATTAGCAGTAGACCGTCATGAGTTTGCAGGTTATGTGACAGAGGCAGTGAAAAATCATCCATTGGTGGAGGTTATTCATGAAGAAGTGACTGAAATTCCTGAAGGTATAACAGTTATTGCTACAGGCCCTTTAACTTCGAAGGCTTTGGCTGAAAAAATTCAAGGTTTAACAGGGCTGGATTATTTATACTTTTATGATGCTGCTGCACCAATTATTGAAAAAGATAGTATAGATATGGATAAGGTTTATTTAAAATCTCGTTATGATAAGGGAGAAGCGGCTTATTTAAACTGCCCAATGACGAAGGAAGAGTTTGATCGTTTCCGTCAAGCATTAATCGAAGCGGAAGTAGTACCTTTAAAAGAATTCGAGAAAGAAATCTACTTTGAGGGCTGTATGCCAATCGAAGTTATGGCAGCTCGTGGAGAGAAAACAATGTTATTTGGCCCAATGAAGCCAGTCGGACTTGAAGATCCGAAAACAGGGAAACGTCCATATGCCGTAGTACAACTTCGCCAGGATGATGCTGCTGGTACTCTTTATAATATTGTTGGTTTCCAAACACATCTTAAATGGGGCCCTCAAAAAGAAGTATTACAGCTAATCCCAGGATTAGAAAACGTGGAAATTGTACGTTATGGTGTTATGCACAGAAATACTTTTATTAATTCACCAAAAGTATTAGAGAAAACATATCAACTTCGTGAACAAAAGAATATTTTCTTTGCAGGTCAAATGACGGGTGTTGAAGGGTATGTTGAATCAGCTGGAAGTGGATTAATAGCCGGAATAAATGCAGCTCGTTTAGCATTGGGACAAGAGCCAATTACTTTCCCATTCGAAACGGCGTTAGGAAGTATGGCGCGTTATATAACAGAAGCGCAATCGAAAAACTTCCAACCAATGAACGTTAACTTTGGTATTTTCCCTGAATTACCACCAGGTCGTCGTTCAAAACCGGAGCGCGCTGAAATGCATGCAACACGCGCAATAAGCATGATTCATAATTTTGTGAATTCACAAACAATTTAATTGCCAAAAGCCTCTAAAAGTTGTTATACTCTTAGAGGCTTTTTCTTTTTGTAGATAAAATGCTTGCTTAGACATGTTTTATTATTTTGTATGGAGATTTTCTCAAAATATAACTAATTACACTTGCTATCTTACAAAGATAGGTATAGTGTCAGTATGTATGTTTATTAATGATGGTTTACGATACAAACTTGTAAGAGATGACAAAGAATAATTTATCCGTTATATTACAAGTGTCAGTCATTTGAGAAAATTATTAATAAATTATTGGTGGTGAATCTTTCTATGTTAGTTTCGTCCCAAGATGCACTCGAACAGTTCATGCTTTACATCCAAGTTGAAAAGAACTTCTCTGTTCATACAGTGCGAGAATATGAATCAGACCTGCTGGATTTTTTGACCTTCTTACAAGGGGAGGGAATTAATGATTTAGCGAGTGTTGAATATATACATGCACGTCTTTATGTAACAAAGTTGTATGACGAAAAAAGAGCAAGGGCTTCTATTTCTAGAAAAATATCCTCCATACGCTCCTTCTTCCGCTTTCTAAATAGACAGTATGGATTTGATGATGGGGCATTTCGTTCTCTTTATCATCCAAAAAAAGAATCTCGTTTACCTAATTTCTTCTATGAAGAAGAATTAATGCAGTTATTTAACGCGAATACCGGGGATGATTTGAAATCATTGAGAAATATGGCTATATTAGAGCTGTTATATGCGACAGGTATTCGTGTAAGTGAGCTAACTTCCATTCAGGTTAAGGATGTAGATTTTCATTATTCCATCATACGAGTTATGGGAAAAGGTCGGAAAGAACGAATTATCCCATTCGGTCAATTTGCGAGTTTAGCAATGCTGGACTACCTAGAGCAGGCTCGTCCTAGATTGATGAAAAAGACTGATCATCAGCAATTGTTTGTCAATATGCGAGGTGGGGAACTTACTCCACGAGGGGTACGTCATGTTTTAAACGAAATGATTGACAAGGCCTCACTGCATACGAAAATTTACCCACACATGCTTCGCCATACTTTTGCCACACATTTATTAAACAATGGCGCGGATTTGCGAACAGTGCAGGAGTTATTAGGCCACTCGCATTTATCTTCTACACAGGTTTACACACATGTAACAAAAGAGCACCTACGTCAAACATATATGAATGCTCATCCAAGGGCATAATAGAGTTAAGGAGGAAAGCAGATGGGACAAATTCATGCGACTACGATATTTGCAGTTCATCATAACGGAGGCTGTGCCATGGCTGGTGATGGTCAAGTAACATTAGGAAATGCAGTTGTGATGAAAGGTACAGCGAAGAAGGTCAGACGTCTGTTTAATGGGCAGGTTCTGGCAGGCTTTGCAGGCTCTGTTGCAGATGCATTTACACTATTTGAGATGTTCGAAGGCAAATTGAATGAATATAACGGTAATTTACAACGTGCTGCAGTAGAGGTTGCCAAGCAATGGCGCGGAGATAAAATGCTACGCCAACTAGAAGCAATGCTATTAGTCATGGATAAAACAACACTGCTACTTGTTTCTGGTACTGGTGAAGTCATTGAACCTGATGATGGAATTTTAGCTATTGGTTCTGGTGGAAATTATGCTTTATCAGCGGGTAGAGCATTAAAAAAATATGCAGGTGAAACGATGACTGCTCGTGAAATTGCTGAAGCAGCATTAGAAACAGCTGCTGAAATCTGTGTATTTACGAATCATAATATTATCGTGGAGGCGCTGAGCTAATGACGCAAAAAAATTTAACGCCAAGACAAATTACTGAGCATTTAGATCGTTATATTGTTGGGCAAAATGAAGCTAAGCGAGCTGTAGCCATTGCTTTGCGAAACCGCTATCGTCGTTCATTGTTAAATGAAGATATGAAGGCAGAGGTTATTCCTAAAAATATCTTGATGATTGGGCCAACTGGTGTCGGAAAAACGGAAATTGCCAGAAGAATTGCGAAGCTTACAAATGCACCTTTTGTAAAAGTGGAAGCGACAAAATTTACAGAAGTAGGTTATGTAGGTCGTGATGTTGAATCAATGGTACGTGACTTAGTAGAAGCTTCTCACCGTCTTGTAAAAGAAGAGATGATGGAATCTGTTAAGGAACAAGCAGAGCAATTAGCAAATGAAGCGATTGTGAAACTTTTAGTCCCGTCATTGCGTAAGAAACAGAGCATGCAAAATCCATTTGAAATGTTATTTGGTGGGAAAGAACAAACTTCAACGGATGATACGTCAACTGAGGAAACAGAAGTACGCTCTAAACGTGCACAAATTGCTATTGATTTACGAAATGGCAAATTAGAAAATGAATGGGTTACGGTAGAGGTAACAGAACAAACTCCATCCATTTTTGATGCGTTACAAGGCACGGGAATGGATATGTCAGCTAATAATGGTATGCAAGATATGCTATCTAGCTTAATGCCTAAAAAACAGAAAAAACGCCGTGTGCAGGTAAAGGATGCGCGTCGTATTTTAACAATAGAAGAAGCAAATAAGTTGATAGATGCAGATGAAGTGGCACAGGAGTCAATTGTTAGAGCAGAGCAAACTGGTATTATTTTTATTGATGAAATCGATAAAATAGCTAGTAAAGAAGGAAATTCTTCTGCGAACGTATCTCGTGAGGGTGTACAACGAGACATTTTACCAATAGTAGAAGGTTCGACTGTAACTACGAAGTATGGCGCTGTGAAAACTGATTACATGCTATTTATAGCTGCAGGCGCGTTCCATATGTCGAAGCCTTCAGATTTGATTCCAGAATTGCAAGGGCGTTTCCCAATTCGTGTAGAGCTTGAAAAATTAACAAAACAAGATTTTGTCCGTATTTTACAAGAACCAGATCAATCGCTCATTTTACAGTATAAGGCATTGCTAGAAACGGAAGGTGTGGAAATCAATTTCACATCTGATGCCATAGAACGTATTGCGGAAATAGCCACAGAGGTTAATCAGGAAACAGATAATATCGGAGCTCGCCGTTTGCACACGATTTTAGAACGTTTACTAGAAGAGCTGTCGTTTGAAGCAGCTGAAATTGCACCAGCGAGTATACCGATCAACGCAGCCTATGTAGATCAAAAACTCGCAGGTATCGTAAAAAACAAAGATTTGTCACAGTTTATATTGTAAGATAAAGCTGATCAGTACCATTCAGTAGTAAAAAACTTTAGAATATTAAGTGAATACTCTTCGGATTATTTATAGGAGGAACATATAATGAATTTATTAGGAAAAACACGTAAAATTAACTCGATGCTTCAAGCTTCTGCAGGTAAGCCTGTAAACTTTAAGGAAATGGCTGATACACTGGGTGATATTATTGATAGTAATGTCTATATTTTAAGCCGTAAAGGTAAATTATTAGGTATTTCAATTCACCAACAAATTGAAAATGAGCGTATGAAAAAAATGTTTGAAGAGAGACAATTCCCTGAAGAATACACACATAGCTTATTTACAATCTCAGAAACATCGTCTAATTTAGATATCCATAACGAACATACAGCTTTCCCTGTGGAAAACAAAGATCTTTTCCAAAACGCATTAACAACAATTGTACCAATCGTTGGTGGTGGTGAACGTTTAGGTACATTAATCCTTGCTCGTTTATCTTCTCAATTTGAAGATGATGATTTAATCCTTGCAGAGTATGGCGCAACAGTAGTTGGCATGGAGATTTTGCGCGAAAAGTCTGAAGAAATCGAAGAGGAAGCTCGTAGCAAAGCGGTTGTACAAATGGCCATTAACTCACTTTCTTACAGTGAATTAGAAGCTATTGAGCATATCTTTGAAGAGCTTGATGGTAACGAAGGTTTACTTGTTGCCTCTAAAATCGCAGACCGAGTGGGAATTACACGCTCAGTGATCGTCAATGCATTACGTAAACTGGAGTCAGCAGGTGTTATTGAGTCTCGCTCTCTAGGTATGAAAGGAACTTATATTAAAGTGTTAAATGATAAGTTCTTAAATGCATTAGCTGAAATTAAAATGAAATAATTCTTCTTGAAGAAGATAAAGAAGGCGTCTAGGTAAAACTAGGTGCCTTTTTGTATGCATTTCACTAGACATTTAACGATACAATTGATCGTTGTTTTTTGTATAAATACAAATTTGGAGAATATTGATGCTTTTTTGTTTCTTTTAACCTAATGTCGTTCATAAATTTGTCACTACAATTAGCATATAAAAATGAAATGTGTGTTACTTTAGAATAATGGTGAATAAACTGTTAATTGCCTATATTAGAATATTCAGCTATTTGTCGAACTAGTAAAATGGAACCCTAAATTAATTTCGTTTTAAAAGGCGATAAAGCTCATAAAAAGGCAAATTTAATACTAAAATCGTAAACACTGTCGAAATAGTGTAAAATAACTAGGTGGTAACCAACCTTTTATGAAGCCTAGAGCTACAAGGGATGCAGAAGTATTGTCCCGGTTGAGACGTTGAAAAAATAGGGCGTATATACTATTAAAAAGTGACAAAAGACAATAGACACTAGGTAGCATCTTAATTACAATTGTATTATTGAATATATTAACAAGTACATAGAATTTAATAAAATGAGGTGAACAGTTTTGAATTTATTTGGAGGAACTATTAGTAGCTTGGAAAATGGACTTTCCTATGCAACTTTGAATCATAAAACAATCGCAAACAATATTGCGAATGTCGATACACCTAATTATAAGGCGAAAAATGTTAGTTTTAAGGATATGTTGGCGGAACAAAAGGATATCTCTATTTCTGCCTATAGAACTGACAATAGACATTATGATTTCACAATTCGACAATCTACACCTGGTGTCAATAATATAGAAAATCTACGATACCGAAATAATGGCAACGCAGTAGATATGGATGCTGAACAGGCAAAATTAGCAGAAAATCAAATTTACTACAATGCTTTAATTGATCGTGTAAACGGGAAATTAAACACATTAAACACAGTTATTAAAGGAGGTAAGTAATAGATGTCTATTTTCCATGGGATGAATACCACTGCCTCGGCTTTAACTGCACAACGCTTACGCATGGATGTCATTTCTTCTAATATGGCAAACATGGATACAACTCGAGCTCGTCAAGTTAATGGGGAGTGGGAGCCGTATCGACGGAAGTCTGTAACGTTTACAGCACAAGAAGGACAATTTTCAAAGTTTATGAATGTAGCACTTGGGAAAGACGCCAAAAGCGGTGTTGGAAATGGTGTGAAAGTAACTCGTATTTCAGAAGACCGAGAAACACCTTTCAAACTTGTTTATGACCCAACTCATCCAGATGCAAATGCAGATGGTTATGTCAATTTGCCGAATGTCGACCCATTAAAAGAAATGGTAGATTTAATGTCAGCCACTCGTTCTTACGAGGCAAACGTAACAGTATTTAACGCAAATAAATCTATGCTTACAAAGGCATTAGAGATTGGTAAATAAATAAGAAGAAAGGAAGATACATAATGACAATTTCGTCCGTTTCGCTAATGACACCTACTCAGGTTGTAAATGAAACAAATAAACTTAATACGACACCTTATGAAGCACAACAAAGCTTCGCGAACTCGTTAAAAGAGGCAATAGCCAAAGTTAATGACCAGCAAATCACATCCGATAATTTTACTCAAAAGCTAATTAAAGGTGAAAATGTGGAATTGCATGAGGTAATGATTGCTTCACAAAAGGCGAGCATTACATTAAACGCAACAATTGAAGTTCGCAATAAGGTGATTGAAGCTTACCAAGAAATAATGCGAATGAGCGTTTAATCTTTGATTGGGGGGGAGAGCCCCTCTCGATAAAAGATTAATGACCACTTAAATGGTGGGCTCTTGAAGTTCGCAAATTATTGATGGCTAGGTTATTCACTATAACCGGAGGATTCATAATGAATGAACGATTGACGAAAATAAAAAACGACACCAGTCAATTTTGGAAAAGTCGAAGTAAAAAGCAAAAAATAGTTATGATTGGCTCCTTGGTAGGTGTCATCGCTCTTGCGGCAATTGTAACGTTTTTCGCTTCAAAAACTACATATGTTCCACTTTATAAAGATTTATCAACAAGAGAAATTGGACAAGTAAAAGAAGCACTGGATTCACAAGGTGTAACATATCAAATTGCGCCAGGCGGAACATCTATTTTAGTGCCTGAGGAGCAAGTTGACTCCTTATTAGTGCAATTAGCATCAGAAGGATATCCACAAACGGGTACGATTGATTACTCATTTGCAAACAGTTCAGGGTTTGGGATGACAGATAATGAATTTAATCTATTAAAAAAAGCAGCTACTGAAACTGAAATCGCTAAGCTTTTTAGAAACCTTGAAGGCGTTAAAGATGCAAAGGTAATGATTACTGTTCCTGAAGAAGGGGTCTTCGTAACAGATGTGAAAGAGGATGCAACTGCATCTATCGTATTAAATACAGATCCAGGATATAAATTTACAGAACAGCAAATTACAACTATGTATAATTTGGTGTCAAAAAGTATTCCGAATTTAAAAACTGAAAACATCGTAATCTCTAACCAATTCTCAGAGTACTTTGACTTGAATGCAGCCACAACAGATGGAACATCTACAACAACGGCTGAAGGTCAATTGCAAATGAAAAAGTTAGTCGAACGTGATCTACAACGTCAAGTGCAAAATATGCTTGGTACGTTGATGGGACAAGATAAAGTGATGGTTTCTGTCACTACGGATATTGACTTCAAGAAAGAAAATCGTGAAGAAAACCTTGTGACACCTGTTGATGAAGAAAATATGGAAGGAATCGCCATTAGTGCTCAAAGAATTACTGAGCAATATTCTGGAACAGGGGCGGCAGCAGCTACTGGAACACCTGAAGCTGAAACAACTACTGATAACTTTACTACTTATAATGAAGGTACATCGGGTAACGGCGATTATGAACGTACGGAAGAAACTATTAACAATGATGTGAACCGTATACGTAAAGATATCCAAGAAGCTCCTTATAAGGTGCAAGATATTGGAATTCAAGTAATTGTTGAACCACCAACAGCAACAGATGCAGCGTCATTACCTGACGGTGTCCGCGAAGATATTGAGAAAATTTTAAGCACAATCGTTCGTACAACGATTTCAAAAGACGTGGCAGCTGAGCTTACTCAGGAGCAAATTGATGAGAAAGTAGCCGTATCTGTACAGCCTCTATATGGTAAGGCCACACAAGTTGCTGATGAAAAACCAATAATTCCTTGGTGGGTTTGGGTTATTGGCGGTATCTTATTAGCGGTTATTTTATTGTTAGCATTCTTCATTATCCGTTCTCGTAAGCGTGCGCAGGAAGAAGAAGAGCTAAGTATCCTAGAAGAACAAGAAGATTTAATGATTGACGATATTAATGAAGAAATTGAAACGGAAGCTACAATGCGTCGTAAGCAGCTAGAAAAAATGGCAAAAGATAAGCCAGACGATTTTGCGAAGTTACTGCGTAGTTGGATTGCTGAAGACTAACTAGGAGGTTCGGCTGTGTCCAAGAAAGATAAGGAATTAACCGGAAAACAAAAGGCCGCTCTCTTGTTAATTTCATTAGGACCTGAAGTTTCAGCTTCAGTCTATAAACATTTAACAGAGGAAGAAATTGAACGTTTAACATTAGAAATTTCAAGTGTTAAAAAAGTAGAATCAAACGTCAAGGAAGAGATTATAGAAGAATTCCACAATATTGCGCTAGCTCAAGACTATATCACGCAAGGTGGTATTGGTTATGCGAAAACAGTATTAGAAAAAGCACTTGGTGTAGAACAAGCTCAGACAATCATTAATCGTTTGACATCTTCGTTACAAGTGAGACCGTTTGATTTTGCACGGAGAGCTGATCCAGCACAAATTTTCAACTTTATTCAAAATGAACATCCACAAACAATTGCCCTAATTCTTTCTTATTTAGAAGCGGGGCAAGCGGGAGTGATTTTATCTTCATTACCACAGGAAGTACAGGCTGACATTGCAAAACGTATAGCAGTTATGGAATCGACTTCACCAGAAGTAATTAGTGAAATTGAATCGGTGTTAGAGCGTAAATTATCATCTACAGTTACCCAAGATTACACTGAAACTGGTGGTATTGATGCGGTCGTTGAAGTACTGAATGGTGTTGATCGACAAACTGAGAAAACGATCCTTGATGCACTTGAAATTCAAGATCCAGAGCTGGCAGAAGAGATCAAAAAACGCATGTTTGTATTCGAAGATATCGTTACACTCGACAATCGTTCCATTCAACGTGTTATTCGCGATTGTGAAAACGAAGATTTACTGCTTTCAATGAAAGTGTCAAGCGAAGAGGTAAAAGATATTATTTTCCGCAATATGTCTCAACGTATGGCTGAAACATTTAAAGAAGAAATGGAAATTATGGGACCTGTACGTTTACGTGACGTAGAGGAGGCACAATCTCGAATAGTTGCTGTTATTCGTCGCCTAGAGGATGCTGGTGAGATCATTATTGCACGTGGTGGAGGAGATGACGTCATTGTCTAGAATCATCCGTTCAATTTACACTCAATCCACTAGCGATAATGTAAAAGAGATACAAATTCGTGATATGTTTGAAGGACTTGATTTGGAAAATGGTGATGATGCTTCATCCCAACATCAATTAACAATAGAAGAAATAATGGCTGAGCGAGATCGTTTACTTACAGAGGCTAGAGCTTCTTTACAAGCAGAGCGTGAAGCATTTGAGCAAGAAAAGCACATGCACTATCAAGAGATTGAGCATTTGAAGTTAAGTTGGGAAGAAGAAAGACCGAATCGAGTTCAAGAAGCCTATGACGAAGGCTTTGGACAAGGCTATGAAGACGGTGTGAACAAATCCACAGAAGCAATGGCCGAGTCACTTCAAACTGCGAATGAAGTCATTAATCAGGCAAAAGAAAATGCAAAAAAATATATTGATGATCAAGAAGCTGTGGTATTAGAGCTTGGCCTAACGACAGCGGAACGAATAATTGGCACATCTTTAGAACGTGATCCTGATCTATTTGTGTCGATTGTTCGCAGAGGCTTAAAAGAAGCGAGAGAGATGAAAGAAATTAAAATTTATGTGTCGCCAACCTATCACGCTTTAATTACTGCTAATCGTGATGAATTAGCGGAAATGTTCCCGGTTGATGTACCATTTATGATTTTTGTTAATGAAGATTTGAACAATGAAACAGATTGCTATATCGAAACAAATCATGGACGTATAGTAGTGAGCATTGATGAGCAATTGAACGAACTAAGATTAAAGCTTCATGAAATATTGGAAAGTAGGGAATGATCTAGATGAAGACGGCTCAATTAATCGAACATATTCCTCATATGCCAACTTTTAAAAAGTTTGGTAGAGTCACTAGAGTTGTCGGCTTGATGATTGAGTCGCAAGGTCCGGATAGTTCCATAGGTGATGTTTGTAAAATTCATGTGGAAACTGTAAACAATGGTCACCAAATCATTTTAGCTGAAGTTGTGGGCTTTAAAGATGAAATTGTTGTTTTAATGCCTTTCACTTCTTTAAGAGAAATATCTATTGGCTGTCTTGTTGAAGGGACGGGGGCTCCACTAGAAGTAAAAGTGGGCCCAGAGCTAATAGGAAAAGTGTTGGATTCAATGGGAAATCCTATTGATGGCACATTATTACCAAAAGGGCTAATGACGGTTCCGACAGAGCAAGATCCGCCAAATCCACTAACACGTCCGCCAATAAATGAAAGACTTGAGGTCGGCGTTAAAGCTATTGATGGAATGTTAACTGTTGGTAATGGCCAACGTGTCGGGATTTTCGCGGGTTCAGGGGTCGGAAAAAGTACACTTCTTGGAATGATTGCAAGAAATACGCAGGCAGATTTGAATGTTATTGCGCTGATCGGAGAACGTGGGCGTGAGGTTCGTGAATTTATTGAACGTGATTTAGGTACTGAAGGTCTAAGTCGCTCTATTGTTGTGGCTGCTACTTCTGACCAACCGGCATTAATGAGGATAAAAGGGGCGTTTACTGCAACAGCAATCGCCGAATATTTTAGAAATCGTGGTTTAAATGTCATGTTGATGATGGACTCTGTTACACGTGTTGCCATGGCTCAACGTGAAATTGGACTTGCCACAGGTGAGCCACCTGCACAGAAGGGGTATACACCGTCTGTATTTGCGATATTACCTAAATTATTAGAACGTACAGGTACTAATGAAAAGGGTTCTATCACTGCATTTTATACGGTCTTAGTAGATGGTGATGATATGAATGAACCAATCGCTGATACGGTGCGAGGGATATTAGATGGTCATATTGTGCTTGATCGAAATTTAGCTAATAAAGGTCAATACCCTGCTATAAATGTTTTAAAAAGTGTTAGTCGTTTGATGAATCATGTAGCAGAACCTGAGCATAAAAAAGCTGCAGAACGATTAAGAGAACTCTATTATACATACGACAAATCTGAGGATTTAATCAATATTGGCGCTTATAAACGAGGCACATCTAAAGAAATTGATGAAGCTATTCATTATGAACCGCTCATTACTGCTTATCTCAAGCAGGGCTATTTGGACAAAGTGACATTGGAAGAAAGTGTGAATGAGCTAATATCCTTATCGAACGGTGGTGTGAACTAGATGGTTAGCTATGTGTATCGTTTTGAAAATGTGTTAACAATTCGTGAGCAAGAAAAAAACGAAACTGAAATGGCCTACAAGGAATCTGTCCGTTCTTTTGAGGAAGTGGCTACGAAGTTATATGACTTGCTTAAAAAGAAGGAAGATTTAATTGCCTTCCAGCAGGATCGTTTAACTGTTGGTTCATCTATTGATGAAATTCATCACTACGCACGTTTTATTGATAGTCTTGAAAAAACAATTGCAGATGTTCAGCAGAAAGTGATACAAGCTCGTGCAAAAATGAATTGGCACGAAGATAAATTATTAGAAAAAAACTTGGAAGTACGTAAATTTGAAAAAATGAGAGAAAAGGATTTTAAGCTTTTCCAACAAGAGCAGGATCGTATAGAAAGCCTTTTTTTAGATGAAATTTCATTATTAACGTATAACAAGAGAGAAATCAGGTGATTTCATGGTGAGAAAAGACAATCGATTGAAAGCGGAATTAGTAGAACAGCCGCCTAAGAAAAAAACGGGAGGCTTTCTAAAGTTTTTTACTTGGATCGTACTGCCACTTATGTTTGTAGTAGCAGTTTTACTTGTTGTGGCTACATTAATGAATACAAATGTTTTTGACTTAGGAAAAAAGGCAATTGGCAATTTACCTTTTGTTCCGTCAGAAGAACAGCAAGCGAAAGATGCTGTCGTAAATAATGACTCGAAAATAGTTAATTTACAGGCAGAGATTCAAGAAAAAGAAGCAGAAATTACACAACTACAAAAAAAGTTGGATACAACAACAACTGAAAAAGAGAAGCTCATGACTGAAAAAGAGCAGCTTCAATTTGAAATTGAAAAATTAAATCGAGAACAAGATGATGTAAAACGTGACTTCAACGATATATTATCAACTTTTGATAAAATGTCTCCAAAATCTGCTGCACCTGTATTAATCAATATGAGTGATACAGAAGCATTACGCATTTTAACCAATTTAAAACCTGATAAACTAGCAGCAATTTTAGAGAAAATGGATGCTAAAGATGCAGCGAAATATACGGAACTCATGGCTAAACAATAGAGTTCATGAAAGGAGGTGAAAAGAGTGGATATAGCGATGATGAAAATGATAACTCAATCAGTACCGACCAAAACTGCGGCAACGAAAGCTACAACAAGTAATAGCACTGATGGGAAGATCGAAGGAACATCGAAACAGGAGACTTTATCGAAATTCGGCTCTGTTTTTGGACAAGTACTTTCATCCTCAACCCAATCAAATCAATCTTCTCAAGCTACTCCAAATAATGAGCTGGCTGATTTACAGCAGGTTTTAAATGCTGATTCATTGGAAGAGGTACTTGATTTATTAGGAATCCCCCACGATGATGGTTTGTTAATCCTTCAACTTGGAGAAGACGGTAAAGCAGTGTCTATGGACGAAATGCTGGATCTGGACAATATACTAAATGCATTAGGTATTGAGGATGAACAGCTTCAAAAAATAGTCCAACAGCTATTAGGAGAAGAAAAAGAAGCTAGTGATGTTTGGGAGCTATTATCATTAGTAGATGCCCAAGCGCCAATTCTACAAGCGCAAATAGGTTCAGCGTTGCAAGGAGAAGGTCAAGTAACACCAAAAGAAGCGAAGCAATTACTTCAAGTGTTAAAGCTAGCGCAGTTAGTAGGACAGAAATCGGACTTAACAGCTCCACAAGAAAACTTATTAACAACCGTTAAAAGTCTTTTAACGACATTACAAACGCAAGTCGAAACTATACAAGTAATAACAACCAAATCAACAGGAACATTTTCATTACAGGGCTTCCAGCAAGTCCAAATGACTAAGCAAAGTGAGACAAGTTCTAATGAAATGGTGACACCGCAAACGGTACAAACCAAACCGGATACGTTCCAGATAACATTACCTACTGCTAAGCCTGCACAGTCAGAGGCTTTATTAAAAGAAATGCAAGCCATAATCAATAGAGCCCAAATTTCTAACGCACAAGGAATAACACGATTAACGATTAAATTGTATCCAGAAAATTTAGGAACAATTCGTATAGAGCTTGTGCAAAATGATGGCGTACTGACAGCACGTCTACTAGCTTCTACAGCGCATGGACGTGAGATGCTTGATAGTCAAGCTCATCAGCTAAAACAGGCGTTTGTTCAGCAAAACATTCAAGTAGATCGTCTTGATATTGCACAATCATTACAGGATGCAGATCGCCAGCAACGTGATCAAAACTTCTTTAATAATTTCTTTAGGCAACAACAGGATGAAGAACAGCACCAAAAAACTGAGGATGACGATGAAGAGATGTCATTTAGTGACTATTTATTAAGCGAGGAGGTATAAATGATGGCTGATTCAACGGCTAAAGTAGCTAATACATCCATAACGGACGATCTTTACTATTCGAATTATAGAAAACCAACCAAACAAACAGGGAATAGTGAACTAGGCAAAGATGCCTTTCTCCAACTGTTAATTACTCAATTACAGCATCAGGATCCAACAAATCCAATGGATGACCGAGAGTTTATTTCACAAATGGCGCAGTTTTCTTCTTTAGAACAAATGCAAAACATGACAAAGGCAATAGAATCATTACTAGCATCACAGCAACAAACACAAATGATGAATTATGCAACCTTTGTTGGTAAAGAAGTCAAATGGCATGAAATTACAGATAAAACAGATGAAAAAGGAGATCCAGTTGTAAATGAAGGAACAGGTGTGATTGAATCCTTGAAGTTTGTAGATGGTAGTGTTGTCTTCATATTAGCAGATGGGAAAGAAATAACGCCTGGTAATATTTCTGGAATCCTTGGCTCTGGAACAAGTTCAAATGGAAATAATCCTGTGCCAGAATCTCCACTTGTTCAGGCTAGTAAATTGATAGGTAAAAAAGTTACATATCAAGATGGCGAGCAGGAATTACAAGGGAGAATCGTCTCTGTTTCCAATAAAGATGGCGTTATTTATTACGTATTAGACAATGATAAAAAAATTACGGATAAAGATTTTACAGTTATTAGCGAATAAAGGTGGGGAAAAGTGATGGATAAGTTTTCAATTCATCGTGTACCCTTGCATCCATCTATTCGTGCAACTCAACCTACGCCCATTCATTCACAGCAATCCTTTAAAGCCCATTTACAGGAAGCATCAAAGCAAGAGCTAAAGGTGAGCAAACATGCACATGAACGAATCATGGAGCGTAAAATTGACATCTCTGAACAAGAATGGCAGGTTGTCTCGGATAAGGTATTTGAAGCTCACTCAAAAGGTGTTAAACAGCCATTAGTCTTGATGGATCAAGCAGCTTTAATTGTCAGTGCTAAAAACGCTACTGTCATTACAGCAATGGATCGCACGGAAGCAAAACAACAGTTATTTACAAATATTGATGGCACGATCGTGCTTTAAGGCTGGACCTTCTTATGAAAGGAAGCCTTCGTGATGCTGATTGATAGAAGCACACAAATAAAAAATGAAGGGAGAACGAAAACTTATGTTACGTTCTATGTATTCAGGTATTTCAGGTCTTAAAAACTTCCAAACAAAGCTAGATGTTATTGGTAATAATATTGCAAATGTTAATACTGTTGGCTTTAAAAAAGGGCGCGTTCTTTTTAAAGATTTAATGTCTCAAACACAAGCCGGTGCATCGGCAGCAACAGCTACACGAGGTGGTGTCAACCCACAACAAGTTGGTTTGGGTTCACAATTAGCTGCGATTGACACGATTCATGGGGGCGGTTCCTTACAGAGTACAGGTCGTGGACTTGATTTAGCTATTGAAGGCGATGGCTTTTTCATGGTAGCTGATGCAAATGGTGCTCCTGATCCAGATAGTGGTTTCATAGACGAAGAAGGCTTCAACAATACTCTATTTACTCGTAATGGTGTTTTCTACATGGATAGCAATGGCTATTTAGTGAATGCTGACGGTAAATATTTAGTAGGTGTTTCTGCTGGAGAGGATATCGTTATGGAAGCTGATGATGATGGTATCAATCCAGAGGATGCACCAATTGCTTCAGGGGATGAAGGCGCAAACTTATTTGATGATGATGGTGTACTAGATCCTGATGAGGGAGAAGTAGGTCCAATTCGTATCCCAACGACTGCTAAAGAGATTAGCATTGGACCTAATGGTACGGTTGAATATGTAGACCTAAACGGTGAACGCAAATGGGCAGGGCAGCTGATTATGGCTAAATTCCCTAATGCTGGTGGTCTTGCTAAGAATGGTGGGAACTACTATCAACAAACAGCGAACTCTGGTGCTGCATATGCACAAGTGGCAACTGTTGCAGGGATGGGGAAAGTAGTGCCTGGAGCAGTAGAAATGTCCAACGTTGACTTATCAGAAGAGTTTACAGAGATGATTGTTGCACAACGTGGTTTCCAAGCGAATACTCGTATTATTACAACATCAGATGAAGTGTTACAAGAGCTAGTAAACTTAAAACGTTAATGATTGAATAGTCCTTTAATTCATAATGGACGTTTTAACAAACATATTTTCATATGAGGGAGGGTCGGGCCGGCTCTCATGCTAGACCCGGCCCTAATTCAATGATTGAACTAACACGTCTTAATGGCAAAGCATTTACATTAAATGCTTTATACATAGAAACAGTCGAATCATTTCCAGATACGACTATTACTTTAACAACTGGAACAAAATTAATTGTTTTAGAGAGTGAAGATGAGGTGCGACAAAAGGTAACTGCCTTTTATAACAATATACAAATACTATCCAACCCGCATCTACGAGGTGAAAAAGATGAAGAATAATAAAATGTTAACAATGATTATTATTTTGCTAGTAGCAGTCATACTGATCGGGGTTATCTTGTTTGTATTGCTAACACAATTTAATAAACCGACAGGAGCTATTGAACCAACCATTGATGAAATTGTAGAGGCAACAGTGGAGATTCCGGAAATCACAACGAATCTTGCAGATAAACGAGTAGTACGCTTGTCATTAAAAGTTCAAACGACAAGCAAAGATGCTGCTGCAGAATTAACAAAGCGTGTTTTCCAAGTGCAAAACATTGCTATACAAGAACTTTCTGAAATGGAGCAAAAAGATTTAGAAGGTAAACAAGGAAAGCAAATTTTCCAAAAATCATTAAAAACTAGAGTAAATGAATTGATGCAAGAGGGAGAAGTTCAGGAAGTATATTTTACCTCCTTCATCACTCAATAAAACAGAAACTGCTTGAAATGGAGGTGGGCAAATGGCAGGAGATGTGTTATCTCAATCCGAGATAGATGCGCTGCTTTCCGCTATATCGACTGGGGAAATGTCAGCAGATGACATAAAAAAGGAGGATGAGGGACGCAAGGTTAAAGTTTATGACTTTAAACGAGCGCTTCGATTCTCAAAAGATCAAATCCGAAGTTTGACCCGAATACACGAAAATTTTGCACGACTATTGACAACCTTCTTCTCTGCACAGCTTAGAAGCTATGTGCAAATTACGGTTGCGTCAGTAGACCAAATACCATTTGAAGAGTTCGTTCGTTCGATTCCGAATATGACGCTCATTAATGTGTTTGAAGTGCCACCATTAGATGGTAATATATTGATGGAAATAAATCCGAACATTGCCTATTCCATGCTAGATCGTTTAATGGGCGGTAGTGGGGCGAGTCATAGTAATGTAGATAATCTAACTGAAATTGAAACAAAAATTATGACAAACCTTTTTGAACGCTCATTCGACAATTTACGCGAGGCGTGGGAAAATGTAGCGGAAATTGATCCGATTTTAGTGGAGCTTGAAGTTAATCCACAATTTTTACAAATGATCTCACCTAATGAAACAGTAGTTGTCATTTCATTAAATACGATCATTGGTGAAACAAGCGGTATGATCAATATTTGTATTCCGCATGTTGTATTGGAGCCAATTGTTCCAAATCTTTCTGTTCGCTACTGGATGCAAACAAATACGAAAGAAATGTCTCCAGAGCAAACAAAAATGCTTGAAACACGCGTAAAACAAGCAAAATTACCTCTTTCGGTTGAATTAGGGCTAACGGATATCACTATCGAGGATTTCCTTACAATGCAAGTTGGTGATGTTATACAGTTAGAGCAAAAAATTAATGATCCACTTCTATTAAAGGTAGGGACATTACCAAAATTCACTGTTCAACCAGGTAAGCAAGGCAAAAAATTAGCAATCCAGATTATCGACCCTTTGAAAGGAGGAGACGAAGATGAGTGATGAAATGCTCTCCCAAGAAGAAATTGAAGCGTTATTAAGGGGCGAGACGTTGGAAGATAAAAACAGCGGCACTGAAGCTTCTTCAATTGATGAAACAAATGATATACGAGTAGAGGATTACCTTGATTCGTTTGCACAAGATGCATTAGGTGAGGTAGGCAATATTTCCTTCGGGAGCTCTGCCACAGCACTTTCGGCATTATTAGGACAAAAAGTAGATATTACTACCCCAAGTATATCAATGATTAATCGAAACAAATTAGAAGAGGAGTTTCCACATCCTTATGTAGCTGTACAAGTGGAATATACGATTGGCTTAACAGGCATGAATTTACTTGTTATTAAACAATCTGATGCAGCAATTATTGCAGACCTAATGTTAGGTGGCGATGGATTAAATCCGAAACCTGACTTAGGAGAAATTCAGTTAAGTGCTGTTCAAGAGGCAATGAATCAAATGATGGGCTCAGCGGCTACATCTATGTCGACAGTATTCAACAAAAAAGTAGATATTTCGCCTCCCACAATTGATTTAATGAATATTTCTCAAAATGAAGGTCGAGAAAATATCCCTGAAGATGATTTGCTAGTCAAAGTATCTTTTAGATTAAGAATTGGTAATTTAATTGATTCGAATTTAATGCAATTATTACCGCTTAAATTTAGTCAAAACATCGTAAAATCTCTATTAGGTGAGACTGAATCAATTGAAGAACCTGTGGCTGCAACGATTGCACCTGAGGCACCGCCAATTGCAGCACCACCTGTTCAACAACAAGCGCCTGTTATGCCACCGCCTGCACAGCCTGTTTATCAGCAGCAGGAAGCAACTATGCAGCAACCTGTTTATCAGGAACCACAGCAGTTTGCGCAACCAGGGAGAGCTGCACAGCCAGTGAATGTTCAACAAGCACAATTTGCTAGCTTTGATTCAAATGTAATCTCTCAATCTGAAGCTAGAAATTTAAATATGCTACTTGATATTCCATTGCAAGTTACTGTAGAGTTAGGACGTACGAAACGTTCTGTTAAAGAGATTTTAGAACTATCAAGTGGTTCGATTATTGAGTTAGATAAATTAGCAGGGGAGCCTGTTGATATATTAGTTAATAGTCGTTTAATCGCTAAAGGTGAAGTCGTTGTTATTGATGAAAACTTTGGTGTACGTATTACAGATGTTTTAAGTCAAGCAGAGCGTTTAAATAATTTAAGATAGTTTCAATTGGAGGAGTTAACCATGTCTAAAAGAATTTTGATTGTAGACGACGCTGCATTTATGCGTATGATGATCAAGGATATTTTGTCGAAAAATGGATTTGAGGTTGTTGGAGAAGCTGCAGATGGATTACAAGCTGTTGAAAAGTACAATGAATTAAAACCAGATTTAGTAACAATGGATATCACAATGCCAGAAATGGATGGTATTGCGGCTCTTAAAGCAATTAAAGGATCAGATCCAAGTGCAACTGTAATCATGTGTTCAGCAATGGGACAACAAGCAATGGTAATCGATGCAATTCAAGCTGGTGCGAAAGACTTTATTGTAAAGCCTTTCCAAGCAGATCGAGTAATTGAAGCGATCCAAAAAGCGCTAGGATGATTGCATGAAAATGTTAAAATCATTTCGTTTCACGATGATTTTTGCATTTCTTGTATCCTTCCTGTTTTTGTACCCGACACCAACTTCGGTCTATGCAGACTCTGATACGAATAGTGTGACAGATTGCATTAAAGACCCAGAAGCTTGTTATGGAGATACTACCGATCCAGCTGCTAAACAAGAACCAAGTGTATCAGCAGCTGGAGATATATCTGCATGGGAATACATAAAAATGGTTTTAGCGCTTATTTTTGTTGTAGCTTTGTTTTATGGTTTAATGAAGTTTTTAAATAAACGTAATTTAAACTTTCAACGTAATCAAATGATACAAAATTTAGGCGGTTTATCGTTAGGTGCACAAAAATCAGTACAGCTTTTACAAGTAGGTAAAACAATGTATTTAGTGGGTGTCGGTGAAGACGTTCAGCTATTACGTGAAATTACTGATCCAGAAGAAATAGAAGCGCTGTTAGCACTTTATAACGAAAGGCAAGAACTTGCAGCAACATCACCGTATATTGCAGAAGTATTTTCTAAGTTTAAGAAAAAAGATAGAGAGAATTTGCAAAATGAACAAAAGCAAGAGACATTTGGCAAACTCTTTGAAAAAAAGATATCCGAAATTAAACAGGAGCGCAGTGAAGAGATTGAGAGATGGAAGCAAAAGGAGAAGGATGATAAATGAATGATTTAATCAATATTTTTTCCAATAGCGATCCAACAAACGTCTCCACTTCCGTTAAGCTCTTACTACTATTAACCGTTTTATCACTGGCACCAAGTATTTTAATTTTAATGACATCCTTTGCTCGTATTGTCATCGTTTTATCCTTTGTGCGTACGGCACTGGCTACACAACAAATGCCACCTAATCAGGTGATTGTTGGTTTAGCCTTATTTTTAACGTTCTTTATTATGGCCCCAACCTTTCAGGAGGTCAATAAAGAGGCTTTGCAACCATTATTTTCTGAAGAAATTGGTTTAGATGAAGCTTATGATCGGGCAAGCTTGCCATTTAAAGAATTTATGAGTAAGCATACAAGACAAAAAGATCTTGACTTGTTTTTATCGTACAATCAAGCAGAAAAACCAGCATCAGTGGAAGAAATCCCACTGACAATGCTTGTGCCAGCATTTGCTTTAAGTGAAATTAAAACAGCATTTCAAATAGGTTTTATGATTTTTATTCCATTCCTAGTGATCGATATGATTGTTGCGAGTACATTAATGTCGATGGGGATGATGATGTTACCGCCAGTAATGATTTCATTGCCATTCAAAATCTTATTGTTTGTTCTGGTCGATGGCTGGTATCTCGTCATGAAATCGCTACTACAAAGTTTTTAGGGGATGATACAGTATGACAGGTGAATTGGTTATTTCCGTTGCAGAACGTGCCATTATGATTATCCTTCTAACAAGCGGTCCGTTATTATTAGTAGCTTTAATCACTGGTTTGGCTGTAAGTATTTTTCAAGCTACCACTTCGATTCAAGAGCAAACATTAGCCTTTGTACCGAAAATTATCGCCGTCTTAGTGGCCATTGTATTCTTTGGCCCATGGATGTTATCTCAAGTTACTAGCTATGCGAGAGACATTTTTGAGAATTTAACACGTTATATAGGGTGAGTCCATGAATGAATTAATTCCGCATTTAACGGTTTTCTTATTGGTGCTTGTGCGTGTTTCAGCATTTTTTGTTACGGTTCCTTTTTTTTCCTATAGAACCATACCACCACAAGTCAAAATTACTCTCGCACTGGTTTTAGCTTGGATGATGTATTATACAATTGATGTTGAGCCATTTGCATTCAATGATGAATACATATTATTAGTGATGAAAGAAGCACTTGTTGGACTGTTACTCGGTCTAGTAGGTTATATAATCATGTCTGCCATTCAAATTGCAGGGAGCTTTATTGATTTTCAAATGGGTTTTGCCATTGCCAATATTATTGATCCGCAAACAGGAGCTCAAAGTCCATTAATCGGTCAATTTTTTAATATGTTAGCATTCCTTTTATTGTTAGCAATTAATGGCCATCATATGATTCTTGATGGAATATATTATAGTTATCAATTTTTGCCTATGGATCAATTCCCTAGTTTTACAAATGAAGGCTTTCCCAAATTTATCATCACAACATTTACAGCTGTTTTTGCTATTGCATTTCAGATGGCTGCACCTGTTGTGGCTACCTTATTTTTAGTCGATTTAGCTTTAGGAATAACTGCGAAAACAGTACCACAATTAAATATATTTGTTGTTGGTTTTCCTATTAAAATAGGAGTTAGTTTTTTAGTGTTATTTACAATGATGGCTGTAATGATTCAAGTCATTCAAAAGTTAATCACTATTATGATTTACGGCATGCGTGATTTAATGGCCATTTTAGGTGGTGGATAACATGAAACTACTACTGAATTTAGATATCCAGTTTTTTTCAGGAGAAAAAACTGAGAAGGCGACGCCAAAGAAACGTCAAGATGCTCGAAAAAAGGGACAAGTTATTAAGAGTCAAGATGTAACAAGTGCCATCGTTATGCTGATGGTCTTTATCTTCTTATTTTTCTTTGCAGGTTCTTTACGGGATGAGCTATTAGCGTTTTTTAGACAAACGTTTATCCATAACATACGCATCGAAACACTAACCATTGATAGTGTGATGCACTTATTTATAGAAACATTAATACAAATGGCTTTCATTATTGTACCGATTATGGCGATAGCAGTAGTTGGAGCACTTGCAGGTAACTTTTTGCAGTTTGGCTTTTTATTTACTTTGGAGCCAATGAAGTTTGATTTGAAAAAGATGGACCCTATAAAAGGGTTGAAAAGGATGTTTTCGGTTAAGGCAATTGTTGAGTTGCTGAAATCGGTTTTAAAGATTGGCTTTATCGGTAGTGTAACGACAATTATTATCTGGACAAACTTGCCAGAGGTTTTAGCTTTATCCTTTAAAAGTCCATGGATGACGCTCATTACAGTCGGAAAGCTAGTCGGCATTATGGGCATAGCAGCATCTTTAGTTTTACTTTGTGTATCCATTTTGGATTGGATGTATCAAAAATTTGATTATGAAAAAAATCTTAAAATGTCTAAGCAAGATATTAAAGATGAATATAAAAATAGTGAGGGTGACCCGCTGATTAAATCGAAAATCAAACAACGTCAGCGCGAAATGGCGATGCGTCGTATGATGTCAGAGATTCCAAGTGCAGATGTGGTGATTACCAACCCTACTCACTATGCGATTGCGCTCAAATATGACGAGGAAAGTATGGATGCACCTCGCGTAATTGCAAAGGGTACAGACTTTATCGCACAAAAAATAAAGCTGATTGCCAAGGAGCATGACGTCATTATGGTGGAAAATAGACCATTAGCTCGCGCCATGTATGATCAAGTTGAAATTGGTGATCCCGTACCAGAAGAATTTTTCAAAGCAGTAGCAGAAATACTCGCTTATGTTTACCGTATTAAACGTAAAATTTAAAGCTTTTTAGTAGGAGGGACACAAATGAAAGTTCGCGATATTGGGGTTTTAGGTGCGGTTATTTTAATCGTTGCGATGCTCATCATCCCTCTTCCTCCGTGGATGTTAAGTTTCTTAATTGTCATTAATATTACATTAGGATTAATTGTACTGCTAACAGCAATGAGTATGAAGGAAGCTTTAGACTTTTCCATTTTTCCTTCGGTTATTTTACTTTTAACCTTATTCCGATTAGGGCTGAGTGTTTCCACAACACGTGCGATCTTAGCAAATGGAGACGCGGGCTCTGTTGTAGAAACGTTTGGTGATTTCGTAGTAGGTGGAAATATTCTAGTAGGTTTAGTTGTCTTTTTAATTCTAGTATTAATTCAGTTTATTGTTATTACAAAGGGTGCAGAGCGGGTAGCTGAAGTAGCAGCTCGTTTCACACTTGATGCGATGCCAGGTAAACAAATGAGTATTGATGCTGACTTAAATGCAGGAGTAATTTCCGAAAAGGAAGCACGCGAACGACGTGAAAAAGTAGCGGGGGAAGCAGACTTCTACGGAGCGATGGATGGTGCCACGAAATTCGTAAAAGGGGATGCCATTGCCTCAATGGTCATGGTTATTATCAACTTATTATTCGGAATCATCATCGGGGTAGTACAAATGGGTCTCCCATTTGCTGAAGCAGCAACTCATTTTTCTAAGCTAACCGTTGGAGATGGTATTGTTTCACAAATTCCTGCCTTGCTTATTTCAACAGCAACAGGGATTGTGGTAACTCGTGCCTCTTCTAAAGGAAGTCTTGGTCAAGATATAACAGGACAATTATTTGCTCAAGCAAAGTTACTCTATGTAGCTGGAGGTACCATTGTATTACTAGGGTTATTTACACCAATCCCTAACTGGGTAACACTCCCAATAGGTCTTTCCCTAATTGCTGGGGCTTATATGATGGAACGTAAGAAACCAGAGGATGAAGAGGAATTACTTGAAATTGAAGAAGAAGTGGCAACAGATGGCATGAAGAGCCCTGAAAATGTTGTGAATTTATTAAATGTGGACCCAATCGAATTTGAATTTGGTTATGGATTAATTCCGTTAGTAGATGCTGCTCAAGGTGGGGATTTATTAGATCGTGTCATTATGATTCGTAGACAGTTAGCACTAGAATTAGGAATTGTCATCCCGGTTGTTCGTATTCGAGATAATATTCAGCTTCAACCAAATGAATACCGAATTAAAATAAAAGGGAACGAAATGGCAAGAGGTGAGCTATTACTAGATCACTATTTAGCTATGAGCCCAGGTGATGATGATTCTATTGAAGGAATTGATACAGTGGAACCATCATTTGGATTACCAGCTAAATGGATTACTGAGCAAGTAAAAGAAGATGCTGAAATTTATGGCTACACTGTTGTAGACCCACCAAGTGTGGTATCCACGCATTTAACTGAAATAATTCGTGCAAATGCTCACGAATTATTAGGTCGTCAAGAGACGAAGCAGTTAATAGATCACTTACGTGAAACCCATCCTATTTTAGTAGAAGAGCTGACACCGGCACCTTTATCAACTGGAGAAATCCAAAAGGTTCTTGGTAAACTACTACGAGAAAATGTTTCTGTTCGTAATTTACCAATTATTTTTGAAACTTTAGCAGACTATGCAAAGGTAACTAGCGATACAGATATTTTAACTGAGTATGTTCGTCAATCATTGGCACGTCAAATTACTGCCCAATATGTGGGTGATAGTACGGCATTAAAAGTTATTACAGTTTCAGGTAAAGTAGAAAAAATGATTGCTGATAGTATTCAGCAAACAGATCACGGAAATTATTTAGCAATGGATCCTCAAGATTCCCAAACGGTACTAGAGACGATTGCAGCAGAAATAGAGCGTGTGTCCTTTATGGAACAATCCGCTATTATTTTATGTTCTCCGGCTGTGCGTATGTATTTAAGACAACTGACGGAGCGTTATTTCCCGCAAATTCCAGTTCTTTCTTATAATGAGTTGGATGCTTCTATTGAAATTCAAAGTGTTGGGGTGGTGAATGTTTAATGAAAATGAAAAAATATTATGCATCTTCCATACCAGAGGCTATGAAGCAAGTGCGTGCAGAACTAGGTGAGGACGCTGTTATTTTGAATTCTAAAGTAGTCATCACTAAAAAATTTTTCGGTATGATTAAACAGAAAAGTTTTGAGGTAGTTGCCGGAGTGGATGGAATGGAGCCAAATCAAGTGGCTCCAGTACCAACGCCTGCATCATTACCTATCACAACTAAGGAAAATGCGAGACTACAAGATATTACAAATGCAATTCAAGTAAAAATTCACCAAGATCAACCATCGCATGATGTAGTTAAGCCCGAGGACACTGGCATTTCTGAAGAATTGAGGAAGGAAATTGCAGATTTAAAATCTTTAATGCAATCGATGCATAAAAAGACTACCCAAGCTCAATATCCCGATGAACTCTTACCCTTCATTGAATACTTAAGACAGCAAGAGCTAAATGAAGAGCTCATCACAACGATAGGTGATGAGCTTTTTATGCATTTCAAAGAAGCGTCAGAAATAAATTTCTCACAATGTAAAATGGTGACGAAAAATTTACTACGTAAGAGATTAGAAAGCCTGCCTATCGGAGGATTGTCCTATGAAAGAAAATATATCAACGTATTAGGTCCTACAGGTGTGGGTAAAACAACGACCATCGCCAAAATGGCAGCTAGAGCAGTTTTAGAAAAGAAGAAGAAAATTGGATTTATTACGACAGATACGTACCGAATCGCAGCAATTGAACAGCTAAAAACGTATGCTGGTCTTTTACAGGCACCCGTTGAAATTGCTTATAACGCAACAGATTTCGAACAAGCTATCCAAAGATTATCGCATTTAGACTTAGTGTTTATCGATACAGCTGGTCGAAATTATAAAGAGGTAAAGTATGTAGATGATCTCCAACGTCTCATAAAATTTGATGATCAAGCACAATCCTATTTAGTACTCGCGATGACTACAAAAGAAAAGGATATGGCGAACATTATCGACCAATTTAATCAGTTACCAATTGAAAAATTTATCTTCACAAAGATTGATGAAACAAATTCTATTGGCACAATGCTCAATTTAATGATTAAATATAATAAAGGACTTGCTTACTATACGAATGGTCAAGAAGTACCAGAAGATATTGAAGAAGCTGATTTAGAAGCAGTGCTTAATTTGTTTTTTCAAGGTGAAGAGAAATGAGAGACCAAGCTGAAACATTACGCTTGAAAATGATGAGACAGCAAGGCGATTTAGGTCGAGCAATTGCAGTGGTCAGTGGCAAAGGTGGGGTTGGAAAAAGTAACTTCACGATGAATTTTGCCTTGTCTTTATCCCAAAAGGGAAAAAAGGCTGTCATTGTAGATATGGATATTGGGATGGGAAATATCAATATTTTAATTGGGAAAAATGCTTCCAATAGTTTGAAAGATTACTTAGAAGGAAATAAACTACTAGATGAGGTAATATTTGAGGGTCCCCATGGTTTAAGGTATATATCAGGTGGGTCGGGAATGACAAATATTTTTAATTGGTCAGAGATGATGTTTGAACAGCTTATTCATGCATTTGAACAGCTTCAGAAAAACTATGATTATATTTTATTTGATATGGGGGCGGGTGCGACAAATTGGTCGCTAGATTTACTCACATCAATAGACGAAATTATTGTTATTTCAACGGCAGAGCCGACCGCAATTACGGATGCCTATTCGATGATGAAATATATTCATACGCGGGATGCTGATAAGCAATTTTATGTCCTTTGTAACCGTGCATTTAGTAAAGAAGAAGGCATCGAAACAAACGAGCGTTTAAAGTTAGCCATGAAACGTTTTTTAGACAAAGAAGTCACGATACTCGGTTCATTACCCGAAGATTCGATTGTGCGAAAGGCTGTGCGTGAGCAAGTCCCATTTTCACTTGCTTATCCAGACGCACTGATTTCTAAAACATTACAACTCATAGTGATTCGTTTTATGGAGCATCGTGTGGAGGAAATACATGCACATGATCAGACAGCAAAGAAATTTTTAACGAAACTAAGAAGTATTTTTTCGAAAGGGCGTGATTAATTGGACTTTTTACATAAAAGCAAGCTATTAGTTGTGGATGATTCTGCTTTTATGAGAAAGCTAATTAGTGACTTTTTTGTTGGCAACTCGAAGGTGGAAGTAGTTGGAACTGCACGAAATGGAAAAGATGCAATCAAAAAGATACAATCTTTGAAGCCATCAGTTGTGACAATGGATATTGAGATGCCTGAAATGAATGGGCTAGATGCATTAAAAGAAATAATGATACAATGTCCAGTTCCTGTAATCATGCTCTCTAGCACCACTCAGCGTGGAACAGAAAATGCTATAGCAGCTATTGAAAGTGGCGCTGTAGATTTTGTCGCAAAGCCAAGCGGAACAATATCTCTTGATTTACATAAAATCCAAAGTGAGCTTGTTCATAAAGTAGAGCAAGCTGCAATGGTGCCAATATCCAAATTGAAAAAACCTTCTGGAAGCAAACGACAACAAGATTCAGTGACAAAAGTGAGTACCGTAAAAAAGGATTTACAACAACATGGTCAAATACCTATTCCTATGAATGCCACTGCTACTAAAGTAGCTGTAATGAAATCGCATGCTGAATGGAATAAAGTAGGTAAAAAGATTGTGCTAATAGGTACATCTACAGGAGGACCTCGTGCGCTTCAGGAGGTCATTACAAAAATTCCTAAGACTATTCAAGCGCCTATCCTCATCGTTCAGCATATGCCTGCTGGATTTACGAAATCACTCGCTACTCGTCTCGATCAGCTCAGTGAAATTGTTGTGAAGGAGGCTGAACAAGGCGATATTTTACAAAATGGGGTAGCCTATATTGCCCCAGGTGGCTATCACTTAAAGCTTAGGAAAGTAGGGACAACTTTTGGTATTGTTCTTGATAACCAAGAAGCACCAAGGTCAGGCCATAGACCATCTGTAGATGTGATGTTTGAAGATGTTAGTCAATATAAGGATTTTGATAAAGTAGCAGTTATTATGACAGGTATGGGGCATGATGGTTCAAATGGACTAAAAGCACTGAAAAAGACTGGTAATGTCATGGCAATTGCTGAGTCAGCAGAAACTTGCATTGTATATGGTATGCCAAAAGCAGCGGTAGAAACGCAACTAATTGATGAAGTTGCCGATGTAGATGATATAGCACTAACAATAATGAAATATTTGCCTTAAAAGGGGTGTCCTCTTATGGAAGTCAATCAATATTTAGAGATGTTTATCGAAGAAAGTAAAGAGCATTTACAAGCATGTAGTGAACATTTATTAGAATTAGAAAAAAATCCAGATGATTTGGCAATTGTTGGGGAAATATTCCGATCTGCCCATACTTTAAAAGGTATGTCTGCCACAATGGGTTTTGAAGATTTAGCCGATTTAACACATAAAATGGAAAATGTTTTAGATGCAATTCGTAATGAAAAAATCCATGTAACACCAGAAATTTTAGATGTGGTCTTTGAATCTGTTGACCATCTGGAAGAAATGGTCATGGATATTGCGAATGGTGGAGATGGGAAGCGTGATGTGTCAGCAACAGTTGCTCAACTTAAGCGCATAGAATTAGGTGAGGAAGCAGTACCAGAGGTGGCTGCAACCGTTGCAGGACCAGCAGCCGTGGAAAGTATTTTAGAATATGATAGCTTTGAACAAACAGTTATCGCACAATCATCTGAACAAGGTTTCCATGCATATGAAATTTCAATAAAATTACGAGAAGATTGTCTTTTAAAGGCTGCACGTGTATTTATGGTCTTCGAGATTTTAGAAAAAGACGGAGAAGTTATTAAATCGAGCCCATCTGTTGAAAAGCTAGAAGACGAACAATTTGATCAACAGTTTTATGTAGCCTTTGTGACAAAGGAATCAGCAGAAGATATGCAGAAAAAGATCATGAAAGTTTCTGAGGTTGAAGAAGTTGTTGTAACAACAATTGACCAAAAGAAATTTAGTGAAAGAGAATATGAATCACAACAAGAAGTAGCTGCAACTGCATCGGCTGTAGCAGAAGTAGAATCTACACCTGCTACTGTACCTTCTAAACCTGAACCAGTCGCACAGTCTGCAAAAACAACCACACCAGCAAAGGCTGAAAAAAATCACGCACCTGTTGGGAATAAAACGATTCGTGTAAATATTGAACGTCTTGATATTTTAATGAACTTGTTTGAAGAACTTGTTATTGACCGTGGACGATTACAATCTATAGCCACAGAAGTAAACCATGGTGAGCTAAACGAAACTGTGGAGCGAATGAGCCGTGTAATGGGTGACCTGCAAACAATTATTTTAACAATGCGCATGGTGCCAGTTGAAACAGTGTTCAACCGCTTCCCAAAAATGATTCGTCAGCTATCACGAGATTTAAATAAAAAAATTAATCTTGAAATTATTGGTGCTGAAACAGAACTAGATCGAACAGTTATCGATGAAATTGGTGATCCACTTGTTCACTTAATTCGAAATTCTGTGGACCATGGCATTGAGAATCCAACATCTCGTCGTGCAAAAGGCAAGCCAGAAGAAGGAACGGTTGTCCTACGTGCTTACCATAGTGGAAACTATGTCTTTATTGAAATTGAAGACGATGGTGCAGGAATTAATCGTGATAAAGTACTAGCGAAAGCTATTGCAAAAGGCATTGTGACACAAGAACAGTCTTATTCAATGTCTGATAATCAAATCAATGAGCTAATTTTAGCCTCAGGCTTCTCGACTGCAGATGTCATTTCTGATGTATCTGGCCGTGGAGTAGGATTAGATGTTGTTAAAACAACGATTGAATCACTTGGTGGTAATATTTCAATTGAATCCACACAAGATGTTGGTTCCATCTTTTCTATCCAACTACCACTAACATTATCGATTATTTCTGTCATGCTTGTGGAAATTGAAAAAGAAATTTATGCAATTCCATTATCATCTATTATTGAAACATCTATTATCCGTTCATCGGAGATTATGAATGCGCATAATCAAAAAGTAATCGACTTCCGTGGCAAGGTGGTACCATTGGTATTCTTAGAGGAAATCTTTGAAGTACCTCGTACAGAGTCACAAGATGAAGAATTCCATTCAGTAGTGATTGTTCGTAAAGGTGAAAAACTTGCTGGTTTAGTGGTGGATTCATTCATTGGACAACAAGAAATTGTCTTGAAGTCTTTAGGAAATTACTTAACAAATATTTTTGCTATTTCAGGTGCAACTATTTTAGGAAATGGTAAAGTAGCCTTAATTGTAGATTGTAACGCATTAATAAAATAAGGTGAATGAATAAGAGAGGTGTAAAAGATGACAAACGCAGTGGAACAAGAAAATATTAAAGTAATTGTATTTCAATTAGCGAATAAAGAATATGCTATTCCGGTATCCCATGTTCAAGGTATAGAAAAGCTAATGCATATTACGCGCGTACCGAAAACGGCGAAGTATGTAAAAGGTGTTATCAATCTTCGTGGTGTCGTAACGCCGATTGTAGATTTACGTGAACGCTTTGAATTACCTATTTCAGAACATGAGGAAACAACTCGCATTATCATTATCTCACTAGAAGATATGGAAGTAGGCTTTGTTGTTGATTCAGCAAACGATGTAATTGATATTCCTGCAAGTGCGATTGAACCACAACCAGAAGTTGTTGGCTCACTAGAGGAAGAATTTATTTCAGGTGTTGCTAAAGTAGAAAAACGATTATTAATCTTATTGCATTTAGAAAAAGTATTAAATCCACTAAAGTAGGGATCGATCATGACATTTAATCAAAAGATTACCTCGCTACATTTAGATGTATTAAAGGAAATTGGCAATATTGGTGCTGCGCATGCCGCGACAGCACTTTCCAATTTACTTGGAAAAAAAATTGATATGCGTGTCCCAAAGGTAGAAATGGTGTCCTTTAACGATATGATGGAATTGGCTGGCGGATCAGAAAATGTCGTTGTTGGTATTTACCTTCGCATTGAAGGTGATGCAGAAGGAAGTATGTTCTTTATACTACCTATTGAACAGGCAAACCGTTTTATCCGTCGTCTCATTCATGATGAAACATTTGATTTTAAAAAACGACCTGTTTCTGAACTGGGATTATCTGCTATGCAAGAAATGGGAAATATTTTATCAGGTTCTTATTTATCTGCCTTATCGGACTTTACTAATTTGAAAATTTATCCAACTGTACCGGGGCTAAGCGTTGATATGTTTGGTGCAATTATAAGTATTGGTTTAATAGAATTATCACATGTAAGTGATAATGTCATTGTTATAAATACATCCATTTTTGAAGAAGGTGTAGAAGACCATGAAACAGTGAGAGGTCATTTCTTCCTATTACCAGATCCTGACTCATTTGATGCTATTTTTAAAGCATTAGGGGTTTCCTAATGATGCTAAGCAGTAGTAGTGGGCAAGTGGTTAAAGTAGGAATTGCACAAATGGATGTAGTAAAGCTACCTAACACGATTCGAACTTCTGGTCTGGGTTCTTGTGTTGGCGTTATTTTATATGATGAGTCAAAAAAAATTGCGGGTTTAATCCATGTGATGTTACCAGATTCAAGCTTGGGAAGATCTGAGTCAATCAATGTGGCGAAATTTGCAGATTCTGGAATAGCAGCAATGATTGATCTATTAAAATTAGAGGGCGTTCAAAAGTTTAAACTAAAGGCAAAAATTGCTGGGGGCGCACAGATGTTTCAATTTACTTCGGACAAAGATTCGATGCGCATCGGTCCTCGTAATGTAGAAGCTGTCAAAAATGAATTGAAAAGGCATGGAATTCCTTTAGTAGCCGAGGATACTGGTGGAAACAGTGGTAGAACGATAGAATTTAATCCTGCCACATCGTCATTACATATTCGAACAGTTAACCAAGGAGTGAGCGAAATCTAATGTTTGGTTCCATATTTTATAATCTATGGGGAGCATTAATGGCTTTTACTATTTATTTTTTTAGTACATTTCTAAAGCCTTACACGCCCCTTCGAATCATTATCGGATCTTTTGTTACAGCAATCATTGTATTCCTTGTAATGTATATTGTACGTTTTTTAATAGCATACATTTTGTATACGCCAGAGGTAGATGAGGAAGCAGTTGAAGGTGAACTAGCAGAAAATGAACAAACTACTCCTGAAGGCACGAATCAAGAAGCAGCTTCGGCTCATTCAACCGTTGAATTTCAAGATGAGAACTCAGAGGAGATTGCACAAGTGGTTCGGACGATGATGAATCGAGAAGAAGAACAACAAGTGAATGCTTAAAACAGAGAGTCGCTAGGAGCGGCTCTTTTTTATTTGGCCATTCAAGAAACTTTATTATAGGGAAAACTTAAGTGAAATTTACTTTTTTTATATTATTCATATAGTATTCTTCGTGTTAGCATATTTGTATAAAGGAAAAGTATTGAAGGGACATTATTATATGAAATTGCGGCGGGAATCCTAGATTCATTATGTATGTCTCATAGAACTGATTTAAAAGACTGAATATTCTGCTTATGATATGGTGATTCCTAAAACACTAAGCCTATAGGATCGTAATGATCGTTGAAATAGCCTATTAGAGTAAAAGTTAGTATAGTCACAACTCCGGAAACGTTGGTTAAAAAGGATTTCGCTACTGGTCATCATTCATATCATTTTACAGGTATTAAAGTGATATATATCTGCTTTTACTAGGAGGAATAGAATATGAATCAACATGAATTTATGAGAAAAGCGCTTGATTTAGCAAATGAAAATGCACTCTCACAAAACGGTGCGCCATTTGGTGCGATTGTAGTAAAAAATGGGCAAATTATTGGTTCGGGTGTTAATGAGGTTGCCAAAACAAATGATTTGACGAATCACGCAGAAATTCAAGCGATCCGCCAAGCTTGCCATACTTTGCAAACAACTAATCTCGAAGGCTGTGAAATGTATGCAAGTACAGAACCTTGTCCGATGTGTTTAAGTGCCATCTATTATGCCAAATTAACAACAGTCTATTATTTTCATGCTAGTAATACTAGCCAAGACTATGTCTATCATCAACTGTCCTTACCACATATAGAGAGGAACATTCAGATGGTTCAGCTTGGAGAAAAATAAAGGAGGTTCAAATAATGAAACCAACAACATATTGGCTCATTAACGTACGACTAGAAACAGGTTTTCATTACAATCATACTACTGTAATTGGAACACAAACCGAGCTTTTTAATATACAAATCGAAAAGGGAAAAATACAGCAAATTAAACGTGGAAATCAACCACTAGAGACGAATTTACCTCAATTAGATGCACAAGGCTACCTCATGTTACCATCTTTTAGGGATATGCATATCCATCTTGATAAAACATATTTTGGTGGCCCATGGAAGGCACCTACCATTCCAACAGAGGGTCTTATAACTAGATTAAAAGAGGAAGAATTACTCCTCCCTAGTTTATTACCTGTGACAGAGGAAAGAGCAAAAAAACTAATAGACCTATTATTAAATGCAGGCTCCTCACATATTCGTACACATTGTAATATTGACCCATTTATCGGTTTGAAAAATTTGGAAGCAATCTTAAGAGCAAAAGAGGCTTACAAAGATAGAGTTGCTATGGAGATTGTAGCATTCCCACAGCAGGGGTTATTACGTAGTGATTCGATTTCTTTAGTAAGAGAAGCATTACGTAACGGGGCATCACTTGTAGGAGGTGTTGATCCAGCAACAATCGATGAAAATATTGAGAAATCATTACAAACCATGATGGAATTAGCGGTAGAAGCAAATGTAGATGTAGATCTTCATATTCATGATCCTGGCCATCTCGGCATTTTTACGTTTAAACGACTAGCAGCGTTAACAGAAGCAGCAGGTTGGCAAGGAAGAGTGACAATTAGTCATGCCATGGCTCTTGCAGATATTCCTACTAGTGAAGCGAGTGAAGTAGCAGAATTACTTGCGCATCTTGGCATAGCTATTACTTCTACTGTGCCAATTAAGCGCACTATCCCTATTCCTCTCTTAGATCATAAAGGGGTAAACATATCTCTTGGCGATGATAGTATTACCGACCATTGGTCACCATTCGGCCAAGGGGATAGTCTAGAAAAAGCAGGAACACTTGCTGAACGATTTGGTTTAAATGATGAGCGTTCACTTGGTCAAAGCCTAAAATACATTACAGGCGGTATTACACCTCTAAATAAGGAAGGTCATCAAATATGGCCGAATGTCGGAGATGAAGCAAATATAGTTTTTGTTGAAGCAACTTGTTCTGCAGAAGCAGTGGCTAGAAGGGCGAAAAGAGTGGCAGTGCTCTTTAAAGGAAAAATAGTTTCTGGTGAACTTTAAAATTGAAAATAGAAAGGATTTATTTAAAATGCATGCTACTTTTTGGTTAACCAATGTACGACTTGAAACAGGCTATCATGTTGAAAATGGTATGGTTGCACAGACAAGAACGGCTTGCTCACATCTCCTCATTAAGGATGGGAAAATTGCAGATATTGTTTCAGCAGAAATGCAATTGAATGATCATTTCCCTAAAAAAGATATGAAGCAACTATTGGCGCTACCATCCTTCATCGAAAAACATTGTCATTTGGATAAAACACTTTTAGGCGATCAGTGGCGTGCTGTCACACCAGTGAACAATATTTTTGAACGTCTGGAAATAGAAAAAAAGGTACTTCCTACCTTACATACCACAACACAACAACGTGCGGAAGAGTTGCTTACACATTATGTACAGTCTGGCGTTACCCATGTTCGTACTCATGTAGATTTGTATCCCGAGGTGGGCTTAAAAAATTTGCAGGAAGTTCAAAAGGCTTTACAAACTTTTGAAGGAAAGTTGTCATATGAAATCGTAGCCTTTCCGCAGCACGGACTGTTGCGAACGAAAGCGACAAATATAATAAGAGAAGCCCTTCGTATGGGTGTAGGCTTAGTAGGTGGTGTTGATCCAGCTACTGTGGATGGAGATATTGAGGCATCCTTACAACAAATGGTGGAACTTGCTGTGGAGGGGAATGCTGGGATTGATTTGCATTTACATGACCCAGATCAATTAGGTACCTTTACAATGAAAAGATTAGCCCAACTAACGAAGGAGGCTGGTCTGCAAGATAAGGTGGCGATAAGCCATGCATTCGGACTAGGAGATGTTTCGCGAGCTGAAGCAGAAGAAATGGCTGACATATTAAATGATGCAGGGATTACGATAGTGACTAGTGTACCCATTCGGAGAAAATTTCCTCCAGTTGGATTATTACATGGCAAAGGGGTACCCGTTGCAATTGGTTGCGATAATATTTTTGATGTTTGGTCTCCATTTGGAAACGGGGATCTTTTAGAAAGAGCCGGTCGTTTAGCTAATAGTTCTGGGTGGAGAGATGAATATTCATTAGCACAAACTTTGCAATTTATTACAGGTGGGAAAACACCGCTTAATCAAGTAGGTGAACAAATCTGGCCAAAGGTTGGAGATAGTGCCAATATAGTTTTAGTGGATGCTTCTTGCGCTGCTGAAGCAATTGCCCGCAAAGCTCAACGTAAGGCAACCATCTTTAATGGTAATATCGTTTCTAGTTTGATTTAAAGCAATATTTTCGAAAGGGTGGTACTATTTCGCTTCGGTCAAATAGCCATCCTTTTTTATGCTAAAATGGTTGAGAAATTGAGGCAAAATTCGAAACAGTATCATTAAGTTCGATAGTAGATGATTTGAAAATTTTTGTGGACAAATGGTGAGAACGCTACTTTATCAGGGGGTATTTATACCTAGCGACCTTGGTGAAGAAAGAGCAAAAGCACACTAAATGAGATTCATAACTCCTACAAAAAGAACTAACAAAATTAAAAAGTAAAAGCTTAATAATTTAGACATATTTTTAAACTGTATCCTAGGTTAATGTATAGCTAGGGTGCAGTTTTAATTTGTTTGTACAAAATGAAGAAAGACTAACAGAAACAAATGAAATTATAGTCGATTTTTGTTATAATAGTAGGAAAGATGGCAATGATTTATCCATTTTTTTACTCTGTTGGGTTACAGTAAGAGTTCCCCAGATATAGATTTAAAAAAATTATGGAGAAATCCTTATGAAAGAATAGTTTTATGAGCGCAAGTAGTCAGTAGCAAACGGGCGCGTAAAGGCGTTTTTTAGAGAGGTGGATTTCATGACACAACCAATTCTGAACGATGAGCAAAAACTGTGGAATCGCTGGATACATGAGCGTGATCCAGATGCTGGTGATTTACTCATAAAAAAATATATTTCTTTAGTATCTTATCATGTTCAACGTATTAGTGCGGGATTACCAAAAAGTGTATCGCGAGATGATTTAACGAGCTTAGGTATGATAGGACTTTTTGATGCATTAAATAAATTTGATATTAATAGAGATTTGAAATTCGATACATATGCTTCATTTAGAGTAAGGGGAGCCATTATAGATGGGCTTCGAAAGGAAGACTGGCTACCACGCTCAGCGCGAGAAAAAGCCAAAAAATTAGACGCTCAGATTGAGCAATTAGAGCAAAAATATATGCGTCATGTGACACCTGAGGAACTTGCGAAGCATATGGAAGTACCTGTGGAGGATGTTTATCAGACAGTACAAGAGCATTTTTTTTCCAATGTTCTTTCCATTAATGAACAACAAGACCAAGAAGAGGTAGATGGAAAGTCGTTTGTCATTCGAGATGATACGACAAAAACTCCTGAACAATCGGTGGTTAAATCTGAATTACTAGATGATTTAGCAGAAAATATTCAGAAGCTAAATGAAAAGGAACAGTTGGTTCTAAGTTTATTTTACACGGAGGAACTGACGTTGACTGAAATTGGTGAAATGCTTGAATTATCGACATCACGTATTTCTCAAATCCATTCCAAAGCGCTTTTAAAGTTACGTAAATTATTATCTAGCGAAATGATGAATGCGTAAATATCCTTGAGGGAGAGATTCCGATGAGTTTAAAAGGGGTTGAATTGCAAATTGCGATTCCTAAAACATTTGAAGCTGGGAAAATAGCGGATCAAGTACAGCAACAAGCTTTAGCTCAACAAGCACATGCCAATGAAGCGTTAAAAAAGGAAATAGAGCGCAAGCAAAAAATAGTAAATACATCAGAAGGTATGGATGAAATAAGTGAGGATGAAGATGCAGGTGGCGAATACTTAACGGATACTTACAAAAAGAAGAAAAAGCAACAAGATCAACAAGAAAAACAGGCACAACATCCGTTTAAAGGCAATTTCGTGGATTTTAGTGGATAGGAGTTTACAATGACAACCATACTAATAGCGGTACTATTCTTTTTACAGCTACTTACATTTTACTTCCTTATTATTTTAAATACTAAGTTAGCAAAATTTAAGGATTTAGAAAAGAAGCAAGAACGCTTAATGAGTGAAATGGACGATACCATTAGTGTCTATTTAACAGAAATGAAAGATGAAAACGACCGTCTTATTAAGGAGCTACAAAATGTCTCACCATCAGACATAGCAGCGACTAGTGTTCAACAAACCTTAAGCAATGAGTCTCAGCAAGATCAGGTTTCTTCGCCCACAGAGCAAGTGCTGAAAAATGACAGTCCATTAAGTTTAGATAAAGATACTCGTATCTATGTACCTAAAAATATTGTAGCCAATGCTTACTCGCGTCAGCAACAGACAACGGCGACAGTAGCACCCTCACCAACGCCTTTAAATGTAGAGCAAAAGGAACAGGTTAACGAGCTTACAATAGAGCAACAGGCATTAAATTTAGCAAAGCAGGGTAAATCAACAGAAGAAATAGCGAAACAGCTGCAAAAGGGAAAAACAGAAATCGAGCTTTTACTGAAATTTCATCACTAAATTGTTGCTAACCAGGAAAAGCTATGATATAGTTGCAAATGGTGTTATTACTACACACGCATTTTGATGTAGTAAGTGGTGCTCTAAGATTAGGGTAGCTTGTTGCAGAAGATAAATGCGGAGGATATAAACCAAACATACTAGGAGGAAATTCACATGTCAGTAATTTCTATGAAACAATTACTTGAAGCTGGTGTACATTTCGGTCACCAAACTCGTCGTTGGAACCCAAAAATGAAGAAATATATCTTCGTAGAACGTAACGGGATCTACATCATCGACTTACAAAAAACTGTTAAAAAATTAGAGGAAGCTTATGACTTCATGCGTCAAGTTGGTCAAGACGGTGGTAAAGTTCTTTTCGTTGGTACGAAAAAACAAGCACAAGAAGCGATCAAAGATGAAGCTGAACGTTCAGGCAACTACTACATCAACCAACGTTGGTTAGGTGGTACTCTTACTAACTTCGGTACAATTCAAAAACGTGTTGCACGTATGAAACAAATCGAAAAAATGGAAGAAGAAGGTACTTTCGAAGTTCTTCCTAAAAAAGAAGTAATCCAACTTAAAAAAGAACACGAGCGTCTAATCAAATTCTTAGGCGGTATCCGTGATATGCACGATCTTCCAGACGTAATGTTCGTGGTTGACCCACGTAAAGAACGTATTGCGGTTGCTGAAGCTCGTAAATTAAACATCCCTCTAGTAGGTATTGTTGATACAAACTGTGATCCAGATGAAATCGACTACGTAATCCCTGCTAATGATGATGCTATTCGCGCTGTTAAACTTTTAACTGCTAAAATGGCTGACGCTTTAATCGAGTCAAAACAAGGTGAAGAAGAAGCTCCAGCTGTAGAAGCTGCTGCTGAGTAATTCACGTTTACAAAAAGGTGATAAGTGGCTCAAAACCCTTATCACCTTTTTTAGAACCTATCATTAAAACTATGTTCAAACAATTTGAGGAGGAAACACTAAATGGCAAACATTACTGCACAATTAGTAAAAGAATTACGCGAAAAAACTGGCGCTGGTATGATGGATTGTAAAAAAGCGTTAGTACAAACTGATGGTGATCTAGAAGCTGCAATCGATTTCCTACGTGAAAAAGGTCTTTCTTCAGCTGCTAAAAAAGCTGACCGTATCGCTGCAGAAGGTACAACTTACATTTTAGAACAAGGTAACGAAGCAATCATCCTTGAAGTTAACGCTGAAACTGACTTCGTTGCAAAAAACGACAAATTCCAAGTATTAGTTTCATCTTTAGCAGAGCAATTACTTACTGCTAAACCAGCATCAGTTGAAGCTGCTCTAGAGCTTACAAATGCTGATGGTGTGAAAATTGAAGATCAAATTTCTACAGCTGTTGCAACAATTGGTGAAAAAATCACACTTCGTCGTTTTGAAATCAAAACAAAAACTGATGCAGATTCATTCGGCGCTTACTTACACATGGGCGGCCGCATTGGAGTATTAGTAACTTTAGAAGGTTCTACTGATGCATCAGCAGCGAAAGATGTTGCAATGCACATTGCTGCAATCAACCCAACTTATGTTTCTCGCGATGAAGTTTCGGCTGAAGAAGTTGAACGTGAGCGTAAAGTATTAACTGAGCAAGCTCTTAACGAAGGTAAACCAGAAAACATCGTTGCTAAAATGGTTGAAGGTCGTCTTGGTAAATATTTCGAAGATGTTTGCCTACTTGATCAATCATTCGTTAAAAACTCTGATCAAAAAGTACGTGATTTCGTAGCTTCTACTGGTGGTTCAGTAAACGGCTTTGTACGTTATGCTGTTGGTGAAGGTATCGAAAAACGTGAAGATAACTTTGCAGAAGAAGTAATGAGCCAAGTTAAAGGTAACTAATTTAGCGGGCATTTGATCCTAATCAAATAATATCTAGATTTTCTAGACAAAAAATGGGGAACACAACATAGCGTGTTCCCTATTTTTCCGAAATGAACGAAAATAGCAATAGAATTTTCTATTCTGCCTTATTCACAACTAGCAATTATTGTTAGATATACTATAATGGAAAAGGGAATAGAGATTTTTTAAATAAAGTCTTACGGAGGTTTACAATGAGTGTACCGCAATATAAACGAGTAGTTATTAAACTAAGTGGTGAAGCGTTAGCTGGAGAAGCGGGCTTCGGTTTATCACCAAAAATAATCAAGTCTGTTGCAGAAGAAGTAAAAGAAGTAGTGGATCTTGATGTAGAAGTTGCTGTTGTTGTAGGTGGCGGTAATATATGGCGTGGAAAAATAGGTAGTGAAATGGGGATGGATCGTGCTGCAGCTGACTATATGGGCATGCTTGCAACAGTAATGAACTCCTTAGCTTTACAAGATGCTCTTGAAAAATTAGGCATTGAAACACGTGTTCAATCTTCTATCGTGATGACTCAAGTAGCGGAGCCATACATTCGTCGTAAAGCAGTTCGACATCTTGAGAAAAAGCGTGTCGTTATCTTTGCAGCAGGGACAGGTAATCCGTTCTTCTCAACTGATACGACAGCGGCATTACGTGCAGCAGAAATTGATGCAGATGCGATTTTAATGGCTAAAAACAATGTTGATGGCGTTTATTCAGCAGATCCAAAAGTGGATCAAACTGCCGTTAAATATGATACACTCACATACTTAGACGTTATCCAACAAGGCTTACAAGTAATGGATTCAACAGCTTCTACCCTATGTATGGATAACGATATTCCACTAATTGTTTTCTCAATTACGGAACCAGGCAACATTAAACGTGCTGTACTAGGCGAAAAAATCGGAACAGTTGTTAGGAGGAATGCATAATGGCAAAACAAGTATTAGAACAAGCAAAAGATAAAATGAACAAAACAATTGCAGCTTTCACACGTGAACTATCTTCAATTCGTGCAGGTCGTGCTAACGCATCATTATTAGATCGTATTATGGTTGATTATTATGGAGCTCCAACACCAATCAATCAACTTGCGGGTGTTTCTGTACCAGAAGCTCGCTTATTAGTGATTACACCTTACGATAAAACAATTTTAGGTGAAATTGAAAAAGCAATTATGAAATCTGATATCGGTATTACACCAACAAATGATGGCTCTATCATTCGCTTAATGATTCCTGCTCTTACTGAAGAGCGTCGTAAAGATTTAGTGAAGCAAGTGAAAAAAGAAGCAGAAGACGCAAAAATTGCTGTACGTAATGTACGTCGTGATGCGAATGATGATTTGAAAAAACTTGAAAAAGCTGGCGAAATCACAGAAGACGATCTACGTGGCTATGGTGATGATATTCAAAAATTAACAGATGAATTCATTGTCAAAGTGGATCAAGTAACGAAGGATAAAGAAAAAGAAATTTTAGAGGTGTAAAACAAACGTTTTATATGTCTATGATGGAACTTTTTGATGAGATGAAGGCGTCCTATACTTTACAGGACGTCTTTTCTCTTTACCGTTCGAATATGAGCTGAATCATAGAGAAAAGCATAGATGAAATATACAATGATATGCATCACATAAATATTGATTAATTTTTTAACAAACTTATTCTTTAAAAATGTGTATAGTTCTAAAATACGCTAGTACATACATAGTCAATTTAGAGGGGAAAAAAAAGACAAAAAGCGCTTTTGTTTGTTATGATAGGTTAGTATACGTCCGATTAGTTGTAGTGGGGGAGTTAGCATGTTTAAAAAGCTATTAGGTAAACAAATAAATATGGATACACTATCATTGGAGGAGCGTGTGGCCCTAACTAAAAGCGAGCCGATTCCTGCCCATGTAGCGATTATTATGGACGGAAATGGACGTTGGGCAAAAAAACGAGCTATGCCACGTGTTGCTGGTCATCATGAAGGAATGAAGACAGTACGTAAGGTCACGAGATTTGCGTCAGATTTAGGCATAAAGGTATTAACCGTATATGCATTTTCCACTGAAAACTGGAAACGCCCAAAACCCGAAGTAGATTTTCTGATGCGGCTACCAGTCGAGTTTTTAGGTTCCTTTTTACCCGAGATGATGGAACGTAATGTACGTGTCGAAATGATTGGAGATCCATCTTTATTACCTGCCCATACACAAAAAGCGTTGTATGAGGCAATGGAAGAAACGAAGCATAATACAGGCCTTATTTTAAATTTTGCGCTGAATTATGGAAGTCGTTCTGAGATGGTTAATGCCATGAAAATGATGCTTCAAAAAGTGCAGGACGGTCAATTAACAATGCAAGACCTAACAGAAGAATGCTTAACGTCTCATTTAATGACGGCCCATTTGCCTGAACCGGATTTATTAATTCGTACAAGTGGTGAAGTACGCTTAAGTAACTTTATGCTTTGGCAGCTTGCCTATACAGAATTTTGGTTTACAGATACATTGTGGCCAGATTTTAGTGAGGAAACCTTACTGGAAGCGGTGGAAAACTATCAAAAGCGTAATCGCCGTTATGGTGGGTTGAAGGGAGAAGAAACAACTTGAAACAACGAATTATTACCGCAATAATTGCAGCAGCACTTTTCATTCCATTTGTTATTTATGGAAAAGTACCATTTGCCATACTTGTGCTAGCAATGGCTGTTGTCGGTTTTTATGAAATATTAAAGATGAAAGGTATTTCGATTTTTTCTGTGCCTGGCTTCTTAGGGCTGGTCACTTTAATCTTACTTGTAATACCAAAGGACTGGAGTGAAAAGGTTGTAGAATTAATAGGCTATTCGTCTAATCTAATGGTAGTCTATGGTCTAATGATGTTACTCCTTATTTACGTGGTTTTAGTTAAAAATAAAATAACTTTTGATGAAGTTGGTTTTATTTTATTAGGTGCATTTTATGTGGGCTTAGGGTTCCATTACCTAATTGAAACAAGGAATGTAGGCTTAGAGTACGTTGTCTATTGTTTATTAGTCGTTTGGACAACGGATTCAGGTGCTTATTTTGTCGGAAGAAAATTTGGTAAGAATAAGTTATGGCCTGAAATCTCACCTAAGAAAACGATTGAAGGCTTCATCGGTGGAATTGTCATTGCCGTCATTTTCGCTGTCTGTATGCAACTCATTTACCCATTCGAAGATGGTTATATATCACTTGTAGTCGTAACAATTTTCGCCTCCATTATTGGTCAGATGGGCGACTTAGTAGAATCTGCTATTAAGCGTCATTTTGATGTAAAGGATTCAGGTAATATTTTACCAGGGCATGGCGGGATATTAGATCGTTTCGATAGTCTATTGTTCGTCGTGCCTTTGCTTCATTTTTTACATTTGTTTGGTAATTAATCCGAACTTTTAAGGACATCTATTCATACATTTGCTTAGATAGAAAAAGGGGACAATGTGTTGTGAAAAAGATTAGTTTATTAGGTGCAACTGGTTCAATCGGTTGGCAAACCTACGATATTTTAAAAGAACAACGTGAAGCTTTTCAATTAGTAGCTTTCTCTTCAGGGAAAAATATAGAGAAAACGCGAGAGATGATTGATAACTTAAAGCCCGAATTGGTTTCTGTGCAGCTAGAAGAAGATGCGCTGCTGCTTGCTAAGGAGTATCCGACAATTCACTTTACATTTGGCGCAAAAGGCTTAGTGGAGGTTGCTACACATCCAGATTCGACGATTCTTGTCAATGCAGTGCTCGGAAGTGTTGGGCTGGAATCTACTTTAGCAGCCATTCGAATGGGAAAAACAATTGCTATTGCTAATAAAGAAACACTTGTGACAGCCGGGCATTTAGTGATGGCTGAAGCGAAAAAATACAACGCAACTATTCTGCCTGTTGATAGTGAGCATTCAGCTATCTTCCAATCGATGAATGGTGAAGACCCAAAAAATATTGAACGTTTAATTATTACTGCTTCAGGTGGCAGCTTCCGTGATAAAACAAGGGACCAATTAAAACATGTGACTGTCGCTGACGCACTGAATCACCCGAATTGGTCTATGGGCGCAAAGATTACAATAGATTCTGCAACAATGATGAATAAAGGTTTAGAAGTGATTGAAGCGCATGTTTTATTTGATATGCCATATAAAAAAATTGATGTACTTTTGCATAGAGAAAGTATTATTCACTCTCTAGTTGAGTATCATGATACTAGTGTGATTGCTCAATTAGGTACACCAGATATGCGCGTTCCTATCCAATATGCTTTAAGTTATCCTGATCGAATCCCGTTACATAATGGTCAGCGACTGAATTTAGCGCAAATTGGTCAGTTACATTTTCAAGAAATGGACTTTGAACGTTATCCAGCATTGCGATTAGCATATGAGGCTGGCTGTACTGGTGGTACCATTTTAACAGCAATGAATGCAGCGAACGAAGCAGCAGTTGCAGCTTTTTTACAAGGGAAAATAACATTTCTTCAAATCGATGAGACGATTGAACGTGTGATGCAAGCACACCAAAACATTGCAATACCAGATTTACAAACGATTTTACAGGTGGACAGTGAAACAAGAAAAATAGTGTTAGACATGGTAAAATAACGAGAGCAATGTATCGTTAACTAATCGCTTTTAAAGGTGGGGTATTATGCAAACAGCCATTGCATTTATTTTAATATTTGGTTTGCTCGTCTTCTTCCATGAACTTGGACACTTCTTATTCGCCAAACGAGCAGGTATTCTAGTACGTGAATTTGCCATTGGAATGGGACCCAAAATTTATGGGAGAACACATGGAGAAACAATGTACACTGTTCGTTTATTGCCTATCGGGGGATATGTACGAATGGCTGGCGAAGATATGGATGGCACTGAATTACAGCCAGGATATCGAATAGGGCTTGTTGTCAATGAAGATAATGTTGTTAAAAAAATCATTTTCAATCAAAATAATAAGCAATTACCAGATTTATTATTTTTAGAAGTTGAACGTGCTGATTTAGAAAAAGATTTGTTTGTAGAGGGCTATGATGAAGAAGAACAATTAGTTCGTTATCAAGTAGCGAGAGATTGTGTCCTTGTGGAAAATGGACGAGAGCTTGTCATTGCACCTCATGATCGTCAATTTAATTCTAAAACGGTTGGCCAACGAGCGATGACTATTTTTGCAGGTCCATTTTTTAACTTTATTCTCGCTTTCGTGATTTATTTAGTTATTGGATTAATTCACGGAGTTCCAACATATGAGCCAGTTATCTCGGAAGTAGTAGAAAATAATCCAGCTGCGGAGGCTGGGATGCTTGCCGGTGATAGAGTTACAGCCATTGATGGACAAGCTGTTGAAAAGTGGCAGGATTTAGCTGCAATTATTCAGGATCATCCAAACGAAGAGATTATGGTGACCGTAGATCGAGATGGACAATCTATCAACTTAAATATGACTGTGAAGGAAGTCCAACAGGATGGAGAAAAGTATGGTCAAATTGGTGTGCTTTACGATAGCCCGAGAGAATTTAATCCACTAAAGGCTGTTGTCTATGGGGCACAAGAAACCTATAATATGACTGTTAAAATATTTGAGCTTCTAGGTATGCTGATTACTGGTAAGTTTACAATAGACGCGTTATCTGGTCCTGTAGGTATTTATAAAGCAACAGAGCAAGTAGCTCAGTATGGTATTATGAACTTAATGAATTGGGCTGCAATGTTAAGTATAAATCTAGGAATTATGAACTTACTTCCATTACCTGCTTTAGATGGTGGTCGCTTATTATTCTTTGGTTTTGAAGCTTTACGTGGAAAACCAATTGACCGTCAAAAAGAAGGAATTGTTCATTTTGTAGGAATCGTTCTACTAATGATTTTAATGGTAGTTGTCACATGGAATGATATACAGAGATTTTTCTTTTAATCAATGACTAGCAAATTCTAACTTTACAATTAAAAGGAATTTTATTTATAGCTTTGGGCGCAATTTCTACGAAACATTGCGCTCAAAGCTAAATTTGTTTATGCTATTGAGAGTATAAACTTATCTATTAAAAAAGGTGGAACACTGAATGAAGCAAAGTAAAACATTTATCCCAACATTACGTGAAGTACCTGCTGATGCTGAGGTAAAGTCACATAAGCAATTACTACGTGCAGGGTTTATTCGTCAAAATACAAGTGGGGTATACTCGTATTTACCGCTTGCAAAACGTGTGTTATCAAAAATTGAAACAATTATTCGAGAAGAGATGGAGGCCATCAATTCGATTGAGCTGTTAATGCCATCTCTACAATCTGCTGAGCTTTGGCAAGAGTCAGGTCGATGGGAAAAATACGGTCCAGAATTAATGCGCTTGAAAGACCGTCATGACCGTGATTTTGCATTGGGGCCAACACATGAAGAAGTAATTACAACATTAGTGCGTGATGAAATTAAATCATATAAAAAATTACCGTTAACACTTTATCAAATTCAAACGAAATTCCGTGATGAAAAACGTCCTCGCTTTGGTTTACTACGAGGAAGAGAATTTATTATGAAGGATGCATATTCCTTCCATGCATCTCGTGAAAGCTTAGATGAAACCTATGATGATATGTACCGTGCTTATTCTAATATTTTCTCACGTCTTGGCTTAAACTATCGCGCTGTAATCGCTGATGCAGGTTCTATCGGCGGAAAAGGTACACATGAGTTCATGGTACTTTCTGAAATTGGAGAAGATACAATTGCCTATTCAGATACATCTGACTATGCAGCAAATATTGAAATGGCTGAAGTCATTGCAGATTACCAAACATCGGATGAAGCATTAAAAGAAGTTGAAAAAGTAGCGACACCAGATCAAAAAACAATTGAGGAAGTTTCAGCATTCCTACAAGTAAAACCTGCCAATGTTATAAAGTCTCTTGTCTTTGATGTAGATGGAGAGCTCGTAGTTGTTCTTGCGCGTGGAGATCATGAAATTAATGATATTAAATTGAAAAATGCTCTTGAAGCAGGTTCTGTAGAGCTTGCAAGTGAAGCAGCGATTCGTGAGCTATTAGGCTGTGGTGTTGGTTCAATTGGGCCAGTGAAGTTACCTGTAGATGTAAAAGTAGTGGCTGATCATGCGATTAAATCTATTCATAATGGTATTGCAGGTGCGAATGAGGATGGATTCCATTTAGTAAATGTTAATCCTGAGCGTGACTTTGCTGTGGATGACTACTTAGATATTCGTTTTATTCAAGAGGGAGATCCTTCTCCAGATGGACAAGGTACTATTAAATTCGCGGAAGGCATCGAGGTTGGTCATATTTTCAAACTAGGTACTACATATTCTGCTAAAATGAATGGTACTTTTTTAGACGAACAAGGGAAATCCCAACCATTTATTATGGGTTGCTATGGTATTGGTGTTTCTCGTATTCTAGCTGCGGTAGCTGAGCATTTCCAAGATGAAAATGGCTTTACATGGCCAACGCAATTAGCTCCGTACGATATCCATGTTGTTCCTGTAAATACTAAAGATGAAGCGCAAGTATCGTTAGCAGATGAGCTTTACGGCTTATTAAAATCATATCGCTATGATGTACTACTAGATGACCGAGCTGAGCGTGCTGGCGTTAAATTTGCGGATGCTGATTTAATTGGTTTACCTGTTCGCGTAACAGTTGGTAAAAAAGCAACAGAAGGTATTGTGGAAGTGAAATTCCGACAAACTGGAGAAACATTTGAATGGAAAAAAGAAGAAGTGATTGACCGCTTAAATGAATTTTTCCGTAAAAATTAATAACCTGTCATGATTGGTTTTAAATGGAAGTGAATACTTCTAATAGAGGCTTTCATGTAATTTTGATAAAATAGGAATAAATAAATTCGCGACAATTCTGCGGGACGGTGAGCCAAGCATAGAAAAACAGATAGTCTAGACTCTCTGTTAAGCTTGAAGAGCGCCCGCAGTGAGGGAGCGAATTTTTTTCTGGCATTCTTGTCCTATGTTGAAGATGAATAAGAATATGAGGCTTAAACAGACTGCCTCCTCCTGAAAGTAGGTGTCGATAGATTGGAACAGCAACAAGAGGCAAGAACGAGATTTCGAATGCTTTTGCAGCAATTAGAGTTAACAGATGATGTGTACATGTCATTTTTTGAAGAAGGTGAGTTATCACGGCTAACGGTCCATAAAAAAGATAGACTATGGCATTTTACTATTCAATTACGTGATATACTGCCATTTCCGCTTTACCAGCTTTTCCGTACCCATTTAACAGATAAATTCTCAGCAATCGCACAAGTTTATACAACCATTGAGACACAAGAGAAAAGTGTGACAGAGGAACTTGTCCAAGCTTATTGGCTAAATGTTGTTGAGCAAATTGATGAGATGGCACCAACATTGAAAAATTGCCTTATCTCTCAAGTGCCGATGTGGAATGGTCAGAAAATCACATTAGCCTGTATGCAGGAAATGGAATTCATGATGTTAAAAACGAAGTATGCCGACAAGCTAGCAGAAAGCTATTGTCAATTCGGTTTTCCAAAAATGGCGATAGACTTTGTGCTTCAAGAACAAACGGAAGAAATGATTGCTGCTCAGGAAGCGTTTATGGAACAAAAGCGTATGGAAGAAGCAGCTTTATCTCAGCAAGCGATGCAGGATTTCCAAAAACGAGAACAAGAGAAGAAGGACAATCCAGCTATTGCGAACCTCGGTGATCGTCCCTTCCAGCTTGGTATGCTTATTAAAGACGATGAAATAATGGAAATTAAACGCATTGTTGAAGAGGAACGCCGGGTGATTGTTGAGGGCTTTGTCTTTGATACGGAAATTAAAGTACTGAAAAGTGGACGTTCTTTATTACAAATTAAGATTACTGACTATACGGACTCTATCATCGTCAAAATGTTCTCACGTGATAATGACGATGCCGAATTGATGCAGCATCTAAAAAAGGGAATGTGGGTTAAAGTTCGAGGCTCCGTCCAAACAGACACATTTATTCGTGATTTAATCGTCATGGCAAATGATATTAATGAAATAAAAAAAGAAACACGTCAGGATCTGGCACCAGAGGGTGAAAAGCGAGTAGAGCTACATTTGCATACACCAATGAGCCAAATGGACGCTGTGACGCCCGTTGATCGTCTAGTTGCACAGGCAGCAAAATGGGGTCATCCAGCAGTAGCTATTACAGATCATGCTGTTGTACAATCCTTCCCTGAAGCATATGCAGCAGGGAAAAAACATGGCATTAAAGTAATTTATGGCTTGGAGGCTAATTTAGTTGATGATGGTGTGCCAATAGCTTATGCACCAGAGCACCGCTTATTAGAAGAAGCCACTTATGTTGTCTTTGACGTGGAAACGACCGGGTTATCAACTGCTTACGATACAATTATTGAACTGGCGGCAGTAAAAATTAAAGATGGCCAAGTCATCGATAAATATGAAAGCTTTGCAAACCCCCATCATCCGCTTTCAGCAACGACCATTGAATTAACAGGTATTACGGATGATATGGTTCGTCATGCACCAGAAGTAGAGCAAGTTATAAAAGAGTTTCATGCATTTATTGGTGATGGGATTGTTGTTGCTCATAATGCGTCATTTGATATTGGTTTCTTATATACGGGCTATAAAAAATTCGGTCTTGAAGGAACAACACATCCAGTCATCGATACATTAGAGCTAGCTAGATTGCTGTACCCAACAATGAAAAATCACCGTTTAAATACACTTTGTAAAAAATTCAATATTGAATTAACACAACATCACCGAGCGATATACGATACAGAGGCGACAGGCTATTTACTATTACAATTATTAAAAGATGCCGATGAATTAGTCATTAAATACCATGATGATTTTAATAAGCATATTGGTGGAGGGGACGCCTATAAAAAAGGGCGACCAATGCATTGTACTATTTTAGCTGTTGATAATGCGGGCTTAAAGAATTTATTTAAAATTGTTTCACATGCTCATACAAAGACATTCTATCGAGTTCCTCGTGTGACAAGAGCTGTTTTAGAGCAATATCGAGAAGGTTTACTAGTCGGTTCTGGTTGTAGTAATGGTGAATTATTTGAAACGATGATGAATAAATCACCTGAGGAAGCCGAACAAGTGGCTAAATTCTATGATTATATTGAGGTGCAACCGAAAGCGGTATATGCACCATTAATTGAACGTAATGTCGTGCGTGATGAATGGACATTAGAGGATATCATTCGAAAGCTTGTTAAGTTAGGGAAGAAGCTCGATAAACCAGTTGTGGCAACAGGAAATGTTCACTATTTAGATCCGACAGATGCTATGTTTAGACAAATACTCGTGGGCTCTCAGGGTGGTGCAAACATCTTAAATCGATCCAAGCTACCTGAGGTGCATTTTAGAACAACAGATGAAATGCTAAAAGAATTTGATTTCTTAGGACCAGATCTGGCTAAAGAAGTTGTTGTGACGAATGCACAAAAAGTCGCTGATAGCATTGGGGATGTTAAGCCAATTAAGGATGACTTATATACGCCAAAAATTGAAGGCTCTGATGATGAAGTAACCAATTTAACGTATGAAATGGCTCATCGTATTTATGGTGAGGAGCTACCCGAAATTGTAAAAGCTCGAATTGAAAAAGAACTAAAATCTATATTAGGACATGGTTTTGGTGTAATTTATTTAATTTCGGCCAAGCTGGTGAAGAAATCTTTAGCTGATGGTTATTTAGTAGGTTCTCGTGGTTCCGTTGGTTCCTCATTAGTCGCAACCTTTATGGAAATTACGGAGGTTAACCCACTTCCTCCGCATTATGTTTGTCCAAATTGTAAGCATTCCGAGTTTTTTGACGATGGTTCGGTTAGCTCAGGCTTTGACTTACCGAATAAAGACTGTTCAGAATGTGGAACACCTTATAAAAAAGATGGACAAGATATCCCATTTGAAACCTTCCTTGGCTTTAAAGGAGATAAGGTACCCGATATCGATTTAAACTTTTCTGGTGAATACCAGCCGAAAGCACATAATTATACAAAGGTATTATTTGGTGAGGATTATGTGTACCGTGCCGGAACAATCGGTACGGTGGCGGAGAAAACAGCATATGGTTATGTCAAAGGCTATGCGAATGATCACAATCTACATTTCCGCGGAGCTGAGGTGGATCGTTTAGTGCAAGGATGTACGGGGGTTAAGCGAACTACCGGACAACACCCTGGAGGAATTATCGTAGTACCTGATTATATGGATATTTTTGATTTCTCTCCAGTACAGTTCCCTGCTGATGCTCAGGATGCAGAATGGCGCACAACCCATTTCGACTTCCACTCGATTCATGACAATATTTTGAAGCTAGATATACTTGGACACGATGATCCGACGGTTATTAGAATGCTACAGGATTTATCAGGAATAGATCCGAAAACGATACCTACTGATGATCCTGTCGTGATGCAAATTTTTAGTTCACCTGAAACGTTAGGTGTCACAGAAAAGCAAATTGGCTGTAAGACGGGAACATTAGGTATTCCAGAATTCGGTACTCGCTTCGTGCGGCAAATGTTAGAGGATACAAAGCCTTCTACATTCTCAGAGCTTGTGCAAATTTCCGGATTATCTCATGGGACAGACGTATGGTTGGGTAACGCACAAGAATTAATTCATAACGGGACATGTGTCCTGAAAGAAGTAATTGGTTGTCGTGACGATATTATGGTGTATTTAATTTACCAAGGTCTAGAGCCATCGTTAGCATTTAAAATCATGGAGTCTGTACGTAAAGGGAAAGGCTTATCAGAGGAATTTGAAGCAGAGATGCTCGCCAATAAAGTACCAGGCTGGTATATCGAGTCATGTAAAAAGATAAAATATATGTTCCCGAAAGCCCATGCTGCCGCATACGTGTTAATGGCGGTCCGTATTGCTTGGTTTAAGGTCCATTTCCCAATCCTGTACTATGCAGCATATTTCACAGTTCGGGCAGATGATTTTGATTTAATTGCTATGGTTCAAGGTTCACAAATGATTCGTGCACGTATTGACGAAATCAATTTAAAAGGTCTAGATGCTTCTACAAAAGAGAAAAACTTATTAACAGTAATGGAGCTAGCACTAGAAATGTGTGAGCGAGGCATGAGTTTCCAAAAAGTTGACTTGTATCGTTCGCAGGCAAGCGAATTTGTCATTGAAGGCAATACATTAATCCCACCTTTTGATGCTATCCCAGGACTTGGTACGAACGTGGCTAAAACAATTGTAGCTGCTCGAGAAGATGGGGAGTTTTTATCGAAGGAGGATTTACAGCAACGCGGCCGTGTTTCGAAAACACTGATTGAATACATGGATCAGCTGGGCTGTTTAGAGGGCATGCCTGATGCCAATCAGCTATCACTCTTTTAAGAAAGAATGAGCTGCTGATTCATTCAAAGTTTAACCTGCAAAATCATGGTGATTTCAAAATCCTGTCACAATATGGTTATCCTTAATGAAGGAAATTTGCATTATGCCAAGAACTATGCTATTCTAATGGTAATAATTTGTTGATATTTTTCCAGCAAAAGAGTGGGGCTTACCCGCTCTTTTCTGTTGTTATACCGTAGCAAACAAATTTTGACTAACAGCAGGTAAGACCGTAAAATTTCACCAAAGTAACTGGTGGAATTTCTGTTTTATTATGGTTCATTACACTACCAATACTGTAATGAATGATTAACACGCTAGCATAGATACAGGAGGAAATAATGAGCAAAGTACCATCTTTAATTGAAGAGCTCGCTAAACCAATAGTAGATGAGTTAAATCTGGAGTTAGTGGATATTGAGTTCGTAAAAGAAGGGCGTAACTGGTTTTTACGCGTCTATGTTGATACACCAGAAGGTAGCATCGACATTGACCAATGTGCTCAAGTAAGCGAACGACTAAGTTTGTTATTGGATGAAAAAGATCCAATTACACAAAACTATTATTTAGAAGTTTCATCACCTGGAGCGGAGCGTCCATTAAAAAAGGATGCTGATTTTGAAAAGGCAATTGGTAAGTTTATTTATGTAAAAACCTATAAGCCCATTAAGGACATGAAGGAATTCCAAGGCTACTTAACATCCTACGAGGAACATACATTAGTGATGGAAGTGCGCATTAAAACGCGTAAAATTACAGTAACAATAGAACAAGAGAAAATCGCATTGGCACGATTAGCCATCGATTTTTAAGCATAATGCATATTTAGGAGTGAAAACAAAATGAGTAGTGATTTGTTAGATGCGCTGAATGCGCTAGAAGAACAAAAAGGAATTTCAAGAGATGTGTTAATTGAAGCAATTGAAGCGGCATTAGTCACAGCTTACAAACGCAACTTTAACCAAGCACAAAATGTTCGAGTGGACTTAAATTTAGATAAGGGCTCTATTCGCGTGTTTTCACGTAAAGATGTAGTGGAAGAAGTAGAAGACGATCGTCTACAAATTTCTTTAGAGGACGCAAAGGTTATTAACCCTGCTTATCAATTAGAAGATATCGTGGAACAAGAAGTAACGCCACGTAACTTCGGCCGTATTGCTGCTCAAACAGCTAAACAGGTAGTAACACAACGCGTACGTGAAGCGGAACGTGGTTTAATCTACGAGCAATATGTCGATCGTGAAGATGATATCGTAACAGGTGTTGTGGAACGTTTAGATGCGCGAAATATTTATGTAGGTTTAGGGAAAGTAGAGGCTGCATTGCCAGTCAATGAGCAAATCCAAGGCGAAACTTATCATCCACATGATCGCATCAAAGTATATATTACAAAAGTTGAACGTACAACACGCGGTCCACAAGTGATTGTATCTCGAACACATCCTGGCTTATTACGTCGATTATTTGAGATGGAAGTACCTGAAATTTACGAAGGAATTGTAGAGATTAAATCGATTGCTCGCGAAGCAGGAGATCGCTCAAAAATTTCCGTCTTTGCACACAACGAAGAAGTGGATCCAGTAGGTTCTTGTGTTGGTGCTAAAGGTGCTCGTGTACAAACAATTGTTAACGAATTAAACGGCGAAAAAATCGATATCGTAGAATGGTCGGAAGATCCTGTTGTATTCGTTGCTAATGCACTTAGCCCATCGAAAGTTTTAGATGTTCAAGTAAACGAAGAAGAAAAATCTACAACGGTTGTTGTACCAGATTATCAATTATCACTAGCTATTGGTAAACGTGGTCAAAATGCGCGTTTAGCTGCGAAACTTACTGGCTGGAAAATTGATATTAAGAGTGAGACAGATGCTCGTGAATTAGGTATCTATCCATCTGCTACAAGCACTTTCGTACCTGCTGAGGATGAAGAAAGTGATTTTGATGAAGTGGCAGTAGATTTATATCAAGACGACGAAGAATAAGTAAGAAAGCCCGTGTGACGAGTTACCTGACAGTATTCAGTGGGCCCCCTACGCCGACTGAATACTGTCAGAGCGTCAAGTAGAGCACGACTTGTCCACCTCTTACGACAAGCTTCAGAGAGGAATGGTGATTCTTATGGCTGTTAACAAAAAAATACCTCTTCGTAAATGCGTAGCAACTGGAGAAATGCTACCAAAGAAAGAAATGATACGTGTTGTTCGTTCAAAAGAGGGCGAAGTAAGTGTAGATATCTCCGGGAAAAAACCTGGGCGTGGTGCCTATGTCTCTAAATCAGAGAAGGCAATCGATATCGCTCGTAAGAAAAATGTATTGGGGCACCAACTTGATGTGAAAATTCCTGAAGAAATTTATGAGGTGCTTATTTTGCTAATTCGTAGGGAGTCAATTTTATGATTAATCAAGCAATATTTAATTTGCTTGGAATTGCGGCAAGAGCCCGTAAAGTGATTTCAGGAGAAGAGTTAGTAGTAAAGGAAGTCCGCAATGGCAATGCTAAGTTAGTACTGCTTGCAAACGATGCTTCTAAAAACTCAAGTAAGAAAATTCAAGATAAGTGCACGTACTACAACGTTGAGTATCATGTAATTGGAGATCGTTACGATCTAGGACATGCTACAGGTAAGGAGGCCCGAGTGGCTTTAGCGATTACCGATAAGGGTTTTGCAAGTAAATTGTCTAGTCTACTCAACGAAAAATAATCGGGGGTGAGCAGATGACCAAAATCAGAGTTCATGAATATGCGAAACAAGTGAATAAAACGAGTAAAGAGGTTATTGAAGCACTTAGTAAATTAAATGTGAGTGTAACTAATCATATGTCTATGTTAGAGAGAGACATCGTGTCAAAGTTAAACCAAACATTTAAAGCAACACCTGAGAAAAATGTAGGAAAACAAGCAACTCAAAACATATCACAAAAACCTCAATCGAATGGTCAACAAAACCATTCGGTGAAAAAGCAAGAAGGTCAAAGGCAGCAATCTGCTACTTCTAAGCCTAAAGCAAATAATCAGCAACACTCAAATTCGTCTAACGAAAAATCTAAGAATACAAAAGGTAATCAAAACAGAAATATGACACAAAATAATAATAATAATAACAATAATAATAATCGTAGAGGTGGCGGTGGTTACAACCAACGTCCAAAACCAGGGATTCATGGAGGCAAACGTCGCCATCCAAAAACGCATCAACCATCAATACCACTTAAACAAAAGGAACTTCCAGAAAAAATTACTTTTGTTGAATCATTATCAGTGGCAGAATTAGCAAAAAAATTACACCGTGAGCCATCTGAAATTATTAAAAAATTATTCATGCTTGGGGTAATGGCAACAATTAACCAAGAATTAGATAAGGATGCAATTGAATTAATTTGCACAGACTATGGTGTAGAAGTGGAAGAAGAGATTCGTGTAGATATTACGGACTTAGAAACACACTTCGAGCAGACAGAAGAAGTAAATGAAGCTGAATTATCAGAACGTCCGCCAGTTGTGACAATCATGGGTCACGTTGACCACGGTAAAACAACATTATTAGATTCAATTCGTAATACTAAAGTGACTGCAGGTGAAGCTGGGGGCATTACACAGCATATTGGTGCCTACCAAGTTACAGAAGGTGACAAGAAAATCACTTTCCTTGATACACCAGGACACGCTGCTTTCACAACAATGCGTGCACGTGGTGCAAAAGTAACGGATTTAACAATTTTAGTAGTAGCTGCTGATGATGGTGTAATGCCACAAACAGTAGAAGCAATCAATCACGCAAAAGCAGCAGAAGTACCAATTATTGTAGCTGTGAATAAAATGGATAAACCGTCTGCAAATCCAGATCGTGTGATGCAAGAATTAACTGAACATGGCTTAGTTCCTGAAGCATGGGGTGGCGAAACGATTTTCGTACCAATTTCTGCATTAAAAGGTGAAGGCATTGACACATTACTAGAAATGATTTTACTTGTTGCAGAAGTAGGAGAACTAAAAGCAAATCCTGACCGTTTAGCTCTTGGAACAGTAATTGAAGCTCAGCTAGACAAAGGACGTGGTTCAGTTGCTACGCTGTTAGTGCAAGATGGTACATTAAAAGTGGGTGACCCGATTGTTGTCGGTCATACATTTGGTCGAGTTCGTGCAATGGTGAATGATAAAGGCCGTCGTGTGAAAGAAGCTGGACCATCAACACCAGTAGAAATTACAGGTTTAAATGATGTACCTCAAGCAGGGGACCGTTTTGTTGTCTTTGAAGACGAAAAAACAGCTCGTCAAGTTGGGGAAACTCGTGCGATGTCAGCTATCCAAGCACAACGTTCTGAAAAACAACGTGTAACGCTTGATAACTTATTTGAGCAAATGAGCCAAGGCGAAATGAAAGAGCTGAACTTAATCGTTAAGGCTGACGTACAAGGTACTGTAGAAGCAATGGCTGCTTCATTAATGAAAATTGATGTAGAAGGCGTAAATGTGAAAATTATTCACACTGGTGCAGGTGCCATTACAGAATCTGATATTTCTCTTGCTGCCGCTTCCAATGCAATTGTTATTGGTTTCAATGTACGTCCAGATGTCAATGCAAAACGTGCTGCAGAAGAAGAAGGCGTAGATATTCGTTTACACCGTATCATTTACAAAGTAATTGAAGAGATTGAGCAAGCAATGAAAGGTATGCTTGATCCTGAATTTGAAGAAAAAATTATTGGGCAAGCAGAAGTTCGCCAAACAATTAAAGTATCAAAAGTTGGTACAATTGCTGGTTCGTATATAACTGAAGGAAAAGTAACACGCGATTCAGGCGTTCGTGTAATTCGCGATAACGTAGTTATTTTTGAAGGTGAATTAGATACGCTTAAGCGTTTCAAAGACGAAGTAAAAGAAGTAGCAAGAGGATACGAATGTGGTATTACGATTACAAACTTCAACGATATTAAAGAAGGCGACATTATTGAAGCCTACATTATGGAAGAAGTTAAACGAGTATAATGATTGTATACGCAGAGGTTGAATTTATCATTCAAACTGCCCATTCGTTAAAAGAAAAACGTGCTGTCTTACAGCGTATGATTACCCGCACTAAGCAGAAGTTTAATGTTTCTATTGCGGAAATTGACCATCAAAACGTATGGCAGCGCACAAAATTAGCACTTGTAGCTGTTTCTTCATCGAAAGAAGCAGCTGAACGGGAAATTAATCACGCGCTCCACTATTTAGAGTCAAATCCGTCATGGGAACAGCTTAATGTGTGGCGAGACTATTTATAAGGAATAGTAGGTAGTTGAGATAGCTAAGTAGCATGAAAAGATCAACTATCTGTACATCGAAATAGAGGTGACAAATTATGTCTCTACGTTCAAACCGTGTTGCTGAGCAAATGAAAAAAGAGCTTGGTGATATTCTTGGCCGTAAAATTAAAGATCCGCGTGTTGGTTTTGTTACTGTTACAGGTGTTGAGGTAACTGGTGATTTACAGCAAGCGACTATTTATATTACATCTTTAGGCAATGAACGTGAACGTGAGGAAACGCTTAAAGCTTTAGTAAAAGCTTCAGGTTTCATTCGATCAGAAATTGGTTCACGTATTCGTTTACGACGCACACCAGAATTAATCTTTGAATTCGATTCATCGATTGAGTACGGAAACCGTATTGATACATTGCTAAAAGGTTTACACAAAGAATAAGCTGATAAAAGTCTGCCACTTGCATGTTCATGCAGGCAGGCTTTTTATCTTCATAAAGAAGATTTTTGACTTGGTAAATGCTAGGTATATTTTATTTTAAAGGCAATTTGGGAGGATTTATATGAACGGTATTTTACCGCTTTGGAAAGAAAGAGGCATGACAAGCCACGATTGTGTCTTTAAGCTACGCAAAATTTTACGTACAAAAAAGGTTGGACATACAGGGACATTGGATCCAGGTGTGGAGGGTGTACTACCAATTTGTATTGGCCAAGCTACTCGAATTGCAGAATATTTAACAGATGCAGGGAAAACCTATGAAGCCATTATTTCCATTGGTCGTACAACGACAACGGAGGATGCAGAGGGCGAAACGGTTTCACAGGATCCTTCAGTTAAAAAGGTTTCTCGTGAGCAATTGCAAGAGGTTTTAGCTTCATTAACAGGTGTTATTGAACAAACTCCACCAATGTTTTCGGCTGTCAAGGTAAATGGTAAACGTCTCTATGAATATGCTCGAAAAGGAGAAACAGTTGAAAGACCGACTCGTCAAGTTACCATTTATGCTTTAGAGCTTCTTGATGAAAAAAAATCCTACGAGGGGCAGGAGATAACATTCCCAGTTCGTATCGCTTGTAGTAAAGGAACTTATATCCGTACATTAGCTGTCCAAATTGGGGAGGCTCTTGGTTATCCAGCACATATGAAAGAGCTCGTACGTACTGCTTCAGGTACCTTTACGCGCGCTAACTGTTTTACACTAGCACAGGTGGCGGAGCTTATGGATGCAGAGCAGGTGACTACTTGTATTTTACCTGTCGAGTATGCATTAACAGACTATCCATATATTGAGATTACTTCTGCCAATGAAAAAGAAATTTTCAATGGACAAGTGCTTCCCGCAGATACATTGTTAAAGATACATGATAAAATTGTCTTTGGAATCAGTGGAAAGGCAGTTGCGGTTTATCAAGCTCACCCTACAAAGGCAGGTTTGATGAAACCACACAAGATGTTTCCGACGATAGAGTAGGAGGATTTTTCAATGGAGGTCATTCATTTAAAATACCCACATCAATTACAGCAAAGAGAAAGCATGCAGCCCTATTCATTAGCGCTTGGCTTTTTCGATGGTGTACATAGAGGGCATCAGGCTGTTATTAAGGCGGCAAAGGAAGAGGGAGAAAAGCGTCAAATTCCAAGCGCAGTAATGACATTTGATCCGCATCCATCATTAGTCCTTGGAGGACGTAACGAAAAGGTTTTTTATATTACACTCTTACAGCAGAAATTGCAGCTTTTTGAAGAACAAGGCGTAGATACAGTATTTGTTGTCCATTTCACTTCTGATTTTGCTAAGCTATCTCCAGCCGCATTTATTGATACATTTATTCGTGGATTAAATATTCAACATGTGACAGCTGGCTTCGATTATTCATTTGGGGCATTTGGTAAAGGGACAATGGAAGATATGCGTGCATTAAGCAATGGTGATTATGGTGTGACAATTGTTGAGAAGAGAACGGATGATGTGGAGAAAATCAGCTCAACCCGTATTCGCCAACTTTTACAAGAGGGTGATATGGAAGCAGCGAGAACATTATTAGGACGACCATTTGAAATTAACGGAATGGTTGTACATGGTGATAAACGTGGTCGAACAATTGGCTTCCCGACTGCAAATGTCCAAGCTTTAGAAGGTACTTTTATTCCGGCAAGTGGGGTCTATGCTGTTCGTCTGCTAGTCCAAAATGCTTGGTATGATGGTGTCTGCAATGTAGGCTACAAACCAACGTTTAAAGATCCAAACGATAAGCAATTGTCCATTGAGGTTCATATTTTAAATTTTGATAAAAATATTTATGGCGAAGAAGTACATGTAGCTTGGTATAAACGTATTCGAAGCGAAAGGAAATTTGACGGTATTGATGCTTTAAAAACGCAAATTGAAAAAGATAAACAAGAAGCTATACAATATTTTAATGATCTACAATAGAGTCAACTAAGTAACGGTTTTTACTTGCTTGACCCAATCATTTATGGTAACATTCATAAGTGCATAATGCTCAACCTTAGCTCGGTATATCGAAGACTCCAACGTTTACTGTGCTAATGGGGATAAATAATTTTTCTTAGGAGGTCCATACAAATGGCTATTACAAAAGAACGTAAAAACGAAATTATCGCTGAGTACCGTACTCACGAAAGTGACACTGGTTCACCAGAAGTACAAGTTGCAGTATTAACAGCAGAAATCAATGCTCTAAATACTCACTTACGTACACACAAAAAAGATTTCCACTCTGAGCGTGGTCTTCTTAAAATGGTAGGTCGTCGTCGTCACTTATTAAAATATCTTCGTGAAACTGACGTACAACGTTACCGTGAACTAATCAACCGTTTAGGCTTACGTCGCTAATTACAGCGGGCTGTAGACAAACTTATGTTTTGTCTACAGTCTTTTTTTTATTGAAAAATAGAAATGACCTTCTAGGGTAGTTCACTTCTCGTCTCCATTTTTATTTTGTTCGATAATAAGCCATAACTTTTTTACGCTCCGGTGAACGAGCTAGAAAAAACATGTTCTAACCAATAAAAGGGTGATATATTCTAATCACATTTCGCAACCAAATTCAACCAGTCCTATGTGAATCTGGCTTTATTGACCATGCGACAAAAGAAATAGAGTTGAATCAATGAACTAATTGAATAGTAGTTGTTTTTATTTAGCCATGAATGGCCTATAACAGCTTACTTCAGCTTGTGAAATGTGAAAATAAAATCTTATGGTGAGAAGGTGCAGTTGGATGTTTAACAAAATATTAAGAGAGAATAATATTGTTGCAGGGATTTTGACAATTATTCGCATCTATCTAGGTTGGCATTGGCTAACAGCCGGTTGGGGAAAATTGATGAATGGATTTGATGCATCTGGTTTTTTAGCAAATGCGATAGCAAATCCAGTGACTAGCGGTGAGGATTTAGCATATCCACTATACGTAAAGTTTATTGAAACATTTGCTTTACCCAATGCTGAAATCATTAATTTTCTTATCCCTTGGGGAGAGTTTTTAGTCGGCCTAGGGTTAATACTTGGATGTTTAACAACATATGCTGCATTTTTTGGGATGGTCATGAACTTCGCATTTTTAATGGCAGGTACTATATCAAGTAACCCTTGGGATATATTACTCGCTATCTTTATAGCAGCAGCTGGTTTCAATGCCGGTAAGTTTGGATTGGATCGTTTCGTCATACCAACTATCAGCAATAAGATCCAAAAAGTAAAAAACAAAGATAAAATAGCTAGACCGCTGTCTAAAACTACATAATTTACATAAAAAATATATGAAATGCCCCGTGAATGCTAGTTTGATGGGGCATTTATTTTAATTTTTCCCTCTTGACACACTTAAACTTTACTACATACTTAACTTTCTTTATACTAGTAGGATGTTGTATGACAAGTACCGTGTTATAATAAATCTATTGTGTATAGCCTGCACTTGAAATAATAATGTGAAGAAGCTTATATCTATTTACATACATTACTTTTCGTCAGGAAGGAATCAATTTAAGTCAATTCCATATAACAAAAGTATAAAAATGTTTTTTCAATAAAATATAGAAATAAATCTTAAATAAATTGGCAATAACTGAATTTAAATGTATGATTATTTCAAGAAATATTTTTTAGCATAGAACAAGCATTTTTGGTACACTTACAATTAGTACATACAGACGAAGTAAGTGTTTTTATAATAGAGAGGGGTTCATTGAATGAACGAAAAGAAAGTCTATTCCTACGAATGGGCTGGCCGTCCACTTGTAATTGAAGTTGGACAGTTAGCAAAACAAGCAAACGGAGCTGTATTAGTACGCTATGGCGATACTTCTGTTTTATCTACAGCCACAATGTCAAAATCACCAAAACCACTTGATTTCTTCCCATTAACAGTAAACTATGAAGAACGTCTATATGCTGCAGGTAAAATTCCTGGCGGCTTTATTAAGCGTGAAGGGCGTCCATCTGAAAAAGCTATATTGGCTAGCCGTTTAATCGACCGTCCGATCCGTCCGATGTTCCCAGATGGCTTCCGTAACGAAGTTCAAGTAATCTCTATGGTTATGTCAAATGATTCTGACTGTACGTCTGAAATGGCAGCAATGGTTGGTTCTTCATTAGCATTAGCTATTTCTGATATTCCATTTGATGGGCCAATCGCAGGTGTACAAGTTGGTTATATTGACGGGGAGTTCATTGTTAATCCAACAGTGGACCAATCGAACCAATCTACAATTCATTTGTCTGTAGCTGGGAACAAGGACGCTATCAACATGGTTGAAGCTGGCGCACTTGAAGTTCCAGAAGAAGTGATGTTAGAAGCGATTATGTTTGGGCATGAGGAAATTAAAAAAATTATCGCATTCCAAGAGCAAATTGTGGCTGAGGTAGGAAAAGAAAAGAAACCAGTTACATTATTTGAAATTGATGAAGCAATCCAAGCGGATATAAAGGCTGCTTGTGAGACTGATATGCATGATGCTATTCAAACTGCTGAGAAACATGCTCGTGATGAAGCGATTCAAGCTGTAAAAGACCGTATTATTGCTTCCTATGAAGAGCAAGAAGCAGATGATGATACGATGAAGCAGGTTTATACAATACTTGATAAGATGGTAAAAGATGAAGTACGCCGTCAGATCACTGAAGATAAAATTCGTCCAGATGGTCGTAAACTAGACGAGATTCGACCACTTTCTTCTGAAACAGGAATATTACAACGTACACACGGTTCAGGTCTATTTACACGTGGACAAACTCAAGCACTATCTATTTGTACGTTAGGTGCGCTAGGCGATGTGCAAATTATTGACGGTTTAGGTGTCGAAGAATCAAAACGCTTCATGCACCACTATAATTTCCCTCAATTCTCGGTTGGTGAGACAGGACCAATTCGTGGGCCAGGTCGTCGTGAAATTGGTCATGGAGCTTTAGGAGAACGTGCACTGGAAGCAGTCATTCCTGATGAATCTGTTTTCCCATATACAATTCGTTGTGTATCAGAAGTACTTGAATCAAATGGTTCAACATCTCAAGCTTCTATTTGTGCATCCACATTAGCTATGATGGATGCTGGTGTTCCATTAAAAGCACCAGTTGCAGGTATTGCAATGGGCCTTATTAAAAAAGGTGAACATTATTCTATTTTAACGGATATTCAAGGTATGGAAGATCATCTAGGTGATATGGACTTTAAAGTGGCTGGTACAGCTAAAGGTGTAACAGCTTTACAAATGGACATTAAAATCGATGGCCTATCACGCAATATTTTAGAAGAAGCATTAACACAAGCTAAAGTAGGTCGTATGCATATTTTAGAATCAATGCTTGCGACACTTGCAGAGCCACGTGAACAATTATCTGAATTTGCACCAAAAATCGTGATAGTTAAAATCAATCCAGATAAAATTCGCGATGTTATTGGACCTGGCGGAAAACAAATCAATAAAATTATTGAAGAAACGGGCGTTAAGATTGATACAGAACAAGATGGTACAATCTATATTTCTTCTGCCAATGAAGAAATGAACGCACGCGCAAAACAAATTATTGAAGATATCGTACGTGAAGCTAAAGTAGGGGAATACTACTTATCGACAGTGAAGCGTATTGAAAAATTCGGTGCGTTTTGTGAAATCTTCCCAGGTAAAGATGGCTTGCTTCACATTTCTGAAATTCAAGAGGAACGTACAAAGCAAGTGGAAGACGTCTTAAAACTTGGCGATCAATTATTAGTAAAAGTAATTGAAATTGACAAACAAGGTCGTGTGAATTTATCTCGCAAAGTAGTACTACAAGAGGAAAAAGAACGCGCTGAACAACAAAAATAATAAAGATAAAAGGCTGCGTCGAATGCGCAGCCTTTTTAAATAGCTTATCCATATAAAGAAATATATAGTTGGGGGAGATTTTTTGGTTCAAGTACATACATGTCAGAATGGTGTTCGTATTGTGTCAGAGCAAATTAACCATGTAAGATCTGTTGCTTTAGGTATTTTTGTTAATGCGGGTTCACGCTATGAACTGCCTGAAGAGAACGGTATTACACATTTTATAGAGCATATGTTGTTTAAAGGAACAACAACTCGTTCTGCTCGTCAAATTGCGGAAGAATTTGATCGGATAGGTGGAGAATTAAATGCTTTTACATCTAAAGAAAATACGTGTTATTATGCAAAGGTTTTAGATCATCATGCAGAGCTAGCAGTCTCCATTTTGGCTGATATGTTTTTTAATTCTACATTTGCAGAAGAAGAATTAGAAAAAGAAAGACAAGTGGTATTAGAGGAAATTTTAATGAGCGAAGATGCTCCGGACGATGATGTGCATGAAAAGCTGTGGAGTGTCATGTATCCAAATGATGCACTGGGCCGTCCGATATTGGGTAGTGCAGCTACATTAAAGACATTTACTGCAGAGGCGATTCGCCATTATATGGCCAAACATTATGGTCCAGAGTCAGTTGTTATTTCGATTGCGGGCAATATTTCACCTCAACTCATGGCAACAATTGAACGGTTATTCGGACAATATCAGCCTTCCGCAGTTGCGATTGCGCCTGTGCTGACAAATCCTTCATTTCATCCTGGAGAAATCTCGAAAATCCGAGATACTGAGCAAGCTCATTTAGCTATATCCTATCCGGCTATTGGTGTAAAGGACCCTAATATGTATAGTTTTATTGCGTTAAATAATATTATTGGTGGCAATATGAGCTCACGACTGTTTCAAGAGGTGCGTGAAGAAAGAGGACTAGCTTATTCTATTTTCTCTTACCAATCCTGTTATGCAGATGTTGGGGCGTTCACCATTTATGGCAGTACTAGCCGTCAGCAATTATCACAACTACAACATACTATTGATGCTACTTTACTCGATATTGTCGCAGGTGGTGTCACAGAAGAAGAGCTTGATAATGCAAAAGAACAGCTGAAAGGTAGCTTTGTTCTAGGGTTAGAGGGAACTGGTGCACGTATGAATCGAAATGGTACAAGTGAACTTGTTCATCGTAGACATCGTACAGTAGACGAGGTATTAGCTTCTATAGATGCTGTATCCATGGACTCAGTGGATCGATTGATTGCTAAAATTTTGAAAGCAGAGCCGGCTATTTCAATTATTGGACCAAGTGAATAAAATACCTCATCGTATGGTCTTAAAGGAGGTGTCTCAAATGATTATTGAGGCACCTCCTTTTTATTTGTATTATCAATTAGACATTGTAATTATCAATTAACTCTGATAGTATGAGTGATATTGAAAATCATTTTCATTTAAGTGGAGGAAATAGTAGATATGAAAAAATGGCTATATGTTAGTACACTTGCATTATCACTAGCACTGGTTGGATGCGCAGAACAAGAAGAGAAAGGTGCAGACAAAGAAATTCAAAAAGAAGAAGTAACAAAGCAAGAAGAAGCTGCAGGTACTTCGACTGTCAAAAAAGATGAATTTCAAGATGGTGTTGATGAAGAAGCCTTTCAGAAGGCATTAGCAAGCTTTCCTACAACAGTCCCAGAAAAAATTGTGACGACATCAGTTCCTTTAACAGAAATGCTACATCTTTTGGAGATCACACCAGTAGGAGTACCAACATCTACAAATCCGATACCGTCAGACTTTGATTCCATTACTAAAATTGGTTCGCCAATGTCACCAGATTTAGAAGTTATTTCGAGTTTACAAACAGATTTGATTCTTGGAGCTTCTTCTTTACAAAGCTCATTAGATCAAGCACTACAGGGAATGAATCTCCCAACAGCTTATTTACCAACAGATTCGTATGATGACTTGAAATTGAGTTTTAAGGTGCTAGGTACATACTTTGGTAAGGAAGACGAAACAAATGAAATCTTGCAAAATCTTGTAGCAAAAGAAAAAGAGCTGGAAGAGCAAGCACAAGGAAAAGAACTACCATCTGTTATGCTCGTTATCGGAACATCTGATTCCTTTATGGTAATGAACGACAAATCCTATTTAGGAAGCTTAGTCGAAAGATTGGGAGCAGATAATATTGCGAAATCAGTATTAAAAGCAGAATCTACTTATTCACCAATGAATTTAGAAGATATTGTTGTAGCAGATCCAGATATTGTGTTTGTCTTAGCGTCTGGCGATCATGGAGCGAATGAAGATAAATTCAAACAAGAAATTGGAAAAAATAGTGCTTGGCAACAATTATCAGCATACAAAAATGACAAAATCTATATGCTTGATTACAGTATTTTCGGTGTCACATCTATTACAAATGCTGAGACAGCACTAACAACGGTTGCAGATTATTTCTATAAATAAGTTCGTGAGGTAGAGGTATGATTCATACAGCAAGAAGTCGCATGATTATTATCACGACATTTGTGGTAACCATATTAGTCGCAGTAATAGCAATTGGATTAGGTAGTGTCCATATTTCTATACCTAATATTTTATCGACCCTTATCAATGGTCGTGGTCAAGAGGGGGTATATACAACAATTATATGGGATATCCGCCTTCCCCGCGTGTTACTAGCTTTAATTATTGGCGCAAGTATAGCTATATCAGGGGCATTACTGCAGGCAGTCATGGGAAATCCATTAGCAGATCCAGGTTTAACAGGGGTAACAAGTGGTGCTGCAGCATTTGTATTGCTTATCCTTTTAGCAAATCCAGAATTAACTCATTTGATTCCTATCGCAGCCTTTGTTGGTGGTTTAATTGCCGCAGCAATTGTCTATGCACTTGCCTGGAGACGGACAGGTATTACCCCAATCACCATTATTTTATCAGGGGTTGCAGTAAATGCATTGTGCGGGGGCGTCATTGGATTTTTATCGATTCTATATAGTGATCGTCTACCATCGGCAGTACAATGGATGAATGGTAGTCTCGCTGCAAAAGGAAATGCATCGCTGCATATGATTTATTTGTACGCCATTATAGGCTGGATACTATCCATTTTTGCGATTCGTAAAGCTAACATTATCCGTTTGGGTGATCAGGTCGCTACTAATTTAGGGGAAAGTGTAACACGTATTCGTATTCTGCTATCAATTTTAGCTGTCTTTTTAGCAGCGATATCTGTTGCTGCAGTGGGGATGATCAGTTTTGTTGGATTAATTGTACCTCATATGGCCAGATTATTAGTTGGTTCTGATTATAAATACATGTTGCCTATGAGTATGGCCTTGGGGGCAATTGTTTTATTGGTTGCCGATACGGGCGGGCGGACATTATTTGCACCACTCGATATTCCGGCAGGCATTTTAATGGCGGTAATCGGTGGACCTTACTTCTTATACTTAATGAGAAAGAGGGCGTTTTAATGTTAAAAATTGAACAGCTAACCATCAGCTATGAACAAAAGGAAGTTGTCCATAATTTTTCATTTGAAGTGGAACAAGGCGAGATTCTATCGATTATTGGACCGAATGGCTCTGGAAAATCAACGATATTAAAGGCGATTGCACAGATGCAGCCGTACAGTGCTGGGAATATCCTGTTTGAAGGAGAAAATATGCGTCGGCTATCCTCAAAGGAAATCGCACGCAAAATGTGTATGCTGAGTCAGCAAAACCAAGCTCCGAGCGATATTTCTGTCAAAAGTTTAGTGGCCTATGGTCGATATCCGCATAAAAAGTGGTTTGAACGCCTGAATGCAGAGGATGAGGCAATTATTGATTGGTCATTAGAAAAAACCTATCTCTCCCATTATAAAGAAAAACCAATAGCCGCTTTGTCTGGTGGTGAGGCACAGCGAGCATGGATTGCCATGGCTTTGGCACAACGGCCACAAGTCTTATTATTGGATGAGCCCACGACCTTTTTAGATATTGCTCATCAGCATGAAGTGCTAGAATTAGTACGGGAGCTTAACCGTGATATGGGTATGACAGTTGTAATGGTGCTCCATGATTTGAACCAAGCCTCTAGTTACAGCGATAAAATCGTCGTTGTAAAGGATGGTAAGCGAGCACATATAGGGACACCGGATGAAGTTATGACTGAACAAATGATCCAACAAATATATCGGATGGAAGCTGAAATTCAATATGTATCTTGGGATCATGCTCCGAGAATTCAATTAAAAAATACGGTTAGAGTATAGGGGGAAATAATATGCCAAAAGCAATTGATATTGAACAAGTAAAACAAAATTATGAAAGCTTTATACAAAGTAAAAAAAACTGTGTGTTAAGCTTCGTGAATGGGGAAGGGAAGCCTTTTAGTAGTACTACGCCTTTTGTGCGACTCAACGGAAAGTTTTATGTTTATATTAGCCAAGTAGCAGAGCATTACCAACTCATGGATCAATCGGAAGTGGTTGATTTAATATGTGTAGCAGATGAGGCCGTAACAGCCAATCCATTTGCTCCAGAGCGAGCACGTTGGCAATGTGTACCGAAAAAATTAGGGAATGAAGGTCATGAGGATATATTTGCGACATTCGATCAACTGTTTAATGCAAAAATGATGGAGTTGTTGCGTTCACTTGATTTTTCATTATTCGAACTAACGCCAATAGAGGGGCGCTATGTTGTTGGATTTGGGAAAGCCTTTACGATTGATATTGCTAATGACACATTAATTCATGTAGTTGTAGATAAAAAATAGGTTGCCTTAAGGGCAGCCTATTTTTTTGAATGCTTAAAATATTTCTCGTGTCATCAATAAATGAAGACATTTTTGAAAAACTAACCAGCTACTAATGATACTTATAAGCGTTGGGATTAACAAGATGATAAGATTCCCTGCTACTAGTGATAAATAAAAATGAACAACCGAATTAAGAGTTATAATTAGCACTGTAGATGTAAGCATCCGTAAAGATCGCATTTTCTCCGTTTCCTCGAGCTGTTGAATATAAAATTGACTAGAAAGAAGAAAAAAAGAGCTACTGATAAAACCAAAATACATGGCAAAATGGCCAATAAAATTTGTAGACGCTTCAGTCTGTGAAAAGTACAATGGTGCAATTAAAATATAGAGACTTAAAACAAAGGCATAGCAAAAAAGGAAATCCGACTTTAATTGGACTTTCTTTGAGAGAGGCAAGCTATTAACATAAACTTCCCATTTTACTTGACGATCCCCTTTATATAAATTTTCAACAAGGCTAGCGGAAACAATTACAACAAATAGACAAATGAATGGGCTATCTAAATAAGGCAAGCGTATGAAATAAAGAACGAAACAGATAGTGATTGCAAAAAGGATAGTCCATCTTTGTACGATAAGTCTTTGTACGAATAAGGCACGCATGGAATCCCCCCTAGAATTCTTTTCGTTTATAGATTTCTGTAGAAATGAGTGAGGAAAGCCACAGTAACAGAAGTCCAGCGAAAGGTGTAAAATAGATTAATTGCTTTAAATCTAAAAATGTCATAATTATTGTGGGTATAGCCCCTTTAAACATCCCCACTAAAAAGCCAGGGATAAAACAAAGTGCAATCAGAACCATTCTTCCTTTGAGAGAGCCATATTTAATATAAATAGGTAAAAAAAGGGCTAACAGACAAAGGGCCGATGTTACAATCATCATAAACGTAAGGAAAAATTGAGCAGTCATCTCATTATTGCTCAATTGATGAATAAGAAAAATGATTGGTAGAGCAATGACAAGACCGATTAGCATTAATAACACACTTAGTAAGTATTTACTAAGCACAATATCAGCTTTTGTAATTGGAAATGTATTAGCGTATTTATCCCAGTTGCATTGTTCATCATACGCAAGGGCAGTGATGGCTTGAATGGTAACAATAAAAACAATAACAGCTAAAAGCATAGAAGTTTCTTGCATAAGAATAGCCATAATAAGGAGAAAAAGTATGACAAATAATTGTGACTTCATTTGACGCTGAATGGTCATAAAATCTTTTACTAGTAAACCAATCATAATTAAATACACCCTTTCACGAAAAATAGCATAATATCTTCGATAGAGGGTCTTTCAAGTTTAAAAATCTCATTTACTTCCTTTTTAAGTACTAATGCCTCGATTCCAAATACGCCATTGCGCTTTCTTATAATCGCATGCTCAGGTAATTCGTTTACCTCCTCAAGACTTCCTTTGAAAATGCCATACTCATATAAAAGGGCATCTTTACTTTCACTCAATAAAATTTCTCCATTATGAATAAGGGTGATATGGTCGGCTATTTTTTCTAAATCACTTGTAATATGGGAGGAAAAAAGAATACTGTGTGTTTCATCCTGCATAAATGCTAAAAATAAATCTAAAATTTCATCGCGAATAATGGGGTCCAGACCACTTGTTGGTTCATCTAAAATTAAGAGCTTCGGATGATGGGACAATGCTAAAGCAATTGATAGCTTCATTCTCATGCCTCGTGAAAGTTCCTTGATTTTTTTCTTCTTTGGCACGTTAAATTGAGCTAATCGTTCAAAGTAGTAATCTGTATCCCATGTTTTAAATACCTTTTTCATAATTTTGTCAAGCTGAGTCGCAGTCAACGTTTCAGGTACGTGTAATTCGTCAAAAACCACGCCAATGTCATTTTTTATCGATTGTTCATGTTCGACATGATCTTTATTAAAAAGTAATATATCGCCGTATTCTTTTTTTACTAAATTAAGCATGCACTTAATCGTTGTGGATTTTCCAGCACCATTTTCTCCAACAAAGCCCATTACTGTTCCTTGAGGTACTGAAAAACTCACATCTTTTAGTGAAAAACCTTCAAATCCTTTATGTAAGTCATGAATTTCAATGGCATTCATCTTAATGATCCCCCTCTAACATTAAAGTGACTAAATCTTGTAATTCTTCATTTGATAGACCAGCTGTTTTCGCTAATTTTACGGCTTTCAGCACATGTTCCTCTACTTGTCGCAAGAGCTCCTCACGCAGGAAATCCTGGTTACGTTCCGTTACAAAGCTTCCCTTCCCAGCGACTGTTTCAATAAAGCCATCGCGTTCTAAATCAGCATAGGCACGTTTAGTAGTCATTACGCTTATTTTTAAATCTTTAGCTAAAGCACGAATGGATGGTAGGGCATCACCTGCTTGCAATTTATTAGCTAGAATGGCTTCTTTGAGCTGGATGGTGATTTGCTCATATATGGGCTTATCACTGGCATTGCTTAAATGGATATGCAAAATCCTCACCTCTTATAACTGTATATACACACTATATACAGGTTGGAGCGGAAATGCAATATATTCCTACTTTTGGTAGGGGGCACGATTTACAAAAACTCGGCATATATTGAGGTAACGGCTCAAGGAGGGAGATGAGAAATGCTACTATCTGAGATGGTGGATAAAGAGTTAATTCAAATTGAGGGTGGTGTACATTTTGGCATCCTGGCTCATACAGAATGCCTATTAGATGTGCAAACAGGAAAAATACATGGTTTTGAGATTGTCAAAGATAAATTACCTTTCCAAAAAAAGAAAATGAAGGTTAGTGAAATGATACCTTGGCACGAAATTATATTAATTGGTGAAGATCGAATTTTATTTAACAAGACATCTACAGTACAGTCAGAATATTTACAGTGAGGTGAGCTTTTGGAAAACGAAAAATGGCTCGTTATCGGTGAGGACTCCAGATTAAAAGAACTAGCAACAATGTTAAGAAGTCCATCGAGAACAGTGTTTTATAAAAGAACGACAGTTTGGAACGAGGAGTTAAATAAACTTGTTTTAGAATTTCAACCAAATAAAATTATTCTACCTATCCTGCCTTTAAAAATAGAAGTAGAACAGCTATATGGTATATCACAGGTTAAATTCTATACAGGTCGTTTAACTATGCACTGGAAGCATCTGCTAGAAAAAAATGAATCCCTTTGCTATTTGCAACAAGAATCGTTTATTTGGCAAAACGCTAGATTAACAGCAGAGGGGTTTATCGCCACGTTTTACGGACTCGAGCAAAAATGTATTTACGGACAAAACTTTACAATTGCAGGTTTCGGACGTATCGCAAAAATGCTCGCTTCTTTACTAGTTAAAATGGGGGCAAATGTTCATATTGTTGCACGTTCGGTTGTACAAGTGAGTGAAGCTAAAGCATATGGCTATAAAGCTACGGACTTAGATGATCGTTTATGGTCAATTAATGAAGGTACATTTATTAATACCATTCCAGCTAAATGGATTACAGAATCGTTTAAAGATCATGTTCCAGCAGTTTTATATGATTTAGCCTCAGAGCCAGGCTGTTTGGATATAGATGCTGAGCAACTTCAAACATATGTACTGTTGCCATCATTGCCTGGGAAATACTTTGCACATGATGCTGCTGAAATTCTGTGCAAGGCCATAGAGGAGGAAGAAAATTGTTAACGGGGAAACGAATTGGCCTAGGTATTACAGCCTCTCATTGTACGTATGAAGATGTCATACCTAAAATTCAAAATTTTATGGATGTTGGTGCAACGGTTATACCAATCATTACCCATTCCGTTTTACATGCAGCTACACGCTTTGGTACAGGGGAGGAATGGATTGCAAAAATAGAAGCTTTAACTGGAGAAAAAGTTATTTCTTCTATAAAAGAAGCGGAGCCATTTGGTCCATCCAATCCACTGGATGCAATGGTAATCGCTCCAATGACAGGTAATAGTATTAGTAAGTTTGCCAATGCGGCTACAGATAGCCCTGTTCTTATGGCAGCAAAGGCAACTTTACGTAATGGATCACCTGTAGTGTTAGGAATTTCAACAAATGATGCACTCGGCTTAAATGGAATAAATATAATGAAGTTGTTAAATGCCAAAAATATTTACTTTATCCCATTTGGTCAGGACTCTCCTCACTCCAAACCAAATTCACTAATTGCTGATTTTGACCAAATGGTAGATACTGTTCATGCAGCAATTACGCAGAAAAAGCAATTACAACCGCTGTTGATACAATATTTCAAATAAATCATAGATTACACACAATTTTCAGTATTTTTGTGATACAATAGCACACATTATGGAACTTGTATTCAAGGAGAGATGACAGATGACAAAGCAGTTAACAGTTGCGGTTGTTGGAGCAACAGGAGCAGTAGGATCAAAAATGATGGAGCAATTAATCAAACGAAAATTTCCAATAGGGAACATTAAATTTCTAGCATCTGCACGTTCAGCAGGAAAATCAATCGAGTTTAATGGTCAAACATATACAATTGAAGAAGCGACACCTGAAGCTTTTGAAGGCGTCAATGTCGCTTTATTCTCAGCTGGTGGTTCAGTATCAGCTGTGCTTGCACCCGAAGCAGCAAAGCGTGGTGCGGTAGTTATTGATAATACGAGCCATTTCCGAATGGATCCAGAGGTACCACTTGTTGTACCTGAAGTGAATCGAGGCGATCTGGCGAAGCATAAAGGGATTATTGCAAATCCAAACTGCTCGACAATTCAAATGGTAGCTGCACTTGAGCCAATTCGTAAAGCATTTGGATTAACAAAAGTGCTTGTTTCAACGTATCAGGCGGTTTCAGGTGCAGGTATTTCTGCTATTGAAGAATTAAAAACACAAAGCGCAAACTGGGAAGCAGGTAGGGATGTAGAAGCAAATATTTTACCATCTGGTAGTGATAAGCGCCATTACCCAATCGCTCGTAATGTCATTCCACAAATTGATAAATTCACAGATAACGGATTTACATACGAAGAAATGAAAATGATTAATGAGACGAAAAAAATTATGCATGCACCAGAGCTAAAAGTTGCTGCTACTTGCGTTCGTGTGCCGGTCGTTTCAGGTCACTCAGAGTCTGTTTATATTGAGGTAGAGAAAGAAACATCAATCCAAGAGATTTTTGACGTATTACGCAATGCACCAGGTATAGTATTACAAGATGATATTGCAACACAAACTTACCCAATGCCTATTTATGCAGAAGGGGAAGACGCTACTTTTGTAGGACGTATCCGTCAAGATTTAGACAACAAAAAAGGATTCCATCTATGGATCGTTTCTGACAATCTATTAAAAGGCGCTGCATTAAACTCTATCCAAATTGCAGAAGCAATGCTTGAGGATAACTTACTATAAGAGGGGTGTAAGGATGAATTTAGGTCGAATTGGAACGGCTATGATTACGCCGTTTAAAGATGATGGCACGATAAATTATCCAGAATTAGAACGTATTATTAATCATTTGATCGACAATGGTACAGATTGTATTGTTGCTTGTGGTACGACTTCTGAAAATCCAACAATGTCTACTGAAGAAAAAATAGAGGTTGTTCGTTTTACAGTAGAAAAGGTAGCTGGTCGTGTGCCAGTTATTGCTGGTACAGGGGACAATGAAACAGCATACTCTATAGCCATGACCCATAAAGCAGAAGAAAATGGAGCAGATGGCATAATGCTTGTAGCTCCTTACTACAATAAACCAAATCAACGTGGGATCTTTGCTCACTTTGAAACGATTGCTAAACAAACGAGTCTACCAGTTATGCTTTATAATGTCCCTGGGCGTACTGGTGTGAATGTGGCCTATGAAACTTCTGTTGCATTAAGTAAGATTCCTAACATCGCTTGGATTAAAGAAGCAAGCGGCAATTTGGATCAGATGGGTGATGTTATCGAAAATGTTGATCCAGATGATGATTTCTTAGTGTATAGCGGAGATGATGGCCTAACATTGCCACTAATGGCGATTGGCGGGGCAGGCGTTATTTCTGTTGCTGCTCATGTAGTAGGCAATGATATGCAATTAATGATTAAAGCGTTTGAAGAAGGAAATCATAAGCTAGCAGCCAAAATTCACCGAGCATTATTACCTCTTGTACGTGCGCTGTTCGCTCAACCGAACCCTTCACCTATTAAATATGCGATGACAAAACTAGGCTTTGATACACTCAATGTTCGTTTGCCAATGATGGAAATGACTGATGAAGAGAAGGTAAACTTTGACAACATTTGGGATACGTATCAAGAAAAAGCGAGAAGTTTTAGATAAATAAAAACGAGGCTGATCATTCAAATCAGCTTCGTTTTTTATTTCAGAAAACCATAACTTCTCATCCTCAAAAATACTCTAATGACTCTATTTATATAAGGAATCCAATATTTGCCTTTCCATCTACTAGGAATAATGAAAAGATAAGAAAATATATTTCTGATGTGAAACATGTATTTTTAATTTGTGCAAAAGCTTAGCAAACCGTATAATAAATGTTAAGTGGTTGCTGTTCGGGATATTTTTTAGGAGGAAATAAATTGACAAAAAAGAAAAATGAATTGATTCGAATCATCCCTCTTGGGGGTGTGGGCGAAATTGGAAAGGCAATGTACGTAGTAGAAATTGATGAAGAGCTATTTGTAGTAGATAGCGGATTAATGTTCCCAGAGGACGAGATGCTAGGCATAGATATCGTGATCCCTGACATTACGTACTTAGAAGAAAATAAAGAGCGTGTGAAAGGTATATTCTTAACACACGGACATGAAGATGCAATTGGCTCTATTGCCTATGTATTGCAAAAAATAAAGGCACCAGTGTACGGCTCAAAATTGACAATTGCTCTAGCAAAGGAACATTTGAAAGAATTACCTGCACCACATCAGGTAAAGTTTTTTGAAGTAACAAACCGTAGTCGTATGAATTTTAACTCAACGTATGTAACATTCTTCCACACAACACATAGTATTCCCGATTCGTTAGGGGTAGTGTTCCATACATCTGAAGGCGCGATTGTTCATACAGGAGAGTTCAAATTCGATCAATCGGCGACAGGTAAATTTAAACCTGATTTAGCGAAAATGGCCCAGTTAGGGGAAGACGGCGTCTTTATTCTATTATCTGAGTCTTGCGAAGCTGAGCGACCAGGTTATACGACATCGGAAATTGTTATTGAAGAACAATTATCAAAAACATTCCATTCAGCACCAGGTCGGATTTTAGTAGCTGTTTATGCATCGAATTTTATCAGAATTCAACAAGTATTTGCTCAAGCTCAAAAATCATTCCGTAAAGTAGTGATTGTCGGGAAGCCATTAGAAAAGGCTGTAGATTTAGGTGTACAGCTTGGCTATTTAACGGTCGAAGAAGATACGATTATTTCCATTTCAGAAATGCAAAAATATCAAGACGATGAAATTATCATTATTACAACAGGTAATAAAGGAGAGCCTTTAGATGCTCTAGAAAAAATCGTACGTAAGCATCATCGTGACATTAAAATTAAGCAAGGTGATACAGTTTTAATTACATTTACACCTTCTCCTGGTATGGAAGTGCAAATGGCTAATACGATGAACTCCATTTCTAAAGCTGGGGCTGAAATTCTAACTTCTAGCAAAAATGTGCACGTATCAGGTCATGGTAGCCAAGAAGATTTAAAGCTTATGTTAAATTTAATGCAGCCAAAGTATTTTATTCCTGTTCAAGGGGAATATCGTATGCTGATTGCTCACTCTAAGTTAGCTCAACAGCTGGGCATGCAAAAATCCCAAATATTTATCGCTGATAAAGGGGATATTGTTGAATATAAAAATAATAAAATGCGCATGAGTGGACGTGTACAAGCTGGTAACGTCTTAATTGATGGAATCGGTGTTGGCGATGTGGGGAATATTGTTCTACGTGATCGTAAATTATTATCACAGGATGGTATTTTCATTGTGGTCGTGACATTAAATCGTGCTCAAAAGAAAATTGCGTCTGGTCCAGAAATTTTATCACGCGGCTTTGTATATGTTCGAGAATCAGAAGAGTTAATGGTCGAGGCATCGGACATCGCAAGAACTGTCATTGAAAAATATGTAGGGAAAGATACATTTGAATGGACGAATATTAAGCAAGAAATTCGTGATACTTTAAATACGTACCTATTTCAGAAAACAAAGCGTCGTCCAATGATTATCCCAATCATTATGGAATATTAATACAAATGACTCATCGTCAAGACTTTGAGGAAAAGTAAATGGAAAAGGATTTTCTCCCAATTGCGGTGGAAAATCCTTTTTTTGAAATGTTCGAGTTCTACATGGTATGATTCGCTACATATATAAAATGGATTGCAGAAGAAGGTGATAGAGATGGCGGTTAGTAAAAGAAAAAAGGTTACTAAAAGCAAAGCAACAACAGAAAAGAAAGAAATGTCTCCACTTATGTATGAAATTCTAGGACTGCTCTTAATTGCGCTTGCGGTCATCATGATTTTTGAATACGGTATGATCGGGCGTACGCTACAAACTTTCGCAATGTTTCTTTTAGGAAATTTACATTTTGCGGTTCCATTTATGCTAATATTTGTTGCGTTATTAATGATGATTGGTCGTAAAAAAGTCGGTATGAAAGACCGCTTAATTCTAGGCATGCTCCTTATTGTTATGAGTTTAACTATTTTTAGTCATGGCATATTATTTGAACAATTATCAAAATCAGGTGGCTTATTATCTGATTCGGTTCTCCGTGAATCATGGCGAATTCTCATCAATACCGAGGGGATTATTCATCGCAGCAATGCACTAGGTGGTGGAATGATTGGTGCCCTATTATTTAGTGGTCTTCACGTTCTATTTGAAGCATCAGGGGCAAGAGTCGTTGCTTGGGTTATTTTCTTTATCGGCTTGATTTTGGTTACTGGAAAAGCATTAGTGCCATATTTGGCAGAGAAAATGCCTGATTTATTTGGTAAATGGAAAAAGAAACATCGTGATAAGAAAAAAAATGCACCTAAAAAGCCAAGCAATCGTCGTTCTAGAGCAGAAAGTGTGGACGAGATTGCAGCGGTCAATCAAACTACGGATATGCCTGAACAAGAAGAAGAAACACATCATGAGCCGATAATTTCTGCATTTACTCAAAATATGTCTCAGGAAAGAACTATATTTGATCAGGCAGATATAGTGGAAAATGAACACGATGAAGCCATGGATGAGGTCCATATTCAAGGGACAGATACTGTAGAAAATGCAGACTATCAGCTTCCATCTTATAATCTATTACAATTACCACCACAACATGACCAAAGTGGAGAATATTCCGTCATCCAGGCGAATGCCAAAAAGCTTGAACAAACATTGCAAAGCTTTGGCGTAAAGGCAAAGGTCACACAAGTTCATTTAGGGCCAGCCGTTACAAAATATGAAATTTTACCTGATATTGGTGTCAAAGTAAGTAAAATTGTCAATTTGCAAGACGATCTAGCATTAGCGCTGGCTGCCAAGGATATCCGAATGGAGGCACCAATCCCTGGCAAATCTGCCATTGGTATTGAAGTGCCAAATAGTGAGGTAGCCATTGTCACTTTACGAGAGGTATTAGAATCGAAGGATGGCGCTAAGCCGGAAGCATTGTTGCAGGTAGCATTTGGACGAGATATTACGGGACAAGCTGTGCTAGCAGAGCTCAATAAAATGCCGCATTTGCTAGTAGCGGGTTCAACAGGTAGTGGGAAAAGTGTCTGTATAAATGGCATAGTAGTATCCATACTAATGCGTACAAAACCACATGAAGTAAAGCTCATGATGATCGACCCGAAGATGGTGGAGTTAAATGTTTATAACGGTATTCCTCATTTATTGGCGCCTGTTGTGACAGATGCACGAAAAGCTTCTCAAGCCTTGAAAAAAGTAGTTTCTGAAATGGAACGCCGTTATGACCTGTTTTCACATACTGGAACACGAAATATTGAGGGCTATAATAATCATGTACAGAAGGTCAATGAGCAGACAGATGAAAAGCATCCTAAGCTACCTTATATTGTAGTTATTGTAGATGAGTTAGCAGATTTGATGATGGTCGCATCTAGTGATGTGGAGGATTCAATTACCCGTTTAGCCCAAATGGCACGTGCAGCGGGAATCCATTTGATTATTGCAACGCAAAGACCAAGTGTAGATGTTTTAACAGGTGTCATTAAAGCTAATATTCCATCCAGAATTGCTTTTGCAGTTTCTTCAGCTATTGATTCGAGAACGATTTTAGATATGGGTGGAGCAGAACGATTACTTGGTCGTGGGGATATGTTATTTTTACCAGCCGGTGCATCAAAACCAAAACGGGTACAAGGAGCCTTTTTATCAGATCAAGAGGTTGAGGCTGTTGTGAATTTTGTTATAGAACAGCAAAAAGCACAGTATCAAGAGGAGATGATTCCTACTGAAGAAGAAACGATTTTAGAGGAAACCGATGAATTATATGACGAAGCAGTGCAATTAGTTGTTAGTATGCAAACAGCATCTGTCTCCATGCTTCAGCGTCGCTTCCGAATTGGATATTCAAGGGCTGCACGTATTGTTGATCAAATGGAACAACGAGGTATTGTCGGGCCTCCCGAGGGCAGTAAACCTCGTCAAGTGCTTATTCATCAATACGACAATTAAACATTAAATGGTTGTTCATTTCTGTATATTTGTCTATTTATTTGCAATGAATTTGAAGAAAGAATGAATTCTATAACAGATTTTATTTAAAACTGTTTATTTCATTCTGCAAAAATGTTATATTTATGAACGATTAGTAGGAATGTTGTACATCAGATGTCTGATCTCTGATTTTGGTGGTGATATATGTGACTATTAAAGCAGATCATCGTCATCTCTATCTTCAAGTAATCGATCGTTTAAAATCTGACATTGAGGCTGGCATTTTTAAAGAAAATGAAAAGCTGCCTTCAGAATTTGAATTATCGAAATCACTCGGAGTCAGTCGAGCAACACTTAGAGAAGCACTTCGACTGTTGGAAGAGGAAAATGTGATTGTGCGCCGACACGGGGTTGGGACTTTTGTCAACCCTAAGCCGTTGTTTACATCAGGCATCGAGCATTTATCGAGCATTTCTTCTATGATCGAGGCAGCGGGTATGGAGCCTGGTTCGCGTTTTTTAAAGGCGGCCGAGCACATCCCTTCTGAGGAAGATTTAAAACGCTTCCAATGTGATGGCGACGATAAAATACTCACAATTGAACGTGTCAGAACAGCGGACGGTGAGCCCGTAGTTTACTGTATAGACAAGCTACCCGCAAGCTTCCTGCCTACTGACTTTGTCGAAAAAAAAGAAGTTTCACTGTTCTCTGCTCTTGAGCAATCTGGAAAAATTCATGTGGCCTATGCGGTTACGTACATTGATCCAGTTGGGTATCATGAACAAGCTTCACCGATTTTAAACTGTGGACGTGAAACAGCTCTTTTAGTGTTAAAGCAGTTGCATTACGATGACCATGATCAAGTAGTGCTCTATTCAAAAAATTATTTCCGAGCTGATAAATTCAGCTTCCATGTAGTTCGTAAACGGGTGTAGAACATTTCTAAATTTTTTTCCTGCTAATTACAATACCTTTGGGGGGTTAATTAAATGAAAAAACGTAAATTTGGTTTAGTATTAACATCAGTATTAGCGGCAAGTGCAATTTTAGGTGCTTGTGGTACAAAAGACGAAAAGCCTGCAAAAGAAAATGATAACGCTTCAGGTGGAGAAACATCAGAAGAATCATTTTCAGTAGCAATGGTTACTGACGTAGGTGGCGTTGATGACAAATCATTCAACCAATCTGCATGGGAAGGTGTTCAAGCTTACGGAAAAGAACACGGTCTTAAAAAAGGTGATGGTTTTGACTACCTACAATCAAAATCAGATGCAGACTATGATTCAAATTTAAATGCATTATTACGTCGTGACTTCAATTTAATTTTCGGTATTGGTTATATGATGGAAGATGCAATGGCTGCAATTTCTGAAGAAAATCCAGATGGCCAATTTGCAATCATTGATGCTGAAGTAAAAGCTGACAACGTAGTATCAGTATTGTTCAAAGAGCAAGAAGGTGCTTTCTTGGCAGGTGTTGCGGCAGCTAAAATGTCTAAATCAGGTAAAATCGGCTTTGTAGGTGGCGTAGATATTCCAGTTATTAATCGCTTTGAAGCTGGATTCATTGAAGGGGCAAAAACTGTTAACCCAGATATCGTCATCGAAAATAAATACACTGGCGCATTCGATAAAGCTGATGTTGGTAAAATTACAGCAAGTGGTATGTACTCTTCAGGTGTAGATGTAATCTTCCACGCTGCAGGTGCAACTGGTAACGGTGTATTCTCTGAAGCAAAAGAACGCAAGAAAAAAGATCCAGAGGCAAATATTTGGGTAATCGGTGTAGATGCTGACCAATACGATGAAGGTAAAGTAGATGATAAAACAAACGTAACTTTAACTTCAATGCTAAAAGGTGTTAACACAGCAGTAATAGATATTTCAAACAGAGCGAAAAACGGTGACTTCCCTGGTGGAGAAACACTAGTTTATGGATTAGCTGAAGATGGGGTTAAACTTGCGGATTCTCGCGGTGCAATTCCAGAAGATGTACAAAAAGTAATCGAAGAATATAAAGAAAAAATTGCTAAGGGTGAAATCGAAGTTCCAGAAAAAGTGGAAAAATAATTCATCTTTTGATCATCATAAGGGACTTTTAAGAAGGACCTTATGATGATTTTTCAATCCATCGTTATATTTAGATTATTCGCAATTCTCTATTTAACTAGATTTATATGAACCTTTTAGAGGTAGTATTTAATGATTTTCATAATGATGGTAACAAGTTAATAGAAGAAAGGTTTCTAACGATGACCTTTCCTGTATTAATTTAGCAAAACACCTACCTCTATAGGTGGGATTAATCAGTAAATAAAAGATAGCCTTCGGTAACGAAAGCGGTCTAAAGAATTAGTGAACTGTAGCAAAAAAAGCTCTAACGGTCATCTAGTTTATGTACATTTCGAATACTGGATGTATTGCTAATCTGTGCCATCAGTCATAGTAGAGGCAGATACGAAACGCTAAGGCGGAATTACTTTATAAAAGTGCCTATTAAGGGAGTGACAATATTGGAATATGTGATTGAAATGCTAGGAATCCGGAAAGAATTCGGTAATTTCGTGGCGAATAATAATATCACCCTCCAACTGAAACAAGGCGAAATCCATGCATTGCTTGGAGAGAATGGTGCAGGTAAATCGACTTTGATGAACGTCCTTTTTGGTTTGTATCAACCAGAGGGTGGCGAAATTCGCGTTCGTGGGAATGCTGTAAAAATTACAAACCCAAATGTTGCCAATGATTTAGGGATTGGTATGGTGCATCAGCACTTTATGTTGGTAGAGAATTTTACAGTAACAGAAAATATTATTTTAGGCTCCGAGCCAACTAAAATGGGTATTGTCAATATAAAAGATGCATCTAAAAAAGTACAAGCCCTTTCTGAGAAATATGGCTTGGATGTTGATCCTAATGCCAAAATTGAAGACATCACTGTTGGTATGCAACAACGTGTTGAAATATTAAAAACATTATACCGTGGTGCTGAAATATTAATTTTTGATGAACCAACAGCCTCTTTAACACCACAAGAGATTACGGAATTAATTCAAATAATGCGTCGTCTTATTGCGGAGGGGAAATCTATTATTTTGATTACCCACAAGCTAAAAGAAATTATGGAAGTGTCCGATCGTGTAACGATTATCCGTAAAGGTGAAGGAATTGGCACTGTTGTAACCGCTGACACAAATCCTGATCAGCTAGCTGAAATGATGGTTGGCCGACAAGTTGAATTTAAAACAGAAAAAACGGATGCGAATCCAACTGATGAAGTACTTGCTATCCATGACTTAGTCGTTACGGATTACCGTGATATTGATAAGGTAAAAGGTCTGAACTTAAAGGTTCGCAAGGGTGAAATCGTCGGTATAGCAGGTATTGATGGAAATGGTCAATCAGAATTGATCGAGGCGATTACAGGTCTTCGTAAAATTAAAAGTGGTACTGTTGAATTAAATGGTAAAAATATTACAAATTTGAAGCCTCGTAGTATTACAGAAGAAGGCGTTGGGCATATTCCGCAAGACCGTCATAAGCATGGTTTAGTACTAGATTTCCCGATTGGTCATAATATTGCGCTACAAACGTATTACCAATCTCCTATAGCTAAAGGCTTTGTCATGGACTATAAAAAAGTGTCGGAGAAAGCCAATCAAATTATTAAAGAATACGACGTACGTACAGGTAATGGTGAAATGACACCTGCCCGTGCATTATCTGGTGGTAACCAACAAAAGGCTATTATTGGTCGTGAAATTGATCGTAATCCAGATTTATTAATTGCCGCTCTACCAACACGAGGTCTTGACGTAGGGGCGATTGAATTTATTCACTCGCGTCTTATTGAGCAACGTGATAAAGGGAAAGCAGTTCTGTTAATTTCCTTTGAATTAGATGAGGTTATGAATGTATCGGATCGCATTGCCGTTATTTATGATGGTCAAATTGTGGACGAATTAAATCCTAAAGAAACAACAGAACAAGAGCTTGGATTATTAATGGCCGGTCAAAGTAAAAAAAATAACAAGCATGATGCGAAGGAGGGGAACGACTAATGTCAAATCGTGTCATTAATATACTCGTTCCTATCATCTCTATCATTATCGGTTTAATTGTAGGGGCTATCGTCATGGTAGTCAGTGGCTATGACCCAGTACAAGGTTATATCGCTCTTTGGACAGGTATTTTTGGAGATTCATATTCAATAGGGAACACAATTCGTCAAATTACACCGTATCTATTAGCAGGTCTTGCAGTAGCATTCGCCTTCCGTACAGGACTGTTTAATATTGGTGTTGAAGGTCAGCTTATTTTAGGTTGGTTAGCAGCAGCTTGGGTAGGTTATGCATTTGAGCTACCTAAAGTTATACACTTACCATTGGCATTACTTGCAGCCGCCGCCGCAGGTGCATTCTGGGCCTTTATTGCAGGTTTCTTAAAAGCGAAATTTAAAGTACATGAAGTAATTGCGACAATTATGCTTAACTATACGGCGTTATATATTGCAAACGCGGTCATTAAAAAATTGTCAGATGGTAGCTTTAAAACAGAACGTATCCATGAATCCGCTTCATTACGTTCTCCGTTTTTAAGAGAGCTTACAGACAACTCAAGTCTTCACTATGGGATCATTGTTGCACTATTAATGGTTGTTGTTATGTGGTTTATTCTAGAAAAAACAACTCGTGGATATGAGCTGAAAGCTGTAGGGTTCAACAAAAACGCTGCAGATTATGCTGGTATGAGCGTTAACAAAAACATTATTTTAGCGATGACTATTTCAGGTATGTTTGCAGGTCTTGGAGGAGCGATGGAAGCTCTAGGTACGTTCCAAAACGCATCTATTAAACCTGGCTTCACTGGAATTGGTTTCGATGGTATAGCCGTAGCCTTACTTGGTGCAAATACACCGCTTGGCGTAGTATTCGGGGCATCACTCTTTGGTTCATTAAAATATGGTGCTTTAAATATGCCAAATGCTGCTGGTATACCGGAAGAAATTGTATCGATTATCATCGCGTTAATTATCTTCTTCGTAGCATCAGGCTATATTATTCGAGTAGGCTTACAGAAGCTGAGCAAGAAAAAGGAGGGACAATAACATGAGCTTTTTAGAAATGTTATATTTCATCATCCCTTCAGCGATTCTATATGCAACACCTTTGATTTTTACAGCCATCGGTGGGGTATTCTCTGAACGCTCTGGTGTTGTCAACATCGGGCTAGAGGGCTTAATGATTGTTGGTGCTTTTGTTGGTATATTTATCAATTTAGAATTTGCTTCATCATTAGGTGCGGCAACGATTTGGGTAGCGATGTTAGCAGCGATGATTATTGGTGGGATTTTCTCACTTTTCCATGCCATTGCGTCTATTTCTTTCCGTGCCGATCAAACAGTTTCAGGGGTAGCCATCAACTTACTTGGATTAGCAGCTACTGTATTCTTAGTTAAAATGATTTATGATAAAGGTCAAACGGATATGATTACCCGTCCAATCGACCGTTTTGGTATTCCTTATCTAGAGGATATTCCGTTTTTTGGTCGTTTATTGTTCCATGATGTATATAGCACATCTATTTTAGCGTTTGTAGTAGCATTTGGTGCTTGGTTTGTTATTTATAAAACACCATTCGGCTTACGCCTTCGCGCTGTAGGTGAACACCCAATGGCAGCAGATACTATGGGGATTAACGTCAATAAAATGCGTTATATTGCGGTTATGATTTCTGGGGCTCTAGGTGGACTTGGTGGTGCAGTCTATGCACAAACAATTACGCACGACTTCTCACATGCAACAATTGCTGGTCAAGGTTTCATGGCAATCGCTGCTATGATTTTCGGGAAATGGCATCCAATTGGTGCGCTAGGTGCAGCCTTATTCTTCGGTTTAGCGCAAACATTAAGTATTGCAGGGAGTCAAATTCCATTCATAGAAAATGTACCAGCTGTTTATTTGCAAATCTTACCGTATGTACTTACAATACTTGCTTTAGCAGGCTTTATTGGTAAAGCAAATGCTCCTAAGGCAAGTGGTCAACCATATATTAAAGGTAAGCGTTAAAATAAGTCATGATCAAAGACTGAGTGAAATATGCTCAGTCTTTTTTTCCATGTTGAATTCATACATTTTATAATTTTTCCCATACATACTTTGGATTCTTTTTGCAATTATAGACAGTAGACATGTATAGTATGTGTAGTACATCGTTATATTAAGAAGGATAGGAGGGTTTCATATGTTTAAAACTATACCTTTTGCCAAAGGTGTCAATTTGCATATCCGACAAACGACCCAATTTAAAACCGTAAATTTTTCAATTAAATGGAGAAGAGCATTAACGGCTAAAAGTGCATCGGAACGTACTGTGTTAACCAATGTACTGCAGCATAGTAATGCTAAATATAAAACAACTGCTGCTTTCAGAAGCTTCTTAGATGATCTATATGGCACTGTTTTATATTTTGATACGTCTAAACGAGGTAATGAACATACAGTGCTCATGAATGTGGAGACTGTAAATGATCATTATTTAGCAAATACAAGTGTATTAAATGACATGCTTGGTTTATTGCACACGGCTATTTTTGAGCCTAATTTAGAAAATGGGGTCTTTAAGGAATCCATTGTGGAACGTGAAAAGAAGACAGTTATACAAAGGATTGAATCTATTTTTGATGATAAATCTCGTTTTGCTCAATTCCGCTTACAACAAATCCTAAGACCAAACGAACCAGCATCTATTTCGGCAAATGGTAGTGTCGAGGAAATTCAAAAAATTACCCCTTCCTCCTTATTTGAGGCTTATCAATCAATGCTAGCTAACGATAAAATAGATATTTATGTTGCTGGGGATATTAATGAAGAGGAAATTGTAGCGAAATTAAAAAAAGCGCTACCATTTAATGATCGTACGCCTGAGGAAGTGCCAGCTGTTCTACCGCAACAGCATCCTCAAAACGATTATGTTCGAGAACAGCATGAGATGAAGCAAGGTAAACTTCACATTGGCTTTAGTACGCCTGTAAGATTTGGTAGTCCAGACTTTGCTAAAATGCAGATTTTTAATGGTATTTTCGGCGGCTATCCACATGCTAAATTGTTTATGAATGTTCGTGAAAAAGAGAGTTTGGCTTATTATGCTTCTAGCTCCTATGCTTCTCATTATGGTCTTGTATTTGTAGTTTCTGGTATCGAGGCTAAAAATGAGGAAAAGGCGTTATCATTAATTAAAGAACAGCTTGCGACAATGCAGTCTGGTAACATTACTGATTTAGAGCTAGAACAAACAAAAGCAATGCTCACAAATCAATTAAAAGAGTCCTTGGATTCTGCTCGTGGACAAATTGAAATTTTTGATCAATATAAAGATTTACCAGAAGAGTTCTCTGTGGAATCTTGGGCTAATAAGTGGAAAGCTGTGACGAAGGAAGATGTTGTGGATATGGCGAAGCAAGTGCAGCTTGAAGCGGTCTATTTCTTAAGTGGAAAGGAGCAAGCCGCACAATGAAAACAATTGAATTTAAGCAACTAGATGAAACCCTTTATTATGAAAAGCTTGAAAATGGATTAGATGTATATATCTTGCCGAAAAAAGGTTTTTCTAAAACATTTGTTACATTTACAACAAAGTACGGTTCTATTGATCGCACTTTTGTACCAATAGGTCAAACAGAAAGCATTACTGTGCCAGATGGAATCGCTCACTTCTTAGAGCATAAAATGTTCGAAAAAGAAGATGGCGACGTCTTCCAAAAGTTCAGTGAATATGGAGCTTCTGCTAACGCCTTTACATCATTTACGCGTACAGCATACTTATTCTCTTCAACTGATAATATTTATAAAAGTACCGAAACATTATTGAATTTTGTGCAGGAGCCTTACTTTACAGAAGCGACTGTCAACAAAGAAAAAGGAATTATTGGGCAAGAAATTACAATGTATGATGACCAACCAGATTGGCGCCTATATTTTGGCACGATAGAAAATATGTATCATCATCACCCTGTAAAAATTGATATTGCTGGTACTATTGAATCGATTGATGGCATTACGGCCGATCATTTATATACGTGCTACAATACGTTTTATCACCCATCTAATATGCTTTTATTTGTGATTGGTGCAGTAGACCCTGAGGAAATGATGACTTTTATTCGTGATAATCAAGGGAAAAAAGAGTTCTCAGAACCGGCATCCATTCAACGTTTCTTTGATGAAGAACCAACAGAGGTAGCGATAAACGAGCGGACATTAAACATGGATGTACAAAAGCCTAAAGTTTATGTTGGACTGAAGGCAAAAGAAACCAATTTGTCAGGTCGAGAAATGTTAAAGCATGAGCTATCTGTTCAAATTGCACTAGAACTTATTTTTGGACGTACATCTAATTTTTATGAACGTGTTTACGAGGAAGGTTTAATTGATGAAACGTATGCGTTTGATTTTACATTAGAAAATGGTTTTGGGTTTGCTATGATCGGTTCTGATTCTTCAGAGCCTGATAAATTAACATCTGCAATTAAAGAAGAGTTGGCTAAATTTGAAGGAAATTCACAATTTGAAAGTGCTGATTTAGAACGTATTAAACGTAAAAAAATTGGTTTCTTTTTACGCGCTTTGAATTCTATTGAGTTTATCGCCAACCAATTTACTCGTTATTCCTTTAATGATATGAATTTATTTGATGTTGTACCAGTTCTTGAGGAATTAACAATTGATGATTTGTACAAAGCGTTTGCCTCAGTTCAAGGTGAATCTCAACAAACCGTGTTTAAAATTTTACCAAGTAAGCAGGATGCCTAGTGAAAAAGTTTGCTCTTGTACTAGGTGCTTCAGGTGAGATTGGTCACGCTATTTGTCATAGCTTGGCTGAAGAAGGTTGGTCCATCTATTTACATTATTCAACTAATAAAAATGCTGCAGAAACTTTATGTCATACACTTTCTAAAACTTTCCCTGCTCAAGAATTTATGCTTGTACAGGGGGATTTTTCAATTGAAACAGGAGCAGAAATGGTAGCCGCACAGATTTTTAATGTGCAGGCTATTATTTTCGCAAATGGACAAGCGCATTATTCGCTGCTAGAGGATACAACAGTAAAAGATATGGACGCATTATGGCGAGTCCATGTTCAAAATCCGATGAGGCTGACAGCTTTACTTTCTGAAAAACTTCGTCAGCATGATGTCAGCTATGTTTTATTTATTGGCTCTATATGGGGCGAAGCTGGGTCAGCTGGTGAGGCGTTGTATGCAACTGTAAAAGGAGCACAACATGCATTTGTGAAATCATATGCAAAGGAAGCGGCATTATCTCGTATTCGAGTAAATGCCATTGCTCCAGGTTTCATTAATACATCCATGAACAGTCATTTAAGTAAAGAGGAGCTTAATTATATTTTGGAAGATATTCCTCTAGGCTCAATAGGGCAAACAACAGATGTGGCTGAAATGGTTCGCTTTTATTTGTCTGGGAAGGCTGATTATGTGACTGGACAAATCATTCGATTAAATGGTGGTTGGTACATATAATATTCTTTTTTACACATACTACATGTGTAAAGGAGGAGGAACATATGACCATTTTAGAAAACTGGCAAAAATGGACATCGTTTTTAGGACAAAACGTTATGCAAGCTGAATCAAGTGGTATGCCTAAGAAAATGATTCAAGCAGCTGCTGTCCAAATTGGTGAATATTTAGCTTCAAATGTAGATCCTAAAAACGAGCAAGAGCGAGTGCTGTCGGATTTATGGGGCGTTGCCTCAGAAGATGAAAAGCATGCATTGGCGAATTGTGTCGTTAAGCTTGTCCAAAATAAGCATGTGCAATAAAAAAAAGAGGAGAGCTTATCTCCTCTTTTTTCTATATAAAAAATTTATTTTTTAGTGAAAACGGGAACGTATGTAAGCCTTATTTCTATGCATTCAAAAAAATTAGTAAGTTTTTAAAAATAACGCCGTAATTCCATGTATTCTAACTTTCCATTACATAAAAAATCAGCTATGATGGAACTTATAAAGGATTTTTTACGTTAACTAATAGGAAGGGAACGAGTGTGTTGAGCGATTGGTACTTTGAATATGAAATTCAGGTGAATCGCCCTGGATTATTAGGAGATATTGCTTCACTTTTAGGGATGCTACGTGTCAATATTATTTCAATTAATGGTGTCGATGAGGGTCGACGTGGTATGTTAGTGCATACAGACAACGATGAGGCAATTGAACGTTTTCGTACAATTGTTTCGACAATGGAACATATTAACGTGACCAAATTTCGACAACCGAAACTTCGAGACCGCTTAGCTATTAGACACGGTCGTTATATTCCTCGAGATGCAGATGAAAAAAACACTTTCCACTTCGTAAGAGATGAACTTGGTATTTTAGTCGATTTTATGGCCGAACTCTTTAAAAAAGAGGGGCATAAGCTGATTGGTATTCGTGGCATGCCACGCGTTGGTAAAACGGAGTCTATAGTAGCAGCAAGTGTTTGTGCCAATAAAAAGTGGATTTTTCTATCGTCCACAATGATAAAACAAACAGTTCGTAATAAACTAGTGGGGGATGAATTTAGTCGTAATAATATTTTTATTTTAGATGGTATTGTGACTCGTCGCTCCTCTGATGAGCGACATCTACAATTAGTGCGTGAAATGATGAATATGCCATGCATTAAGGTTGTAGAGCATCCTGATATGTTTGTTCAGCATTCCGAATATAAAATAGAGGATTTTGATTATATTATTGAATTACGTCATCACACAGATGAAGAAATTACTTATGAAATAATGGAAAAAAATCATATGTCCGAATCCGATTCATTTGGTGGATTTAATTTTTAATTTGATGTTAAAGTAGGTGTTATTAGTGGCAGAATTAGGGACTCGACTGAAAGAGGCGAGACTGTCTAAAGGCTACAGCTTAGACGATTTACAAGAAATAACGAAAATTCAAAAGCGTTATTTAGTAGGAATTGAAGAGGGCAATTATTCCATTATGCCTGGCTCGTTTTATGTACGAGCTTTTATTAAACAATATGCAGATGCTGTTGGTTTAAACGCGGAAGAAATTTTAGAGACTTATAAAAAAGAGCTGCCAAGTACTCCGAATGATCAAGTAAGTCAATCCATAACGAATAGTCCAAGCAGAAGAAAGGTCACAAAAGGCCCTTCCAATAAAATGATGGAGGCAATGCCAAAAATCATTGTTGGGTTATTTATTGTTGTGATCATTGTGGTAATTTGGGTGCTATGGCAATCAAAAAACAGTCCAGGGACAAGCGAGGGCAACACAACATCCCCTGAAATTGAATATGATACAAATGCCAAGCCTATCGATAGTGCCAAAGATAAGAAAGAAAAAGAAGAAAAAGATGCTCTGAAAAATGACCAAAAAAATACAGACTCTAAAGAAGAAACACCAACTGATGAAGATCAAACTGATCAAACTGAAGAGATCAAGCAAACCATTTCCGCAGGTACTGTTGAAGCAGATGGAGCAACAACTTCATACACGTTAACAGGTACAGATACACTGAAACTTAAAATCGAAGTTTCAGGTCCTACATTTGTTGGTATTCGTAATCAGCAGCAACAAGAATTATTAACGGATACTCGTGTTTATAATGCTGGTGAAGTGGTAGAATTCGACGCGACGACTGAAAATTATGTTCGTATCCGTCTTGGTAATTCTACGCAAGCTAAAATCTATATTAATGACGAGCTTCTCACGTATGCACAGCAAGTTGTAACTCAAAATATCGTCATCAATTTCAATAAAGAACAGTAGTCATCATGTGATGGCTACTTTCTTTCATCATGAAAGGTGTTAGAAAAATGAACATACCAAATAAAATTACCATCTCACGAATCTTGCTTATTCCATTTTTTGTCATTGTTATGATGTTTGATTTCGGCTGGGGAACATTGACTCTATTTGGGGCAGAGATGCCAATCCATCATTTTATAGGTGCACTTATTTTTATTTTAGCTTCGACAACTGATTGGGTAGATGGTTACTATGCACGTAAGTATAATCTTGTGACTACATTTGGGAAATTTTTAGATCCCTTAGCTGATAAATTACTTGTGTCAGCAGCTTTCATTTTAATGGTAGAGCTTGATATGGCACCAGCCTGGGTGATTATCATTATTATTAGCCGTGAATTCGCTGTTACGGGTTTACGCCTTATTTTGGCAGGTGGGGGAGAGGTCGTTGCGGCCAATCAGCTTGGAAAAATTAAGACTTGGGCACAAATTGTAGCAATCGCTGCCGCTCTTTTACACAACACAATTTTTACACTCATTGGTATTCCTTTTGATATGATTATGCTATACGTAGCATTGTTCTTTACGCTATGGTCTGGGTGGGATTACTTCTACCTTAATCGACGTGTTTTACTTGAGTCTAAATAAGAAAGGTCTTGTGAATCATGAATGCTGAAATTCTTGCGGTTGGCTCAGAGCTATTATTAGGCCAAATTACGAATACGAATGCGAGATTTATCTCGAACCAGTTATCCGAGCTAGGCATTAATGTTTTTTACCATACAGTAGTGGGTGATAATGCAAAACGATTAGAGCAAGCTATTGAAGTGGCAGAATCTCGTGCAGACTTAATTATATTTTCGGGAGGACTAGGACCTACGAAAGATGATTTAACAAAAGAAACGATTGCTCGCCATCTCGGTGTTTCTCTTGAATTTGATGAAGTTGCATTAACTTATATTGAGCAGTTTTTTGCTAAGCGAGGACGTCCTATGACGGAGAATAACCGCAAACAGGCTTTAATTCTAGCTGGAAGCGAAATACTAGCCAATCATCATGGAATGGCGCCTGGTATGATTTTCAAAAACAATAACCGTACGTATATCTTACTCCCAGGGCCACCTAAGGAGCTTGAGCCTATGTTTCAATTTGAGGCCAAACCTAAGCTTGCTTCGATGCTTAACGATGGAGGGATCATTGCCTCTCATGTGATGCGTTTTTATGGGATTGGTGAGGCCGAACTTGAAGTCCAGGTACAGGATATTTTAGATGCCCAAACAAATCCAACAGTCGCTCCACTTGCGTCGGATGGTGAGGTAACATTACGCGTAACAGCCAAAGCAGAAACCGAACAACAAGCCCAACAACTTATTGCCGCCAAAGTAGCAGAGATACAAGCCCTTGTTGGTGACTATCAATATGGTGTGGATGATGACTCGCTTGTTTCAAAGACAGTTGAAATGCTAGTAGACAATAATCTAACTATTTCTGCTGCGGAAAGTTTAACGGCAGGGTTGTTTCAATCAGAGCTTGCGGAAATTCCAGGGGTAGGTAACGCACTTCTTGGTGGCGTAGTGACCTATGCGGCAGAAGCAAAAGTAAAGCATCTTGGTATTTCACAAGAATTAATAGATACACACGGCGTTGTTAGCGGTGAATGTGCTGCTGCAATGGCAAGTGCAATTCGAAAACAATTTGGGACAAATATCGGCATTGGATTAACAGGAGAAGCAGGGCCTACAGCTCATGATCATCAGCCAGTAGGGACGGTTTGGATTGGTATTGCCATCAATGATGAGGAGCCACTTACATACTTACTTCATTTATCTGGTATGCGTAATACAAATCGACTCCGTGCAGTGAAATTTACATGCCATTATTTAATGCAGCGTTTGGAAGAACGCGGCTATACAAAACGATATTAATATAGAGTTAAAAATAGGAATTTGGGTAGAGGAAAACTATCCAAATTTTTATTTTGTAGAAAAAACGAATAAATGTTCGCTTTTTTCTTGCGTGTTTTCTCAAAAACAAGTATAGTAGAGATAGACAAAAACAGTGAACAGTTTTCGAAGGAGGAAAATGAATGAGTGATCGTAAATCAGCCTTAGAACAGGCTTTAAAACAAATTGAAAAGAATTTTGGTAAAGGTTCAATCATGAAACTCGGTGAAAAAACCGACTTACAAATTGCGACATCGTCAAGTGGATCACTAGCACTTGACGCGGCATTAGGCGTAGGTGGTTATCCACGTGGACGTATTATTGAAGTGTATGGTCCTGAATCATCAGGTAAAACGACAGTTGCTTTACATGCTATTGCTGAAGTACAAGCAAAAGGTGGACAAGCAGCATTTATCGATGCAGAACATGCATTAGATCCAATATATGCTCAAAAATTAGGTGTCAACATTGATGAGTTATTATTATCACAGCCAGATACAGGGGAACAAGCACTTGAAATCGCAGAAGCACTAGTTCGTAGTGGTGCAATTGATATCATCGTTATTGACTCCGTTGCTGCTCTAGTGCCAAAAGCTGAAATTGAAGGGGATATGGGTGATTCTCATGTCGGCTTACAAGCCCGCTTAATGTCACAAGCATTACGTAAACTTTCAGGTGCTATTAACAAATCAAAAACGATTGCTATTTTCATTAACCAAATTCGTGAAAAAATTGGGGTAATGTTCGGAAATCCAGAAACAACACCAGGTGGACGTGCCCTTAAATTCTACAGCTCTGTACGTTTAGAAGTTCGCCGTGCAGAAGCTATTAAGCAAGGTAATGATATTGTTGGTAACCGTACGAAAATTAAAATTGTGAAAAATAAAGTAGCGCCGCCTTTCCGTACAGCTGAAGTGGATATTATGTATGGAGAAGGTATTTCTAAAGAAGGCGAAACAGTTGATTTAGGTGTAGAATTAGACATCGTGCAAAAAAGTGGATCTTGGTATGCATATGGTGATGAGCGTCTAGGTCAAGGACGAGAAAATGCTAAGCAATATTTAAAAGAAAACTCTGCTGTTTTGGAAGAAATCTCAAACAAAATTCGATCTTCTTATGGTATTGCTGCTAATTCTTATACAATTGCTGCACATGAAGAAGACGAGATGGATGAAGAATTAATGTCACTTCTTGATGAAGAATAATCAAACGATTGCATTGTTCCCAATTTATTACGGGAACAATGCTTTTTTTGTCTATAATCTAAAATTTTTACACATAATAAGATAGAAGCTATATGCCCTCAGAAATTATTTCTTATGTACTGGGTTAACGTAAAAGGTGTAAAAGGTGAATTTTTTCCTAGTGTAAAAGTAATAGGGAAAAAATTCGCTGAATGGATAAGACTTACTTTTTTTCTTTTCAAAGGGCGAACAGGTGCCCGACTATCCTTGACAGAGCTGATGGCTAGCTATACAATTAAATATGTATAATTTCTGAATTATGACTTTAAATAGGCAGTACATTTTATCTTCATTTAGCAAAAGTTTTATAGTTACATGTCCTTTTCGAAGGATGTCAAAACGCCTACTGAATGCAGATAATACCTTTGGCCAATTAGACAAGTTTTGTGTGAAGACTAACAAAATATTGCGCGATTTGCCAAGGCGACATAGATGTATGCGCCGACTGAAACTGTAATACCCAAATAGCAAGAGGAGGTGTTCATATGGATGGAATTACTATCATCTCCGCTTTGCTTGGACTCATCGTTGGTGCCGCTGTTAGCTATATCTACATGAAAAAAGTGAATGACTCAAAAATCACTGGTGCTAAACATGTCGCTGAAACAATCGTTGAAGAAGGAAAACGAGAAGCGGAGGCATTAAAGAAAGAAGCACTACTTGAAGCCAAAGATGAAACTCACAAATTTCGTACTGAAGCCGAAAATGACATTCGTGAACGTCGTTTAGAACTTCAAAAACAAGAGAACCGTTTATTGCAAAGAGAAGAGAATCTTGATCGCAAGGATGATGCTCTAAATAAGAGAGAAGCAAGCTTAGAGCGTAAAGAACAAGCTCTAGCTGAAAGACAACAGCATATTGAACAGATGGAGAGCAAAGTGGACGAGCTCGTTGCATCACAAAAAACAGAGCTAGAACGTATTTCTGCTTTAACTAGAGAAGAAGCGAAATCAATTATCTTAAATGAAGTAGAAAAAGAGCTAGCAACTGATATTGCTGTGATGACGAAGGAAGCTGAAACACGTGCAAAAGAAGACTCAGATAAAAAGGCGCGTGAAATCTTATCGTTGGCACTACAACGATTTGCTGCAGATCATGTAGCTGAAACAACCGTATCTGTTGTGAACTTGCCAAATGATGAAATGAAAGGTCGAATCATTGGTCGTGAAGGCCGTAATATTCGTACATTGGAAACGTTAACAGGCATTGATTTAATTATTGATGATACTCCAGAAGCGGTTATTTTATCAGGCTTTGATCCAATACGTCGTGAAACGGCTCGACTTGCACTTGAAAAACTTGTACAGGATGGCCGCATTCACCCAGCACGTATTGAAGAAATGGTGGAAAAATCTCGCCGTGAAGTGGACGAACAAATCCGTGAAACTGGTGAGCAAACTACATTTGAAATTGGCATTCATAACTTACATCCAGATTTAATGAAAATTTTAGGCCGCATGAAATATCGTACAAGCTATGGACAAAACGTCCTAAAACATTCAATTGAAGTCGCGCATTTGGCAGGTTTACTGGCTGCTGAATTAGGTGAAGATGTAGCATTAGCTCGTCGCGCAGGCTTATTACATGATATTGGTAAAGCCATTGACCATGAAGTAGAAGGTAGCCATGTTGAGATTGGCGTGGAATTAGCAACAAAATACAAGGAACATCCAGTCGTTATTAATAGTATTGCTTCACATCACGGTGATACAGAAGCAACATCTGTTATCGCGGTATTAGTCGCAGCAGCTGATGCTTTGTCAGCAGCTCGCCCAGGTGCACGAAGTGAAACACTTGAAAACTATATCCGCAGACTTGAAAAATTAGAGGAAATTTCAGAAAGCTATGATGGCGTAGAAAAATCTTATGCAATTCAAGCTGGACGTGAAATCCGAATAATCGTACAACCTGAAAAAATTGATGATTTAGCTTCTCATCGTCTTGCTCGTGATATTCGCAAACGTATTGAGGAAGAATTAGATTATCCAGGTCATATAAAAGTAACAGTCATTCGCGAGACTCGTGCAGTTGAGTACGCGAAATAATATTGAAAGTTAGAGGTTTCTCTAGATTCATATCTAGAGAGCCTCTTTTTTAATTTAGCAAGAGTCATGTTTAAGGAACATCCATCATAAAAAAGAAAAAGGCTAGAATTTCTGCAGATGGATTAAAGAGGAAAGATGTGATCAAAATGATAGATCTTCATGCTCATATATTATTTGATGTGGATGATGGTCCTAAAGATAGAACAGAATCCTTAAACATGTTAAAGCAAGCTGCACGGGAGGGGATAACAGATATTGTCTGTACCTCGCATGCTATGCATCCACAATATCATGTTCAATATAGCAAGGTACAAGCGCTAGTCCATGATCTACAACAGTTACTGCTGCATCACCAAATTCCAATCACCATCCACACAGGACACGAAGTTCGTTTAAATGATGAGCTTTTAGTACATCTTCAGCAGAAGCAACTCCATACATTAGCCCACACTGACTATATTCTATTAGAACTTCCTTCAAATACAATCCCTGCCTATACGAAAGAGATGATTAGACGTTTAAAATGTGCTGGATATACACCGATTTTGGCACACCCAGAACGTAATCTTGCCATTAGAGAAAATCCAAAAAGACTCGATGTCCTTATCCATGAAGGTGCGTTTACACAAATAACGACAGGTAGTTTAACGGGCTTGTTTGGTAAGGAGGTACAGCGTTTATCATTAGCTTTAGTAAGAGCAAATTACATTCATACAATAGGCTCTGATGCCCATAATGTAAGCACAAGAAAGTTCTGCTACCAAGAGGCACTCCAATATTTAGAGAAAAAAAATCAAATGGAGATGATTGAACGGCTCCTCATGAATAATGCAAATGTTTTAGCTAACAAGCCTATCATGCGATTTGAACTAGAGAATATTGTTGTGAAGAAGCGATGGCTTATATTTTAATCTCCTATGTAGAATTGAGTGTGAGTATAATATGAAACTATTCATCACATTAGTGTTTAGCGCGCTTATTTTTATGAGCCTTATGCAGCCCGTCGATGGAATTTACCATAAATTATCTTTAGTTTTTAGCCTTTTCCTTATTATGATCTCTATACTTCAGCATAAAAAAATTATTATTCACAATGTACAAGCTAGTGTTTTTTTTAGTATGTATACATTTTTTTGTGTCATTGCAGCAGGGGTAAACCAAGATATGAATTTATTAAAAAATAGTCTTCAATTATTTTGCATGTTTTTAGCAGTTTCTATTTTCTTTAATGATCTTGTGAAAGAGCATGTTATGGAGATTGTTGTAAATAGTGTTTTAATAGCCTATGTGCCATTTATAGTTATATGTTTTCACCAAGCGCACTATATGTTTGGGGGCTTTGCAGGTGTATTTGAAAATCCCAATACAATGGGGTTTTCTATGATTGGATTAATGGTTGTCGTACTTATAAGGCTATATCACCTAATCATGAAAATATTACATGAACGACAACAGCCAAAATTAATTTTATTATTTGTTTTTTATACGACCATATATTTAATATGCTTGTATATTATACTACTTTCAAATGCACGTACTTCATTGTTAACCGCTGCACTAGTGACGATTGTAGTGAGTGTTTCTAGTATTAAAAGTTTGAATAAAACCTTCCTGCCATTCCTAAAGTTTAGTGCTCTTTTTGCGGGCACTGTTTTAGTTGTATTAATAGCTTTTATGAAAATGAATAGGATGCAAGATGCCGTACAAAGTATTTTATTGAAAATGGAAAAAAAATCCACAAATATAACAGATGGTCGTCTTGAAATTTGGCAATATGTTTTTGAGCATGTTCAATTTTGGGGACATGGTGTGGAATCATTATGGTCTATAGGTGTATCTCATGCACATAATACATTTATTAATATTTTACAGGAGGCAGGTCTACTGGCATTGATTAGCTATTGCTGTTTTCTGCTAGCCATTGCCAAAGGCTATCGTCAAATGAATGACCAGCTTGCCGTTCTAATGGCGTTAATTATAGTTGCGATGTTAGGGGTTTCCACGTTTGAAATTCTTTATTTTAACGTGCTTCATATTCTTGTGTTTGTTGTCAGTGGTAGCTTGAGAGATACGGACAAAAAGACAATATTGACCGAATAAGCGATAGGCTTGTTTAATATACTTTATTAGCATTGCAGTTATCTGCCTATATTAGGAGGGATCCATTTTGTGAATGAAGAAATGACAATCCAAAGTCTAGTAAAAGTATTGCAAAAGCGCTGGTTCTTCATCCTAATACTGATGATGCTGTCGATCGGCATTGCCGTGTTCATTAGCTATCTTCTTCAAACGCCTATTTATGAGGCCGAAACTCAATTATTGGTCAATCAAAAAAGCTATGAGAATCAGCAACTAATAGGGGCACAGAATGTTGATACGGACCTTCGTTTAATAAATACGTACAATGTTATTATCAAAAGTCCTGTTATTTTAACAAAGGTTATCGATGTCCTGGCACTAGATACAACTCCAGAAACTTTAATGAAGCAAATTGAGGTTTCAAGCGCAAATAATTCACAAGTAGTGAATATTCGTGTACAGGATGAGGATGAAGCAAGGGCGGTGAAGATTGCCAATACGATAGCGGAGATTTTTAAAGAGGAAATCCCTGTTTTAATGCATGTGGACAATATTAATATTCTCTTTATTGCCCAATCCAGTGAACATCCAGTACCGGTGAAACCAAATAAATTGCTGAACATCCTAATAGCAGCTATCAGTGGTTTCAGTGTAGCACTCGTACTCGCCTATTTTTTAGAAACGCTTGATAGGACTATTAAAACAGAGCAGGATATTGAGGAGATATTATCATTACCAGTGATTGGTGTAGTCAGTAATATAGAATTACTCAATAGTAAAAAATCCAGAGCTAGGGGGACCTCCTAATGCTGTTCAAAAGAAAAACAAAAAGAATCCCGATGGCTCGCAAGCTGATTACCGTTTCCGATATGATGTCCATTCCTTCGGAGCAATATCGCACCATTCGCGCGAATATTAAATTTTCACAACCCAATCAAGATGTCAAAACTATTCTAGTAACCTCCTCTATCGCTGGTGAAGGAAAATCGACAAATGCCGCGAATATCGGTGTTGTATTTTCACAGGAAGGGAAACGTGTCCTCATTATTGATGCTGATATGCGTAAGCCTACACTTCATCATACATTTTATCTTGATAATATTTTTGGCTTATCTTCTGTGTTATCACGGCAAGCAACTTTACAAGAGGTGATTCAAGAAACCTTTGTAGAAGGTGTGGATATCATTTCGAGTGGCGCTATTCCTCCTAATCCAACAGAATTATTAGCCTCTGAAACAATGACCTTCTTATTGCACGAAGTGAAAGAGCGGTACGATATTGTGATGATTGATGCCCCACCGTTGCTTTTTTTATCGGACGCCCAAATTTTATCTAATAAATGTGATGGTACTCTTTTAGTTGTAAATACGGGGGCTGTAGGAAAAGCAGCTGTCGTAAAATCAAAATCCATCTTAACGGTTTCCAAGGCCAATATATTAGGTGTCATCTTGAACAATTATAAAATGAAGGGCAGTACGTATGAGCAGTATTATGGAAAAGAATAAAGGTGGAGGATGACAGTGAAAAAGATTCTGCATATTATCCCTACCACTGATTTTGGTGGTATAACGACCATGATTGTAGATACTTGGATGAATGTTAATAAATCTTCGTACCATTTTGATTTTGTGTCATTTAATAAAGGTACTTACCATGATATTCTCTTACAGCAAGGTTCGAAAATATTTTACGAAACGTATATTACCGAGCAAGGCCCACTTTCTTATATGCGAAACGTTTATCGGATCATCAAACACTATCAATATGATGCCGTTCATGATCATACAGGCTACCGCGCAGTTTTTACCATGCTAGCAGCTCGTTTGGCCGGTGTATCATGCCGTGTATTACATAGCCATACGAATGTTGCTGAAGAATGGAACAATAAAGCCCTGTTAGCATTGTTGAAAAGGCTAAGTGTTGGAAATGCAACGAGACTGGTAGCGTGTAGTCAAAAAGCGGGTGAGTTTTGCTTTGATAAAAGATCCTATGAGGTTGTCGCTAATCCAATCGATATGCAGAAAATAGAGCATTTATCGCCAGAAGAAAAGAAGAGTTTAGCTGAAGGTCTAGGGATTCAAGATGGAGATTTAATAATAGGACATATTGGTCGTTTTGCACCTGTGAAAAATCATCCATTTTTAATTGAGCTTGCTGCTAAATTAAAGCAAGAAGGAATTCCATTCAAATTGCTTTTGATAGGGGATGGCCCCTTAGAGCAGGAAATTCGCCTTCTCGTCAAGCAACGAAAAGTAGAGAGTTATGTTCGATTTTTAGGCCCACGTGCGGATATTATTAAGCTCCTTCAGCTCATGGATAAATTTATTTTACCGTCTCATTTCGAGGGCTTTGGCATTGTATTATTAGAAGCTCAAATTTGTGGTACACCAGCTATCGTTTCTTCCACACTGCCAAAAGAGGTAGATCTTAATGTAGGATTATTACAATATTTAGATCTACATGGAGAGATTGATCATTGGCTGCGAGCTATTTTGGAAAATAATGTGAAGCTAGATCCGCAAATTATTAGGAAGAGTCTTAAAAATAAAGGTCTTGATGCAGAAGAAATAGCAACTAGATTATGCGCTCTTTATACTTAGCAAGTAAACTAATTCAAAGGATGAGACTATCCAAAAGAAAATTAAAATTACTCATATCATCACTACGATAGGTCTTGGCGGAGCAGAAGCGATGCTTTATCGTCTCTTACAAAACGTTGATAGGGACATGTATGAGATAGAGGTTATTTGTCTAACAGAGATGGGAACTTATGGTGAGTTTATCGAACAGCAATTAAACATCAACGTAACTATATGTGATATGCGACGGAATAGGGGCAGTGCCTTTATTCATTGTTATAAACAATGTCGAGAGAGTGATATTATTCAAACTTGGATGTATCATGCTAATCTTCTTGGATATATTCTTTCAAAATTACTTAAAAAGAAATTAATTTGGGGTATCCATCATAGTAATTTAAATAAGCATGAAAATAAACGAAGGACAATTTTTATTGCAAAGCTTTGTGCTAAATTATCTAAACATGTGGATGCTATTATTTCTTGTGGTCCAAAGGTGAAAGAAATCCATGAAGCGATTGGGTACAAAAATATGCAGCACCGAATTATTGTAAATGGTGTAAACACTGATTTATATAAACCCAGTAAAAAGCGCCAATATTATATGGAACGATTTAACATCCTGAACCAACCTATTTTATTGCATGTTGGTAGATGGGATCCTTTAAAAGATTATGGAAATTTGCTGGAAAGTTTGAAGCGATTAAGGCAGAAACGACAAGATTTTTATATGTTTTTAGTTGGCTATGAGATAGATGGATCCAATGAGGTATTGCAGCAAATGATTGAGAATGCGCAATTAGAGCATTTTACATTCCTAATAGGTAGTAGAGACGATATTCCACAATTAATGGCAGCAGCAGATCTATTCATTTTATCCTCTTCGGGGGAAGGGCTGCCGAATGTGCTGGTAGAGGCACTTGCCAGTGGCACTTGCTGTGTGACTACAAATGTTGGGGATTGTGAATATTTAGTAGGAAATTACGGGGAGGTTGTACCAGCCAAAGATGCGGTAGCTTTATCGCAGGCCATCAATAGGGCATTAAATTACGATTCAAAGCAATATGAACATAAAGCTTATCTTGGTCGTGCACACGTTTTAGCAAATTTTGAAATTAAGCATGTTGTGGAGCAATATCAATCTCTATATCCAGCTATTATTGATAGGAAAGATGGAAAAGCCAATCCTTACTAACAGAAAGGTGTGCTCATGAAAGAAATTAAGATTGGAGCCATTCTTTCGTATCTGACAATCGGCTGCACGATGATTTCTTCCCTTCTTTTTACCCCCTTTATGATTTCGCTTCTTGGACAGAAAGAGTTTGGATTATATTCCTTAATGATTGTCCTTGTTGGCTATCTTTCTATTTTAGATTTGGGGTTGGGCAATGCGATTGTACGCTATATTGCTAGAAATAGAGCAATAGCAGATAAGGCATTAGAGGCATCATTAAACGGATTTTTTTTGAAATTATTTATGGGTATTGGCTGTCTTACATTATTGATAGGCTTCTTCCTATTTTCACAAGTACATATTATTTTTGGACAAAGCTTATCTGGAGACCAATTAGCCAAAGCCAAAGTAATGGGCTATATCATGACGATTAGTGTAGCGGTGCAATTTCCACTAGGTGTATTTACTTCCATCTTACATGCATATGAAAAATTTATTTTTATCAAATTAACAACATTACTACAGGTGATTGTACAGCCTTTGACAATGTTGTTTTTTCTGTTACAGGGAACCGATGCGGTGACATTAATCTATATTATCGCTATTTATAATATTCTCTTTTTAGTATTGGATGCCATTTATTGTATAAGAGTCCTATCCATCCGATTTACATTTACTTTAAAAAACATCAAGCTTATAAAGGAAATTTTTATCTATTCTTTATTCATTTTCATTACAGTCATTGTCGATAAAATCTATTGGCAAACGGACCAAGTGTTATTAGGCATATTAAAAGGTACTGAGGATGTGGCAATTTATGCGGTAGCTATGCAAATAGTGCTCATATTTATGTCACTTGCGTTAGCCATAAGTGGACTATTTCTACCTCGTATTTCTATGCTTGTCACTAAAGAAGATGGCTTATTAGAAATTAACCAATTATTCATTAAAGTGGGTGCCATTCAGTTTTTAGTAGTTGGCTATATACTAGGTGGATTTTTTCTGTTTGGAAAAGAATTTTTATTACTGTGGTTAGGCAAGGATTTTATGGCCATCTATGCAATTGTCCTTATTATTATGGTGCCATTCAGTATTGATCTCATACAAAATTTGGGTATTAATGTGTTGAAGGCGAAGAATCTTTTTAAATTTAGAACCATTTTGTTAATGATAGTGGCGGTGGTCAATATCATTGTTTCCATACCGGCTATTTATTTTTATGGGAAAATGGGCACAGCGATTATTACGGCATGTTCATTATTGATAGGAAATGTAGTAATCATGAATATTTATTACTATAAAAAAATTGGTTTGGATATTTTGGGTTTTTGGCGGACAATTAGCAGGCTAGTTCTAGCATTTATATTGGCTATTTGCTGTAGTCAGCTTTTATGGGATTTAACGAAACCTCCCATTACTTTGATCTCTATCATCCTTTATATTTTTTATTATACAGTTCTGGCAGGTGGGAGCCTTTTCTTTATTGGCATGACAAAAGAGCAGAGAAGAAAGTGGTTAGAGTTATTACGTAAAGGAGGGGCAAAATTTTGGTCTTAGTGAGTGTGATTGTCCCTGTCTATAATGCCGAGAACTATTTGAACAAATGTCTTACAAGTATTTGTCATCAAAGTTTAAAGGACATTGAAATTATTACGATTAATGATGGTAGCGAAGATCAATCATTGGCGATTTTACAAAATTTTGCACAGATGGACGCTCGTATAACTGTTTTAGATATTGACAATGGTGGTGTTAGTAAGGCAAGAAATTTAGGAATGGAACTGGCCAAAGGACAATATATTACTTTTGTTGATGCGGATGATTGGCTAGAGCTAACTATGCTGGAAGAAATGTTTCACGCCTGTAGGCTGACAGGTAGCAATATTGCCAAATGCGATTTATATTGGCAGGAGAAAATGGGAAATAGGCAGCTATATTATCCCTCAAAGACATACTTTACTTATAGCGCAACCGTTTGTTTAAATAAATTATTTACAGAAATAGGTGAAAAGCATTTTGGTTTTGCCAGCTGTAAACTATATAAAAAATCCTTTATAGATTTGCATAAACTACAATTTGATGAAACGATGAATTTTGCAGAAGACACAGTGTTTCTAACGAGAGCTGTTATAAAAAATCAATCCATCTGCTATGTCCCAAGACAGCTTTATTACTATAATGTAGGTAATCAAAATTCCCTCACAAGTAGAGCTATGAGCAATGTAAGAAACAATTATGATTTGTTGTATAAAAAGCTTTTTGAGGAATTACAAAGTGGAGAGGTTTATGAGAAAGTAAAAAATAGCTTTTTAAATTACCAATTTGAAGGGCTCCTTGTTATTCTTCATCAATGTCCAGCTAAACCACAGGCCATTAAAAATGCCCTTCAATCCTTTTTACAAGCGTATCCAGACGTATTGAAGGTGAAGCTTATTAACCGTAAACTAAAACAGTTTATTTTTTTAAAGCTCATAAAAATGAATTGGCTTACTTTATCCTCTACATTAATCTACATGAAGGTGAAAAGAGCACTATAATGGCAGATATTTATTTTATTTTGCTTAATCCTCCACCTAGCGTTACAATTAATGGTGTTATTCAAGGTACGTAAAGTCTGTTATTTAGAGACGTATTGGAAAGAAAGAGTGGTTGAAAAAATGAAAGTTTTATTTATCGGCGATATTGTTGGTTCAATTGGTCGGGATGCGGTAGAGAAATATTTACCTCGCTTAAAAAAGAAATATAATATTGATGTTGTCATTGCCAATGGTGAAAATGCTGCGGCAGGACGCGGAATTACTCGTAATATTTATAATGACCTGCTACAAATGGGTGTAGACGTTATTACGATGGGTAATCATACATGGGATAATAAAGATATATTCGATTTTATTGATGATGCTGATTATTTAGTACGTCCAGCCAACTTCTCAGAAGAAGCGCCAGGTAAAGGTATGGTGCAAATTTCTAAAAATGGCGTGACATTATCTGTCATTAATTTACATGGTCGTGTGTTTTTACCACCACATGAGGATCCATTTGCGATGGCAGAAAAATTGATTGAAGAAGCTCGTCAAACGTCACCGCTTGTATTTGTAGATTTCCATGCGGAGGCAACTAGTGAAAAGATCGCTCTTGGCTGGCACTTAGATGGAAAGGCTTCTGCGGTTGTTGGGACGCATACACATGTGCAAACAGCGGATGCACGTATTTATCCAAATGGAACAGCTTATATTACGGATGTAGGTATGACAGGTCCGTATGATGAGATTTTAGGGATGACGAAGGAAAGTGTTATTTATAAATTCCAAACAAATATGCCTTCTCGTTTTGAAGTACCGAAAAAAGGCCGAGAAGTATTGAGTGGTTTCTTTGTAGAGATTGATAATCAAACAGGGAAGGCTAAATCCTGTGAACGCATTTATATAAATGAGGATTATCCATTTCAAGGATAAAAAAGTCGAAGAATGTTGATTTACAGCGCTTTTACCGAGGAAACAGGATTCTTTGTGAAACTAGTCTATTTCCGTCTTGCGGAGCATAAAATGTGCTACGGACAATAACTTGAGGTCCAAAAAGGGGGACATGAGTTGTTGAGCGTAAACACTATTCGCGAAACGGGGAGGAATAATTGTGGATTCATTAAAAGTATCATCACGCTCTAATCCAAATTCAGTTGCAGGTGCATTAGTCGCGGTAATCAGAGAAAAAGGGCAAGCAGAAATGCAAGCAGTTGGGGCAGGTGCACTTAACCAAGCCGTGAAAGCAGTGGCCATCGCACGCGGATTTGTAGCGCCAAGTGGCACAGATTTAATTTGCGCGCCGGCGTTTGCCGATATTTTAATTGCTGGTGAAGAACGAACAGCCTTGAAGCTGCTAGTGGAAAAACGTATTCGATAAAAAAGTAATAAGTAAAATGCCTTGTCACATAATAAAGTGACGGGCATTTTTTCGTTTTCCTGTTTACATATGATAGATGTCACTTGAAATAGGTGCGTTATTTTGCTTAGTTTTGAAAATTACAACTTTATGAACATGATTTTCAGTCAAAGGTCTGATTTTCGCCTAAATCGTTGAGAAACAATAGTGCAGAAGGTTTCTTCGTGTTAAACTTATGAAGGAAAAATAATAGTACACATTGGATTTAAGGAGTTGTTGACATGTTACATCAGCTTTCATGGAAAGTCGGTGGGCAACAGGGTGAAGGGATTGAGAGTACAGGTGAAATCTTCTCAATGGCAATGAATCGTTTAGGGTATTTCCTATACGGTTACCGTCATTTCTCTTCTCGAATTAAAGGTGGCCATACGAATAATAAGATTACAGTTCGTCCAACAGAAGTACGTGCAATTGCGGATGATTTAGATATTCTAGTAGCATTCGATCAAGAAACAATCGATGTCAATTATAAAGAGCTTACAGAAAACGGTATTATTTTAGCGGATGCCAAATTTGATCCTGTTAAACCAGAAGATTCAAAAGCACCATTGTTTGCAGTACCATTTACAGAAGTGGCAGCAGAACTAGGCACTTCATTAATGAAAAATATGGTGGCAATTGGAGCAACAGCATCGTTACTAAATTTAGAGGACGCAGTGTTCCAAAATGTTGTCGATGATATCTTCGGTAAAAAAGGTGAAGAAGTCGTTCAAAAAAATATGGAAGCTATTACTCGCGGACGTCAAATTATGAATGAGCTTTTAGGTGATCGTATTGGCGAATGGGCGCTTGCGCCAGCAGATGGCAAACGCCGTATGTTTATGATTGGTAACGATGCTGTGGCGCTTGGTGCATTAGCAGCTGGGACACGCTTTATGGCTGCCTACCCAATTACACCGGCTTCTGAAATTATGGAGTATCTTATTAAAAAACTTCCAAAATTCGGTGGCACAGTCATCCAAACAGAAGATGAGATTGCCGCAGCAACAATGGCGATTGGCGCTAACTTTGGTGGTGTTCGATCCTTTACAGCATCGGCTGGTCCTGGTCTTTCATTGATGATGGAAGCAATCGGTCTTTCAGGTATGACAGAGCAACCATTAGTGGTCGTTGATACACAACGTGGAGGTCCATCAACTGGATTACCAACAAAACAGGAACAATCAGACTTAATGGCTATGCTTTATGGTACCCATGGGGAAATCCCTAAAGTAGTCATTGCTCCTTCAACAATGGAGGAAGCATTCTTCGATACGATACAGGCGTTTAACATTGCAGAGGAACTACAATTACCGGTAATTTTAATGACGGATTTACAATTATCGCTAGGGAAACAGTCTGTTGAACCATTTGATTACAATAAAATTGAAATTCGTCGGGGTAAAATCGTCATGGACGATTTAGAAGAAGCGGCAGACAAAGCTTATTTCAAACGCTATGAAGATACTGAAGATGGTATTTCACCTCGTGTATTACCAGGGAAATTACATGGTATTCACCACGTTACTGGTGTGGAACATGACGAAACAGGTAAGCCATCTGAAGCTACGGGTAATCGTCAAGCTCAAATGGATAAACGTTTCCGTAAGTTAGAGAATTTGAAATTTGATAATCCCGTGTTTGTGAATGCTCCACATGAAGAGGCGGATATTTTATTAGTTGGCTTTAACTCAACTAGGGGTGCAATTGAAGAAGTTCAAGAACGACTAAATGCGCAAGGAATGAAAGTTAATCATGCGCATGTTCGCTTAATTCATCCATTCCCATCTGCGGAAATGGCACCACTTGTAGCGAAAGCGAAAAAAGTAGTCGTTGTGGAAAATAACTATACGGGTCAATTGGCAAATATTATGAAGATGAACGTAGGTGGTCACGATAAAATCGCGACAATCACTAAATATAACGGTACACCATTCTTGCCAGGTGAATTAGAAAATCGTGTGAAGGAGTTGACTCACTAATGGCAACATTTAAGGATTTTCGTAATGCAGTAAAGCCAAACTGGTGCCCAGGTTGTGGAGACTTCTCTGTACAGGCAGCTATTCAACGTGCTGCTGCCAATGTTGGAATTGAACCAAATGAACTTGCAGTAATTTCTGGAATCGGTTGTTCAGGTCGTATATCAGGTTATATCAATTCTTATGGATTCCATGGTATTCATGGTCGTGCACTACCGATTGCACAAGGATTAAAAATGGCCAATCGTGATTTACATGTTATTGCTTCTGGCGGTGACGGTGATGGATTTGCGATCGGTATGGGGCATACGATTCATGCCATCCGTCGAAATATTGATATTACGTATATTGTCATGGATAACCAAATTTACGGCTTAACAAAGGGCCAAACATCTCCACGTTCTGCTGCGGGATTCATCACTAAATCCACACCAGGTGGAGCAATTGAGCCATCGTTAAAACCTTTAGAAGTTGCATTAACAAGCGGTGCTACATTTGTGGCACAAGGCTTCTCAACAGATATTAAAGAATTAACGGCTTTAATCGAAGCAGGGATCAACCATAAAGGCTTCTCATTCATCAATGTATTTTCACCTTGTGTCACATATAACAAAGTGAACACTTACGATTGGTTTAAAGAGAACCTAACAAAATTAGCGGATGTTGAAGGTTATGATCACTCAGATCGTGGTATGGCGATGCGTACAGTGATGGAAAATGAGGGCTTAGTAACAGGAATTATTTATCATGATACAGAAACAACATCTTATCAAGAGAAAGTACCTGGCTACTCCGAGTTACCATTAACAGATATCGATATTAAAATGAGTGAAAATGATTTCAATGAGCTAGTAAAAGAATTTATGTAAAATGATAGAGTCAAAGCATTTGGACTGGTAATAGTCCAAATGCTTTTTTTGTTGTATGGATGAGTAGCTTGTTAAGACAGTAAACGTAAGCACTGACACCTATATATGTGAAAAACAATTTAAAACCTTATAAAATCCTTATAATCATTTTTTACACTAAGGTCATCGAAAGGATGATGACTAATAATGAAAGATATGATATTGAAAACAGAAAGTCTTACTAAAACATTGAAAGGGCAAAAAATTGTAGATCAACTAGCGCTAGAAATTCAACGAAATACGGTTTATGGTTTGCTTGGACCTAACGGGGCAGGGAAATCAACAACATTAAAGATGATTACAGGTATGCTACGTCCCAATACTGGATCAATCATTTTTAATGGCCATACTTGGACACGAAATGATTTACACGACATTGGTGTCTTAATCGAAACACCGCCACTATATGAAAATTTGACAGCTAAAGAAAATTTACAAGTCCGAACAATAGCCTTAGGTTTACCAAAAAGTCGTATCGAAGAAGTTTTAAAGGTTGTAGATTTAACGAATACAGGTAAAAAACGGGCAGGACAGTTTTCTTTAGGGATGAAACAAAGACTAGGGATAGCGATTGCACTGTTAAACAAACCAAAGCTATTAATTTTAGATGAGCCAACAAATGGGCTTGATCCAATTGGTATACAGGAGCTTCGTAAGCTTATTCGTTCTTTTCCAGAGCAAGGCATTTCGGTCATATTATCTAGTCATATTTTGTCTGAGGTGGAACAAGTCGTCGATGATATTGGAATTATCGCTGATGGAAGACTCGGTTATCAGGGCCCAGCACCACAGGGGCAGGAATTAGAATCATTATTTATGCAGGTTGTGTCTGCTAATAGAAAGGGAGGTCATTAACATGCTATCCATTCTGAAAGCAGAACAATTAAAATGGAAGAGGACTTTTATTCCAGCCTTACTTTGGCTTACTCCCTTAGTAACATTGCTTTTAAGTGCAGTACTTATGGGTGGTTCGTATTTTCAAACAGGTGCATATAACTGGTGGTATACGATGCTACTTCCAGGTGCTTTAACAATTTGCTGCGCATTAGTAGTGGAAACAGATAAGAAAATGAAATATCAAAGTATACTTGCACTGCCTCTTGATCTAAAAAAAATCTGGCTGGGCAAGATACTTTCATCCAGTGTGTGGCTACTTTTTATCTCTGTCATTTTCTTTATTGGAATTACGGTAGGGGGCTGGCTTTTCGGTCATAGTTTATCGCTATATAGCAGTTTGATAAGTACTATAGTCATTTTCATAGCGTTTTTGTGGCAAATTCCTTTATGTCTTTTCCTAGCGGCGAAATTAGGCACATATTTAGCTATTTTATTCAATTTAGTTGCCAATATAGTAGGAATTGTTGTGTTTGCAGATGGGAAATTATGGTACATCTATCCGTTTGCAATAGGAGCGCGTTTAATATGTTCCACAATAGGTATGTTACCGAATGGTTTACCAGTACCAGAGGGAAGCCCTTTATTGAATACAAATGTTATTTTCCCAGGCATTATTATGGCATTAGCTTGGTTTATAATAGTTTGTTTCCTTACTGCCAAGTGGTTTCAAAAAAGGGAGGCCAAATAGCGGATGGACATGTTACGATTATTGAGAGCAGACTGTTTAAAAATAAAACGAACACCATTTTTACTCACACATTTAGTTGTTCCCATTGTTATTTCAGCCCTCTTTTTAGCCTACTATTCTTATTCACCATGGGATTTTAAAGGGAAAGTAATGGCGTATTTCCAGGGGATTGCATGTGGCTTACCCATTATTATTGGACTAGTGTGTGCTATGGCATCTGAACAGGAGGCAAACGTAGGTCAATTCCAGGTCATGTTAGCAACAACAAATAGGAAAATGAAGACATATGTTAGTAAGCTATTACTGTTATTGCTGTATAGCTTTGGGGCAATTTTCTTATCTATAGCCATCTTTAGTATTGGTTTTATCGAGCTATTACACGAAGAAGGTTTTAGTTATTCATTTTATAGTATGGCTGCGTGTATTCTCTTTGGAAGTCATGTTTTTATATATATTTTACATTTATATGTGAGCTTACAATTTGGAAAAGGTGCTTCGATTGGGTTGGGTATAGTGGAGGCTCTTTTGGTTGCTCTATTGCTTACAGGTTTAGGGGATCATATTTGGCCCTTTTTACCTTATGGGTGGAGTGGACATTTTGTCTCTTTATGGATCATAAAGTCGACAGGAGTGAATATGGCTCTACTCGAAACAAGTATGCTTACAGGAATCGTTTGTTGTTTGGCAGGAAGTGTATTTGCCTTTATTTTGTCGTGTCTATGGTTTGGGAAATGGGAAGGTAGAAGAACGGAATAGTAGGAATAAATAGTTGAGGGTGAGTTATGGCAAACATATTAGTCGTTGATGATGAAGAGGATATTTTAATATTAGTCAAAAATGCTCTGCGTAAAGATGACCATATAGTAACCATTGTTTCTGAATCTACAGAAGTTTATAAGATGAATCTTGGTTCCTTTGATTTGATTTTATTGGATGTTATGATGCCAGCTATTGATGGTTTCACATTATGTGGGCAAATTCGTCATGCTGTAGATTGCCCGATTCTCTTTCTCACTGCTAAGTCATTAGAGGAAGATGTGATGTATGGTCTAGGATTAGGAGCAGATGATTATTTGATTAAACCTTTTGGGATTGGGGAGTTACGTGCAAGGGTGAACGCTCATATTCGACGTGAGCGAAGAGAGAAGCGGAGCATCCTTTATATCGATAAGGTTCATTTTAATCTATCTGGGAAAGAGCTTTTTGTGAGTGATGAGCGAGTCATGCTCACAAAAAGTGAGTATGAGATATGTGAATTTTTAGCACGACATCGAGGGCAGGTCTTTTCAAAAGAACAAATATACGAAACTATTTTTGGATTTGATGGCAAAAGTGACAGTACAGCTATAACAGAGCATATTAAAAATATTCGCTCGAAGCTACATGCTTGTGAAATAGATGCTATTGAAACGGTTTGGGGGATCGGCTATAAATGGAAACCATAAAACCGGGGAAGGGAACACGCCTTCATACATTTTTCCTTAGGTATTTATTATTTTTGTGCTTGGGAATTATTTTATTAGTAGCCATGCTTTTGGGACTATTTATGTTTGCCTTTTCAGCAAATATTATTTTGCCAGCAAATTATGCGGAAATGCAGATTGCTTTAGTTAAGAATCAGATTATTTCTAGCAAGTCAGTTACTGCCGAAATGATCCCAGAGCTTGTGGACTATGCGGTGATTTCTAACAAGGGGGAATTCATATCAGGTAATTTAACAGAAAAAGAGGCTTTTGATGCGTGGCATTTGAAGCAAAAGGGAGAGACACAGGCTAATTCACGATTTTATGCGTTTATAGAGCGAGAACAAGAAGTTTGTATTTTACGCTATAGTTTAGTGCCAGAATATAGCTCTGCTAGCTTGAGAGAGTATATGCCAAATCCGCAATTATCTGTCTTACTATTATTTATTTTTGGGGTTATCATACAAGCTACGGTGCTGGCTATTCATTTTGGCAGAAGGCTCAAGCAAAAAATGAAGGGCTTACAAGACGCCATTGAGAAGATACAAAATCAAAATTTAGATTTTCATTTAAAACCATCAGGTATTCAAGAAATAGATGATATTGCAATTTCCTTTGAACATATGAAGGAAGCCTTAAATTCCTCATTGAAACAACAATGGGAGGCAGAAAAATCACGTAGAGAACAAATTTCTGCACTTGCCCATGATATAAAAACCCCTCTCACCATTATAAGGGGGAATGCAGACCTTTTACTGGACACCGTTCAGGATGAAACACAAAGAGAATATAACGATTATATATTGAAAAATACCCTTGAAATTGAAAAGTTCATCAAACAACTAATGGATATATCCAAAATGGAGCAAAGCGCTGCTAGTGAAAAAAAAACTGTAGATATGTGTACTTTTATTCAGCAACTTGAACATCAAATGAGGGCCCTCTCTTTAGAAAAAAACCTTGAAGTAATGGTAGAAAAAAACGAATTGCCAAATTCAATTGTTGTAGAGAAAGAGCTTTTTTATCGGGCACTATTAAACCTGATTGTCAATGCTGTAGAGCATACACCCAATAACAGTAAAGTTATTTTGTCTGTTCAAGGAGAGAATAACGTTGTTCATTTTACTGTGACGGATAGTGGCACAGGTTTTTCATCGCAAGATTTAAAGGAAGCAACGAAACAGTTTTATCGAGGTGATCCAAGTAGAAATTCAGCGAATCATTATGGTATGGGGCTCTATATTGCTCAATCCATCATTCAAAAACATGGTGGCACATTGACACTAGATAATGATTCATTGACTGGAGGAGGAAAAGTGACCATCACTATTGTGACGTCTGGATGATCAGGCGTCTTTTTTGATTTCCGTTTATACGTCTTGTATGTATATCAAGGGAAAATAGGAGGGGTTAGTAGGGGCATTGGCCCTTTAAAAAATGCTACAATAAAAGAAAAAAAGAGGCGATGCACGTGAATAACGTCATTGATTTTATTGCAAAGAAAAAAGAACGTGAAGAAAGGCAGCGTGCGCAGGATTTAGAGCGTTATGTGGCGACACACTGCAATTTTGAACAACCAGAAAATATTGATGCACTCGTTGAGGGCAAACTGATAGAAGTTAAAGACCATTCGTTATTTTTGGGCTTTCTGTCCATTTTAAAGGATGAGCAAATAGAGCCGATGACTATTTTTCAGGATGTCTTTACGTTAGAACCCGCTCGTTTTGAAATGTCTTACAATATGAGATGGTGGTCTGTTGTTCAACTAGCGTTTACATTTTTAACAATTTTAAAGGAAAATGAGCCGCATACATATGCTGATTTTTTAGGTCTCTCCAAATAATCTCAGTATGTGTACGTCTGGTCAAACACACGTACACATACAACACCCCTATGTTCTTCAATTAATTTTTAACTCTCTATCCATCATTCTATCCATTCATAGATATTTATAATTTCTCAATAATTTTTACTAAATATTTTAACGACCTCCATACTTGCTTAATGTTTGTTTTATACCATTACAGGTGTAAGCAAATAAAAATAAACAAAAACAAATGGAGGGTCCAACACATGGCAATTCAAAAGTTGTGGAAAAAAGGCTTAATTGGTGCATTAACTATTTCCATGTTGGCAGCTTGTTCAGACAGTTCATCAGGTGCAAATGAGGTAAATGAAGATGTAACGCTTGAAGAAATTACAACAAAAGCAAAGGAAGAGGGAACTGTCAATTCTGTTGGTATGCCTGATACATGGGCGAACTGGGTGGAAACTTGGGAGGAGCTAGGAACTGAATATAGCATTAAACACAAAGATACAGATATGTCGAGTGCTGAAGAGCTAGCGAAGTTCGAAGCGGAGAAAGATGATGCTACAGCAGATATCGGTGATGTAGGGATTGCATTTGGTCCAATTGCCAAGGACAAGGGTCTAACATTACCATACAAAACTTCTTACTGGGATGAGATACCTGATTGGGCCAAAGACGATGAAGGCCATTGGATCGTTGGCTATACAGGAACTATTTCATTTTTAACAGATAAAAATAATGTAAAAGATGCCCCTAAATCGTGGGAGGATTTAAAAAATGGCAATTATACAGTCAGCATTGGGGATGCATTAACAGCTAACCAAGCACAGTTTGCTATTTTAGCAGCTGCTATGGCATTTGGTGGGGATGAAACCAATATTCAACCTGGGATTGATTTTTTTGCAGAGTTAGCGAAGCAAGGTAGATTACAGGGTGATCCATCGGTCGCAAACTTAGAAAAAGGAGAAATTGATGTCGCTATCTTATGGGATTTCAATGCATTAGGCTATCGTCACCAAATTGATGAGGACCGTTTTGATGTAGTGATACCAAATGAGGGATCTGTTACTTCAGGCTATGCAACGATCATTAATAAGTATGCGAAAAACCCACATGCGGCCATGCTAGCACGTGAATATATTTTATCCGATGCAGGTCAAGAAAATTTAGCAAAAGGCTATGCAAGACCAATTCGAGACAAAGTGGACCTACCACAAGATGTAAAAGATTTATTATTACCAGCTGATATGTATAACAATGCTCAGCCAGTAAACGATCAAAAGAAATGGGAAGAAACAACGAAGCAAATTCCACAATTATATCAAGAGCAGGTGTTAATCCATGCAAAATAAGAAAGTAGTTCTTATTGTCGTTGACGCACTACGCTTTGATACTGCTTGTAGTCATATGGGATTTTTACACCATTTAGTAGAGCGAAAGGTAGCAGCGCGCTATAAAATTTGTTCAGAGGTTCCAGCGTTATCCAGACCATTGTATGAAACCATTTTAACAGGGACACCCCCCATCGTTCATGGTGTCACAAGCAATATGACCGTCCGTTTATCGACTCAAAAAAGTGTCTTTCATGTTGCGAAGGAGCACGGATTGTCTACTGCAGCCTCAGCCTATTATTGGGTAAGTGAACTTTATAACAGAGCACCATTTAACCATATGACTGACAGAATTCAACTGGATACATCCTTACCAATTGACAATGGATTGTTCTATTTTGAGGATCATTATCCGGATAGTCATGTATTTGCGGATGCAGCGTGGTTAATGGATGAAAAGCAGCCAGATTTCCTTTATATTCATCCGATGAATGTTGATGATGATGGTCATAAATTTACTGCAGATTCCGCACAATATCGCAATCGTGTTTTAGCGATGGATGCCTTATTATCTTTATTCATCCCAAAATGTATGGCGCAAGGGTATGAGGTCATTGTTACAGCAGATCATGGCATGACGAGTGATGGCAATCATGGAGGAACAACGGATGAGGATCGTTATGTTCCACTGTTTGTGATAGCCGATTCTGTCAAGGCAGGGATAAATGAGGGTGTTGTTTCACAATTGCAAATTGCACCCCTATGCTGTCATTTATTGAATATGGAGCCTACTGATGAGATGGTGCCACTTTTGCTTGAAGGTGTGTATGCAGCAAAAGAGGTTTAACTAATAATCGTCGCTCCTTTTAGACTGGAGCGACGATTAACCCCATGAGCAGCAGTAATTAATAGAAAGAAGTGATTGTGTTGAAATCGAAGCGGCAATCCATTGCCTGGCTTTCTCCTTTTCTAGTATTACTAGTATTATTTTTCCTTGTCCCTTTATTGTATATGCTTCTAACTAGCTTTCAAAATAGTGATGGCTTTACGCTGACGCAATACAAGGCTGTCTTTACAAACGGCTATATTTTACAAGGTTTTAAAAATAGTATTACCTTATCTGTCATTTCAGCTATTATCGCGTTAATGGTTACATTGTTCGCGGTCTATGCCATGATGAAGTTTTCTGAGCCAGTAAGGGAGAAAATTTTAATACTAACAAATTTAACATCAAATTTTTCGGGTATTCCGTTAGCTTTTGCTTTTATCGTGTTACTTGGCAATAGTGGTTTATTTACACTGTTGTTTGAAAAATGGGACATCGATGCACTATCATCATTTTCACTTTATAGTTGGGGTGGCCTTTTATTAATATATATTTACTTTCAGCTTCCGTTATCGCTTATGCTGTTATATCCGATTTATGATGGAATCCAGCAGCAGTGGAAGGAGGCAGCAGCACTTTTAGGGGCATCCAGTTGGCAGTTTTGGATGAAAATTGGTCTACCAGTTATGCTACCAGGGATTGTCGGAACATTTAGTGTATTATTTGCTAATGCCATGGGGGCGTATGCCTCTGCCTATGCACTGACGAGCAGTAATTATAACTTAGTGGCGATTCGTATTGGCTCATTAATTAAGGGTGATATCTTTGCCCAACCAGAGCTAGCAAGTGCGATTGCGGTCATTTTAGCCGTATCAATGGTAACGGCTATGTTAATTAGTGAGTGGAGCATCTCAAAAACAAGGAGGAAACTTAAATGAAGAAGCGGGGCTTGGCCGATTTATTTTTCCTCCTGTTAGTTGGGTATCTTTTATTGCCCGTTCTAGCAACGATGCTCTATGCTTTTGCATCAAAATGGAATAAAACTATATTACCCGAAGGATTTACATTAAAATGGTTTTTCACATTGTTTCAGGATAGTGATTTTATTCAAGCATTTGGACGTTCAGTATTATTAGCAGGTGGTGCTGTTAGTATCGCACTCCTCGTTATTGTGCCAGCCATCTTCGTTATTGTCTTGTACTTTCCTAAGTATGAAAAATGGATACAGATGGCCGTTGTCATGGTCTATTCTTTCCCAGGAATCATTTTAGCGGTCGGACTTATCCGCGTTTATAGCCAAATAGGGATACCGATGATTTTCGTTGTTTTAGGGGCCTATGTTGTTGGAATTCTACCTTATATCTATCAGGGCACACGAAATAGTTTGCGAAATATAGATGCAAGGCAACTTCTTGATGCAGCTCAATTACTTGGCGCCTCTAAAAGGCAAGCATTCACAAAAATTTTACTGCCTACAGTTTATCCAGGCTTATTTGCAGGTGCGCTGTTATCTTTCTCTGTTTTATTTGGTGAATTTGTCTTAATTAATCTTGTTGTTGGCTCTCGCTTTGAAACAGTTCAAATTTATTTAATGAAAAAACTTAGTACAAGTGGACATATTGCTAGTGCAGTAGTTTTCATTTATATCGTGCTGATGGGTTTATTAACATTTGTCATTGCAATAGTAACAAAACGATCGAAAGGTGCTACAAATCTATGAGTTATCTTGTTATTGAAGGGCTTCATAAAAACTATGGGTCATCTACTGTTTTATCGAATATTAATATGAAAATTGGCAAAGGTGAATTTATTACTTTATTAGGACCAAGTGGCTGTGGAAAGAGTACGATTCTTCGTATTGTCGCAGGCTTAACGGATGCAACAGCAGGCCAAATTTCCATTGAAGGCAAAGATATGAATGGTGTACAACCGAAGGATCGCCTAGTGGGGATGGTTTTTCAATCCTATGCACTTTTTCCGAATATGACTGTGCAAGAAAATGTCGCCTTTGGTTTGCATATGCAAAAAGAGAATTCAGTTGAGCTAGAACAGCGCGTTCAAGACATGTTGGAGCTTGTTCATTTAAGCGAAAAAGCGCACGCTTATCCGAAAGAACTATCGGGAGGTCAACAACAACGTGTTGCACTAGCGCGAGCGTTAATTGTCCGACCTAAAGTGTTGTTATTAGACGAGCCACTTAGTGCGCTAGATGCTCAAATACGTAAGAAGCTTCAGGCAGATTTACGGGCCATTCAACGGAAGCTCAATATGACGATGATTTTAGTAACGCATGATCAGGAAGAGGCCATGGCTGTTTCAGATAGAATATTTGTAATGAATAATGGCAGTATTGCGCAAAGTGGGACACCAACTGAGATTTATACAAGACCTGATACTGAATTTATTGCTAATTTTATCGGGCATTATAATGTTTTTTCCCGACAGGTATTACAGCAAATGCTCGGAGAACCTTTGCCAGAGCCATACCGTAAATTTGCGATTCGTCCTGAAGCTTTGCATTTCGATAAAAGAAACGGTGATCTGAGTTTAACAGGGATAGCGAAACAATCGTTAATGAGTGGTAATATCATTCGAACAACGTTTGAGGGGGAGGTCTTATTTACAATGGAGCAGCTGCATCAACAGGGCTATTCAATTGAAATGGGAACAACCTATAATTGTTATGTCTCAAAAGAAGATGTGATTGCATTATCATGACTTACGCAAAACTAGAAAGATTCGAATTTATATTAAAACAATTAGATTGGGAAGGGAAAATAATTGTTACAAATATTGCTGATGCTCTTCAAGTAGCCCCTGAAACAATACGAAGAGACTTTGATGAATTAGAGCAACAGCGTTTATTAACAAGAGTTCATGGAGGAGCTATTAAATATACGAATGTACGGAATGAGCCTGCCTTTTTACGTAAGCTACAAATGCAAAAAGAGGCTAAGCGTCAAATTGCTCGTATGGCCGCAAAACGCATTGGTGATGGAGATACGATAGCAATTGATACGGGGACGACAACGGTCCATATTGCAGATTTTCTACTAGCTGTTGACGATATAACAGTTGTTACGAACTCGATTGCAGCAGCTGTCCAGTTCAATTTAGCGATAGAGGAAAGACGCATGACTGGGAAGGTTATTTTACTAGGAGGTACTGCGAATCCTCGACAATCCTCTGTCGCAGGTGCCATGACTTTGGAAATGTTAGATAATATGAATTTTGATAAAGCATTTATCTCATGTGGTGGCATTAGTGATGGTGTCGTGTACGATTATGATTTGGATGAATCTCTCATTTCAAAAAAAATGCAAAAGCATAGTAAGGTTAATTATTTATTAGCGGATGCATCGAAAATTAATGGGAAATCATTTTTTCAAATCTGTCATCTTGAAGAATGTACGGAAATTTTTTGTGAAAATACTTGTCCATTAGAGTGGCAGACTTATGAAGAAAAATGGACGGTATGTAATGGAGGGAAAAGTTGATGACAATTGATTATCATGTACATTTAGAAGAGGGACCTTATTCATCTCGCTGGCTAGAGCGTACATCACAGGCGCTTGAGTTTTTTCAACCAGTGGATGCTACTTCACAAGGTTCAAAGGAGGAGATGACCTTTCAGCTACAGAGGTTAACAGAGAGGGTTCAAAATGGCTGCTATAGTGAGGAATGGTTGGATTTATATCTTCAACAAGCAAAGCAGCTTGGTTTACGTGAGGTCGGCATTGTTGATCACTTATATCGTTTTAAGGAGACGCGCGCTTACTTCGAGCGCTTTATGAAATTGGACGATAGTGAGATTGGTCAATTACAGCGATATTGGCTAGATCGTGTCATGACAGAAAATATCGATACTTTTGTCTCTACCATTCAGCAGGCTAAAGAAAAATGGCACCGAGAAGGTATTGCCTTGAAGTTAGGTATAGAGGCAGATTATTTTATAAGTGGGGAGATGGAGCTGATTTCATTATTAGCAGACCACCCATGGGATTATGTAATCGGTTCAGTCCATTTTGTGGATGGCTGGGGCTTTGATAATCCCCAAACAGAACATCTATTTAAGCAAATGAATACGCAAGCATTACAAGAAAACTATGAGCGCTTTTTTATGACTGTTGAAAACATGATTCAGTCCAAACTATTTGATGTTGTTGCACATCTTGACAACTTTAAAGTATTTAATTATCAGGTAGAGGATCAGGCATTTCTAAAAGTTTGGTATGAACGTATCGCACAAGCTTTAACGTCAACTCAAACTGCTACTGAGATCAATGCCGGGTTGTATTATCGTTATCCTGTAAAAGAAATGTGCCCTGGCCCTCGTTTTTTACAAACCTTACTTGACTATGGGGTTATTTTTACAATATCCTCAGATGCCCATTTCCCTGATGATTTAGGAAAGTATACATTTGCCAATACAGACTTACTCAAGAGCCATGGGGTTCAATCCATCGTCTCTTTTGAACATCGCATTAAAAAATTTATAGAAATATAGATACTGGAGAAGACACTAAAGTTTTATATTAGTGTCTTTTATTCGTGCTACATATGTACAATCTAATTTGCATACAAATGAATAAATTCATTTTTACTAGAGAGGCGATCGAATTGTCATACCTACATGAGCAACCATTTTTGCCTATTGTTATACAGTCAGGACAGCATGCTTACGGGGTAGCCCGCTCTTTTTATGAGGCGTATAATATTAAGAGTTTTGTCATCGAGCCAGCCAGAAAACGAGGGAATTTCCGATCATTTTTCTCCAGTGGTACGCAAGGAATCGCCACTCAAAATAGTGGTATCCTTGACTTTCAATATGTAGAGCATTTAGATGATCCTAACCATTTTGTACAAGTGCTGCTGACGCTGGCAAAGCAGTTTCAGCATCAACGATTGATTTTATTAGTTTGCGACTGCTTCTACGCAGAGCAGATTATTAAAAATAAAGAGGAGCTAGAAAAATATTTTATTTTACCCTATATCGATCAAGTTTTGCTAAAGAAGGTTCAATCGAAGGAAAAATTTTATCAACTATGTGACTTGTATAAGTTAAAATACCCCCAAACAGTGACTGTCACAAAGGAACAACAGACAAACTGCGTCATACCATTCCATTACCCAATCATTATTAAACCTTCAAATTCTGTGGCGTACGCTAGCTGCTCCTTTCCTGAGAAGAAAAAAATTTATCTAGTCCATAATGACTGCGAGATGCAACAGATTGTTCGCAGTATTTATCGCTCAAGCTATCAAGATACCTTAATTTTACAAGAGTTTATCCCCGGTGATGATTCGTTCATTCGCGTATTAGACGTTTATGTAGGGAGAGATAAAAAAGTGAAATTGATGTGTTTAAGCAATAAGCTTTTTGAGGACCCTTCCCCGCAAAACAAAGGCATCTCTTTAGCTGTCATGATCGATTATGATGAGCAATTGATGGATACAATACGGCATCTGTTAGAGGACATCGGCTATACGGGCTTTGCCAATTTTGATATGAAATATGATCCGCGTGATGGGGAGTATAAGTTATTTGAGCTCAATTTACGAGCCGGTTCTTCCAGCTATTATGTAACAGCGAGCGGCCATAACTTCATGCAATATGTAGTGAATGATCATCTATTCCACATCCCGCTTGAACGAACATATGTCCAAACTAAGCATTTGTGGTCACTACTGCCTCCAAAAACTTTATATAAATGTATGGGGAATGAAAAATTAAAAATTGAAGCAAAACGATTAGTGAAACAAGGCCAATATACAAATGCTTTATTTTATAAAGAGGATATGAGTATGAAGCGTTGGGTCAAGCTGAAATTATACAATGGATACTTATATATAAAGCATAGGAAGTATTTTATTGATCGTGACGTTTAGCTCTCTTATTAGATAAGATAAAACTTGAAATTGGGCGGATTAATCCTTTCAGCTACTTGTAATTAAGTCGAAACCACGACATTTGAAGCGCAAGCCTTGTAGGAAGTATCAACTATTCAGTATAATAGTAAGATGGAAATTCAAGTGCATGGATTTCGTTTGAAAGGAGTTACCTGATTGCGATGAATGAGGAACAACGCTTAGCTAATCAACAGGTCAATCAACCAAAAAAAGAAGACAAGCCTGAAAAGGATTACAGTAAATATTTTGAGAAGGTCTTTACGGCACCTTCCTTAAAAGATGCTAAAAAACGTGGTAAAGAAGATGTAAAATACCATAAGGATTTTACCATTGACGAACAATTTGCAGGAATGGGTAAAGATCGTACTTTCTACATTCGTACTTATGGCTGCCAAATGAATGAGCATGACACAGAAGTAATGGCTGGTATTTTTATGCAGTTGGGTTACACACCAACTGAAATAATTGAAGAGGCTGATGTCGTCTTGCTGAATACATGTGCCATTCGAGAAAATGCAGAAAACAAAGTATTTGGAGAACTTGGTTTCCTGTTGAAATATAAACGAAAAAACCCAGAGATGCTAATCGGGGTTTGTGGCTGTATGTCGCAAGAGGAATCGGTTGTAAATAAAATTTTAAGAAGCTATCCACATGTCGATATGGTTTTTGGAACGCATAATATTCACCGCCTTCCAAACATTCTTAAAGAGGCTTATATGTCGAAAGAAATGGTCGTAGAGGTTTGGTCTAAAGAAGGCGATGTGATAGAAAATCTGCCGAAGAAACGTCTTGGTTCCATTAAAGCATGGGTTAATATTATGTATGGTTGCGATAAATTCTGTACGTATTGTATCGTACCGTATACACGTGGAAAAGAGCGGAGTCGTCGTCCAGAGGAGATCATTGCTGAGGTCCGAGAGCTAGCGGCAGCGGGCTATCAGGAGATCATGTTGCTTGGTCAAAATGTCAACGCTTACGGGAAAGACTTTGAGGATATCGAATATCGTCTTGGCGATTTAATGGATGCTTTAAGAAAAATTGATATTCCACGTATTCGTTTTACAACGAGTCATCCTCGAGATTTCGATGATCATCTAATCGAAGTACTTGCAAAACGTGGTAATTTAGTAGAACATATTCATTTGCCAGTACAATCTGGCTCTAATGACATTTTAAAAATTATGGCTCGTAAATATACACGTGAGCATTTCCTGACATTAGTAGAAAAAATTAAAGCTGCCATTCCTGAAGTAACATTAACGACAGATATTATCGTTGGCTATCCAAATGAAACAGAGGAGCAATTTGAGGAAACGCTTTCCTTATACCGTGAAGTTGGCTTTGAGGCAGCATTTACGTATATTTATTCTCCTCGTGAAGGGACACCGGCTGCGAAAATGGTCGATAATGTACCTGAAGAGGTGAAAAAAGAGCGACTTCAACGTTTAAATGAAGTTGTGGGTGAGTATTCTCGCAAAGCCTTAGAACGTTTAAATGGTGAGGTTGTCGAAGTATTAGTTGAAGGAACAAGTAAACGACGAGATGATGTGCTAGCAGGCTATACGCGTAAAAATCGTCTTGTCAATTTTAAAGCACCAGCAGAAGTAATTGGTCAATTAGTAAAAGTTAAAATTATAGAGACTACATCTTATTCACTTACTGGTGAGTTTTTGGAAGTCGTAAAAAATGAAAAGGTGGAAGCGTAAATGACACAAATCTTATACACAAAAGAAGATTTAATTAAAAAATCACATGAAATTGCACATATGATTGCAAATACACCAGAGGTTGAGTTTTTCAAAAAGGCAGAAGCACAAATTAATGAAAATCAACAAGTACGTGAACGAATTGCTAGTCTAAAAAGTTTACAAAAACAAGCGGTTAATTTCCAACACTTAGGAAAAGAAAAAGCGCTAAAAATGATTGAAGATAAAATTGCTAAAATCGAAGAAGAAATTAATGACATCCCTGTTGTTCAACAATTTAAAGAATCACAAGGCGATGTAAATGATTTATTGCAATTAGTATCAAATACGATTGCAAATAATGTAACGAATGAAATTATCCGCTCAACAGGTGGTGATGTGCTACGTGGTGAAACGGGTTCATATGTAGACAATTCTCAACCGGGTAGCTGTTCTTAACAGATTATAGAAGTAAAGCTCGAATGACAGCATTCGAGCTTTTTTATGTTCATTTCTATGGAGAAATGCTCACGCTATAGCAGTCATCTTTCGAAAGGAGTTCTGGAGGAATCATTTAATTCTCTAAAATATATGTTCACCCAATGGGCGCTACCTGCATATGATGGAGTGAAAAGAGTCGAAGGAGGAATTGCGCTGAAACGTTTACGACAAATCGTGACGAAAGCAGTAGTTGCCAAAGGGAAGAAGAGAACGGAAGAGCGTGTAACATTATCACCAACAAATAAACCGACAAGTATTTTAGGATGCTGGGTAATTAACCATACTTGCTCTGCTAAAAGAGTCGGGAAATTTGTAGAAGTAACAGGGAAATTTGACGTCAATGTATGGTATGCCTATAGTAATCATTCGAAGACAGCTGTGTTTTCGGAAACAATTCACTATAAAGACAAAGTGAAGCTTCACTATCGAGAAGGAGAAATTAGCGTTGGTGATGATGTTCGTGTACGGGTAATACAAGAACCAAATTGTATTGAAGCAGTAATTTCTTCATGTGGTACGAAATTTGAAATTGTAGTAGAACGTGAAGTGATTGTGGAAGTAATGGGTGAAACAACAATTTGTATTAGTGTACATCCGCTAGATTATGAAGAAGACTGGAGCTTAAATGATGAGAGTTCATCATCATCATCATCTAGCTCGAGCTCAAGCTCATCTTCAAGCTCTGATGGAGAAGGTAGGTATGTATTAGAGTCATCATCGTTTCCTGATGAACGACCAAGATAATTTTAGAAACCATCATTTTTCGATACATGCGAAACGCTAGCATCTTAAAAAAGGTGAAGGAAGCGTTTCGCATGTATCTTTTGTTATAATAAAACTATCTATAGGTAAGAGCGAGGTAAATATTTATATGACAACATATACACCAATGATGCAACAGTATCTACAGGTTAAAGAAGATTACAAGGATGCCTTTTTATTTTTTAGATTAGGTGACTTTTATGAAATGTTTTTTGAGGATGCCATTAATGCCTCACAAATTCTAGAAATTACATTAACGAGCCGGGATGCTGGCGCAAAAGAACGAATTCCAATGTGTGGTGTGCCGCATCATTCGGCTAAAAATTATATTGAAACACTTGTGCAAAAAGGCTATAAAGTGGCTATTTGTGAACAAACAGAAGATCCAAAGCAAGCAAAAGGCGTGGTCAAACGTGAAGTGGTTCAACTCATCACACCCGGTACAATTATGGAAGGTAAGACACTTGAAGGGAAATCCAATCATTTTATTGGAGCAGCCGAACAACTGGATGACACAACATTTGGCTATGCATATCTAGATTTATCAACAGGTGAAGCCGTGGCTTCGTCCATTGAAGGGGATGGCAAAGCATTATTAATGCAAATGCAGGCTTATGGTATTCGGGAACTTATTGTAACGGATGGTTTACAGTTATTGTTAGCAGAACATGCTGCAAATGCCGCCATTGTACTGTCAGTGGAAGCGGATGAAATGGCGGTGGATCAAGCAGCTAGCTATGTAGAAGCTGTTCCACCAGCCCTACAAATTTCATGCCTTCGATTATTGGCCTATATAGATAAAACACAAATGCGTTCGTTATCCCATATTCAAGCATTTACGTTTAATGAAATGAAACATTATTTACGCATTGATTCTAGCTCAAAGCGAAATTTAGAGCTAATTCAATCCATTCGCGGTGGAGATCAAAAAGGGACACTGTTATGGTTGCTCGATGATACTGTCACAGCAATGGGTGGCCGTAAATTAAAACAATGGCTACATCAGCCGCTTGCCACACGCTCAGCTATTGAGGCTAGACTAGCGATTGTAACTGATTTATTAGAAGAATATTTTGTTCGAACAGAGTTACAAACTGCTTTAAAACAGGTATATGATTTAGAGCGGCTGGCTGGTCGCGTTGCTTTTGGCAATGTAGGTGGCCGTGATTTAGCACAATTACGTGATTCGTTGCGCCAAGTGCCAGCTATTCAGCAGCAGTTAATAGGTGCGGGTAAGGAGACACTCCAACAATTAGGGGCAGCTCTCGATACATGTACAGCTGTTGAGGAGCTTTTAGCAAATGCCATAACGGATAATCCACCAATTACCATTAAAGAAGGGGATGTGATTCGAGACGGCTATCATGAACGATTAGACGAGCTTCGATATGCCGCTCGCAATGGTAAGGATTGGATTGCTCAGCTCGAGCAAGAAGAGCGTTTGAAAACAGGCATTAAAAACTTGAAAATTGGCTATAATCGCATCTTTGGTTATTATATTGAAATTACAAAATCTAATATCCATTTAGCAGATTTAACTCGTTATGAGCGCAAACAGACGCTAGCTAATGCAGAGCGCTATATTACACAGGAATTAAAAGAAAAAGAAGCATTGATTTTAAATGCTGAGGAAGAAAGCCTAACACTAGAGTACAACCTATTTGTAGAAATTCGAGATGCATTAAAGGAATTTATTCCACGTGTACAAGCACTAGCAGCGAGCATAAGTGAGTTAGATGTTTTGCTAAGCTTTGCTAGCATCTCAGAAAAATATCGTTTTACAAAACCACAATTCCATAATGGACGAGCGCTTGAAATCATTGAAGGTCGCCATCCTGTTGTGGAAAAAATGTTGAACAAGCAAATGTATGTACCAAACGATTGTGTGCTAGAAGAACAGAATAATATGATGCTTATTACTGGGCCGAATATGTCTGGTAAAAGTACCTATATGCGTCAGGTAGCATTAATTGTCGTCATGGCACAAATGGGCTGCTATGTACCTGCTGAAAAGGCAAAGCTACCGATTACTGACCAAATTTTCACGCGCATCGGAGCAGCTGATGATTTAGCAGCAGGGCAATCTACATTTATGGTAGAAATGCTTGAATCTCAACACGCCATTATGCATGCCACAAAAAACAGTTTAATGTTATTTGATGAAATAGGCCGGGGAACCTCTACTTATGATGGGATGAGTTTAGCTCAATCCATGATGGAATATATTCATGACAAAATCGGTGCCAATACGTTATTTTCTACGCATTATCATGAATTAACAGCTCTTGAAAAGGATTTACCACGCTTACAAAATGTACATGTCGCAGCGACCGAAAAAAATGGCATGGTTGTGTTCCTGCATAAGGTAAAAAAAGGTGCTGCTGATAAATCATACGGTATTCATGTGGCACAATTAGCGCAATTACCAGAAGAAATTTTGGCAAGAGCACGTGTGCTATTGGAAAACTTTGAGGCTGGGAACGAAGTAGTGGCTGAAACACAGAAAATAGCAGAACCGACACTGCAAATGTCCTTATTTACTGAAGAAGAGCCAATTGCACCAGCTGGGGCAGAGGTGTTAAAAAAATTAGAGAAAGTTAATATTTTAGGAACTTCACCGATGCAGGCAATGAATATTTTATATGAGTTACAGCAAGAGTTATTAAACATGAAAAAATAAAGGAGTGATTCGTTAGTGGGAAACATACAAATTATGGACGAATGGCTCTCCAATAAAATTGCAGCAGGAGAAGTAGTTGAAAGACCAGCTTCAGTTGTCAAAGAGCTAGTAGAAAATGCGATTGATGCGGGAAGTACGTCCATTGATGTTTTTTTACTAGAAGCGGGTCTCACTTCCATTCAAGTAATTGATAATGGTAGCGGTATGGATGAAGAGGATGCCATCATGTCATTCTCTCGCCATGCAACGAGTAAAATTCATCAAGAACATGATTTATTTCGTATTCGGACATTGGGCTTCCGTGGTGAGGCATTAGCATCTATAGCTTCTGTTTCAAAAATGACTTTAATTACATCGAACGGTGAATCCGGTACACATTTAGAGCTGGAGGGTGGTCATATGTTGACGCATAAGCCCGGCCCTTTACGTAAAGGGACAGATCTGACGGTATCACAATTATTCTTTAACACTCCTGCTCGCTTAAAATATATGAAAACTATTCAAACTGAACTTGGGCACACTATAGACTTAATGAATCGTCTTGCGCTTAGTAACCCACAAATTGCTTTTAGATTACTGCATAATGGTCAAATATTACTCCAAACAAATGGACGAGGAGATGTGCAACAAGTGCTTGCTGCCATTTATGGAGTACATAATGCCAAGAAAATGGTGTTTTTCCAAGGAGAATCACACGATTATCGCATTTCTGGCTATGTGACTCTACCAGAGGTGACGCGTGCTTCAAAAAATTATATGTCTCTATTCGTCAATGGTCGCTGGGTTAAGCATTATTTAGTACAAAAAGCTATTGTTGATGCCTACCATACGTATTTACCAATTGAACGTTTTCCTATTGTGGTTCTTTATATAGAGGGAGATCCATTTTTGACAGATGTCAATGTGCATCCTGCGAAACATCAAATTCGTTTAAGTAAGGAGCCAGAGCTTTTAAAATTAATCGAAGAAACTATCCGTGAAAGAATACGTAGCGTTATTCGCGTACCACAAATGGAGAAAAAAGAAAAAATCGTCAAACCAGCTACAGAGCAATTAAATATTTGGAAGCCTGCACCTAAGATAGATGTGGAGAAAATGAACGCAATTGTAGAGAAGTTATATGATGTACAAACCGTTCAAGAAAACAATCGAGAAACTACAGTAGAGCCAGAGCCTATTTCTACTATTGTGGAGGATTACGTGCAGCCAACTCCGCCATTAAAGATTGAAGAAATAGAAGAAGTACCTGTTATGGAGCAACATGAGGAATTAGCAGATAAGACGGCTAATGAGCCGTTCCCTGAGCTAGAAGTAGTAGGGCAAATCCATGGCACATACATTGTAGCCCAAATGGAGGATGGTTTTTATTTAATTGATCAACATGCTGCACAAGAGCGCATTAAATATGAATTTTTCCGAGAAAAGGTCGGTCAAGTTAATCCACATGAACGTCAGGCATTACTGCTTCCACTAACATTCCACTATGCGGCCGATGAGGCTCTTTTATTACGAGAACACAAACATGAATTAGAAGCAGTAGGCGTATTTTTAGAGGAATTTGGACAATCTTCCTTTGTTGTACGCGAGCACCCTAGTTGGTTCCCTAAAGGTGAGGAACAGGAAATCATTGAAGATTTAATTGAACAGGTGCTGACGACTAAAAAGGCAGATGTTAAAAAATTACGTGAAGCCGCCGCGATTATGATGAGCTGTAAAAAATCTATTAAGGCCAATTATTATTTAACGAAAGAACAAATGGAAATTTTGCTGAGAGATTTACGCAAAGCTGATAATCCATTTACATGTCCACACGGACGTCCAGTGCTCATTCATTTTACATCTTATGAAGTGGAAAAAATGTTCAAACGGGTCATGTAGTGAAAAGGGGGAAAATAATGGGCGAATTTATTTTAGCAATTGATCAAGGCACAACAAGCTCAAGAGCTATCTTATTCGATAAAAAAGGTGAAATTGTTCATGTAGCACAAAAGGAGTTTCAGCAAATTTTTCCGAGGGCTGGCTGGGTAGAACATAATGCCAATGAAATTTGGGGTTCGGTCCTTTCAGTAATTGCAACCGTCTTAACAGAAAGTGGGCATGATGCTAGTGAGGTCCATGCTATTGGAATAACGAATCAGCGAGAAACAACCGTTGTGTGGAATAAACATACAGGACAGCCTATTTACAACGCCATTGTCTGGCAGTCGCGTCAAACGCAGGAAATCGTGAATCACCTGAAAGAACAAGGGCATGAGAAGCTTTTTCAGCAAAAAACGGGATTACGTCTAGATGCTTATTTTTCAGCCACAAAAATTAAATGGATGTTAGATCATGTAGAGGGCGCACGTGAAATGGCTGACAATGGAGATTTATTATTCGGCACGATTGATTCTTGGATAGTTTGGCGATTATCAAAGGGAAAGGCTCATGTTACCGATTATTCAAATGCGGCTCGAACGTTACTATACAATATTCATGACTTACAATGGGATGCGGAACTTTGTCAGCTATTAGATATTCCGATGTCGATGCTTCCTGAAGTGAAAAATTCATCAGAAATTTACACTGAAACGGCAGCAAGTATTTTCTTTGGCGAAAAAATTCCGATTGCAGGTATTGCTGGTGATCAGCAGGCTGCACTTTTTGGTCAAACTTGTTTTACAAAGGGAATGGCTAAAAACACGTATGGTACTGGCTGCTTTATGTTATTGAATACAGGACAACAGGCAGTAAAATCGGAAAATGGGTTATTGACGACAATTGCTTGGGGAATAGATGGTAAGGTAACCTATGCATTAGAGGGAAGTGTTTTCGTAGCAGGCTCAGCGATCCAATGGCTACGAGACGGACTACGTATGATTCGGACTGCAGAGGATTCAGAAACCTATGCTAAAAAAGTAGCCAATACGGATGGTGTCTATGTTGTACCTGCCTTCGTTGGACTAGGTACACCTTATTGGGATACAGATGCTCGCGGTGCCATTTTTGGATTAACGCGTGGCACTTCTAAAGAACATTTCATCCGTGCGACACTTGAATCATTGGCCTATCAAACGAAGGATGTACTCGATGCTATGGAAGAAGCCGCGGAGGCACCTATTGAAGTACTCCGTGTAGATGGTGGTGCTGTAAAAAATGAGTTATTAATGCAATTCCAAAGTGATGTCTTACAGTTGCATGTAGAACTGGCAAAGCTCAATGAATCAACAGCACTAGGTGCAGCTTATTTAGCAGGACTTGCTACAAATTTTTGGCCAAATCAAGAGGTTTTATCTGCACTGTGGGTAAATGGTCAAACCTACCAGCCAAAAATGGAAAAAGACCAAGCGACAACTCTTTATGCTGGCTGGCAAAGAGCTGTAGAGGCAACACGAATTTTTAAATCTTAGCTATTGGGGGAAAAAGGTATGTTTTCATATGAGCATCGTCCAAAAATTTTATATTATTTAGAGCACTATAGTTTTGACGTTTTAGTCATTGGTGGAGGCATTACGGGTGCAGGTATTGCCCTGGATGCTGCATCGAGGGGACTGTCCGTCGCTTGTATCGACATGCAGGATTTCTCTGCTGGAACATCGAGTCGATCAACTAAACTCATCCATGGTGGACTAAGATATTTAAAGCAATTTGATGTAGGAGTTGTAGCAGAGGTGGGACGTGAACGTGAAATCGTCTATGACAATGCTGTTCATGTGACAACACCAGAAAAAATGCTTTTGCCTTTATATAAAAAGGGTTCCCTTAGCCCGATGACAACATCTCTAGCCTTAAAAGTTTATGACCGTTTAGCAGGTGTCAAAAAACAGGAACGTAGAACGATGCTAAATGCGCAAGAGACCTTAGCATTAGAACCTTTACTCAATCAAGAAGGACTTGTTGGTGGAGGATATTATGTTGAATATCGTACGGATGATGCGCGTCTTACAATTGAAGTATTAAAGAAGGCTGTTGAATATGGGGCACTTTGTCTTAATTATGCGGAGATGAAGGAATTTATCTACGAGAAGAAAAAGCTTGTTGGAATTAAAGTAGAAGATCATTTAACAGGACGCATTTTAAATGTACATGCTGCACAAATTGTCAATGCTACAGGTCCTTGGGTGGATGATGTACGACAAAGGGATAAAGTAGCTGATAATAAGCAATTAAGATTGACGAAGGGTGTTCATATTGTCCTGAATCAAAAAGATTTTCCATTAAAGCAAGCAATTTATTTCGATATTGCTGATGGGCGTATGGCATTTGCTATTCCGCGTGATGGTAAAACCTATGTAGGTACAACCGATACTGTCTTTGAGGGCAATCCAGTGCATCCTATTGCAACACAGCAAGATGTGGACTATTTAATAGAGGCGGCAAAGAAAGTCTTTCCTTCAGCTAATATTACAAGAGCTACAGTTGAATCATCGTGGGCAGGCGTTCGTCCATTGATTTATGAAAAAGGAAAGAATCCTTCAGAAATTTCAAGGAAAGATGAAATTTGGACGGCTCCGAGTGGTTTAATGACGATAGCAGGTGGCAAGCTAACAGGCTACCGACAAATGGCAGAATCGATTGTAGATAAAATTGTAAAAACCCATCGTTATAAGCATGCGAGTGCATCCATAACTCGAGAATTATCTCTGTCAGGTGCAAAGGGTATTAACGCTATCAATTTCCCTGATTATATTGCCTATAAAGCTCGAGAGGGTGTTCAGTATGGTTTAAATTATGATGAAGCCAAGCAACTTGTCCAAAAATATGGCACGAATGTGGATGCTTTATTTGATCGTGTAAAATACTTACATGAGCATGGTAGTACAATGCCACTTACTTTACATGCGATGCTATTATATGGCTTAGAAGCTGAGATGGTCTATACGCCAAGTGACTTCTTTATTCGTCGTACTGGCATGCTATATTTTGACATTGAAGCAGTCAAGCTCTATAAGCAACAAGTGCTTCAAGTGATGCAACAGCACTTGAATTATACGGAGGAACAACGAGATGCTTATATGGCTGAATTAGATCAAGCCATCATGGATGCCACTATTTTCGTGAAAGAAGGGGAGTAAGCGATGGAGCGTTATATTCAAATGTCAGATGGACATTTTGTATTCACACGAACATTAGAATCTAAAAGGCCATGTATTGGACATATCCATATTTTACACGGCATGGCCGAGCATAGTGGTCGTTATTTAAAATTTGCTCAAACTCTTCAAAATGCCGGCTATGTAGTGACGATGCACGATCATCGTGGACATGGTGAAACAGCTGCTTATAATGGAACTTTGGGCTTTTTTGCTGAAAATAACGGCTTTGAACGTGTTGTAGAAGATGCACATGAAGTCATTACTCAATTACATGCACCATTTGCCGACAAACCGTTCATTATTTTTGGTCATAGTATGGGCTCATTCATTACGAGACGCTATATCCAACGGTATGGGGAACAGGTTGACAATGTTGTGCTCTGTGGAACTGGCAATGTTACAGCTTTACATGCAATTGGTAATATCGTATCCAAGGCTTTAGCAAAAGGTCTTGGTAAAGAGACAGAAAGCCGTCTCCTCAATCAATTAAGTTTTGGTAGTTTTAATAAGCAGTTTCCAAACCCGAAGACTGCATATGATTGGCTATGCTCCGTACAGGTAGAAGTTCAAAAGTATATAGATGATCCATATTGTGGCTTTATTCCAACCAATCAATTTTTTGTAGATTTGACAACAGGCTTTTCAACCTTGAACCGCAAAAAAGAAATTGCCAAAGTAAGAAAGGATCTTCCAATACTTTTGATAAGTGGCAGTAAAGATCCTGTCGGTGAAAAAGGACTAGGCGTGTACGCAGTGGCAGAACAATTGGCAACTGCTGGTGTAGAGGATGTCACTGTTTATTTATTTGAAGATAAGAGACATGAAATTTTAAATGAAGACAATCAAGAAGCAGTCTTTCAAGTATTATTACGGTGGTTAGAAAAATATGATAGAAAATAAATTACAGCAGGCAGAGGTCGTAGCAATAGTAGGACCAACTGCTTCTGGAAAAACAGCGTTAAGTATTGAACTTGCCAAAAAGTATAATGGAGAGATCATTAACGGTGACTCCATGCAAGTTTATAAAGGGCTAGATATAGGTACAGCGAAAATTACGGAAGAAGAAATGGAGGGAGTCCCTCATCATTTACTAAGTTTTCTGGAGCCGACAGAATCATTTTCAGTGGCCGATTATCAAAAGCTAGTAAGAGCAAAAATTGCTGACATACAAGCTCGTCATAAGCTACCGATTATAGTTGGTGGCTCAGGCTTATATGTACAAGCTGTTCTGTTTGATTTTCAATTTACTGATGAAAAAGTGGATGAGGCAGCACGTCAAGCCTATTATGATGAATTAGCGAAGCTTGGTCCTGAGGCTATGCACGATAAATTAAAACAACTAGACCCTCAAACTGCAGAGGCCATTCATCCAAATAATACACGTCGTGTCATTCGTGCATTAGAGATGCTAGAATTAAGCGGTGTATCGAAGGCAGCTGAAGCTCAAAATCGAGGCGAAGTGCCTCTCTATAATCACTTGATCTTAGGGCTAGGTCAAAATATGTCACGAGAGGTGCTTTATGACCGTATTAACCGCCGTGTCGATTTGATGATGGAGAATGGTCTTTTAGAAGAGGTCAGTGGTCTATGGCAACAAAATATCCGAGGTGTGCAGTCTATACAAGCCATTGGTTATAAGGAATTATATGATTATTTAGATGGTAAATGTTCGCTAGAAGGCGCTATTGACAGCCTAAAACAAAACTCTCGCCGCTATGCGAAAAGGCAACTTACTTATTTCCGCAATAAAATGGATGTCCATTTTGTGATGACAGGTGAGCAATTATAAAATTAAAGAAAAATTTCTAAAAATTACTAATTGATAAATTGGTAGAACGTGCTACTATAGGAATGAAGAGGTAGAAAGTTAGTAGGGAGGCTATTTGATGAAATCAATCAACTTGCAAGATACGTTCTTGAACCAACTACGTAAAAACAGTGTTTTTGTAACTGTATTTCTATTAAACGGATTTCAGTTAAAAGGGACTGTGAAATCATATGATAATTTTACAGTTTTATTATTAGATGCTGATAATAAGCAGCACCTGATTTACAAGCACGCTATTTCTACATTCGTTCCAGCTAAACAAATAGAATTTTTAGAGACAGAAGCATAAAAAGATTGTTAAACAGTTAGTGTTCTCACACTGGCTGTTTTTTTTGCTTCAGGCTATAATGATAGAGGAAATAGATATTTGGAGGACGAGTTTGATGAAATCAATGGAAACAACACAATTATTAGAACTATTAGATGCAAATGAAGACCTATATATTATTGATGTACGTGAAGAGGATGAAGTAGCACATGGCATGATTCCTGGTGCTCAACATATTGCTCTTGGGACAATCCCAGAACGTCTAGAGGAATTAGATGAAACTAAGCCATATATTATCGTTTGTAAGGCTGGTGGCCGTTCAGCTAATGCTTGTTCTTATTTAGAGGCACAAGGATTTGATGTGACAAATCTTGAAGGCGGCATGTTAGCTTACGATGGCGAATTAGAATTTAAATAATGACATAATGAAAAAAGAAAGAGTGTATACTCTTTCTTTTTTCATGTGCTTATTTTTGGAGTGAGTCCATGATGAGGCTAAAGTTTTTTTCAAAGTTCATGTACGGGTTCACGTTTTTTTGCCCACGAACCTTTGAAGCATAGCTGGCAAAATTTAAACCAGCACCGTATATTTGTAAAGCGCCATTCGCAAGATCTCCCTTTTGTAAGAGCTCGATGCCATCCTTTAAGAAATTTTCACTCTCATCGAAGTGACATTCCGCCATATATTTATCTCCACTATAAAATAATTTCAAATTTTCCATAATGACATACGCTGTTTCTTCACTGATGGAAGCATCAACATTTATTAATAACTGATTAATCGGTTTCACTAACTGAGCGTAATGACTATCATAATTTTCACAAGTGTCCGCAATAGCGTTTCTTAATTCTCTTGCGTTCATTCTAACTCCTCCTTAAAGAAAATTTTAGGCTAACCTTATGAAGTAATTAGCCATTCCTTTTCCCTGTATCTATAAAACGTACTCTTTAATTTTCAGAAATATGTTACAATTATATCGATGAAGGAGGGATTTTGTATGTTTCGTTCAATAGCACCCCCAACAATGTCTTTACAGTAGAATCTACTGTTAAGGCATACGATAACAGTTTGCTCATTTTCAATAGATTCTACTGTATAGATTAAAACTTATACGTAGAAAGTAGGAATTGTAATGAGCGGAAAATTAGCGTTTATATTATCCATGTTTATTTTTGGCGCAGTTGGTGTTTTCGCCAAGTATATACCTTTAAATTCTAGTGAAATCGCTTTTTGGATGAGTTTAATTGGTGCTTGTTTTTTGATAGTGATTTTTATTTATAAAAAGGAAAGCTTTACGAAAAGAAGTATTCTCAAAAATAAGTGGAAATTAGTACTTTCTAGTGTTGCCTTATGTGGGAATTGGATTTTCTTATTTCAGGCTTATAAAGAAACAACAATTGCTAATGCTGCACTTAGTTATTATTTTGCACCAGTACTTGTTATCTGCTTATCTCCAATTATCTTAAAGGAGAAGCTAGTTGGCAGAAAAATACTGTATGTCTGTGTGGCCCTTATCGGACTCTTTTTGATAGTCCAAAGTCAAGGCACTGGGGACAGTAAACATTTTATTGGCATTGTCTACGGTCTTATTGCTGCATGCTTTTACACAGCTTTAACATTTACAAATAAATGTATATGTGGCTTAAAAGAACCGGAAAATACAATAATTCAACTATCTTTAGCAGCATTTTTCCTTTGCTTTTATATACTTGGGACAACAGGATTTCAGGTCATGACATTCAGTTTTAAGTCAGTCCTATTATTAATTTCATTAGGTATTGTCCATGCAGGGGTTGGATTTTTATTGTTCTTTTGGGGCATGTCAAAGCTGAAAGGGCAAAGTATAGCCATTCTTAGCTATATAGATCCACTGACATCATTAGTCATTTCAACGATGATTATTGGAGAAAAAATGACGCTTCTACAAATAATAGGAGCGGTACTATTATTAGGGTCAACATTGCTAAGCGAGCTAGAAAAAGAGCCAAAGAAATAGTACAAGTAACGCATTCAAATATTGACAGAAAAAATATGCTGTCGTAGATTATAAGTAGCTTAATACAAGCATTAGGTGCCCATTTAGGGAGAATAGGGAATAAAGTGAAAAGCTTTAGCGGACCCGCCACTGTAAAAGGGAGTTTAATAGTGAAGACCACTAGCAAATTGCTGGGAAGGTACTATGAAATGTTGAACTTAAGCCAGGAGACCTGCCTATTTGCTTTAAGAGGATATAGATGATGGAAAAGTCTGTAGTTTATTTGTCATGACAATAAACTACAGGCTTTTTTTGTCTTCATGAAAAACGAGAGGAGAAATGACAATGCAATTATTACAGGACACGATTCAAAACATTCAAGGCGCTGATAAGAATAGTAGGGAGCAAGCAAGGCGTCGAATAGATATTCTTTGTAAGCCGCCAGGTAGCCTAGGTAAATTAGAGTCCATTGCTGTGCAACTTTCTGGGATTACAGGACAATTATATCCGGTGATTGATAAAAAGGTGATGATTGTCTGTGCAGCAGATCATGGAGTTTGTAAGGAAGGTGTGACGACGAACCCACAAGATGTTACTTTATTTCAAACATTAAATTTTCCAAAGGGAGGTACAGGCGTTTGTGCGATTGCAAGTGTGACGAATACGAAGGTTGTAACGGTAGATGTTGGAGTAAAGGAAGATATTCCTCTCGATGCGGGCGTAATTGTTCAAAAAGTAAAATATGGTACAGATAACATGGCACAAGGCCCTGCTATGTCTAGAAAGGAGGCCATTCAATCTATTGAAGTGGGGATTCGTGTGGCAACAGACGAAATCACAAATGGAGCTAATCTGATTGGAACAGGTGAGATGGGCATTGGTAATACAACGCCGAGTACTGCCATTTTAGCTGTTTTGACTGGCTATGACCCAATTGAAATAACAGGATTTGGAGCAGGCGTTGGTCAAGGAGGAATTGCTCATAAAGCAAGGGTCATTGAAAAAGCAATTACGCTCAACAAACCCAATCCTACCGATATCATTGATGTTCTAGCTAAAGTTGGAGGGCTAGAGATCGGGGCTATGGCTGGTATCATACTTGCTGCCGCAAGTCACCGAAAACCTGTTGTCATTGATGGATTTATTTCAACGATTGCTGCGCTTATTGCTTATCAAATTGAACCGAAAGTAAAGGACTTTATCATACCTTCTCATGCATCGGAAGAGCCAGGAGCTAAAATAGCCGCTGAATTACTCGGAGTGGAACCGATGCTGCACATGAATATGCGCCTAGGAGAAGGTTCTGGTGCAGCCCTAGCCTTTCCTCTATTAGATGCTGCTTGCTCGATGATGAAAAATATGGTGACGCTGGAAAAAGCAATGAATCTTTTAGCTAAATAGTTACTGAAAAACAATTAAGCGCAAATAGTTAAGGAACTATTTGCGCTTATTCATTTTTAAAATCTATGATAGACTCTATGCCCGATTCAACCTTCGCAAAGGTAAACGCCATTTCATCATATAGGAAAGAATGCGTAAGGATGTTATTACCGCAAATAAAAAATAAAGGAAGATATCTCCTGTAAAAACTTCAAATCCAATAACAAGCCCTGCGAGAGCAGCCCAAACACCATAGACTTCGTCACGAAGAACAAGTGGTTTTCGTCTAGCTAATAAGTCACGCACGATACCACCACCTGACCCTGTTAAGACCGCAGCTACAATGACAGCGCTAATCGGCATATCTAGCTTTACGGCGTAGAGTGCGCCTTGAATAGCAAATGCTGATAAGCCAATTGCATCTGTGAAATTGCCCCAACGATGCCAGTGTTGAATCAAATGATGAGGAAAAATAAAAAATATGGTAATGGCAGCAAGTGCAATTTGAAACATCATATCCTGTCCCCATAATGTTGTGACAGGTAGCCCGATAAGTAAATTTCGAATAGCCCCTCCACCAAAAGCAGTGACGATACCGAGTATATAAACACCGAATAAATCGTATTCCTCTTCCATTGCAATAATTGCCCCAGAAATAGCAAAGGCAATTGTACCGATAATACTAAAAACTTCCCAAGCCATCCCTTTCACCCCTTCTATAAATAAATGAATCTCATTCCTAAAGCTGAAAGATCCTGTAAGTAACAAAATCTATGAATTTAATAGCCAAAATTCATCATTAAATACTCTTCTTGAAATAAGTACGCACATTAGCTTAGCGTAAATTTCGCTGAGAAACAATAGGCAAGTTTTACAGGGGCCTATACAAATTGATAAGATGTTAATGAAATAAAGAAAAACATCTGTCATAAGCGTTCATTACAAGTAGACGATTAAGAAATTCAAGGATAATCGAGGTTCATTTAGATATTGAATAAAGTTTACGGAATAATATGCATGACAATTGTGAAATGGAGAAGAAAAAGAATGACGTTTACATCTAATTTATCAGCATCGACGCTATCTTTAGCGGCAACAATAGAAGAGAGAGTGAGACCTTTTCATGCTAAGGTGGAAGAGATGGCGTTTTATAACCAGCAAAAAGTGCTAGCGGCATTTCGAAAACATCAAGTTAGTGATTATCATTTACACCCATCCAATGGCTATGGCTATGACGATGAGGGACGCGATAATTTAGAGCGTGTCTATGCTGAGGTATTTGGAGCAGAGGCTGCCATTGTTCGACCGCAAATTATTTCAGGGACACATGCAATTACGCTTAGTCTATTCGGTGTGCTACGTCCCGGTGATGAGCTGCTTTATATTTCTGGTCAGCCATATGATACGTTACAATCCATTGTCGATGGTGGTGACAAAGATACAGGTTCCCTGAAGGATTATCAAATCGGTTATTCACATGTTGATTTGCTGGATAATCAAACCATCGATTGGGCCGGTGTGAAAGGAGCCATAACAGCAAAGACGAAAATGATTGCCATTCAACGATCAAAGGGCTATGCAACACGCCCATCCTTTTCTATTGCAGAAATTGCTGACATGTGTGCAAAGATTCGTGAGTTAGCACCGGAGGCCATTATTTTTGTTGATAATTGTTATGGTGAATTTGTAGAAAAGCAAGAGCCTACAGAGATTGGTGCTGATTTAATGGCGGGCTCCCTCATTAAAAATCCAGGTGGAGGATTAGCGAAAATTGGAGGCTATATCGCAGGCCGAGCAGATTTAGTGGAGAAATGTGCGTATCGGATGACATCACCAGGAATCGGGGCAGAAGCAGGAGCGACATTAAATACATTAGGTGATTTTTATCAAGGGTTTTTCCTAGCTCCACATGTTGTATCACAAGCATTAAAGGGCGCCATTTTTACGGCAGCTATGCTGGAGGAAATCGGGATGAATACATCTCCAAGTTACCAGGCACATCGGACAGATTTAATACAATCGGTTTCTTTCCAAAGCGCACAGCAGATGATTGCCTTTTGTCGGGAAATACAAGCCAACTCGCCAATTAATGCTCATTATGCACCAGAACCTGCCTATATGCCAGGCTATGAAGATGATGTCATTATGGCAGCGGGAACATTTATCCAAGGCTCCAGCATAGAGCTTACAGCAGATGGTCCAATACGTCCGCCCTTTACAGCCTTTATACAGGGTGGACTAACATATGAGCATGTGAAATTTGCAATTTGTAGTGCGGTACAAGCTATTCAAAAATAGAGATGAGAAAATGGACAAACCGTAAATTTGAATAGTTTTTTACAATTTTCTCTCGGATTGAAAAAAATAGTACCAACCATGTTAGGAAACCTTACATGGTTGGTTGACAGTGAAAAAATTTCGTTATATGATAAGCGGGTATTGGAGGAGGACTTAAATGAGTCGTGAAATTAGACGAACTATGCCGTTATTATCAATGAGTATTGTAATGCAATTAACTGAGCTCTCGGCACGACAAATTCGTTACTATGAAGAACACCATTTAATTGAGCCGCACCGAACAGAAGGCAACCGGCGAATGTTTTCTTTAAATGACGTCGACACATTGCTTGAAATTAAAGACTACTTAGAACAGGGTATGAATATGGCGAAGATTAAAAAAATATTTGCTAAAAGGAAAGATCCTGTTGCTACAATTGAAGAACAAGATTTAAGTGATTCTGAATTACGTCAAATTATGCGTGAAGAAATGCGTCAAGCACAGCGCATGCAAAAATCATCCATCCGACGAGGGGATTTATCTCGATTCTATTAAAAATAGGGTAGGGTAAACATAAAAGCTAGACAAATTATAGGAGTGTGGAAAACTGTGGGTAAATACACAAAAGAGGACATTAAACGTCTCATCGAAGAAAAGAACGTAAGCTTTATTCGTTTACAATTTACAGATATTCTTGGCACAATCAAAAACGTTGAGATTCCTGTAAGTCAATTAGACAAAGCACTAGAAAATAAAATGATGTTTGATGGCTCATCTATTGAAGGCTTCGTTCGAATCGAAGAATCAGATATGTATTTATATCCTGATGTTGATACTTTCGTAGTATTCCCTTGGACTTCTGAAAAAGGGAAAGTAGCCCGTCTTATCTGTGATGTATACACTGCGAAAGGCGAACCGTTTGCTGGTGACCCACGTAACAACCTAAAACGTATTCTTAAAAAAATGGAAGATATGGGCTTCTCAAGCTTCAATTTAGGACCAGAGCCTGAATTCTTCTTATTCAAATTAGATGCAAAAGGCGAACCAACATTAGAAGTAAATGACCATGGCGGTTACTTCGACTTAGCTCCAACAGATCTAGGTGAAAACTGCCGTCGTGATATCGTATTAGAGCTAGAAGAAATGGGCTTTGAAATCGAAGCTTCTCACCACGAGGTTGCTCCTGGACAACATGAAATCGACTTTAAATATGCGGACGCTGTTACAGCTTGTGATAACATCCAAACATTTAAATTAGTCGTGAAAACAATTGCTCGTAAACACGGTTTACACGCTACATTTATGCCAAAGCCATTATTTGGTGAAGCAGGTTCTGGTATGCACTTTAACGTGTCACTATTTAAAGGCAAAGAAAATGCATTTTATGATGAATCTACAGAATTAGGACTATCTAGTACAGCTATGCAATTTATGGCTGGTGTCCTTGCACACGTACAAGGTTTCACGGCTGTTACAAATCCAACAGTTAACTCTTATAAACGTCTAGTACCAGGTTATGAGGCACCATGTTATGTAGCATGGTCAGCACAAAACCGTTCACCACTTATTCGTATTCCTTCAGCACGTGGCCTTTCAACTCGTGTAGAAGTACGTTCAGTGGACCCTTCTGCCAACCCATATTTAGCAATGGCTGTTATTTTAGAGGCAGGTCTAGAAGGTATTCGTCAAAACTTGACGCCACCAGCAGCTATTAACCGCAACATCTACGTGATGTCAGAGGAAGAGCGCCAAGCAAATGGCATTGAAAACCTACCAGCGGCACTTGATGATGCTTTAACATTATTGGCTAAAGATCAAGTAGCGCAAGCAGCTTTAGGTGAGCATATTTATGCTAACTTTAAAGAAGCAAAAGAAATCGAATTCGATATGTATCGTACAACTGTACATCAATGGGAACGCGATCAATATTTAAAAATGTATTAATAACGCATAAAACCGAGTACCTCTGAGAGAGGCTACTCGGTTTTTTTGTTTAAAATAATAAAGGGGCATTACTCGCCCCCACATTATCTATTAATAGCCCATATGTTTATGGGGATGATGCGGCATATGACAAGGGTTAGGTGGCATACCGCACATTGTATGTGTTTCACAGCATTCATTAACAACTGACTCTGTGCATGGGAAGTAGTATTGATGATCAATCATATGTTTGTTCACTGTTGTGACATGTGCTGGTTGTACATGTGGAACAACTGTGTGGATATAATTTGTACGAACATATTGCTCTGGTGGTAAAAATTGTGGTGGATCAAATTGCATTGGCATTGTTTGTGGCGGACAGCAGTGTGGACCTTTTGCCGGATGGCGTCTTCGGTGAAACATGTTATAACCTCCTGTTTTGATAAGTTGTCGTTCATTATTAAGATATGAGATAGACGTCAATAGGGACTATTTATTTGCCTATTATTGAATAGGTAAATCTAACAAGTCGCTGAAATGGTAGAAAATCTAATGTTGATATGCCTACAAATTAGGTGAAAGAATGAACTACCAAAAGCTTTTTTCACATTCTACTGTTGTCACAATGATATTGAATCGACCTAATGTTTAAATAATAATCCTCTACAGCTTGGCATAATTGTGTCGAAATTTTTACAAGTAAACAACAAACCTAATGCTTCTAAACTATAGATAATCGAGCTGGAAGCTAAATGAGCATAAAAAATTAATAAAAAAGTATATTTTTTGAAAAAATAGATATTGTCAATAAAACATTCATACAGTATACTCTTTAATTGATAATGATTATCGTTATTGATTATAACTTAGGAGGAAATGTATGTCGAAATTATCACTACGCAATAAAAATATTTTTATTCTTTTTGCTTTATTATCAATAGTATCTCTCATAATGGTTGGATGTGGAGATAAAGCAACAAACACTAGTAGTAGTTCACAAGAAACGGATAAAGCTGAAGAAGGTAATACCGAGTCTTCAAGCCGTGAAATTACCCACGCTATGGGCACTACGACAATTGAAGGAACACCTACAAAAATTGTTACTCTATACCAAGGGGCTACTGATGTAGCAGTAGCAATGGGCATTAAGCCAGTAGGGGCAGTAGAATCTTGGGCCGAAGCACCTTTTTATAATTATTTGAAGAAGGATTTAGATGGTGTTGCGGTTGTTGGACAAGAAACACAACCAAATCTTGAAGAAATTGCAAAGCTTCAACCAGATCTAATCATTGCATCGAAAGTTCGTCATGAGGAAATTTATGATCAGCTATCACAAATAGCACCAACTGTTGCTCATGAAACGGTATTTGATTTCAAAGGTACAGCTGAAATGATGGGTCAAGCAATGAATCAAGAAGAAAAGGTAAAAGAGTTATTTGGAGAATGGGATACGCGAGTTGCAGATTTCCAAACAAAAATTAAAGAGAAGCTTGGCGATAAATGGCCATTCCATGTTTCGGTTGTCAATTTCAGAGCAGACCATGCACGTATTTATGTAACTGGATATGCAGGTTCTATATTGTCGGAGCTTGGCTTCCAAGGTCCTAAAAATTTAACGGATGACTCATTGGAGATCGTCAAGCTAACGGATAAAGAAAGTATTACGCAAATGAATGCCGATGTCATTTATATGTTCATGGAAAATGATGAGGCAGTGAAAAAAAATTATGAAGAATGGACAAATCATCCGCTATGGAAAGAGCTTGATGCTGTGAAAGCAAATCAAGTTTATCAAGTAGATGAAATCAATTGGAATCTAGCTGGTGGATATATTAGTGCTAATTTAATGCTAGATGATATTTATGACAAATTTGAATTAGATAAATAGAGAAAGTGATTAGGGCTGTTTAAATGACAGCCCTCTCCTTGTAGTGTTTAACCTATAAAAACCTGCAACTTTTCTCATAAGTTAAAATGTGGATCAAGAAAGTTGGCGCAAAATGAGAATTTTTCTTTCTACTACCTCGATGAAACAAATAGGGTTGTTCATCAGTTGTTTGATCCTTTTGCTGACGTTTATGTTCAGCATAACTATTGGTCAAACATCCATTCCCTTCTCGTCAATCTATGATGCCATTTTTCATTATGATGCTGCTAATAAGGAGCATGTCATTATTCGAACATCTAGATTTACAAGAGCTGTGATCGCTACAGTAGTTGGCGCAAGCCTAGCTATCTCGGGAGCATTAATGCGGGCATTAACTAGAAACCCTTTAGCAGCTCCTGATATTTTAGGTATTAATGCAGGGGCAATATTTTTTATTGTCAGTGCCATTACTCTTTTTTCTGTTAATTCCTTAATGAGTTATATGTGGATTGCCTTTTTAGGTGCTGGTGCAGCGGGAGCTATGGTGTTTTTCCTTGGATCATTAGGGAGAGATGGTTTAACACCAATTAAAATAGTGTTAGCTGGTGCAGCGATTACAGCTCTATTTGTCTCGTTTACGCAGGGGCTTTTAGTGATTGATGAGCAAGGTTTACAAAGTGTACTCTTTTGGTTAGCGGGGTCAGTATCCGGTCGAAGCATTGACATGCTCATACCTGTCCTACCATTTATTTTAGGGGGCACAGTCGTGGCAATAGGTATGGGCCGTTCAATAAATATTTTACAATCAGGTGATGATATTGCAAAAGGCTTAGGCCAACGAACGATGCTGACGAAACTCACACTCGGTATCATCATTATTATTCTTGCAGGTAGCTCAGTTGCTGTAGCAGGTTCAATTGGCTTTATAGGTTTAATTGTCCCTCATATTGCGATTCATCTTGTTGGTATGGATTATCGGTGGATTATACCGTACAGTGCGGTATTAGGAGCTATCTTGCTGCTGCTTGCAGATATAGCAGCAAGATACGTAATTATGCCATTAGAAATGCCAATTGGTGTAATGACTGCATTAATTGGTGCTCCTTTCTTTATTTATATTGCACGAAAGGGGTTAGCAAAAAATGTCTAATTATAGGACGATTCGAACGAAATCCGATCGCATATCTTTTCAAATCGCCAACAGAACTTGTTGGATTATACTACTATTAAGCTTATTATTAGTCATCATTACGATTATTGGCTTATCTGCAGGTAGCGATTTTATTCATCCTTTCATAGTAGTGAAGGAGTTATTAGGCTACGGGAACGGAGAGTATGATTTTGTCTTACATACATTAAGGCTCCCACGTATATTGATGGCCTTATTAGTTGGTGCTGCGCTAGGAGTTGCTGGTTTAATTTTACAAGGAATCATACGTAATCCGCTAGCTGCTCCAGATATTATTGGTGTAACGAGTGGAGCATCCATGGGTGCGATTATTTTTATTGTGTATTTTATGGGATCAGTTGGCATCCAATTTTTACCGTTAGCGGCCATTTCAGGTGCGGCCATTATCTCCTTTATCATTTACTTGCTATCATGGAGAAAAGGTGTCACACCTATTCGCATGGTGCTTATTGGAATTGGGATTTCCGCATTAGCAAAGGCAGTTGTAACCATGTTACTGGTCCTCAGCGAGGTAGCTGCAACTACGAAGGCCTATCTATGGTTGACTGGAAGCTTGTATGGGGCGAATATGACAGATGTCTATTTGCTTTTACCATGGGTGGCTCTTTTATTACCTTTAACATTTGTTTTAGCGAGAACAGTCAATGTGAAGGAATTAGGAGATGACATTGCGACAGGGCTGGGCGTAAAAGTTCAAGTGTACCGTTTGCTTTTTTTAATCATTAGTGTCATGCTAGCTGGTTCTGCGGTTGCTTTTGCAGGTGGAATTGCCTTTGTTGGATTAGTAGCCCCTCATATGAGTAGACTGCTTGTAGGGCGTTCTTTTGCAGGATTAATACCCGTTACTGCTATAATTGGTGGCATTATTGTCATTGTAGCTGACATTGTTGCACGAACAGCCTTTTTACCAAAGGATTTACCAACAGGTGTCTTTACGGCTGCTATTGGAGCACCATTTTTTATTTATTTACTATTTAGAACGCGCAATCAATAGTGCCTAATGATAAATGAGTTAAAAGCGTGAGAGAAGAAGGTGAAGGGATTATGAAAAGCGTCTTAGAAGTACAAAATCTAGATGTTAGCTATGGTGAAAATCTTATTTTGGAAGATTTGAATCTTCAAATACCAAAAGGGAAAATTACGGTACTAGTAGGTGCCAATGGTTGTGGAAAATCTACGCTCCTAAGAACGTTTGCCCGACTGCAAAAACCAAAGTCGGGTGAAATTTTTTTAGAAGAGCATCCACTAGATGGGATTTCAACTAAAGAGGTGGCAAAACGTTTAGCCATTCTCCCACAGGGACCTGTTGCGCCAGAAGGATTAACTGTTCAACAATTGATTAAACAAGGTCGTTATCCTCATCAAAGCTGGTTAAAGCAATGGTCTACAGAAGATGAAAATATTGTGAACAATGCTCTTGAGGTGACACAGATGACCGAATTTGCAGATCGCCCAGTAGATGCATTATCCGGAGGTCAGCGTCAGCGTGTGTGGATTGCTATGACATTAGCTCAAAAAACAGATCTTATTTTACTTGATGAACCTACAACTTATTTAGATATGGCTCATCAAGTAGAAATTTTAGATTTACTATTTGATTTAAATGAAAATGAAGGCCGTACAGTTGTTATGGTATTGCACGATTTAAACTTAGCTTGTCGTTACGCTCATCATATTGTAGCTGTGCGAAATAAACAGGTGTACGCACAAGGTAAGCCAGAGGAAGTGGTGACACCTGAGATGGTACAAGCTGTCTTTCGGATGGACTGTACCATAATGAGAGACCCACTATTTGGAACGCCATTATGTGTTCCGCATGGTAAGGGACGAACGGTTCAGATGGAAGCATTTGAGGAGGTAGCGGCCACTTGAGCAACAAACTGTCAGCTGAAGAAATACCAATATTATTAAGCGATTATCGATTGACGTTTGAGCCAGCAATAGATGCTACTTACTCCATAAGTGCCGAAAATTTATTGGACGCTGAACAGGCTCTAGTCTATTTACAAACAATCGCCCCTTTTTTTCAATCGCCCTCTTTATTAGTGACGGCATCGTTATTTGGAAAGCGCTATAGTGTTTTGACGATGGCTTCAGCATTTTATGCCATGTCGAGATATGATAAAGGGCTACAAGTTGCTATCGAAAATATTTGGGTGGAAGCAGAAGGTCATGCGAAACCATGGCTGCCTAACGTTCGGTTTATTGATCATACGGTGTCAGTACCAACAACAGATCGTAACGCATGGCGTGACGAGGTGCTTAAAGGGATTTTTGCAGATAATCTAGCGAAAGTGTGGCAGTCATTAACGAAAATAAGTAAAATCCCAAAAACAATTTTATGGGAAAATACCGCTATTTATGTCAATTGGCTATACGAAACGAAAATTAGAGAAGGGGCCAATGAGCAAGAAATCATTCGCCTACAAGAGGATTATGACTATATTGTAAACCAGGCACCAGGTTCTCTCTTTGGCGAGAAGAAAAATCCTTTGACTAATTATTGTGGACCTAAAGTGACGATAAAGGAATCCGAGCAACCTATACGCTTAAGAAAAACATGTTGTTTCTATTATCATACATCTGACGAAACAAATGATTATTGTATCTCCTGTCCTAAAATCAAAAGGCTCGTCTAACCTCATAAACTATATAATTCCTCAAAGTGAATAAATGACGTGTTTATTCACTTTTTCTTACTTTAAAAATTTCTGTTTGTTATCTTATATAATTGTTATACTTGATTGAAGCATTTGTTGTCTGTATAAAAATTCAGAAAAATGTGAGATTGAACCAATGGCTTTATAGCGTTTAAAATAGTTTTATAACACAGTAATGTTATAAAAACATGAATAATGTGAGTATTTTTCTGTTTAAAACTCAAAACCCTATTGTTTTTGTAATAGTACTATAACAGGTTGTGAGGGGAGGTTTTGAATGAACATAACATCTAGAGCTCATAGAACGGTAGATTGGGAAATAGATCAAGTTGCAATTTCATGCTTAATAGAAATGAGGTTTTAATCAAAAAATGAAAAAGTATGCTGTTTCTACATATGTTTATTTTATTATCCCTTCTTTAATTGGTATTTTTCTATTTATGACACCTGTCTTAACAGAAGAAGGCTGGAAGGTACCGATTGCGATTTTAGCAAATGTTTTAGCAACTATTGTTGCTCCTGTCATTAGTTATTTTACAATTCTTATGTTTGCCATTTCAGCAATTGGCGCACTTATGGCTAAATTTATTCCTCGTAAAAACGTGAAAGAGCCGAGTATTTTAGATACATTGTTTTATGTTAATTGGTTTTGGACGATTACCCGCTGTATCGGCTTAGTTTTTGCTTCAATGGTTGTCTTTAACTTTGGTCCTTTTGCCATCAACAACGAAAATACTGGTGGACTACTGATGGATCCTAATGATGGTCTTGTGACATTTTTATTTACCATCTTCTTGTTTGCTGGATTCCTCTTGCCGTTTTTGACTAATTTCGGGCTTCTTGAATTTTTCGGTACAATGATGGTGAGAATTATGCGACCCTTATTTAAAAGTCCGGGACGTTCTTCCATTGATGCCCTTACATCATGGGTCGGTGATGGAACGATTGGTGTGTTAATGACAAGTAAACAATATGAAATGGGGAACTACACCAAAAAAGAAGCAGCTATTATTGCAACAAGCTTCTCGGTAGTATCTATTACATTTTGTATCGTAGTATTGGATACGGTTCATTTGGCACGCTATTTTATTCCATATTATTTAACAGTTGTCTTTTGTGGAATTGTACTAGCGATTATTATGCCCCGTATCTATCCACTTGCACAGAAAGAAGATACATATATAGATGGTACGCCTGTAGACTATTCACGTGAGGAATTACCAGAGGGCTATAATTTAGTCTCACATGGCTTAGAGAATGCACTTGCTGTTGCCCATGCCAATCGTGATCCACGCAAATTTATAAAAGATGGATCTAGAAATGTCATTGATTTATGGGTTGGTGTTGCGCCTATCGTAATGGCTTTTGGGACGATTGCCCTGATGCTGGCTGAATTTACTAGTATCTTTGTGATTTTAGGCAAACCCTTCGAGCCTATTCTAACAGTACTTGGCTTACCAGAAGCGGCAGAAGCTGCACAAACAATGGTTGTGGGCTTTGCAGATATGTTCCTGCCTTCTATTTTAGGTGCGGGTATTGAATCTGATACTACTAGATTCGTCATAGCAGTTGTTTCTGTCACGCAGTTAATTTATATGTCTGAGGTGGGTGGACTTATTTTAGGTACGAAAATTCCGTTGAAATTTTTCGATTTAGTGGTGATATTTATATTACGTACACTTATCTCACTTCCAATTGCTGCATTAGTGGGACACCTTTTATTCTAATCAAAATGCCAAGTCCTAGACCGACTTGGCATTTTTCATGAAATTAATAGCATAGGATTGCTTTACTTGCTTCCATAAAACAAGCGTATAGACAAATAACACTAAGATAATAAGATAACCACTAAGCGTAGGGCTCTCTACATTTCCCATAAAGTTAAAGAAATTATTTAAGCCATGGAAAAGAATCGTAATAATGATCGATTGCCCATCTAAAATAAGTAAAGAAAGAACAAGGCCCACTAAAAGGGCATAGACGATTTGAATAATAGTATCTTCAAGCGATTGCCCACCAAGTAATTGTAAAGCATGTGTAATGCCAAACAATAAACTAGAAATTAATACCGCTGTAAATGCACCTTTGGCAAGAAGCATCCGCAGCATAATGCCCCTAAATACGGTCTCTTCTATAAATGCTACAATAAACACTTGTATTAATAACATAAAAATAAGATCGCTAATTGATGTAAAATTTAATCCTTTTGTACTTACAATGATGATTCCTAAAACGAAAAGTAGCGGTAAAATCATTAATAAATGATTCTTTTTAATGGGATGAAAGAAATACATTTGCCAGTTTTTTTTCATGGCAATATAAAAGAAGATTCCCAATGCTAGCGGAACTAACATAACAAACTGTAACAAAGGGCCTGATGGTTGTTTAATAGAAACAAAAGCTCCGTTACCAACATAGAAAAGTATGATAAGAAATTATAAGCCAATTATTTTTGCAATCACTTTTTGTTTCATTTTGTTCATTTCCTCCTAATCATGCTAGCAGTAATTAATAGGAAGACACTTAAAAAGAGAGTGCTTCCGAAAAGAATAGGTAAATACATTCTAAAATGATGTTAAAATCCTCAACATGCAATAAACCGGAATCATTTGATGTGTACTCGGAATAATTAATGAACTATTATCCATTGTAGCAAGTTTTTACCTTAATCACGGATTGGCTTTTTTGGGTGAGATTTACCGATTAAATATGCACTAAAGGGAAGAAAGGAAATAATTTTTATGAGCAGCATACAGACGAGTAAAGTAGCTAGAAAAAGTGAAATAACTTGCAGTGAAGTAGTAGGGAGTAAGGCACTATAGGGTGCTAAATATTCTTGAATAAGCCAGTGAATTAAGAAGATACCAAAGGAATAACGGCTTATGCTATGAATGAAGGACAGCTTAGGCAAAATTTGAGCAAACGCTAAAATAAAAATCATCATCGCCAACACAAATAGCATCATATCCATTCTTCGTGATGTAATTTGCTGGTCGCCCAAATAGTAATTTATATAGATAATGACTGTTGCAAGTATGACCGATAAAACGGTAAAAAATTTATATTTAACGACATAATACGTGAATCTTTCATAATGACGACCAATGAAATGGGCAAATACAAAATAAGGAAGCCAGCCTACGAAGAGCAGTCGCATAAAATGATCGTTTTCAACGAAATAATCTATATTTAATTTTGCTAATGTCATATAGAGAATCCCCAGTAAGAACATAATAGGAGCAAACCATGTACTGGATAGCTGATATTTTTTCACAATAAAGAAGAGAATATAGAGCTGAAAAATGGTCATGACAAACCATCCAGAAAAATCGCCCAAAATAATGTGACGATACAAGGCATCCCAAAAATTTTCGTGATAATGAAAGGCTGCATTAGCCGCATATAAAATACCAGCAGCTATAAACGGCATGACGATAAACTGAAATCGATGCCATAAAAAATGGGTAGGTAGTTGGTGTTGATAGCGATTAGCTAATATTAAAATGGATAATAAAATGAAAATGGGTGTGGCGGCACATAGCAGAAGTCTAAAAAATTGATAGAATGGTTGATCAATAAAGCCATTAATAATTTCAATATTTGTCGTCGCGTGCAATAGCACAATACTTAAACAAGCAATAGCTCTCAATGCGTTCCACTCGTACACCATCTCAATCACCCTCGATTTCAGTAAATTGGCGGGCATCTCCTGCCAGGATGCAACCTAACTAACTATATGAATTTGGCATTATGGTTACAACCACTCTGCCTTGTCGCTCGAAAATAGTTTAGTTCGCAAATTATTATTAAAAACACCTAGTAAACTTGCCAAAAGCTCCATTTTTGCATATGTGTCACATAACCTCCTTGCATATACTGGGGCAAGAGGGGGGGAGGTGAGCTTTTATGAGAATTAACTGGAAGGTTCGTCTTCAACATATACCATTTTTACTAGGGCTATTTTCATTGTTACTCTTACTCGCACAACAAGTAGGGGCGATTTTCGGCTTTGATTTGACAGCTGCAATGAGTGAGCAAATTGCATCTATTTTAAATACAGTTTTATCTATTCTTGTATTAATGGGTGTCATAGTGGACCCAACGACAAAAGGTACAAGTGATAGTGAAAAGGCATTAATGTATAGGAGACCACGATAAAGTGTTCGAAAAGTGTAATTTTACAATAAGGATAAATATGTTATAATGTTAGAAAATTGATACAGTGGGGAGGATGATTGAATGTCCCTTGAAATGGAACAAAGAGTGGCTAAACTTGAGGAGGAAATGGCGGATTTACGTCAGGAGTTAAGTGAATTAAGGCGAATTCAAAGCAATGAAAAAATAAATACTCTTGATGCTAGACAGTCAATGATTGAGCAATCGGTTCCAATAAAACCAACACCAACACCAAAAGTAATGGTGGAACAGAAGTCTACCCCAGTCAAAACAGCACAAAAAGAGGTGCAACCACAGCCATCGATGGAGGAACGTGTTATGTGGGCACTTCCAAAAGTATTCATGGTTATTTTAGTTATGGGGGTACTTTGGGGTCTCAAACTTGTTAGTGACTATGGTTATTTATCGAATGGCGTGAAAATCATCCTTGCCTATTCATTATCGGTAGGATTGGCGATTATCGCTTATATTCTGGAACGTAGAAAAGTAGGCTCACCCGCTATTACGATGTCATTATATGGTGGAGCATTCATTGTTGGTATTTTAACGACTGCAGCTAGTGCCATTTTATACGAAATCATCCATCTCACACCTGCGCTTGGCATTACAATTCTTTATATTGGCTACGGTATTGCCATAAGTTACTTAAAGAAAAATGAGGCATTAACTATTTTTGTTGCTTTTACCTCGTTATTACTACCTTATTTATTAGAATATATGGACTTTAGTGCCGTCATTATTTTACTATTTGTAATCGTTTTATTTGCCATGCTGCAATTGGTTGTCCTACAGCACAAGCAAAAGCTTGCTCTTTATATTTCAACCTTTTTCTCAGTGCTGGCAATAGGTGTTGTAGCATTTATGAATCATGATAAGCAAGTTGTCTTTGCTTTTGGTTTACTTGCTATACTAGCAATCTTTTATGTAAGCTGGTGTCGATTATTTAATGCACAATCTAAATGGAAACCTCTTCATATTGGTCTCCAATTTTCGTTAGGGTCATTTAGTTTATTGCTGATGAACCTGATCATACGTTCACTAGAATATGGAGAAGCATTGCTACTTATTTTCATTGGTTTATTAATAGCATTAACGTTTTATAGTCATCGTCAAAAGTGGCAGGAAGTATTTGATAGTGCTATAACACTCGCATTTATTGCCGTATGTAATACGATACTTATTATGAATATACCTGATAAAGTGGATGATTTACTGTATCCACTGATCGCATTTGCAGGTGTAATGATGAGCTTACGATTACGTGCCAGTATGATGAAGGTAGTCACATCATTTTTCCTTGTGATTACATTGTTGCTAAACTTCATTTTCCATGAACCGACACCATTTATCAGCTTTGATCATTTAAGTCTGTTCATGCCAATTGTTTATCTTGTAGTCATTTATTTGTATGCTAGACGCCCAAAAGAAAAATTATCACCTTTTGAGAAAGTCATGAAGGATTTATATGCTATTGATATTTTAGCAGTAATTACCGCAGGCTACTTCTTAGCTTATATTAGCAAACTAGATACAGCCTATTTCGCGGCAACAAATGGCATTCAGTATTTGATGTGTATCGCACTAGCTGCTTTGTTTGCAGGATCTCTGCTCGTGTCAGAGAAATTCAAAGGGCGTTCTCTAACACCTGTCCTTGGAGCATTCTTTATAGTATTTTCTTTGCCGATCAGCACGAGGCCATCTATGATGGATAGCTTAAATATGATGACCAGATTAGTTTATATAGCAGTAATTATGGCGATTATTGTGGACGTTCTAGTAAAGGGTCGTATTTATCGGCTGTATGAAGAGCGAATGGGGAAATATATAGACGCTATTGTTAGCTCAGGAGTCGTTCTCACAATGATCTCGATGTGGGGGCTCGTTCATCAATTTACGTATAGTCATCTACTTGATTGGAAACTAAGTATAGCTCTTACAACGATTACATTATTCCTTACAGCGAGTATTTCGCTATGGCTTAGTTCCACGCAACAATTAAAAACGCTTCGTACAACAGGTTTTGTTATCTTAGTCATTGCGTTTATCAAGCTTATTTTCTTTGACTTATCGGCCCTTGATTTATTAATTAGAGCTGTTCTATTTATAACAATTGGTGGCATTGGCATGCTGTTGTCAGGTAGGTTACTGAGGAAATGAATTGAAGGGATTCCAATTATTTTTGGAATCTCTTTTATATTGTGCTAAACTGATAATACTCTTACTCTACTCCTTCTTTCTTCGTACCGTATGACTTCAAATCTTTTATGAAATATTCTTCAAATACATCACTCATTATCTATGTTCATTGCTTTGAATAACATTCGTTACGTATATTGCCGAGCAAGAATACAATATTTATATGGATAGGCGCATCATACTTATTGTATGGGCGCCTATTGGTTTAGGAGGACATAAATTTGGAAATGGCTTATACAATTATCATTTTTTTAGTTGGTATAGTCTTTGGCTCTTTTTATAATGTAGTTGGCTTACGTGTGCCGCGGAAGGAGTCTCTTGTATATCCTTCCTCATATTGTATAAACTGTCAGAGACAATTGTCGGTTCTTGATTTAGTGCCAGTATTGTCTTATCTCTTTTTAAGAGGAAAATGTCGAGGCTGTGGCTATAAAATTTCTTTTGTATATCCAGCGATAGAATTGTTGACTGGGGGATTATTCGCCCTTGCTTATTTTGAGCTAAACTGGAGCTTAGAATTTATAGTAGCCTTATCGTTCATCTCATTGTTAGTCATTATAGTTGTTTCAGATTTTACTTATCTGTTAATTCCAGATAAGATTCTTTTATTCTTTTTGCCTTTTTTGGCCATAGGACGTGTACTGTCACCTTTAACACCTTGGTGGGACAGCCTAGTGGGTGCACTCGCTGGTTTTGGCATATTATATAGTATTGCGGTTTTATCGAAAGGTGGAATGGGAGGAGGCGATATTAAATTATTCTTTTTAATTGGCCTCGTTCTAGGTATTATTCATACGCTGTTGACTTTATTTTTTGCTGCTATCATTGGTATGATAGTCGGAATAGTTGTCTTATTAAAGCGTAAACAGGGAAGAAAAACACCTATTCCCTTTGGTCCATCTATTGCATTAGCCGCTTCTATTGTTTATTTCTACGGAGATTCGTTCATCAATTGGTATTTAGGTTTTTGGTAAGTGTTTAATCTTCAATTTTATGGAGGGGAATCAAGTGAAGCCGATTATTGGAATTACAGCTTTTGTAGAAGATGATTTATCAGCTCATTTAAATGCTGCTTACAGCAAAAGTATTATTGAGGCGGGCGGTATCCCCCTCATTATTCCGGTAGGTGTGGAGGAAGATGCTGCTCAAATTTTAGCCCTTACTGATGGCTTATTGCTATCGGGAGGCTATGATGTACATCCTTTTCTATTTGGAGCGGAGCCTTCACCAAAGCTAGGTAAAATTCATCCAGCTAGAGATGCCGTGGAATTAGCATTAATTGAGGCTGCATTTGTACGGAAAATGCCTATTTTCGGTATTTGTCGGGGTATCCAAATACTAAATGTTGCATTAGGTGGGACGTTATATCAGGACATTGATAGTGACCATTATAGTACGAAGCTGATCAAACATATACAACAAGCTGGTAGGTCAGTAACGACGCATTATGTACAAATTATTGCGGAGAATTTATTAGCGACTATTCTGGAACAAGAGAAAATCGCCGTCAATTCTTTTCATCATCAGTCAGTGAATGTACTAGCGGAGAATTTAAAAGTTGCAGCGAAATCCAGTGATGGCATTATTGAAGCAGTGGTGCATGAGGAATTACCATTCTGTTTGGCTGTCCAGTGGCACCCAGAGGAATTAGCTATAGCGGGAGATCAGCATGCACAAAAGTTATTTGCAGCTTTTGTTGAAGCGAGCTTGAAATTTAAAAAAGAGGCATAGAGAGATCATTAAAAAAAGAATCCAATAGATTGTGGATTCTTTTTTTGCGTAAAAAAGAGGATACATGCTCAGTGAAGGAACACAATCCTCAAACTCTCATTTAATTAATGTACACGGCGATAAAGACCAACAACTTGTCCCAAAATTGATACTTGATCAACGATAATCGGTTCCATTGATGAATTTTCAGGCTGTAAACGGAAATGGTTTTTTTCCTTAAAGAAGCGTTTTACAGTAGCTTCATCCTCAGCTGTCATGGCTACAACAATGTCTCCATTATTGGCGGTTGACTTTTGCTTCACAATCACTAAATCACCATCTAAAATTCCCGCTTCAATCATCGATTCACCCATAATTTCTAGCATGAATAACTGATCCTCACTCGTGCCATATGTATCTGGCAGTGGGAAATACTCTTCAATATTTTCGATAGCTGTAATAGGAGAACCTGCTGTAACCTTCCCTACAAGTGGTACATGGATGACATGTTGCTTTTGGATGGATTCTTCAGGCTCAAGAATTTCAATAGCACGTGGCTTTGTTGGATCTCGACGAATAAAACCCTTTTGTTCTAACCGAGCCAAATGACCATGAACAGTTGAACTTGAAGCAAGTCCAACAGCTTCCCCGATTTCACGGACTGATGGCGGATACCCTTTAGCTCGTACCTCGTCTTTAATGAACGCTAGAATGTCCTCTTGTCTTTTCGATACTTTTTTCATGATTGCTCACCTCTTTTTTCTAATATCATTCTTCTTATTTGATAGTATAACAGAATGCGAACACGTATGCAAACATAGGTTCGAAAAGTGTTTGACAAAAACGTTTGTTCGCTTTATTATGAGAACATACATTCCGAACAAACATTCTAGAAATGAGGTTATTATGATGACATGGTTAAAGAAAAATACACATATCACTATATTATTAGGTGCTTGTTTACTCTTCGCAAGTTACCTTTACATCACTGATCCGGGGGATGTTAATTACGCTGAAATTCAAATCGAACATGGGGATAGCTTGTGGTCGTTAGCCGAACAATACCGTGGTAAAATGAGTAAAGAAGATTGGATTAAGCTTGTCAAATCAGAAAATGAGTTAGCAGATATTAAAATCGTGGCAGGTAAATCTCTAGTCATTCCAGTTTTGAGTGATCAAGCCAGTCCCATCAAAACCATTGAAATTGCGAGAAATGAACAATGAAAATTAATCAAATGACGGCTGTTGTCTATTGCCGAGTAAGTACTGAAAAAGAAACGCAAAGCTCCTCATTAGAGCGCCAACAAGAAGAATTAGTGCGCTATGCTAAAGAGCAAGGCTATGAAGTAAAGGGTGTTTTTAAAGATAAACATAGCGGTTATGATGTTGAACGCGAAGGCTTACTTGAAATGCTTGATTTTATAAAAGAGAAGGAAATAAAAGCTCTTTTTGTACAAGATGAAACTCGTATAGGTCGTGGAAATGCAAGGATGGCAGTATTGCATTTATTACAAAAATCAGCAACAGATGTTTATTCAATGCGTGACGCAGGACCAGTCCAATTAAACGAAATGGATACGATGCTACTAGAGATTTTAGCAATTGTAGAGGAATATCAACGTAGAATCCATAATGCGAAAATCCGCAGAGGGATGCGACGTGCTGTTGAAAATGGCTATCGCCCTGAAAACAACCTATCCAATCGTGGCAATCCAAATGGTCAGGAACGGAAGGAACTCCCTGTTGATGAAATTGTGAAGCTACGTAATCGTGGTTTTACCTTTGAAGAAATTTCCATTACGCTTAGAGGACTAGGCTTTGAGGTAAGTAAGGCAACGGTACATCGCCGATTCCAAGAGCATCAAGAAAGATTAGCGGGCAAATAATATAGCCCGCTAATTTTTTTAATACAAGCTTTCTATAATAACATTTTGGGGTAGTTGAAAAGGATTATCTTTATTCATTCGATCATAAAACATAATACCCTTTAAATGATCGATTTCATGTTGTACAACGATAGATTCATAGCCTTTTAAAGACATAATAAATTCCTGTCCAGCAATATTATAGGCTTTTACTTTAATTCGTTCATATCTTGGTACAAAACCGTGAACAGGTCGATTAACAGACAGACACCCTTCTCCCTCAGGCAAATAGATCATATTTAAAGAATGGCTCATTACTTTTGGGTTAATGAACATCATTTCGTGTTTTTGGTTGTGATCCTTAAAAAGTACAGCAAACATTCTTTTATCTACGCCAATTTGATTTGCAGAGAGGCCACTCCCAGGACGTAGTTTATACTTTTTTATTAAATTCGGATCTTGGCTGTTTTTTAAATACTGAAGCATAGATAATAATGTATGTCGATCCTCTGAGGGAACTGGTATGGCAACGTCTTGCGTTTGTTTTAGTAATAGGACTGAGTGTTCTTTTACAAAATCTTTCATAGTAATCATGTAATCAGGATGAAATTTTGCCATCGAAAAATACCTCCTCAATAGGATTTCTTCAGAAGTTTCCTCAAGCTAAATTGTATGGTCAGATCATACATCATTGATACAGTGCCTAATAATGTTTATAGGAGCCCATTTTCACGAGTTTAACGTTCTTCTAACCTTCTAATAAATGGCTCCAATCCTCACGTAAGACTGCGTAATAGTATTCGTCCCACCATTCATCCCCATACGGTATACATTTTTTAAAATATCCTTCACGCCTCATTCCGATCTTTTCCATAACTTTATAGGAAGCGATATTTTCGGGCTGACACGTTGCAATAATTCTATGAAGTTTCTTTTCATTAAATCCATAGTCTAATACAGCACGAGCAGCTTCAGAAGCAAAGCCTTGATTTTGATAAGCTGGATTTAGTACCCAACCGATTTCATAAGTATGATTACCGAAACAAGGATGGAAAACAATATGACCAATCACTTGCTCGGAATTATTTGAAACAATAGCAAAATGTTTTGCTTTGTCGTTACTATTTTCTGCAATAAATTTCTTGGCCTGATCTTCATTAAAAACACCTTCAGGCATATAGTGCATCACTTTTTCATCTGAAGTATAGCTATAAACAGCTTCCCAGTCCTGCTCTTGAAATGTTCGAATGAGTAATCGCTTAGTTGTCACGTTCACATGTATGTCCTCCAATGTATAGTTAAATTTTTCCTTCCATATAATATTTATACACTTCACACATCTGGAAGTCATGTATTTTTTTATTTCAACAGCTTGAATTAGGGTTGGTATAACTGCATTTAATGGGAAACCATGCTATACTTTGCATACCGAAATTAATAAGATAGGTACTGAAAGGTGTGTAACTATGTTATCAAAAGAAAAAATTAACCGTATAAATGAACTTTCTGCTAAAGCGAAAAGTGGTCAACTAACGGATGAAGAGGCAAAGGAGCGAACAGCGCTTCGTAAGGAATACTTAGATACATTTAGAGCAACAATGCGTGATACGATTGAAAACGTAAAAGTGGTTGATGCAGAAGGAAATGATGTTACGCCAGAGAAGGTAAGACAAGCGAAAAAAAATAAATTTCTAAATTAATGTGACACAATTCAATAAAGTATGTATGAAAATGCAAATAGTATAACAAAAGCATTGTTTTCTAAAGCAATGTTGACTAAACTGTAGAAGTACAATTATAGGACGAGAAAGGATGTCACAATATAATGACTCAACATGCGGATTTATTAGCAATAAATGCTATCCGAACTTTGTCAATCGATGCTATTGAAAAAGCAAATTCTGGTCACCCAGGTTTACCAATGGGGGCAGCGCCAATGGCTTATACGCTTTGGACAAAACAATTACGCCATAATCCAGCGAACCCAAAATGGTATAATCGCGATCGTTTTGTATTATCAGCTGGTCATGGTTCCATGCTTCTATACAGCCTACTTCATCTAGGCGGCTATGGTTTACCAATGGAAGAAATTCAAAACTTCCGCCAATGGGATTCATTAACACCAGGACATCCTGAATATGGTCATACAGTAGGTGTGGAAGCAACAACTGGTCCTCTAGGACAAGGTATTGCCATGACTGTAGGTATGGCAATGGCTGAGCGTCATTTAGCAGCTACTTACAATAAGCCAGGTCATGACATCGTTGACCACTATACATTTGCATTATGTGGTGATGGTGACTTAATGGAAGGCGTTGCAGCAGAGGCTATTTCATTAGCTGGTCACTTAAAACTTGAAAAATTAATCGTGCTTTACGATTCTAATGATATTTCTTTAGATGGTGACTTAGAAAAGTCATTCTCAGAAAACGTACAAAAACGTTTTGAATCTTATGGTTGGAATTATTTAAAAGTTGCAGATGGCACAGATGTTGATGCGATTAATGCAACTATTGAAGAAGCTAAAAAATCAACTGGCAAACCAACATTAATTGAAGTGAAAACAGTGATTGGTTTTGGTTCTCCAAATAAATCGGGTAAAGCGGATTCTCATGGAGCACCACTTGGTACAGATGAAGTAGTATTAACAAAAGCTGCTTATGAGTGGGCACACGAGCCTTTCCAAATTCCTGCTGAAGTATATGATACTTTTAATGCTGCGGCTGAAGTGCAAGGAGCACAGTCTGAAGAAGCTTGGAATGCGAAATTTACTGCTTATAAACAAGAATTCCCAGAGTTAGCTGCTCAATTTGAACATGCTATGAATGGTGAATTACCAGCAGACTTCGCTTCTGAATTACCAGTGTATGAAGCTGGTAAATCTGTAGCAACGCGTTCTTCTTCTGGTGATGCGATTAATGCTATTGCTAAGAAAACACCATCATTCTTTGGTGGCTCTGCTGACCTTGCTGGCTCAAATAAAACAACGATGAAGGGTGCAGGCGATTTCTCTGCAGACGATTATGCTGGTCGCAACATCTGGTTTGGTGTTCGTGAATTTGCAATGGGCGCTGCTTTAAACGGTATGGCTCTTCACGGTGGTTTAAATGTATTTGGTGGTACATTCTTCGTGTTCTCAGATTATGTTCGTCCGGCAGTTCGTCTTTCAGCATTAATGGGTCTTCCTGTAACGTATGTATTTACACATGACTCGATTGCTGTAGGAGAAGATGGTCCAACGCATGAACCAATTGAACACCTTGCATCATTACGTGCAATGCCTAATTTATCTGTTGTTCGTCCTGCGGATGCAAATGAATCAGCTGTTGCATGGGAGCTTGCCGTTGCATCAGAAAATACGCCAACAGTATTAGTATTGTCACGTCAAAACTTACCTGTTCATAACGCTTCTATTGAAACAGTACGTGAAGGTGTGACGAAGGGTGCTTACACAGTATCTCCTGCTACAAAAGAAGTAGCGGATGCTATTTTAATTGCAACAGGCTCAGAGGTTTCGCTTGCTGTTGAGGCACAAAAAGCTTTAAAAGCAGAAGGCATGGATGTAGCTGTTGTTTCAATGCCATCTATGGACCGCTTTGAAAAACAAGATGCTGCTTACAAAGAATCTGTTTTACCAAAAACTGTCACTAAACGTCTTGCGATTGAAATGGGTGCATCATTCGGCTGGCATAAATATACGGGCTTTGAAGGTGATGTGCTTGCAATCGATAAATTTGGTGCATCAGCTCCAGGTGAAATTGTAATGGAAAAATACGGATTCACTGTAGAGAATGTTGTAGCGAAGGTAAAAGCGCTATAAGATTTTTAATAAATACCGCAACACTCAGCGTACGTATCAATTCGCTGGGCGTTGCGGTGCTTTTTTTTACTATTGGGTGACGTATCACTAAAGGAATGGACAAATACATCCGATGACAATGATCTTCTAAAATATGTCTAATCAAAAAAACTGCATAACCATACGCAGTTTTTTTATGTAGAAATTATTTCGCAAGCCCATTCTGAAATGCATAGACAACGGCTTGTGTGCGATCTTGAACCTCAAGCTTTGCTAGAATATTGCTTACATGTGTTTTAACAGTTTTTAAAGCAATATATAGCTCGTCAGCGATTTCCTGATTGGCTTTGCCTTGTGCCATCAGCAATAAAACTTCCATTTCACGGTCAGTAAGATGGTCGTAAAGAGGTGTATTATTGCCGTGGCGCATACGGTGCATCATTTTAGATGTAACTTCTGGCTCTAATACCGTTTCGCCACCCATTGTTTTACGAATGGCTTCCGCAATTTGTTTAGCATTAGATGTTTTTAATATATAACTCACTGCCCCTGCCTCTAAAGCAGGGTAGACTTTGTCATCATCTAAAAAGCTAGTCACCATCATGATTTTTGCCTCTGGCCATGCGGCTAAAATTTCTGCTGTTGCCTCAGCGCCAGTCATAATGGGCATAACATTATCCATTAAAATAATATCAGGCTTTAGGGCAAGGGCACGCTCAACTGCTTCTTGCCCGTTTTCAGCCTCTCCCACAACTGTAATATCTGGCTGTGCGGATAAGTACGCCGATACGCCGATACGCACCATTTCATGATCATCCACTATGAGCACTTGTATCATTGTCATTGACCTCCTCTTTATGTAGTGGAATTTTAACTTCGACAATCGTTCCTTCTTCAGGGACCGACACAATTTTATATGTGCAGCCAATTTCAACAGCTCGTTCAGCAATATTTTGCAAGCCGTAAGAAGTGGATTTATCTGCCTCTACATCAAAGCCTAAACCATTATCTTGAATGCGTAAAATGGCTAAGTCATCTCGTGCAACAAGCAACAATTCAACCTCACTTGCTTTGGCATGTCGAAGTGTATTAGAGAGGGCTTCCTGGGCAATGCGGAATAGGTGATCTTCTTCTGCTTTCGTTAATGCCATTTCTTCTAGTTCATATTCAATATGGAAGTAAACCTTTTGCTGAAGCTCAATAATTAATTCCTCTAAGCCTTGGGCAAGTGTTTTATTGCGAAGTGCAACAGGTCGTAAGTGTAATAATAATGCACGCATTTCGAGCTGTGCTTGCTGAACTATTTTTTCCACTTGCTTTAAGCTAGTCGCATTTTCGTCATTTTCCGTTAAAGCAGAAAGCAACATGGAGGCCGCAAATAATTGCTGCGACACAGAATCATGTAATTCTCTAGCCAGACGTTGACGTTCAGCAATGATGCGTTCCTGTATAATTTTGTCATGAGCTTCTGCCCGTTCATTGGATAAGCGCTGTAGACTTTTACGCTGTGTATCTATTAATTCACTTGTTTGCACAAGTGCTTTTTTTAATGGTTTCGGAAGGGCTTGCTTTTTAGAAAGTACAAAATCAGGTTCGATTAACTGCTTTACAATTTTTGTTGCTTGAGCCTCTCTGGCACGAGCAGTAATACTAATCCAACTGGCAAAGAGGAAGCTAAGAGCAAATAGGCTGACTACAATAATTCCGCCAAGAGGAAAATTATTGTAATTTTGTCGCCATAAAGGTTCCCAAGTTTTCTCATCAGGATTTCCCCATACTGCAACAAGCAATCCGAATGTAGCACTCATTAAAATGAATAATAAGGTAAATAATCTTGAGATAAAGGCAATCATTTACGCAGCACCTCCAAATCTCCAAGCCATGTTGCAACATGAATAATTAAAATACGTTTTGCATCTTCAGGATTTCCATCAGAAAAGCTAACACTTTCATTTAAAATACGTTGTGGACCCACATGTAAGCAAGTAAGCTCACCAAATAGGGTCGTATAGTGTATACGAAAAGGTATTTCATATGGGATATAGATTTGAACTTTACCGATCCCTTGACGAATCGTAATTAGACTTGTGCCAGCAGGCAAAATCGTTTGAGTCGTATCAACTGTGATATCTCCTGCTAAACGTTGAATTTGCACATCTTGCCATTTGTATGCTTCAGTTGGTGCTGGTATGGTGCCAATTAAGTCATTTTTCGAGGTAGATAGTTTTTCAAAAAGCTCAGCACCAACTATTTTTGGTTCATTTTCTCGTTGTAAGTATTGATAAAGCATATATAAGAGCATAATTACAATGAATAGACGGAGGCTCCACATTGTGAATAATGCAATCGCAATGAAGAATATGCCGGTCCATTTAAAAAAGCGGACTTTTTTAGAAAAGCTTAAATAAAGCAGTACGGCCCCAATCAATAAACAAAAGGCGCCACCATTATTAAAAATAGTAAGCTCCACAAAAACGAGTAAAAAGAAGCATAGTACCCAAAATGTGAGCTTATTTGTAGTGAAATTTTGCAAGAGGGTCACCCTTCTTTCTACTAATAGTATAAAAGAGGGAATGGGACCCTCTGTTTTAAAACGTGAAAGAATGCGCCGGTTAGAGTTGGCGCATTGCTTCCATTATAACATGTTATTTATTTTCAATTAGCAGTGGAGAGCTTTCCTCTGAAGCTTTTTTTTCTAATTGTGCCAATCTTGCTTCAAATGTTGTAACTTCATGATCTTTGTCAATTTGATAAGCCAATTTATCAATATAAGCTTCCAAATCTTCAAAATTTGTTTTATTGTTTTTGGCAATCATACCATCCATTTGATGATGGGCACGAGTGACGTTTTCTTTGCCCATTAACTGTAATTGACGAACTTTCATGTCTTTAATTTTATGTTTCATGGTTTCGAATTTACGCTCTAGCTCGAAATATTCACGTGTACTTGCTTCAATACTCGCTTGTAACGTATGATTACGGGCAGTGTAAGCTGTCACTTCATCCGTTGCGAAATCAATTAAATCTTGCTCGCCACTAGTCTGAGCTAATGTCAGTTGAGATTCACGTTTAGCAAGTAAATCTGCATTTTGTTGATATTCTTGCTCAAGCTTTTCTTTTAATTGTCCTTGACGTTCTAATAATTTACCTGTTTCTTCCGTTTGCTTTTCAGCTTCACGGATGTACTGGTTTAACATAGCAATTGGATTTTTTTGTTCCTTCTTATCAAATAACTGATGTAAGTCTGCCTCTACTGTGTATCTAAAACGTTGAAATAAATTCATATTCATTCTCTCCTTTTATTTTGTTAAATTTGACCATTCTTTTTCGAAGTTTGTAAATGGATCTTCTTCTTTTTTACTTTCAATTGTTGGGATTTTTACATTTTCGCCATTCCATTTTTTATAAATGACATAGACAATAGCGATTGCTGCAAGACCAATCATTGCAGGAATGTTCGATACTGCTGATAGGATACCGATTAGACCAACCGCAAACCAAAAGATTTTACCGAAATTTGACTTGCTCGCCATGTAAAAATGCATCCCTAGTGCTACAAATAATCCGGAGAATAGTAAGCCTGCCAATGGTCCGATTAAGGCAAGTGCAACACATGCTGCGATAACGCCTCCAGTTAATAAAAGAAATTTTCTCATTTGTTTTAGCTCCTTTCGTTTGTACCTTTATGTTACCTATTTACAAGATTGTCTAAAACGGACTCGAAATTGATTTTCTACTAGGTCTTGAGGCTGAGAACTATCTAGGCTGCAACAAAAGTGGGTTTTTGGCATACACAATGAGTGTATATTGCTTGTTTTCATTGAAAAATAGCAGTTCATTTTAAGAGCTATTTATCATCTGCCATAAAGTAATTTTTAGATCCTAAACTAGAAGCTTTTCGACAAAAATAGAAGATGAAAACTTCCTCCGTTTGACAAATTAACAAGATGGGATGAGCTATACTTATGGAAAATAAACTGAGCGAAGGAGGATTTCTGGTGAGAACCTATTCCATATATAAGATAAAAGAAGAGCATTTAACGTTTATTTTTGGCAGAGAGCGAAAGTTGTTAGAGATGATGCAAGGCTGTGAAGACGCCAATGAGAAATCCTTAAAAGAGCTTGCGTATATATGTGAATCCGTTCGTTTTGATGAAATAGCAGCAATGTTGGAGCATCAACTTGATTCCAAATATGCACATTTAGAAAGAGCTCGTAATGCTTTGTTTTTAGAACATCCGATAAAAGGTAAAATGGCTATTTATTTAGTCGATCGTAAGATTTGTGTTTATTGTGAAGGTTCACGAATGCTAGATTTGGATTTATTTCAAATGCTTGCCAAGATGAGTGAACGATTTATTGCTTTCAATAAACAAGATAATGAATGTGGGTGGTTGAAACCTATGAAGTATACAATGCACTAGGAAATTTCACTACAATATATAGTAACATGCTATCATTTGGTGTATAATGGAGCGTGGAGAGTTTTTTCTCGGTATATTGTAGTGGAGGAGGTTGGTTGTATGCCTACATGGGGCTGGATTATTATCGTAATTATCGCATTAGCAGCGGGAGCGGCACTTGGTTTCTATTTCGCTCGTCAAGCTATGATGAAATATTTAAAAGAAAACCCACCTATTAATGAGCAAATGATTCGTATGATGATGGCACAAATGGGTCGTACGCCGTCTGAAAAGCAAGTACGTCAAATGATGGCACAAATGAATAAATTCCAAAAATAATTGGGGTTTTTAAGGAGCAGCTGGTTAAGGTAACTGGTTGCTTTTTTCATGGAGTCATAATAAGGGGATGTCTCAATAATTTTTGAGACATCCCCTTATTTTTAGTTACGAGAAACGCTCAACCCGTTCATAGCCCTATGTACAACAACTGCCACTCATTTACTCACCGACAATTTCTTTGACAAAAGAGGCTTACAGAAGACATGTATCAGTCTTTTAGAAACAAGAATAAAAAAATCTTACCTCTATTCGTTTGAAATATTCTAGGAAAACATAAAAAAACTAGCAATTTAAAATATTCCCACTAATTTTGAAAAAACTAGCTATAATAAATAGTATTCATAGAAAAGGAGCTGTTAAATATGGAACGCGAAAAGACAAATGTAGAAAGCTTTGATCTAGATCATACAAAAGTAAAAGCCCCGTATGTTCGGTTAGCGGGAGTTAAAGCAGGGAGAAATGGCGATGAAGTGTACAAATATGATATTCGCTTGAAGCAACCTAACAAAGAGCATATGGAAATGCCTGCTTTGCATTCTTTAGAGCATTTATCTGCGGATATTATTCGTAATTATTCTAATCATATCGTTGACTTCAGTCCAATGGGTTGCCAGACTGGCTTCTATGTATCCCTTATTAATCATCAAGATTATGAAGACCTATTAACTATTTTAGAAAAAACGTTTACTGATGTGACAAAGGCGACAGCAGTGCCTGCATGCAATGAGGTACAATGTGGCTGGGCTGCGAGTCATAGCTTGGAAGGAGCACAAGCATTAGCGAAGGAATTTTTAGCGAAACGAGAGGAATGGCATATCGTTTTTGAAGAGTAAATATAGAAAAAACCTTGCGGGAATAATAAAAGCAAGGTTTTTATTTGCGTTAAAAATGGAATGGAATGACGTTGGAGGAGGAAGAATCCCGATTGATTTTTTGGTAAATAAAACTTTCTAAAAAATCATGAATTAAATCTTCATATTCATCCATATTTTCATTAAAGGATTGGGCATGTGCACCAGTATCAAAAAGCTTTAATTTTTTAGGACCAACTTTTTTATTGTAAAGGTCTAGTGACATGGACGCTGGAATAAATGAATCAGGAATACTATGGATAAAAAGTACAGGTTTTTCAATATGGGTCACTGCTTCGGCGGGGGTCACACTTTTGAAGGAGTAGCCGTCCCGGAGGCGGACAAAGAAATCAGCAAAACGGATGGGAATAATAGAGCCATATTTAAATTCAGTTTTGGCAATTTGCTTGAGCAACATGGAAAAATCAGAGAATGCACAATCAGAAATATAAAAATCAGCACCATCTTCTACCGTACCTGCATAAAGTAACATTGTTGCTGCACCCATAGATTCTCCATGAATACCTAGTATTGCATCTTCACCAATCATGGCTTTCACTGTATTAACTACAGCATCAAGATCATTTTTTTCATAGTGACCATAGCTAGTTGTTTTGCCACCAGATTCGCCATGACGCCGATGGTCAAAGATGACCGAATTATAGCCAAGCCTTTCAAATAGCCTAGCGTATTTAACGGAATTGATTTTATTTTCGGTAACTCCGTGACATATGATGATCGTGTTATTGGTTTGCAAAGGCTGAAGCATAATTCCTCGGATCGTATAACCATTAGGAGAATCGATATTTAATTCGCATTTCAAGTTTTTATTGTACCAAGCCTCATCAAAGCGTTTAGCTGTCGTTTCTCGTTCACGAACAAATTCAGGATCTTTTTGTTGAATATACATTAATTTATTGGAAAGCGCGAAGCCGAACAGACCAGTAGCTGCTGCGGCAAGCGTTGTTGTAATACCAGAGAATAAAAGCATCTTCTTTTTCATCATAAAACACCTCCACATGCTGTTTCTTATTTGTAATGTTCCCAACTGAGATTGTTTAAAACACGTCAACATTTTACAATAACTTTGGCAAAACTGCGATTATTTCTATTATCGAAAATCGTCAAAATATTTGTTAAAATATACATATCTGCTAGTAGCATATGCAGCAGTGTTGATTTTTGAACGGGGAAAAGGGGAGAATGGACATGATAAATGAGGTAGTAATTGTGAGTGCTGTACGAACAGCTATAGGCTCATTTCAGGGGATATTAAAAGACGTACCAGCTGTAACTTTAGGTAGCATTGTTATTAAGGACGCTTTAGCGCGTGCAGGAGTAGCAGGGGAACAAGTCGATGAGGTCATTATGGGGAATGTGTTATCGGCTGGTCTTGGACAAAATCCAGCTCGTCAGGCAGCGATAAAGGCTGGTTTAGCGCATGAGGTATCAGCATTAACAATTAATAAAGTATGCGGATCAGGTTTAAAAGCTGTGCATTTAGCAACGCAAGCTATTTTAGCAGGTGATGCTGATATTATCGTGGCTGGTGGCTTTGAAAATATGAGCCAGGCACCTTATGTTTTAAAAAATGCGCGTGAAGGCTTCCGAATGGGTGATCAAAAGGTAGTGGATACTATGATCCATGATGGTCTATGGTGTGCTTTTAATGATTATCATATGGGAATTACAGCTGAAAATTTATGTGATATGTATGAAATTTCAAGAGAAGAACAGGATGCTTTTGCAGCTCGTTCTCAACAACGCGCAGAGGCAGCAATTGCAGCAGGCAAGTTTGAAAAAGAAATCGTCGCTGTTGAGATTCCACAGCGTAAGGGAGAGCCTATTGTATTCGCCAAGGATGAATTTCCACGTGCAGGTGTAACAGAAGAATCTCTAGGTAAGCTCCGTCCCGCATTTAAAAAAGATGGCTCCGTAACAGCAGCTAATGCTTCAGGTATTAACGATGGGGCAGCGGCAGTTGTTGTGATGTCGAAGAAAAAGGCACAAGAGCTTGGTATACAACCAATGGCGATTATTTCAGCCAATGCAAGCGCAGGCGTAGATCCTGCAATTATGGGAACTGGTCCAGTTAAAGCAGTCCAAAAAGCACTGGCAAAGGCAGCAGCAACATTAGATGAAATAGATGTAATTGAAGCAAATGAAGCATTTGCAGCACAATCGATTGCTGTTGATCGTGAATTACGCTTTAATCATGATAAACTAAATGTTAACGGGGGCGCGATTGCTCTTGGTCATCCGATCGGTGCGAGTGGTGCTCGTATTTTGGTCACACTCTTACATGAGATGGAAAAGCGCGATGCGAAATTGGGCTTAGCCACATTATGTATCGGTGGTGGTCAAGGCGTAGCCACAGTAGTAAAGCGTCCTTGATGTCAATAAGAAGGTGAATGAAATGGGAAAGAAACGAAAACAACAACAACAGACAAGCAATAGCATGACAGCAAGCTTGCCAAAGCAGGAGGCAGTCACATTAGCAGACCAGCTAGGTGGCGATGTGCTAGCTAAATTAAAAGCGGCAAAGCAAGATTTAACCGTGAAAGAACAGGCTGCAGAAGAAGAGCGCCAAGCAAAACTAGCTTTTGAACGTAAGCAACGAGAAAAAAATAAATCGTTTGAAGAATTATTAAACGAGTATGGCGATAAAGGCACGAAATATTAACAAGAAAAACAGTGAATTCGCGCATGTGGGTTCACTGTTTTTGGATAATAGAAAAGTCGATATTATATAAGTAGCAAATCATGACGTGGGAGACGCTGCCAATAACATATACCTTATTATAGTTTAGTAAATAGATTAAATTATGATAGGAGAACAATGATGTTTGAATTATATTCTAAAAGATTAAGATTAATTCCTTTGAATGCTAAGTATTTACAATTGCTGATAGAGCATGAGAATGAATTAGCAATTGAACTATACTTACATAAGTTAGAGGGGAATATGGATGATGAGCTAAAACAGGCATTGCACTATAGACGCTCCAAAGTTTTGGAAGATGAAGAAAATTATATTTGGCATACGAATTGGTTGATAGTTTGTAAAGAACAGAATAGTGCTATTGGAGGCATTATGCTAAAAGGGATGCCAAATGAGAGGCAGGAAGTGGTGATTGGTTATTATACCTTTCCTAGTTTTCAAGGACGTGGTTATATGACAGAAACCATTATAACAATGATACACTGGCTACATCATCAACCAAATGTTCAGTATATTATTGCAGATACAGAAAAAGATAATTTCGCTTCCCATCGAGTTTTAGAAAAAGCAGGGGCTACCTTATATAAAGAAACTGAGTCTCTTTATTATTGGAGATTCCTATAAGGTTTATAAATAAGACAAAAGGCTAATATAGTGCCTTTTGTCTTTTATTGTTCAACAATTTCCTGAAGACCACAACGACACCAACAAAAACAATGGCTCCAGCTGTATCTACAAGCACATCTTGACCGCTCATTGTCCGACCTGGTGTAAAGCTTTGACGAAGTTCATCAAGCATAGCAATAAAAGCCGTTCCAGCAATAGCAATAGTTGCTGCAAAACGGCGTCTACCCCATGCAAAGTACAAACCAAGCGCAATGCATCCAAATCCGATAAAATGTGTTAGTTTACGAATTAAAAATTCAACAAATGGAAAATAACCACGTTCTTCAACTGATACGACTTTGTCCCAATAGGGGATTTTTAAAACAGATAGTTGTTTTTCAAAAGGTTTATTAGCTAATAAATCTTTAAGCTCTGGTAAAATACTTTGTTGTTCGTAAGTCATGCTGGAGGAAATGATAAGCACAACTAGACAGATGATGAAGATTAACCACTTTTTCATCGATGTTCTACATATTGTTCATTTTTTGTTAACGTATTTGCTGCTTCATAATCGGTTATAGTAGCCATGTTTTCATAGGCAGAGAGGGTCTGAGCTAGTTGCTCCTGTGAGCTTGCTCCAATCACTGTAGAAGCGATTGTAGACTCTTTTAAATTAAAGGCTAGTGCCAGTGCATGTAAATCATTATACTGTGAAGCTAAGTTTGTTAACGTTGTTGTTAGCTCTTCTGAAGAATAGTTGTTAAAACCATTTACTCGTTGAAGACGTTGCTGCCAGCTATTTGTTAATAAGCCCTTTGCCACAGTGCCACGAGTTACAACAGAAGCACCTTCGTTCGCAATAAAGTCAAACCACTCTTCGGGTCGACGATCTAATGCACTATATTGCATCATGACACTTTTAGCTGAGCTTGCAGGTAAAAAACGTTGCAAAACATTTGGACGAATCGAGGAAATGCCATATTCACGGATAAGTCCTTCTTTTTTCAAACTCTCAAAAGTGTCAATAATACCATCCCAGTCATCTTCGATTGTACCACCGTGTAACTGATAAACATCAATATAGTCCGTTCCCAAACGTTTCAAACTAGCATGAATAGCTTGTTTTATATAGGATGGTGAAGCATCCCAATGCCAGCCTTCTACACCTTCAGTCCAGCGATTACCTACTTTTGTGGCAAGGATGATCTCTTGACGACGTTTTCCTAATGCTGCGCCGATGATCTCCTCATTAGCCCCAAACTCATATAAATCGGCAGTATCAATATAATTAATGCCCGCATCTAATGCCATATCAACAATAGTAGCAGCTTGCCCTTTATCTGTCGAAAGTGACATGCCTCCTAAACTAATTTCAGAAATGAATAATTCACTAGTGCCAAGCTTTCTTTTTTTCATGAAACGACCTCCTTCGATTTCTTTACTTGTAATGGTACAATGAACATATCTGAAGGACAAGCGAGGTTATCGTCTATGAAAAAGTTTGAGGAAAAAACGACAAAAACGACACCAATCTATGACGGAAAAATTGTAAAGCTACAGGTTGATGATGTCATGTTGCCAAATGGTCAGGCTGCAAAGCGCGAAATTATTAAACATCCTGGAGCGGTTGCGGTAATTGCCGTGACGGATGAGGGCAAATTAGTGTTAGTGGAGCAATATCGTAAGGCACTTGAACGTTCTATTGTTGAAATTCCAGCAGGGAAACTTGAACCTGATGAAGAACCAGCGATGACAGCTCGCCGTGAATTAGAGGAAGAGACAGGCTACGGCGCGCACAGCTTTACATATTTACAAACATTTGCAACGTCGCCGGGTTTTGCAGACGAGGTCATTCATCTATATGTAGCGAAGGATTTGTATATTATCGACAATAAAGCAGCATTAGATGAGGATGAGTTTGTCGAACTTTTAGAAGTTTCGTTGGAAGTAGCACAATCAATGGTCGCGGATCAACGTATATTTGATGCTAAAACTGCATTTGCTGTACTTTGGCTTGCTGCCCATTTAGAAAATAATCTTTAGCATAATAGAGACGGACGAGCATAAGCTGTACAAACCTTGATAGAAAAGGAGCATGTTTATGTCTCGTACGGTGTCTATATTTTATCACGCTTCCATCATTGCCGTTAGCTTTGTTTGTGGCGTTATTTTCTTTCATATTTTTGGTGGACCAAAAGCGGAACCGTTTATATTATTTATAGAACCTCGTTTAGCCGATGGGGACAGGCATTCGATTTTTCGTTTAGTGCTTCCTGTCGCCATTTCTATAGGTCTTGTATTATTACTAGCAACTCACAGTGTTTTAAAAGTTTTAGTACGTGTAACTGTAGCCATGCGTGCCACTTTTTTTGGCTTTAGTTCTGTTTTTTTATTACAAAAACTTGAAGCTTTTTGGCTTTATACGATTTGGTGGTTTCCATTTCAGCTTATCTATTGTATATTGTTGCTAGTCCTATGCAATTTACTTGTACCTGCTTGGTCAAAGCGAAAAATCGGGAAACAAGTATCTGGTCGGACAATTTTGTTGAATTTTATCGCATTTTTCATCATAATAGTTGCTGAGTTTATTGTTGTTTCTTATGTGTTAAAATGATGGGTTTAATAAACAGAAATTGTGATCAGATAAAAAAGTAGAAGCATGTTAGAAATCTATTCACTATCTTGTAATAGGATTTACTCCTTTGGTATAATGGAAAGAGTTTAGGGGGGCGTCACATGGAGAGCCGAATTGATCGTATAAAAAAACAGTTGCATAGTGCTAGTTACAAGCTGACGCCGCAGCGAGAAGCAACAGTTGCTGTCTTGCTTGAGCACGAAGAAGATCACCTAAGTGCTGAGGATGTATATCTTTTAGTAAAAGAAAAAGCACCAGAGATCGGTCTAGCTACTGTTTATAGAACGTTAGAATTATTAACTGAGCTCAAAATTGTCGACAAAATCAACTTTGGCGATGGCGTGTCGCGCTATGACCTACGCCAAGAGGGAGCTGCCCATTTCCACCATCATCTAGTTTGTATTGAATGTGGAGCTGTTGATGAAATTCAAGAAGATTTACTTGAAGATGTGGAAGCCGTTGTTGAAAAGCGTTGGAACTTTATCATAAAGGATCACCGACTAACTTTCCACGGCATATGCTGGCGCTGTCATGATAAAAACGACGAATCGAATGAAGAAAATTAACGAAAAGCTGTCTGTTTTAATCTCTGATATAGATTAAATCGGGCAGTTTTTTGTTTTTTTATGAAATAATAAAACCTTATTACCGTTGGTTTATGTCGAATGGAGGAGGCTTTAGCACATTTCTAATAGCCATGCTAAAATAGAAAATAATTGACAGTAAGGGGGCGTTGTGATGAATGAATTTCAATATGCAGTAGAGGATTATATCCATTTTATCCAAGTGGAACGGCAGTTATCTGTTAATACATTAGCATCCTATCGCCGAGATTTAGAAAGCTATGTAAATTTTTTGCAAAATGCAGAAGGTATGGCTGATTTTAATCGTGTAGAAAGAACAACCATACTACGACATTTAGAGCAACTACGTGCTCAAGGGAAGACAAGCCGTACGATTGCTCGCCATATTTCATCTATTCGTAGTTTCCACCAATTTTTACTCCGAGAAAAACGTGCGGAATCAGATCCAACGGTACATTTAGAAATGCCAACAATTGAGCAAAAATTACCGAATATTTTATCTATAGAAGAAATTGAAGCCTTATTGACTGCACCGAATCGAAGTAAACCACAAGGTATCCGTGATTTAGCGATGCTGGAATTATTATATGGCTCGGGTATGAGAATCAGTGAGCTTATTGCTTTAGACTTAGCAGATATTCATTTAACAATGGGTTTTGTTCGAGTGTTTGGGAAGGGTGGAAAAGAAAGAATCATTCCCCTTGGTAAAAGTGCATTATCAGCCATAAGCACCTATTTAAACAATGCTCGTGGTCAATTACAGGGAAAATATCCAAAAACTGAGGCGTTTTTTATTAATCAAAGAGGGAAACGTTTAACAAGACAAGGTTGTTGGAAATTAATGAAGGAGCATGCTTTAAAAGCTGGCATCCAACATGAGTTAACACCACATACATTGCGTCACTCTTTTGCTACTCATTTAGTCGAAAATGGGGCTGATTTACGTGCCGTACAAGAGATGCTTGGTCATGCAGATATTTCAACAACGCAAATATATACACATATTAGTAAAACAAGATTATCGGAAGTATATAAGCAATTTCATCCCCGTGCTTAAAAATTTCAGAAAATTTTTTTCGGTCGGATGTCTGACCTTTATTTTTCACGTTTTTTTGGTAAAATAGAGTCATGAGATTGGAGGCAATAATAATGAATAAACCGTTTAACAAAATCCATGTAGTTGTAATGGACTCTGTAGGAATTGGTGAAGCGCCAGATGCTGCAAATTTTGGCGATGTAGGATCACATACATTAGGACACATCGCTGAAAAAATGAATGGGCTTACAATGCCGGTAATGGAGTCAATGGGTTTGGCAAATATTGAGCCGCTGCAAGGTATGCAAGCGACAAACGAGCCGAAAGCTTTCTATGGAAAAATGCAAGAAGCTTCAGTAGGAAAAGATACGATGACAGGACATTGGGAAATTATGGGGTTAAACATTGATAAGCCTTTTAAAGTGTATCCTGATGGATTTCCAGCAGAGTTGATTGCTGAGCTAGAAAAACGTACGGGTCGTAAAGTACTCTGCAATCAACCAGCAAGTGGTACGCAGGTTATAGAAGACTTCGGTAAAGAGCATATGGAAACTGGAGCAATTATTGTCTATACTTCAGCTGATCCAGTTTTACAAATTGCTGCACACGAGGAAATCATACCATTAGATGAATTATATAAAATCTGTGAAATTGCACGCGAATTAACATTACAGCCTGAGTATTTAGTGGGTCGCGTAATCGCACGTCCATTTATAGGTACTCCAGGGGACTTCTCTCGTACTTCAAATCGACATGACTATGCGTTAAAGCCATTCGGTCGTACAACGATGAATGTATTGAAAGACGCAGGCTTAGATGTAATTGCAATTGGAAAAATCTCTGATATTTTCAACGGTGAAGGTGTCACAGATGCTGTACGTACTAAAAATAATACGGATGGAATGGACAAATTTGCTGAAGTTGTCCGCCGTGATTTCCATGGAATGAGCTTCTTAAACTTAGTAGACTTTGATGCTAATTTTGGACACCGCCGTGATCCTCTAGGCTACGGACAAGCTCTAGAAGAATTCGATACACGACTACCAGAAATTATGAGTGCAATGTCAGAGGATGATTTATTAATTATTACAGCAGACCACGGGAATGATCCAACCTTCCATGGCACAGATCATACACGTGAATATGTACCGTTAATTGTCTATTCTCCACGTTTTAATGGTGGAGCTGAATTAGAGCTTCGTGAAACTTTTGCAGATATTGCAGCTACAGTGGCTGAGAACTTCCAAGTAGAGGCACCAGCATTCGGCAAAAGTTTCTTACAAGAATTGAAATAAGGGGGATTTTCGAATGAATATGGTGCAATTGTTTGAAAAGAAAAAACAAGGATTAGAGCTCTCACAAGCTGACATTCAGTATTTTGTAGATGGCTATACGACAGGTTCGATTCCTGATTATCAAGCAAGCTCACTCTTAATGGCGATTCGACTTTTAGGAATGTCTGATGATGAAACGTTTTATTTAACAAAAGCAATGATTGAATCAGGAGATGTCATTGATTTAACGTCTATTGATGGTTTTAAAATTGATAAACACTCAACAGGTGGCGTTGGAGATAAAGTAACGCTTGTGGTCACACCTATTATTGCATCACTAGGAATTCCAGTAGCCAAGTTTAGTGGTAAAGGTCTAGGTATTACAGGTGGTACAATTGATAAATTAGAGTCAATCCAAGGCTTCAAAACAGAGCTTTCCTCACAGGAATTCATTGACAATGTCAATCGACATAAAATTGCAGTTGCTGGGCAAACCGGCAATCTTGTACCAGCCGACAAAAAGTTGTATGCATTAAGAGACGTGACAGGAACGGTCGATTCGATTCCATTAATTGCTGCATCCATTATGAGTAAAAAAATCGCTAGTGGTGCGGATGGCATTGTGTTAGATGTTAAATGTGGGTCAGGTGCGTTTATGAAAACGCAAGAAGAAGCTCAGCGATTAGCTGATACAATGACAGCTATTGGGGAAAAACTTGGGCGCAGAGTCGTTGCCCATATTAGTGATATGGATAATCCACTAGGTAAAATGATTGGCAATAAGCTTGAGGTATTGGAAGCCTATGCATTATTAAGTGGTCGTATGGAAGAAACACATGAGGATTTACTAGATGAATGTGTAGTCATTGCTTCTTTAATGTATCAAGTTGCCGCAGGTGTTGATGAAACGGATGCAACTGCCGCAGTTAAGCGCGTACTGGCAGATGGTTCTGCCGCTGCTAAATTTGAGGAATTTATTGTTGCGCAAGGTGGAGACGTATCTGATATCGTACAAAATGAAACGGCCCATAAAGTTTCAGTAACGGCAGTGACAGAGGGTACTGTGGAAACAATTAATGCCCTTTTAGTTGGTGAGGCTAGTGTTAGTCTAGGTGCTGGACGTTTAACAAAGGAATCCGCGCTGGATTACGATGCAGGCATTCAGCTGATTGCTAAAAAAGGTGATCGTGTAAAAAATGGGGATATCATTGCTTATTTATATTCCAATAACCAAATCGATCAAGATACGATTCATAAAATACAGCAAGCTTATACAATTGCATAACATTTTATTTGCGAGAGCTCTCACATACGAGGGTTCTCGCTTTTTTTGTCGTTCCACCATTAAACCTATGAAATGTTTACATTTTTGTAGAAATTTCATATTGAGATAACAGCAACTTGTTTAAAACACGTTCACTTATCCCATACTGCACTTAAACCTAAAAAGCTATAAGTATGTCGATTTGACACTATTTCAGAAGACTTTGCACTAGTTCTGTCAGCCGCAAGGATTCAGCGTATTAAATGTGGAATTGCACGAGAAGGAGGCGATGTTCATGCATTTTCAATTAGAAATGGTCACAAGAGAGACAGTCGTTATACGTTTATTTGGGGAGCTCGATCATCATGCAGTTGAGCAAATTCGAGCGAAAATTTCTGCAGCAATTTTCCAAGGCACTGTGACGACCATCATATGGAACTTAGAAGGGCTATCCTTTATGGATAGTTCAGGAGTAGGCTTAGTGCTTGGTCGTATGCGTGAGTTAGAAGCAGTTGCTGGGCGAACTATTTTATTGAATCCATCGCCAACCATGCGAAAAGTTTTTCAATTTTCAGGTTTAGGGCCTTGGATGATGGATGCAACAGAGGAACAAGCGATTGATCGCGTAAGGGGGATTGTAAATGGATAACGAAATGACATTAACTTTTTTAGCAATTAGTGAAAATGAAGCCTTAGCTCGTGTAGCAGTCACTGGCTTTATTGCTCAATTAGATCCAACTATTGATGAGCTATCTGAATTTAAAACAGTTGTCTCAGAAGCAGTTTCCAATGCCATTATTCATGGCTATGAAGAGGATGGCAAGGGTGTTGTTACTGTTCATGCTAAACGTGAAGATGACATTGTAACGGTGTCTGTGATGGATAAAGGGGTAGGAATTGAAGACGTGAGTCAAGCAATGGAGCCGTTATTTACAACAAAAAGTGTAATGGAGCGCTCAGGTATGGGCTTTACGATTATGGACAGTTTTTCTGATCAGCTAACAGTTATGTCCAAGTGGCGAGAAGGAACAACTGTAACATTTACGAAGAAATTTTACACAGTTCGCACAGCGGTAATGTGAGGGTATCATCGTGAAGCCGTTAGAACAGTCGTCCGAAAAGCTTTTGTCTCAGGAGGAAATGCGTGATTTAATAGCACGTGCACAGCAGGGCGATCATGAGGCTCGTAAACGAATGGTAGAAGGCAATACGAGGCTTGTGTGGTCCATTGTTCAACGTTTTACAACGAGAGGTGTTGAGCTCGAGGATTTATTCCAGATAGGCTGCATAGGACTCATGAAATCAGTAGATAAGTTCGATTTATCGTATGAAGTTAAATTTTCAACCTATGCAGTACCTATGATTATTGGTGAGATTCAACGCTTTTTAAGGGATGATGGCATGGTGAAGGTGAGTCGCTCTATTCGGGAGCTGAACTTTAAAATCCGACATGCTACAGACGAATTTATTAAAAAGAATGAACATCCGCCAACGATACAGGAGCTGGCTCAAGTACTTGGTGTGACAACCGAGGAGATCGTGACAGCATCAGATGCATTAAGAGATCCAGCATCTCTACATGAGCAATTGTATGAAAGTGAAGGAGATTCCATCACATTGATGGATCAAATGAAGGATGAAAAATCCGAGCAGCCATTTGATTATATCCCCCTTAAAGAAGTGCTTACAAGGCTTGAACCGAGAGAACAGTCTATCATTTATTTACGATATTTTTCAGATTGTACGCAAACAGAAATTGCAAATAGGTTAGGTATATCACAGGTACAAGTATCCCGTTTGGAGAAAAAAATTCTTGCTCAATTAAAAAGCTGGATGGCTACAAGCGCAACTGTAGAGCAAGAAGCAATAAAAAAAGACATCTAAGAAAATGGTGACAGCATGACAAATAAATTATTTAGCAACTTAGAAGCAGCCGAAGATTTTCTTAAGGAGCAATTTGGTGACGGCGAATCATTTGACGTTGGGATTAAGCATTTATTTGTCAAAGATTTGCCGGTTCTTTGCGCCTATATTAGTGGCCTTGTGGATGGAGAAGCCCTAACACAATTACTTTCGAGCATGCTCCCAGATGAGGATTATGAAATCGATGTGGAGGATGAGAAGGAGTATTTTGAGTCTTATTTTAACTTTCACGGACGTTCTGAGGAAACCGAGCGTAAAGCTTATTTATTAGCCATTTTAAGCGGGCAAGTGACCTTTATAACTAAAAGTGGCTATTGCTACGTTGCCGAGCTCAGAAACTATCCAGGACGTTCCCCTGAGGAGCCCGACAATGAAAAGGTAATACGTGGCTCAAGGGATGGTTTTACAGAAGGGATATCTCAAAATACGGCTTTAATTCGTAGGAGGATTCGCAATAGTAATTTACGTTTCGAGCTACATAAAATATCCAAAATCGGCCAAACCGACGTTGCCATAGCGTATATGAAGGATGTTGCCAATGAAGATATGCTCGAAAAATTACGACAGCGCCTTGACCAGATTAACCATGATGGTTTGACAATGGCTGATAAATCATTAGAAGAATGGCTGTTTAAGCAAAAATTCCATCCAGTTCCGTTTGTCCGTTACACGGAAAGGCCAGATATTGCTGCAGCGCATTTACTAGAAGGGCATATCGCCATAATGGTAGATACTTCACCGTCTGTTATTCTTGTGCCAATTACGATTTTCCATTTACTACAGCATGCGGAGGAATATAGACAGGCGCCACTAGTTGGTACATTTGTACGTTTTATGCGGTATTTCGGCGCCATTATGGGTTTACTTTTATTACCTTTGTGGTATGTATTTGCAACAAATGAATCATTGCTTCCTGATGCTCTTTCTTTTTTAGGGACTCAAGAGAAATCGCATGTACCCTTATTACTGCAAATTCTTATTGCAGATATTGGTATTGAATTTTTGAGGATGGCCGCCATTCATACTCCGACACCACTGTCTACTGCGATGGGCTTGGTTGCGGGGGTAATTATTGGTCAAATTGCGATCGATGTGGGACTATTCTCAGCAGAGGTTGTGCTCTATACAGCGGTTGCGGCTATTCTCATCTTTATTATCCCGTCCTATGAGCTAAGTATCTCCATAAAAATATTTAGGCTGTTCTTATTAATTATGGTAGGTATTTGGGGTGTTAATGGTTTATTCATAGGCATATTCTTAGTGTTTACGTATTTATGTTCATTACGACCAATGCAGGCACCATATTTTTGGCCGCTTGTTCCATTCTTCCCAATGGCGATGCTACGTGTCCTTATTCGTTTCCCAATGACGGCAGATGCATTAAGACCTTATGTAGTCGCTTCCAAACAGCGAAAAAGATCATAGGAGCCGTTGCACTCGTTTTTTTCATGTGATAAAGTTCACATATAGTATTTTGTGATTTTTGCAAAAATTATTTTCATTCAGCAAAAAGGAGGTTTTATACATAGGCCTCTTGAAGCTGGTTGTAATAAATTTTTGATGGGACTACTCTATTTCCAATGGTAGATCCTATCATATTTCTGTAAAAGTGACAGAATGGAACGAAGTGAAAAGGGAGAGATGCACATGCATTTATATGGAACACAAGCGATTTCTGAGAATGGTCATTTAACAATTGGACAGGTAGACACACTAGAGCTTGCCAAAGAGTACGGTACACCACTTTTTGTGTATGATACTGCACTTATTCGGAAGCGTGCTCGCAGCTTTATCGATACGTTTAAAAAACTAGGCGTAAAAGCAGAAGTAGCTTATGCTTCAAAGGCATTTGCATGTGTAGCTGTGTATCAATTAGCAGCAGAAGAAAACTTATCATTGGATGTTGTATCAGGTGGAGAATTATTTACAGCACTAAAAGCAGGTTTTCCAGCTGAGCGCATTCATTTCCATGGCAATAATAAAAGCATTGCAGAATTAGAGCTAGCTTTTGACTCCAAAATCGGTTGTATTGTTGTAGATAATTTCTATGAGATTCAGCTTTTAAAAGAAATATCTGAACGTCGCCAACAAAAAATGCGTATATTACTACGTGTTACACCAGGGGTTGAAGCACATACGCATGATTTCATTACGACAGGTCAAGCTGATTCGAAATTTGGTTTTGACTTAAACAATGGTCAAGCGGATGAGGCATTCCAACAAACATTTAACCATGAATTCTTAGAGCTATTAGGCCTACATTGTCACATTGGCTCACAAATTTTTGACACTGCTGGCTTTGGGTTAGCAGGAGAAAAATTGATTGACAAAATTTCTGATTGGAACAAGGCTCACGGATTTACATGTACTGTGTTAAACTTAGGTGGGGGCTTTGGTATTCGTTATACTGAAGAAGATGCACCGCTTGAACCACAAGTATATGTAGAGGACATGATTACAGTAGTGAAAAACAAAGCAACTGTACTTGGACTAAAAATGCCAGAAATTTGGATTGAACCAGGTCGATCACTTGTCGGTGATGCAGGAACATCTCTTTATACAATCGGATCACAAAAAACAGTACCAAATGTGCGAAAATATATTGCTGTTGATGGTGGGATGAGTGATAACATCCGCCCAGCATTATACGACGCTAAGTATGAGGCAATCATTGCAAGTAAAGTGAATGAGCCGAAAAATGAAATTTATACGGTTGCTGGTAAATTATGTGAATCTGGCGATAAATTAATTATTGATGCTAAACTACAAGACGCAGCTTCAGGTGATATTTTAGCCATTTTCTGTACAGGCGCATATGGTTATTCTATGGCAAGTAACTATAACCGTGTTCCTAGACCTGCTGTTGTATTTGTAGAGAATGGACAGCATCAATTAGCTATTCGCCGCGAAAGTTATGAAGATATTGTGCAAAACGATCTCCCGCTAACTTTAAAAAAGGGTGAGTAAATTTGAGAAAGAATAAATGGGTATTACTAGCATCCATTTCAACTTTTATTGTGTTGTGGGGTATTGTCTATTGGGTGTTGGCGTCTAAAGGAATTCTCGGACCTGGTTCGTAAGACAGAAATTGGCTTGCGGTAAAAGTACAAATCGTGTAGGATAGTCAAAGATTATGTACAGCTAGAAAAAGAGGGAATAGACAAATATGTTAATTCGATATAAAAAAGCTTTAGAGAAAATAGCAATGGGGCTACTTTCGTTTATGCCGAACGAAAAAGACGTAAAAAAGCTTACCGAGACCATCCACTCCTATGAAAATGATGATAATTGGGTTTTATACTTATGGAAAAAAAATGATGAGTATGTTGGCATTGTTGGGCTTGTAACGGATGAGAATAATACTGCTACGATCCAACATGTATCTGTTGTGCCTTCCTATAGAGGCGAGGGTGTTGCGAAGGAAATGCTTCAGGAAATAGGAGAGCTAGGCCAATATGAAAATGTACGTGCAACAGATGAAACACGTCAATTAGTTCAAAAATGTATCAATTGCATTGATAAAAAAGCAGACGAGTAACATCGTCTGCACATACTGTAGACAAAAACCATCGAGAGTAAACTTATCGATGGTTTTTGTGTTCTATATGTGGACAATTATTAATTAACCACGTTCATTCATTCAATACCCAGCTATTATTGGTTAGCATCGCCAAAGTTTAGTTGAACGGAACAAAAGCCTGTGACACCTGCGGGAAAAGCGAAGAAATTGAGTTCCTGGTCAGTAGGGACTCTAGGGAAGCGATGAAATCAGCTCATCTCCACAAGCCGAAAGCGTCTGCCCATAGTGGAAATTAACGTCTGCTTTTTCTTTGTTTGCTTTCTTGTCGCTCTGCAAGTATATGTGAGCGATCCCTTAGCATATGCTTATGAAGAAGATAGTTTGAGTTACTAGGTGGCATAATTTGTATACGCGCTAGTGCTAATTCCAGCAACTTGGGTGAAAGGGGGAGCTGGAATGCATGGAAGGACTTGCCTGCTTGGATCCCGGCGAGACTATTTTTAATTTCTGTCAGGAGTTGATAATAACTAATTTCATGGAAAAAGATATGACCTTCATTTTGTTGAAAATTATGAAGTGCTTTTTCTAAAATTCGTATAGCGCCAGTATCATTACCACGCCGCCAATGGTATAAGCCTGTTGCGAGCTGTACATAGCCAGCCAATGGGTGCATTTTATCACCAGGCGCGATTTCCTTCCAATATTCCTCAAGCACTTCATGGCATTCAAAAAAATCCTGATTGCCATTAAAATAAGCGCAGTAATCGATAAATAAAGTATGATGCTGTGGATGCATTTTGAACTCCTTTCCACTATACTATAAGAACATAGAATCTCAGGGTGGTAAAATAATGTCTTATGAAGTAAAATTAGATGCCTTTTCAGGGCCTCTTGATCTATTATTGCATTTAATTCACAGGTTGGAAATTGATATCTATGATATCCCAATGGCCGAAATCACACAACAATATATCGACCATATACATGCCATGCAAGTATTGGAGTTAAATGAAGCAAGTGAATATCTAGTAATGGCCGCAACACTGCTGGCGATTAAAAGCCGAATGCTATTACCTATTCATGAGGGTGAAATGGAAGATGCCGAATTGGAAGTAGATGGCCCAGACCCACGTGAGGAACTGGTACAGCGGTTAATCGAGTATAAGAAATACAAGGAAGCCGCTAGCAGTCTGCAAGAGCTTGAAACTGATCGAGCGCAAGTATTTACAAGGCCGCCAGCTGATTTAACTGGTTTAGCATCAGATGAACAAATGGCTTTGTTTGATTTGAATGTGAATATTTATGATATGCTTGGAGCATTTCAAAAATTGATGCGTCGAAAGAAATTAAAGAAGCCTCTAAAAACGACAGTAACGAGGCAAGAACGGTCAGTGAAGGATCAAATGCGTTCGGTTGTAGATACTTTACGATCAACAGGTGGACGTGCATCATTTTTCGAGCTTTTTCCCTATGAAGATAAGCCGACTCTTATTTTGACGTTTGTATCCCTTCTCGAATTGATGAAACGTCAGGTCGTCATCGTAGAGCAAGATGGTAACTTTGAAGAATTAATGGTTACCCTACAGAAGGAGGAATGGGAAGATGACGAAAACATCGATGTTACAAAGTAGAATTGAAGCCTTATTGTTCGTTGTCGGTGATGATGGCTTAACAATTAAACAACTTTCTCAGCTGTTAGGAGAACAAGATGAGGTTATTATACAGGCAATGGATGCCTTGCGAAAAGTCTATGATGAAGATTTAGCTAGAGGAATAACTGTGAAAGAAATGGCAGGCGTTTTCCAGCTTATTACAAAATCCGATTTAGCAGATACTATTCAAAGATTAGTAGAAAACCCAACAGCACAATCATTATCCCAAGCCTCTCTTGAGGTATTAGCAATTGTAGCTTATAAACAGCCAATTACTAGGGTAGCTATAGAAGATTTAAGAGGAGTTAAATGTGAAAGACCCATTCAGACTTTAGTGTCTAGAGGGTTGATAAAAGAGGTAGGACGTTCAGAGGGAACTGGTCGTGCTATCCTATATGGAACAACTAAAGAATTTTTACACTATTTTGGTTTAAACAGTGTAGAGGAAATGCCACCTCTGCCAGATGAAGAGCTTTCAGAAAATGAACAAGAAACCGATTTATTTATGACTAAATTCCAAGAAGCTTTTAATGGTGCAAAGTAATGTATAGGAATAAAGCATAACGACCAATATAAATCTATACTTTCCTATCATATTGAATAAGGAGTGGCTCGTTGCTTCGGTTATTTCGATTAATAATGTTGATGATCATTGTGTTAATGGTATTACTTCCGCAAACAAGCTTTGCGAGAGGTGGAAGTGGCTACGCGGTTTTAGATGGAGATACAGGTCGCGTGTTAATAGGTTCAAATAGTAATGAACGGCTACCAATTGCTAGCTTAACGAAGATTTGGACGGCCCTTGTGGCCATCGAAAATAGTGATTTGCAAGAGGAAGTTGTCATTACACCTAAGGCTGCCATGGCTGAAGGGAGTTCCATCTATTTGCAGGCAGGCGAAACGGTAACCGTAGAAACGTTATTATATGGTTTAATGCTGCGATCAGGCAATGATGCTGCGACAGCTTTAGCAGAGCATGTAGGTGGTTCTGTAGAAGGCTTTGTCAAATTAATGAATGAAAGAGCTGTTATTGCGGGTCTTACCAATACGGTTTTTATGAACCCCTCTGGCTTACATCATGAAGAGCATTTATCTTCTGCAAGGGATACGGCCGAGATGCTGAGAGTTGCCTTGCAAAATAAAACATTTGAAAAAATCGCTTCAACGGTTCTTTATCGAGCGAATACGGTGAACGGAATGCTATGGGAAAATAAGCATCGACTATTAAGAGAAGGCTCAGGAGTGGCTGCAGAAATTGATGATGAGACAGAGCAGCCTGTGAGTTCTTTAAAATCTGCTACTGGAGCTGCTTATGCAGGTAAAACAGGTTTTACAAAGGTAGCTGGTCGTACGCTTGCAACAGCCTTTCAAAAGGACGGGCAAACCTGCATAGTTGTCACGTTAAATGTATCGGATGATTGGAATGTTCATCGAAGCTTTTCCAATCAAGTGTGGACAGATTATGATCTTGAAACAGTAGTAAAGAAGGGCAAATACAACGTAAATAAAAAGTTGGCTATTCGATTAGAAGAGCCAGTTCGCCTGCAGTTAAATAAAGAGGAAAAAGCGCAAGTGCGGCAAGTTTTACATGTTTCAAGAAAGCGTCAGGAAGCTGTCTTGTCCATCTTTCTAGGCGAAGAACGTATTTATGCAATACCAGTAAAAGTTGAATCAGCGGATCGTTGAAAAAACGATTTGCTGATTTTTTTGTTCTACAAAAATTCCGTCTAAAACGGAGTGCAAACAGAAAATATAAACATTTTTTTAAAACGATTTGCTTTTTGGTAAAAAGAGTATACTACTAGCATGGTACAAGGAAATTTCTATTCCTAATATTGAACAATGCGCTAATGAAAAAGTATTACGAATACTCCAACAATGAATGTGAAATTTGTTTTTCTTTAATATTACGCTAAAGTATGACATAATTTTCACAGATTAGCGGGAAAATTAACCCTATTCAATTGAACGAGAAATCGATTTTCGACGAAATTGTCAATGTGAAAGAAAACTAGAGGTGAAGAAATGGAAAGATTACAGAAAGTCATTGCCTATGCGGGGATTGCTTCAAGGCGAAAAGCAGAGCAATTGATACTAGAAGGTAAAGTTAAAGTGAACGGTAAAGTTATCCGTGAATTAGGAACAAAGGTGTCTAACTCAGATACAATTGAAGTGGAAGGCGTAAAGCTTGAAAAAGAAGATAAAGTTTATTTCTTACTGTATAAACCACGCGGAACAATTTCGGCCGTGACTGATGATAAAGGACGCAAAACTGTCACAGATTTATTTCATCATATTCCGCAACGTATTTTCCCAGTTGGTCGTCTTGATTATGATACATCTGGATTATTGCTATTAACAAATGATGGAGAATTTTCCTATATGTTGACGCATCCGAAATTTAAAATTGACAAAACGTATATCGCTCGTGTCAAAGGTATTCCAACAATTGAAGGTCTGAAAAAGCTTCAACGTGGTATTAAATTAGAGGATGGCAAGACTGCACCTGCCAAAGTAAGTATGACGTCCTTTGACGAAAAAGCTGGCAAGGCAATTTGCGAAATCACAATTCATGAAGGCCGTAATCGCCAAGTTCGACGTATGTTTGAAGCAATTGGTACACCTGTTGTCAAATTAAAACGTGAACGATTTGCCTTTTTAGATTTATTTGGCCTTGCACCAGGTGAATTCCGTGAATTGTCGAAGCATGAAGTCAAGCAATTGCGCGTGTTAGCAGAAACAGGGAAACTGGATTAAATAATTTGCCAGAAGAAAGTGATAGTACCTTGAACGGTAATAAAAACTATATTCACTTTCTTTTTGGTGAAATCGTTCATAAATCATTCATAATTAATAGCTAAGTGTTTTTGTATCATTTTGCTATAATAGGTGAGAATAGTACACCTAGTTACATTTTAGCCTGAAGAGCTTAGCACATCGGTGACGTACAATTTTCATAGATGTTTTTACATACGTAAAGACGTTTATAAAATGAAAAAGTTCTAGCTAAAGTCTTTATAATGTAAAAAGCTTCATGTCTACAATGTTTACGCAAAGTCGTAAATGATAGGGGGTTTATTAACTTGGAGAAAAAGAAAAAGCGTCTCGTACTACGGACTGTCATTTTAGCAGTATTAGCCTTGGCAATCGGGTACACGGTATATGGAACAGCAACAAAGGAAAAAGTAGAGTTAGTAGCAGTTGGCTCAGAAGCACCTGACTTCACGTTAGTAGATTTAAACGGTGAAAAACATAAATTGTCGGATTATAAAGGACAAGGGGTATTTTTAAATTTCTGGGGAACTTGGTGTAAGCCATGCGAAAAGGAAATGCCTGCGATGGACAGACAGTATCAAATATTTAAAGATCAAGGTGTACAAACTTTAGCGGTCAATATCGCTCAAACAGATTTTGAAGTACAGAATTTTGTCGATCGATATAAATTGTCTTTCCCAGTAGTCATTGATAAAACAAAAAGTGTTATGACTGCCTATAACGTAGGTCAATTACCTGCTACGGTGTTAATTGATCCAGAAGGAAAAGTGGTAAAAATTATTACTGGTGAAATGACAGATGCAAATATTGCTTCGTACATGGAATTAGTGAAGCCGAAATAAGGAGTAAATGACGATGGAAAAAATCATTTGTGCTTGTGGTCATAGTAATCCTTACGGCACGAAGCTCTGTGAGAAATGTGGTCGTCCTTTAACGGAAGAAGAGAAGCAAAATAAAGTTGTCGATATGCGCTATGATGGTACTGCCATTCGTTCTAAGACTTATAATAAATCGATTGTCGACAAAATTTGGAATTTCTTCTCGAGTGTTAAAGTTGGTATATCTTTAATTATTATCACATTGATTGCTGCTTCAATCGGAACATTACTACCACAAGAGTTTTACGTAAAAGCCTCTGATATGGAGAAAGGCGCTTATTACGCTGACGTATATGGTACGTTTGGTAAAATTTATTACACGCTAGGACTCTCAGATTTATATAGTTCATGGTGGTTCCAAATTTTAGTTGGCATGTTAGCTGTGTCAATTATTGTAGCGAGTCTGGACCGAGGCATCCCGCTCTATAAATCTCTAAAGAATCAACGTGTTAAAAGACATGAAAGCTTTATGAAGCGTCAACGCATTTTTGGTGAGGGGCAAATAACGGCTGACGCCGAGGAAACGCTTGATAAAGTGGCTCAAAAGATGACTGAAATGAGATACTCTGTCCGTCGAGATGGTAGCGCTCTCTTAGCTGAAAAAGGTCGCTTTTCTCGTTACGGTCCGTACATAAACCATGTTGGTCTCATTATCTTCATAAGTGGGGTTATGTTACGTCTTGTACCAGGCTTCTATGTGGATGAGTCGATATGGGTCCGCGAGGGAGAAACACGTGCTATTACTGGCATGGACGGTTATTTTATTGAAAACAGAGATTTTATTTTAGAAACTCATGATAATGAACCCCAAGGAGAGCAAGTAAAGCAAAATGTTAATGTTGTTGCAAAAAACTTCCAAACTGACATTACGCTTTACAAACAGCCTAAAGATGCAATCCCGGGTGATACGGAAAATCTGGAAAAAGTTAAAGATTATTCGATTCGTGTCAATCACCCATTAAAAGAAGATGGCTACGCTCTTTATCAAATGGATTATCGTCTGAATGAATTAAAGCAAATGAATTTTGAATTAATTAATAAGGCGAGTGAAAAATCACTTGGTAAAGTGGAAATTGATTTAACAAATCCTAAAAAAGAATATGATTTAGGTAATGGGTCTTCCGTGCAAATTCTAGTTTATACACCAGATTTTGATGGCTTTGAAAATGGAGAACCCCAAACAAAAACATCAATTCCAAATAATCCAGCATTTTTATTTAAAATGACTACGCCAGAAACACCAGAAGGCGAAGTAAGTTTTGTGGAAATTATGCAGCCACCACTAGAACCGCTGGGTGAAAATCAATACAGAATGAAATTTGCTGCAGCAGAGATGCGTGATATGTCTGGTATTACGGTCCGTAAAGATAGTACAATTCCTATCTTATTTGTTGGTGGAGTTATCTTTATGCTTGGTGTCGTAATTGGATCATACTGGAATCACCGTCGTTTATGGCTTCAAGTTGAGCCGGATGGCCGTGTTTTAATGGCTGCCCATGTTAATAAAAATATGTTCAGCATGAAAAAGGATTTAGATGCTGTTACAGCATTTGCTGCATTGCCTCCATACAAAGATCAGTTAGAGAAAGAAGAGGCTGGCGAAGAGTCCACGGATGGTGGCATTAAAGAAAAGGAAGGTGACAACACCTTATGAGTTTGATTGACATAAGTGGAAACCTGTTATTTGTAGCTTTTATTGCTTATTTAGTTGCGACGTTATTATTTGGTGGTTCCATTAAGCAAGCGAATGCTACGGGTAAAAACACTGGTAAATGGGGTAGGCTTGCCATTGTCGTAACAATTATTGGATTTGTATCACAGCTTGCCTACTTTATTACACGATGGATTTATACTGGACATGCGCCAGTAAGTAATATGTTTGAATTTACAACTGCCTTTGGTATGTTCATTGTTGGTGCGTTTATTTTAATTTACTTTATTTATCGTTTATCTGCACTTGGATTAGTAGCATTACCAGTAGCACTTTTAATTATCGCTTATGCTTCAATGTTCCCGAAAGAAGTAAGTCCATTAGTGCCCTCATTACAAAGCCATTGGTTAACAATTCACGTGATTACAGCGGCATTAGGGCAATCTATTTTAGCGATCAGTGCTGTGGCTGGACTTATTTACTTATTAAAGGTTGTAGATTTAACGAAGCCTTCTAAACAACGTTTTTGGTTAGAAGCTGTTATGTACTGTCTTGTAGTAGTTGTTGGGTTTGTCGCTGTGACATCTACATTCAGTGCAATGGATTATGAATCTAGCTACAATTACGTGGATAAAGAAGGAACAACGCGTAAAATTATTTACAATTTACCACCAGTTTTCGGTATGAATGAGTATGAGGCGGTTGAAGAGCATGGCATGTCACCAATAGTAGAAATGCCAGCATTAATTAATGCGAAGAAATTAACAACTGTCTTTTGGTCTTTATTAGTAGGGTCTGTATTGTATTTATTAATTCGCTTAATTGCACGTCGTCGAATAAGTGCTATTTTCCAACCACTTGTGAAGCGTGTTAATTTACAATTACTTGATGAAATTGGCTATCGTTCAGTGTTAATTGGTTTCCCTGTATTCTCCCTAGGCGCTTTAATCTTTGCGATGATTTGGGCGCAAATTGCTTGGAGTCGTTTCTGGGGTTGGGATCCTAAGGAAGTATGGGCTCTTATTACATGGTTATTCTATGCGGCATTCCTACATTTACGTTTATCAAAAGGCTGGGAAGGTCAAAAATCTGCTTGGTTAGCATTAATTGGTTTCGGTATTATATTATTTAACCTAATTGCTGTTAACTTAATTCTTGCAGGTTTACACTCCTACGCATAACCTGTGAAACAACAAGCCTTTTCGCTCTAGCGAAGAGGCTTTCTTTTCTTTTCAATATGTGTCACACCATGTACAATAGAAGTTAGAGAAAGATTGGAAGAGAGGGATCGTGAAAGTGTCAGAAAATATTTCAGTATTAGTAGTAGATGACGAGGATCGAATTCGCCGCTTATTAAAAATGTATCTGGAGCGAGAAGGATACCTTGTTGACGAGGCAGAAAATGGTGAACAAGCGATCGAAAAATCTTTAGAAAAAGAATATCACTGTATTTTACTTGATATTATGATGCCTGAAAAAGATGGGCTAGAAGTGTGTGCAGAAATTCGTGAACGCGCTGCAACTCCTATTATTTTATTAACTGCTAAAGGCGAGGAAGCTAATCGTGTTCAAGGCTTCGAGCTAGGAGCAGATGATTATATTGTAAAACCATTTAGTCCTCGTGAGGTAGTGTTACGTGTGAAGGCCATTTTACGTCGTTCACAGGCATTCTCACCAACGACAAATGCATCCTCTTCAAAAGATTTAGTGGTGTTCCAGCATTTGATGATCGATCATGATGCACACCGTGTAACGGCAGAGGGCATTGAGGTGAATTTAACACCAAAAGAGTATGAATTACTTTACTTCTTAGCGAAATCGCCAGACAAAGTATTTGACCGTGAACAACTACTAAAAGAGGTTTGGCATTACGATTTCTTTGGTGATTTACGTACAGTTGACACACACGTAAAGCGTTTACGTGAAAAGCTCAACCGTGTTTCTGAAAACGCTGCTAAAATGATTGTGACGGTTTGGGGCGTTGGTTACAAATTTGAGGTTGTCAATGAATAGAATATGGAATAGTGTTGTCGGGAAGCTATGGGTAACCATATTGCTTCTCGTTTCATTTGTATTATTTGTTTTCACGGTATTAATGCTTGAATTTCTTCAAAACTACCATATGCAGCAAGCGGAAATATCTTTACGTCAAACCGCTGCCACTGTGGCAAGTATAGTGGATGACAATGAAACAGCTGAATCGACTTCGGAATTATTAAAAGATATTTTACCTAAAGGCACCAACGCACTAATCGCAATCAGCCATGTAGAGGTATCCTTTGCTATGCAAGAGGGACTCAATAAAAAGGAAATTCAAGATACTATTTTGGCAAATAAATCTTTCCGTGAAGTTTTTCAATCAGATGAACCAATTACTAAAGAAATGATGATGCCCTCCTCTACAGATCAAGAGAAAATGGAATCTTACGTTGTACTTGGTTTCCCATTAAATGTAGAGAATGCTGTACATGGAGCAGTTTTCATCTATCAAAGCCCCGATGCCCTACATAAAACGTCCAAGGAAACGACGAAAATTGTCTTTTTGGCAGCTTTCATAGCATTTGTCTTGACTACATTTTTTGCGTTCTTCTTGTCTTCACGTATTACTTCACCACTTAGAAAAATGCGTGAGCTGGCATTTGAAATTGCAAAAGGGAATTTTGAAGCGAAAATGCCTACGACTCAAAATGATGAAATTGGACAGCTGGCAGTTGCTTTCAATCAAATGGGTCGTCAATTAAAGCATAATTTAGAGGTCATCAATCAAGAGAATGAACAGTTATCCAATATTTTGACATCCATGACAGATGCAGTGATCACATTTAATCGCGACCGTACAATATTATTAAGTAATCCACCAGCGGAACGTCTGATGCAAAAATGGTTTGTAAACAAAGGCTCACAAAGTGCTAAGCCAATACCGCCAGAGCTGTATCATATGCTGGACCATGTACTAATGTTTGAGGATAAGCTAGAAGAGGAAATTGAAATGGACGGTAATTACTATACGTTTACAATTAGTCCTCTTTATAGTGGAGAAATCATTCGTGGTGCAGTCGCTGTTATTCGTGATATGACTGAACAACATCGCCTAGAAAAACTTCGATCCGATTTTATTGCGAACGTCTCTCATGAATTGCGGACTCCAATCGCCATGCTTCAAGGCTACTCTGAAGCATTGATGGATGATGATTTTATTCAAGATCAGGAAGAACGTAATGAAATAACTAAAATTATTTATGATGAATCCAAACGAATGGGTCGCCTTGTCACGGATTTATTAGATTTAGCACGCATGGAATCGGGACATATGACGCTCTATAAAGATGAATTACCAATTAATTCTACATTCGAACGTATTACTCACAAATTTGCACAGGTTGCAAAAGAAAAGCATATTCGTCTACTATTTGATAGTGAATTTAATGACGATGCGATGATTAATATAGATGAGGATCGCATTGAGCAAGTACTCACAAATTTAGTCGACAATGCACTAAGACATACGGACGAGGGATCTGTCACAGTAAAAGTGGAGCAGGAGCCAACATTCGCTAAAATTTCTGTTCAAGATACAGGACATGGCATTCCTCAAGATGATTTACCTTATGTCTTTGAACGCTTTTATAAAGCAGATAAGGCACGTACTCGATCTAAGGGGGGTACGGGACTTGGCTTAGCCATTGCACGAAATATTATAAAGGCACACTCAGGAAATATTATGGTAGATAGTGTGCTTAAGGAAGGTACTACCTTCACATTTTATTTACCATTCGATTAATAACATGGTTTGTTATTAGTTGACTGTAACTTCTGCGAATGTAAGACGACAAATAATATAGAACGGGGGTGGAGTGCATTGAATGACTCCGTGTTCCATCGACTATACGATGCCTATCATCAAGACGTGTTCCAGTTTCTAATTTATCTAGTAAAAAACCGTACACTTGCTGAGGATTTAGCGCATGAAGTTTATGTAAGAGTATTGCGCTCATATGATCAATTTGCAGGCAATAGTAGTGAGAAAACATGGCTTTTTGCAATAGCCAAAAATGTTGCGATTGATCATTTTAGAAAGCAAGCTGTGCGTCAGAAGCATTCGCTTGATTTCTTTGACTGGGAAACGGAACAGCTCCATTCAAACACACCATCACCGGAGGAAATGCTACAGGCCAGTGATGAATTTATGCAAGTAGAGTCAGCATTAGAAAACTGTACTGGCGATCAAAAAATGGTCATTATTATGCGCTATTTCCAGGATTTATCGATTGCAGAAACGGCGCAAATACTTGATTGGACAGAAGCGAAGGTAAAAACAACCCAGCATCGAGCCATTAAATTTTTAAGGCAACAGCTACAGCCGATCAGAGAACAGGAGGCGAAACGGCAATGACACATAAGCCATTTGATGATGAGCAGCTTGAACATGTACTGAACAATGCCCCTAAGCTTTCTGACCACCGTTCGAAAGAAGATATATTAAATCGGTTAATGGCGGATGCTCGCTTGCAAGATAATATCCACCTTCAAGAAGCTATGCAAGAACCTATAGATGATGAACCATCTCAACAGGAAGATGCTATTATTAAAAAGCCTGCGACAAAATCAAAAGTACGTAATATGCAGATTTATATGAGTGTAGCCGCAGTTTTTGTGCTAACAATACTAGTTAGCACAATATTGAAGAACAACCAAGGTGAGCAAAAAGATCAAGCGAGTATTCCTGAAACGGCACAGTATTCTACGATGCAAGAGGATTCAGCAGCAAAGGAAGCGGCAACGCAGGATGAAGTGCTGGATTCCAAAAGTATTGTCGCCGAACATGAGCGCATTTTATCTTTACGTACATCTGTCTATGAGGAGGATGTAAAAGATGCTGTCGTATTCCGTATTGGTTTGGCAGGGCGTGATGCGGAAAGTGTTCCTATGACGTATGTGATACCAAATGAACGTGTGGCTACTGATTTTGGAGAAGAGAAGCCTTCTACCCTACGGATGTATGAAAAGTATGCTCCTCAAATTGACGAGGAGGCTAAAGGATTTACAGAGTATCATCCTTATAAAGGAGAGCTGAAGGAAAAGGAAGATAAGCTCATCCATGTCTTGCCAAAAGAGAATGACTATGATGTTGCCTCTGCTACAGTGAATGAATATAAAGGCACAATGGAAGATACATTCTCGAACTCTGAATATACCGAAGTAGAAATCCAAAATGAAGATGGAACCCTATATGAGTTTTCTCAAGAAGGTGAGCCAAGTCAAGCAATGTCATTAACGAATGCAAAGAACTTTAATTATTACTTGTACCATGATACCAATGGTGCAGAATATTTATCACCAGATTTCCGTCAATCTTTTGAGACAGTCACAGAGGCACTTACAATGATGAAAAATAAAAATGATGATGTCTATACATCCGTAGTGCCTGAAAATGTAACATACACAGTCACTGAACAAGCAGAAGGTGTAGTTGTTACTTTTGATATTCCACTTGATTTAACATCTATGGAACCAATACAAGCAACTCAATTAATTGAGGCCATGATGTTAACTGCTGCTAGCTTTAATCAACAGCTACTTTTAGATAATGTTGTGCAAGAAAGCTGGGAAGGGTTTGATTTGAAGGGTTATTTACCAAAGCCAGTGGGACCGAATAAACAGTTTTTACCATAGTCGAAGGAAGAAAAAAACAAGAGAGGCATTCCTGCATGGCGGGAGTGCCTTTTCTATTTATAAAGCATAGCAATTTAATCGGATTTTTTTGAGCAGAACTATTTACTTTTACTTAGTAATTCTTTATAGTAAAGCTGTAGAATAAAATAATATGATTCATCTTCGGGGCAGGGTGAAAATCCCGACCGGCGGTAATAGAGTCATAAATCGCTAGTGAATACATTCATTAGCTCGTTTGATTTATGTTAAACTCTTCAGCCCGCGACCTGTGCGAATTTTCGCATGGCTGACTTGGTGAAATTCCAAGGCCGACAGTTAAAGTCTGGATGGGAGAAGATGAAGGTACGATCGTCATTCATTGTCATGAAATGAACTATGACCGAGCGCTTTTTTGTATGGCTTATCAAACAGTGCTCAAAAATAGTAAATGAGGACGCTTATTCGTTATGCCTTTCTCCCTTATGCTTTATTAAACGCATAAGGGTTTTTTCATGAAACAATTGAAAGATCGTCACCTTTCTTCTTGCGAGATTGAATCAGCAAAGAGGAGAGAGTTTTCTATGAAGAAAAATGTCAAACTTCAATCGTTTATTACGATTGGTATGCTGAGCAGTATTTCGTTTTTATTAATGCTTTTTAATTTCCCAATTCCGCCATTCCCAGCATTTTTGGAAGTGGACTTCAGTGATATGCCTGCCTTACTTGCAGCAATCACGATGGGACCTGTAGCTGGTATTTTAGTAGAATTGTTTAAAAATGTGTTGGATTGGATTTTCTCAGGCACTCCAACAGGCGTTCCGGTAGGGCATATGGCTAATTTTGTAACAGGTATTTTATTTATCTTGCCAGTAAGCTTTATTTTTAATCGCTTTAAAACAATCGCTGGTCTTGTTGGAGGTTTAGCAATGGGAACAGTTGTGATGGCAGTAGGAATGAGTGTTTTAAACTATGCTGTATTTTTACCAATGTACACTTACTTCTTAGGGATGGAGCCTGTTGTAGGTGATTCACTTTATAAAATGATTGTCGCTGGTATTTTACCATTTAATATTGTCAAAGGTATTTTATTAACGGGAATTATGGCGTTATTATTTACGACGATGCGTAAATGGATTGACCGCCAGCGTTCTATGTATATAACAAAATAAATTGTACTAAACCTCGAGGGATCAACTCGAGGTTTTTTTATGGGGTGGAATGTAGAAAGAAAAATAGAAAAAGGTAATGGGTAGTCAAATTAACACTAGTTCTTTTTTAGTAAAACCTAGTCGAAAGCTATATTTTCATGTAAAATTAGAGAAGAGTTTAGAAAGTTTGAGGAGTTTGAAGAGATGAGTGGAAAAAAAGGACAGTGGTCTAGTAAGTTAGGATTTATTTTAGCATCAGCAGGTGCTGCAATTGGACTAGGAGCGATTTGGAAGCTCCCGTATGTAACTGGGCAAAGTGGCGGTGGCGCGTTTTTCTTAATCTTTGTACTGTTTACATTGTTAATTGGGCTCCCAATGCTATTATCTGAGTATATTTTAGGACGAGGTACACAGTCAGAGGCAATCACTGCCTATAAAAAAATTGCTCCTACGAAAAAAGGATGGGCATGGATTGGCCGCATGGGTGTTCTCGGATGTTTTTTATTACTAACATTTTATAGCGTTGTCGGGGGCTGGATTTTTATTTATAGCGGGCTAGGAGTAGCGGGTGCTGTCATTGATCCGGCTATTGATCCTGGAGAACTATTTGGAAAAATAATTGGTACACCGTGGATTACACTTGTAGGTTTGGCTTTGTTTACATTAGCAAACGTACTTGTAATTTCATTAGGTGTTCAAAATGGTATTGAAAAGGCGAATAAATGGATGATGCCATTGCTCTTTATTATGTTCATTGTCCTAGTGATACGTGCTGTCACATTAGATGGCGCCATGGAAGGGGTAAAATTCTTTTTATGGCCTGATTTCTCGAATATTACCGGAAAAGCTTTATTAGAAGCTTTAGGGCAATCATTCTTTGGATTAGCAGTTGGATTTTCTTGTCTTGTTACATATAGTTCCTACCTCAAAAAAGATGTGAGTCTACCGAATTCAGCAGGCTCCGTGGTTATGCTGACGGTACTTGTTTCATTTTTAGCTGGACTAGCTATTTTCCCGGTTGTATTTGCTTTTGATTTAGAGCCGGCAGCTGGGCCGGGCTTGTTATTTATGGTGCTACCGACAGCATTTAGCCAAATGCCATTTGGGGAAGTATTTTTAGCGATGTTTTTATTATTATTCTTATTTGCCACATTAACGTCCTCGTTTAGTTTATACGAAATTATTGTTGCGGCATTTATGGAAAATAGTCAGAAGTCTCGCTTGGTATGGACTTCATGTCTTGGTGTAGTCGTCTTTCTTGCGGCCATTCCAGCATCTCTTTCCTCTAGCCTGCTAGCGGATGTATCCGTTTTTGGAAAGAATATTTTTGATGCAACTGACTTTTTAGTATCAAACTTAATGCTACCATTGGGTAACTTGTTCATTGCAATTTTTATCGCATATGTCGTGGATAAGGAATTTGTGAAAAGAGAACTGCTAATGGGAAGCCAAATGGGTCAAGGGTATTATTCGATTTACAGGATATTAATGTTAGTCATAGTACCTGTTGTCATTCTCGTAGTGTTCGTAAATATGCTATTACAATATTAAATATATATATAAGGTGTATCCATTAAGTAAATGGGTACGCCTTTTTATGTATCGAAAATCAAGATGAATATATTCTAAAAAAACGATGTTATAAAACCTTACATATATATTGCTGAAAATAAAAAAGTGATGTATTTTAAAAGCAGTCATAAAAAAATGTGTTAACTAAATTTACATTGGAGTGGTGGAAAATGAAACATTATACAAAAGAAGGTATTATACGCCGAGTAAAGGAAGAAAATGTGAAGTTTATTCGCCTACAATTTACTGATATATTAGGAACGATTAAAAATGTAGAGATACCTGTGAGTCAATTAGAGAAAGCTTTAGACAATAAAGTCATGTTTGATGGCTCTTCGATTGAAGGCTTTGTACGTATAGAGGAGTCAGATATGTATTTAAGACCAGATTTCAATACATTCGTAATTTTTCCTTGGACAGCTGAAAAGGGTAAGGTGGCACGTCTTATTTGCGATATTGCAAGGCCAGATGGCTCACCATTTGAAGGAGACCCACGCTCTAATTTAAAGCGCGTTTTAAAGGAAATGGAGGAGTTAGGCTTCACTTCCTTTAACTTGGGCCCAGAGCCAGAATTTTTCCTTTTTAAGCTAGATGAAAAGGGGCATCCGACACTTGAGCTAAATGATAGTGGAGGTTATTTTGACTTAGCACCGACAGATTTAGGGGAGAATTGTCGTCGGGATATTGTTTTAGAGCTAGAGGGGATGGGCTTTGAAATTGAGGCTTCTCACCATGAAGTAGCACCTGGGCAGCATGAAATTGATTTTAAATATGCTAGTGCCATTGAAGCATGCGACAATATTCAAACATTTAAATTAGTCGTAAAAACAATCGCTGCACAGCATGGGCTACATGCAACATTTATGCCAAAGCCACTATTCGGAGTTAACGGCTCTGGCATGCATTTTAATCTATCGTTATTTGAAGGGGATAAAAATGCATTCTATGATGAACACGCAGAACTTCAATTAAGCGCTACAGCACGTAGTTTTATGGCAGGAATTATCCAGCACGTACACGGATTTACGGCAATCACGAATCCACTTGTTAATTCTTATAAACGATTAGTTCCAGGCTATGAGGCTCCATGCTATGTTGCATGGTCTGCTCAAAACCGTTCACCACTTATTCGTATACCAGCAGCTCGAGGATTATCAACACGAGTTGAATTACGTTCAGTTGATCCAGCGGCGAATCCTTATTTAGCAATGGCTGTGATCTTGGCATCGGGACTTGATGGCATACGCAAGGATTTAACGCCTCCAGCAGCGGTAGATCGAAATATTTATAAAATGACAGGTCCAGAGCGTGAATTAAATGGCATTGATAGCTTACCCTCTTCATTAGAACATGCGTTAATTGAATTAGAAATGGATTCAGTTGTACGAGACGCTCTAGGTGATCATATTTATGAAAAGTTTAATGTTGCCAAAGAAATCGAATGGGATAAATACCGCACACGGGTCCATAACTGGGAGCGTGAAGAATATTTAACGATGTATTAAAAAATATTGGAGCTAAAAAGCTCCAATATTTTTTTACTGACTTTAATACCCTTTTGATCTATCATTAAGGAAAAGGGGTGTGGGCAATGACACAAACGACTCAAGTTGTGACAATTCAAAACAACGATATTGTGCAATTTGAACATGATATTAATCGGGCTTTATTAGATTTAAGTTACTTTTTCATACTTGATATCAAATACAATACCCTCTATATCGGAGAACAGACGGTCATCCATTCTGCCTTAATTATTTATCAACATCAAGACGAAAACAGCCAGTAATTTTATATGTAAAAAGATGGTCATGTCGAGAGGACGTGACTTTTTTTATGGAAATAAAGATGAGAGATGGTCGATCTTCTGGGGATGTTATTGGTAGTCGTGCGAAGATCCCAGCATTACCCTCTCCTTATTTAAGGACACTAAAGGTCTTGTCCGTTATATAAATATATCAATGTTATTTTTTAATATATTTTGATATTTAGTACAATGGAATTTAGAGGAGAAAGAGTAAAAAACGTATGTAAAGTACGGCATTAGGAAATGTCATAGTGATGTTAAACTACTTCTAAATGTACCTGTCCAAAGTTAGCATAAAAAGACAGGCTGGAAAGCATGAACTATTTTAAGATTTTATCAGGGAGTGAGAGCAATGAGTTGGATTGAGTCGATTCAAAAAGCCATTAATTTTATGGAAGATCATTTATTAGAAAACATAACCATTGAACAAATTGCACAGGAGGTTAATTCATCTGTCTTTCATTTTCAGCGAACATTTGCGATTTTAACGGATATGTCCATTGCGGATTATCTAAGACGGAGGAGATTAACATTAGCAGCCCAGGAATTAATGGATACAGATCAAAAAATAATCGATCTCGCCTACAAATATGGCTATGAAACTCCTGAAGCTTTTACAAAAGCGTTTCGTAAACAGCATTATGTAACGCCGAGTGAAGCGAGAAAGAGGCAAGGACCATTACAATCATACAATCGCCTGGTTATTCAGGTAAGCTTGAAGGGAGCAGAACCAATGAAGTATAAAATCGTAGAAAAAGACAAGTTTCAAATTGTTGGTGTAAAAAGAACTTACAATTGCCAAGATGGAGAGAATACTCGAGAAATCCCATTATTTTGGCAGGGAATCAATGAGAGTGGCTTCGATCAGCAGCTATATCAATTAAATAATGGCAATATCAATGGGGTACTGGGCGTTTGTGTACCAAATACAAGCCAAGGACAACAGGGGTTCATTGATTACTGGATTGCTACAAATCATGAAGGGGATGTAGGAGAAGATCTATTAACAATGGAAGTGCCTGCATCAAAATGGGTTGTATTTGAGGTACATGGCCCTATGCCAGATGCCATGCAAAATACGTGGAAACAAATATATTCAGAATGGTTCCCATCCAATCCATATGAGCCAGCAGGAACAGCGGAGCTTGAGGTGTACCCTGAAGAAGATGCATATAGTCCTGATTCATACTCAGAAATTTGGATTCCGATTAAATAACGATAAAGTAAAGCCAAGAATGCTAAACAAATGCATTCTTGGCTTTACTTATTGTCGAAAGAAAAAATATCCTTTTTTTAGGTATCATAAAGATGTAAAATATATATATGTTTGAGATTAAATGTTTTTATTTTAATCGTTCCATATTTTGATGAGGGGGTTAAAGTATGAAAAGAGGTATGATTCAAAACAAACGGGTAGAAATTTCTAATGATGAAGCACAGCAATTTTTGAAGATGGGGAAAGTAGCGCATGTTGCGACGGTTGATGAAGAAGGATATCCTTATGTGATTCCATTTGTTTATGTGTATGAAGGAAATGACAAACTTTATTTGCATATCGGTAATATTCGAGAAAGCCATTTTTGGTCCAATATTAAACAAAACCCTAAAATTAGTATAGAAGTAAGTGAAATGGGCGATTTACACCCTGGGAAAAAATATGCTTGTCAATCTGCACTTGTCTACCAAAGTGTAGTGCTATTTGGACAAGTTGTAAGAATTGAAGAGGAGTCAAAGAAGGAATGGTTCTTTGATGTGCTTTTAGAGAAATATGGAAATCCTGAATGGACATTTGAAAAAGAGGGCTATCCAATTATGCCTAAAATAGAGTTATTCGAAGTACAAATAGAAAAGTTAACGGGGAAAATTAATCACGGCATGTATCACTAAGCAAAAAGCTAAGAATGGTTAGGTAGCCATTCTTAGCTTTTTATATTACCCTTTACATAGTACGTATACTTGTAAATTTTCTTCAGTACTATCATAGCCCTGCAAAGTAAAATTCAATTTCTGCAAGACTTTGATGGAATTAATATTCGCGGCATTGACCTTTGCTACAATTGTCGTCATCTCCAAATGTGTAAAAGCAACATCGATTAAAGCAATGATAGCTTCTGTGGCGTAGCCCTTTCCCCAATGAGTCTTCGCCAAGTCATAGCCAATTTCTGCGGTAGCATTATCGAAGTCCACATTATTAAATCCACAGGAGCCAACGATATTATTACCTGTCTTTTCAATGATAGAATAGCGAATGGCAGTATGTTCATTAGCTAATTGATTTAGTAATTTAATCATTTCTAGCGCCTGTTCTTCGTGAGTAAAGGTTGAGATATTCATAAATTTGGTCACTGCAGGGTCTGACCAAATCGCCCATAAACTTTTAGCGTCGGCACTAGCAACTTTTCGTAATAATAATCTTTCTGTGTCCATACATTCAATCAATACTTTTACCTCCAAGATTTTAATGATGTTGGATGAAAAATATTGCTATCTGTGCATAATTCAGTCCCTTCAACTAGATCTATATTTTATTATAGAATATAAGGTACTTAATGCCAATAAAAGGGGGAAACATCGTGATAAAAGTTACAGTAAAACATTATCCAATTATTAAACAAAACATTCAAAGGGCACCAACATTTGTTTATAGTATACTCGATCAATTAATAGAAGGGACAGTCTATACAGATACAGCTACTTTTCAAACGCTACTAATACACACAAAATCAGGAATTTATTTTGTATATGGTGATTCCACTACAACTGAGATTGACCGTCAGCTTGCCATTTGCCTCGAGCTATCTATAGAGGAAGGGAAGCGCTTTACCTTATTTTCTTATTCAAAACAATGGAATACTAAAATTGAACAACTTTTAAATGGGCGGCTAAGAAAAATAGAGCGCTATACCTTTACATTTGATAAAAGCTTGTACGGTAGGAAGGAGGAGCAAGAAGTATCCAATTTTGAGGTGATGCCAATTGCTCAACTACATATAAAAAACGCAATGGAGTTTACATATGCTTACTATGATGAATATTGGGATTCTACGGCTAATTACCTGACTAATGGTTTTGGTTTTTGTTTAATACATAAGGAGCAAATCGTCAGTGAAGCTGTCTCTATTTTTAAATCAAATGAATATGCGGAAATTGATATTATGACAGATTCGAATTTTAGAGGTCAGGGATTGGCTAGTTTGATCGCGACAGCATTTATCAACCATTGTTTGGCAAACGAGCTAAAGCCTTGTTGGGATAGTGATATCTCAAATACAGCATCGATTTATTTAGGAAAAAAGCTTGGCTTTACAGATCCTCAAAAATATGCGATTTATACAAAAAAGTAGCCCCCGCTGTTTTCAACACAACGTGAGCTTCATTATTAAAAGAATCGATTACGTAGTTCAAATACCCGATTGAACAGTCTTGCATCTCTCGCCATCTTATTGGGTGCATGCATGTGAGGTCTGAGGCATTGCTGAAACAGTTCATCACAATATCTTATGCTACCGTAACGATCATAGCATTCATCATGTAGTTTACAGCAATTATCCACTGCATTTGTGGGCTCACCTGGTCCTGAGCAACCAGGTCCACAGTATCGATAGCCAGGGTAACAAAAACCAAATTTGCGATTTCTTTTCATGGGAGAAACCTCTCTTCTGCTATGTTCTTACTATAAAGTATGTTATTTTTTTCGGGAGAATCGGATAAAAAACTATAAAGTTAATCTTTTGATTTGTAAGGTTCCTGTAAGCTTAAAAAAAAATAGTTGTAAGGATGAGGAGTTATGCTAGCTATAACATAAAAGATAAGGAGTTATTTGAACATGAATCCATCCGTTACACAAAAAGAACGAATTCTTTCCTTGGACATTATTCGAGGATTAGCGTTATTTGGCATTTTATTTATTAATGTAGGAGCCTATCAGGTCATTATAGAGGGCGGCCCTATGCCTGATTATAGTGGCATCAATGGAATGATCGATTCACTTATTGATATCTTTATTGAAAAGAAATTCTTTTCAATCTTTTCCTTCCTATTCGGTGTTGGTTTTTATATTTTTGCTTCTCGGGCAGAAGCTCGTGGAGATAAACCAAAACGACGCTTTGCAAGACGTTTAGTTGCATTATTGATTATTGGTATCATTCATATTTTCCTGTTTTGGGGTTCAATCTTAGCTATCTATGCAATTATTGGATTTTTATTGCTACCATTTTACTCTGCGGAAATTTCAACAATTTGTAAATGGCTTTTTACAATCATTACACTTCATATTCTTGCTATATTAGGTCAATTGTATATGCCAACTAATTCGATAATGGCCACTATTTTAGGTCTTTTAGGGAATGATGCTATCGCTATATTTATCATGTTTTTAAGTGGATTTTTAGTAGCGAAAGCGGGTTGGATTAGTCATATTGGAGCTCATATCAAAAAAATAAAATGGCTGCTTCTTGTTACAGGCCCATTCTTTATTGGTTTTTCACTATGGATATGGTTTGCCTCACAAGCTGATGACCAACAGTTACAATCTATTATTGGTTTAGGAGTAGTTCCGACAACATATTTTTATGTAGCTTGTTTATTTATTATCTTAGAAAATCGTCAAATAGCGAAAGTTCTTCAGCCGATCGGACGAGTGGGACAAATGGCATTTACCAACTATTTAGCCCAAAGCTTTATTGGTATGGCAATCATCTCGATTATGGGCTTAGAAGTCGTTTCACCATCAGATATTGTAGTAATCGCAAGCATTATTTTTGTCATCCAAATGATCTTTAGTATGATTTGGTTCAAATTCTTTTCCATTGGACCATTTGAAAAACTATGGCGCTATATGACATATGGTAAAAAGATGGTGACAAAACAATCATAAAAGCTCTATGAATTTTTTCATTGATGAAAGAGAATAGAACAATAACTACAACAAAAATCGGTGAGACTGTGGAAAAGTTTCACCGATTTTTGTTCGTCTATTCATTCCAGCCCTTACAGACATCAATCCATTCTTCGTATGGCGTATAGGTTTCAAGTTCAGAAATAGTAACCTCTATCGCGGAATTACTACTGCCACATGCAGGAAAAACCGTTGTAAACCGTTTAAGCGATTCATCTAAATAAATGGCAACACCTTCATTCACGCCAAAGGGACAAACTCCACCGACATCGTGACCAATCATAGCTTCCACATCATCTTTGCCTAGCATCTTTGCTTTTGTCCCAAACACGGCTTTATATTTGGCATTATCGATTTTTGCATCACCGGCTGCCACAATTAATATAGCGCCATCATTAACAAGAAAGGATAAAGACTTTGCTATGCGGGCAGGCTCACAGCCAAGTGCCTGAGCTGCTAATTCCACAGTTGCAGAGCTCTCTTCTAATTCTTGTATTTTGTGTTCCACATGCCATTGGGTTAAATGGCTGCGTACTTTTTCTATTGCCATATGTACATTCCTCCTAATCATTCCTGTTGTGCCTTGATAGCCAGCATAGGCACGATCTTGTTCCAAACAGGTGTCGAATCAAGATAAATTTAATTTTAACATAATTTTCAGAATATAATATTGCGAATGCCTGCTTTTTCTAGTACGATTAATTTGAAAGTGTAAAATTACACTGGGGGTGCATCTTGATTAAATTTTTACAAATCGTGAGCGTTATGATTGGTTTATCAATAGTGACATTTGTCATACTGAATGGTCATCTGCATTTTCTGCAACTAGTTTATACAGTTCCAGTTTGTTTATTTGTGTTGTTTGTTTGTGGAAAATTGAATTGGATACATACAAAAAAGAAAAAGAGATGGTTAATGAGTGTATTAGGTGTAGCAATAGTGATTGCTTTAATTACTCCTATTCAACATTATTATAAGCTGAGTATTCCCACTGTAGATGCAGAAATTGATATATCTGCTTATCAACCATTTACGCGGGCCAATCAAGTGGTAAAGCCTGACGAAAAAGCCTCATTACATTTGACAGAGTCATTACCGCGTTTAGATGGAGCCACAGCTATGTATCCTTTATATGCAGCTTTTGTGGAGGCTATTTACCCTAAAGGAGACTACCAGCCATATAATAGTAAGGTCCAAGTGAGCCGTACGCCAGAAGCCTATCAAAATTTAATAGTAGGAAATGTGGATCTTATTTTTGTAGCAGCACCTTCTGTCTCGCAAGAATGGCAAGCAGAAAAGGAAGGTCTTACGTTTGATATGACACCAATTGGGCGAGAGGCATTTGTTTTTTTCGTCCATCATAAAAACAGTGTAGATAATGTTACATTGGAACAGGTGAAGAAAATATATGCTGGTGAAATTACCAATTGGCGTGATGTAGGCGGTAAGGATGAAGCTATCCGTGCTTTCCAACGTCCGGCGGATAGTGGAAGTCAAACGGCACTAGAAAAACTAATGGGCAACATGCCGATTATGAAGGCACCCTCAGAAAATATTGCCTCAGGAATGGGTGGCATTATCCATGAAGTATCACAATATCGAAATTATAAAAACGCGATGGGCTATACGTTTAGATATTATTCGACAGAGATGGTTCAAAATAAAAAAATCAAATTATTATCCATTGATGGAGTGGCTCCAACTAAAGAGAATATTCGAAATGGAACTTATCCTTTAGTATCCGAGTTTTATGCAGTCACAGCAGGGACAGAAAATGAAAATGTTCAAAAGCTAATCGATTGGATACTTACCGATGAAGGTCAAGCATTAGTAGAAAAAGTCGGCTATGTTCCAGTGGAAAATTATTAAATAGTTTGCTATACTAAGCTTAATAAAATATTGTAAAGTTTTCTAGGGTTCCGTAGCTGATGCTAGTCTGGTCCGAGAGAAAACCACAATTTTTTTTGTGACACGGAGGGATAAAAGCCTGGGAGATACTGTTGAAGGACAGTTTCTTCTAGGCTTTTTTGCTTGGCTAAAATCATGCAATTTGGCGAAAGCTGAGAAAGGATAGTCATCAAGGTAGTATTCATCGTGTCCTATAAAATGGAGGGATTTTTTATGAATAAGCATTGGTTAAGTGTCATTATCGCTGCTTGCTTTGAAGTAGGTTGGGTCATTGGTTTAAAGCATGCTTCAACTGTGTGGGAATGGATAGGCACTGCAATTGCAATCTATGTTAGTTTTTATTTGCTTATTAAAGCGGGAGAGCACTTACCAGTTGGTACGGTATATGCGATTTTTGTAGGCTTAGGGACAGCCGGCACAGTATGCGCGGATAGTTTGCTGTTTGGAGAGCCATGGAAGCTAGCAAAAATACTATGTATTGTTGTTTTATTGGCAGGGGTTGTAGGCTTAAAGCTTGTGACAGGAGAGCCGAAGGAAAAAGAGGTGACTGAATAATGGCATGGATGGCATTAATAATTGCAGGCCTATGTGAGATGATGGGTGTCTATATGATTAGTAAATATAATAACGAAAAAAATAAAAAAAACTTGGGATTATTGATATTTGCATTTACATTAAGCTTTGCAGGCCTTGCGTATGCTATGGAAACCTTACCAATGGGTACTGCTTATGCAATTTGGACAGGAATTGGTGCGGCTGGAGGAGCCTTGCTAGGAATGCTCTTCTTTAATGAATCCAAGGATTGGAGAAGAATTGTTTGTATAGTGCTTGTTCTAGGAGCAGCCGTCATGTTGAAAATATTGTCATAAAAGAAGCATATAAAAATGCACTTCCAGTTGAAACAAAGGAAGTGCATTTTTTTACATTATTTTTTTACATCTTTTGTCCATTCAGCTACTTTTTCTGGATTTGCTTCAATCCATTCTTTAGCAGCGTCTTTTGGATCTTTACCATCCATTACTTCTAGCATAACGCTTTCTAAATCTTCTGCTGTCCAGTGAAAGTTGTCTAACACTGAATACACTTCAGGTAAATCCTCTTTTAAACCTTTACGAACAAAAGTATTGATTGTTTCTTCGCCACCGTAAACACCTTTTGGATCTTCTAAATATTTAAGATCATATTTAGCAAATTTCCAGTGTGGTGACCAACCAGTAACAATAATTTCTTCCTTTTCTTTCAAAGCTTTAGCTAAAGAAGTAGTCATTGCACCAGACGAAGAAGTAACAAAATTCCAATCTGCTAAACTATCATATTCATCTAATGCTTTTTCAGTTGCTGCTGTTATACCAGCACCAGGCTCGATCCCAGTAATTGTACGATCAGCTTCATCTGTTAAATCTTCAATAGAGTTTGCTTTCATATAGCTTGGTACAACTAAGCCGATTTTTGCGCCAGCAAGGTTTTCGCCAAGCTCATCTAATTTATCTTTATATTTTTCATATTGTGATTCATGTGTATGTGGTAACCATGCAGCGACCATGCCGTCTGCCTCGCCTTTAGAAACTGCTTCCCACATAATGGCATTATCTAAAGGAGTTAATGTTACATCATAGCCTAAATCTTCAAGGACTTGCCCCACTACATTTGTAGAGGCGATTTCAGTATCCCACTCTACATAGGCTAAATTTACCTCCTTAGAATCACTATTTTTTCCAGAACCCGAGTCTCCTCCGCTACATGCAGCGAGCATGAAGCCTAAACCTAAAGCCATTCCTAATTTCGATAGTGTTTTCAGTTTCATCTAATCTCCCTTTCTGTACATCATTTCTATCTATTAAACTGCCTTCATGGCAAGAAAATAAACTAATTTTATAAGGCTTTCTTTTTATTGAAGCTTTGTGTTAAACGGTCAATAATAATGGCGAAAATAACTAAACCTAAGCCTGCAACGAAACCATTCCCAACCTGTGTACGTTGTAGGGCTGTTAAGACTTCACGTCCTAAACCTGGAGCACCAATCATCGAGGCGATGACTACCATAGAAAGGGATAGCATTACAGTTTGGTTAATACCTGCCATAATCGTTGATTTAGCAAGTGGGATTTCTACTTTAAATAGTTTTTGACTAGCCGTACTACCGTAAGAGTCTGCGGCTTCCACTAATTCTTTAGGTACCTGACGAATACCAAGGTTCGTCATACGTACAGTTGGTGGTAAAGCAAATATAACGGATGCGAAGACACCAGGTACAATTCCTATGCCGAAAAAGGCAACGGCCGGGATGAGGTAGACAAAGCCAGGCATTGTTTGCATGAAATCGAGTATTGGTTTAATAATACTTTCAGCGATTGTAGACTTCGACATGAGAATCCCAAGTGGAATACCAATGATGATGGAAATAATACTTGAAAAGATGACGAGTGTGGTTGTTTCCATCAGATTTGTCCAAAGACCTTGATTATAGATAAACAACAAGCCTATTAATGAAAATGAGGCAAGCCCGAATTTTTTACCAGTTGCATAAAAGGCAAAAACAACGACAAGTAAAATTAAAATAATGGCTGGGATACTATTTAACAAATCAGTGACCTGATTCATGAGTAGTTTTCCAAATTGCTGAATCGAGTTAAAGAACGCTGAAAAATTACTCGTCAACCAGTCCATAGCTGATTCTACCCATGGAGCTAGTGGTATTGTTGGAATATTATCTAAAAAATTATTCATGTACATCGGCCTCCTCATCACTCGTTGAAAGTGCTTGGATGACAACGCCTCTAATCAGTACACCAAGCAAGCGACCATCTTTTACAACGGCAATAGGAGTAGGTGAATTATAAATCATCCCTAATATATCCTGTAATAGCATGTCTGGCGGAACTGTTAACACTTCTGATTGCACAATCGAATGAACGGTTTGCTCTTGCTTCTTAGCTGAAGCTAATGCGTCGTCTGCTGTAATAAAGCCTTTTAAATGTCGGTTTTTGTCGACGGCCATTAATAAACTAACAGCTTCTTGTCGCATACGTTTTAGTGCTACTTTAGGGCCGTCTAAATCTACGTTGACATACACAGGTCGCACCATGACATTTTCAGCCGTCAATACTTTAGAGCGGTCCACATCTTCCACGAATGTTTTGACATAATCATTTGCTGGGTTGGTTAATATTTCTTCTCCCGTACCAATCTGAATGATAGAGCCATCCTTCATAATAGCGATTCGATCCCCAATGCGTAATGCTTCATTCAGATCATGAGTGATAAATAAAATTGTTTTTTTGACCTTTTGTTGTAGGTCGAGTAGCTCATCTTGCATTTCTTTACGAATCAATGGATCTAATGCTGAAAAAGCTTCATCCATTAATAAAATTTCAGGATCATTGGCAAGAGCACGCGCTAATCCAACACGTTGCTGCATACCACCTGATAATTGACTTGGGTATTGATCTTTATAAGCGAGTAATCCAGCATTTTCAAGAGCTTGCTCAGCTTTTGCTTGGCGTTCTTCCTTTGAAATGCCTCGGATTTCAAGGCCGTATTCGGTGTTTTGAAGTAATGTACGATGAGGGAATAAACCGAAGTTTTGGAAAACCATGCTCATTTTGTTTCTTCTTACAGTCCGTAAACTTTCTTTACCCATTTTAGAAATATTTTCTCCATCGATATATATATTTCCGCTCGTTGGTTCAATAAGGCGGTTTAAGAGCCGTATTAATGTTGATTTACCGCTTCCTGACAATCCCATAATAACGAAGATTTCTCCTTCGTTCACTGTAAAGCTTGCATCGTATACACCAACAGTTGCACCTGTTTCTTTTAAGATATCAGTTTTACTTTTTTGTTTCTTGACGAGTTCTAGTGCTTGGGGAATATGTTTGCCAAACACTTTAGATACGTGTTCTACTTTTAATTTTTCCATAGAAGCACTCCTTTCGTAGATTATTACTATTTGAGGATAGTGATACCCAAAAATAAGCAAGTAACAACCTTACTGTAACAAAGGGTTGTTACTTTTGTCAAACTGACCAATAAGAAAAAAACCGCTTAAACGCTGTGATATCAGCGCTTAAACGGTTTTTAATTTGGGTATAAAAAGCTTTGTACTCTAGCGAAGCTTTCATCATTTCCAACAAAATAAATAATGTCACCTTCTTCGAATGATACATAAGGACCAGGTGATAGTAATAATTCATTACCGCGACGAATGCCGACGATAGTACTTGATGTATTTTGCCAAAAGTTTAAGGCTTGTACAGTTTGATGAATGCCTGGGCTTTCAGCAGTCATTTCCAATTGATAAGGGATAAATGGATTTACTGAACGGAAATGCTCCGTACGACTAATTAGCTGCTTTGCCTTGTCTTGTAAATTTATTAATTCATGCTGTTGCTTTTGAATACTTGTCAGAAGATCATTTTGTATTTCGTGAATGGATTGAACGTCATGAAATTGTCGGACAAAATGCGCTGCTTTTTCATACGACTTAATAATTACACCGCTACCTTTCGATGCCTCTACAATTTCTAAGTCTTGTAAAACAGCGATTGCTCTTCTAGCAGTCTCAGCAGACACATTGTATTGACTTGCAAGAGAGGATCTTGCATATATTTTATCGCCGATGCGGTATTTTCTTTCTACGATCTTGGAGGCAAGGTCGATAGCAATTTGTTGATATTTTGGCTGCTTCAGTTGCACAGTTTTTTCTAAGTTCATTTTAAACTTCCTTTCGTCATTACGGTACCACAGCTTATTATAGACTAGCCTGCACAGAAAAAATAGCATCTCCATAAGCTAGTAGTATATGATAAAAAAGTAATGCTAAAATTTTTGTATCTACTATTAAAAATCATAGGATAGTAGCCGTTGTTTGACACTTTTAAGTTATTATTATAAACTAAGTTACGTTATGTAAGCGTTGTGAAAATACATGTGCTCAGTTGGTGTTTTTAACCAACTGTTTCCTATAGAAGGTTGGAGATTAATATGACAATTACTACTAAAATTATGGACATAGTGAAAGATAAAATGACAGTTATAAAGCACACGAATACAGAAAATATTTGCCTAGTTGGTCCTGTGAATTTGCCCGTTAAACAAGGTGACTTTTCTGCTACTTTTCAGTGGTATAACTGGCTTACAGTAGATGTGAATGTATCAAAAGAAGAAATAATTGATGGCTTAGCCACAGCCAATTTGGCTTTTTTACAGCAATCATCAGTTCTTGTATATGGTGATTTTACCCATTCAGAAGATGCTTTAATCCGTATGCATAGTATTTGTCACACAGGTGACATATTTGGCAGTCAGCGCTGTGATTGTGGGTATCAATTGCATGAATCTATGAAAATGATTGTAGAGCACGGCTGTGGAGCTATTTTTTATTTAGCTGATCATGAAGGGCGAGGCATTGGTTTATTCTCTAAATCACTCGCTTATTTATTACAAGAAGAAGGGCTAGATACAGTAGAGGCAAACCATGCACTCGGCTTCCCTGATGATACTCGTTCATATGAAGAAGCACTTGCAGTTTTAGCTACTCTACGTGCAAAGCCTGTGACGCTTATTACAAATAATCCTAAAAAATTGGCTGCTTTACAGGCTCGAGGCTTGGCGGCAGAAGGGCATGTTCCTTTATGGGGTGGCTTAACGGAAACGAATCGTTTTTATTTGGAAACGAAGGTTGAGAAATCTGGACATTTACGAGAAAAACAATAAGTGGAGGTGGCGACCATGACTAATAAAGACGAAAAATACATGCAACTAGCTCTAGACCTAGCAGCTAGTGCAAAAGGCAATACAAACCCTAATCCACTTGTTGGGGCGGTAATTGTCAAAAATGACATCATTGTAGGTACTGGTTTACACAGAAAAGCAGGCGAACCACATGCAGAAGTTCATGCTTTTCGTATGGCTGGCGAACATGCACAGAATGCTACACTATATGTCACGCTTGAACCTTGTTCACATTTTGGTAAAACGCCTCCTTGTGCGAATCTAGTGAAGGAATCAGGCGTTAGTCGAGTTGTGGTTGCCATGCAAGATCCTAATCCTACTGTAGCAGGTCGTGGCATTCAATTGCTGCGCGATGCAGGTATAGCAGTGGAGGTCGGTGTTTTGGAGCAACAAGCACGCCGTTTAAATGAACGCTTTATCCATAACATGCTTACTAAAAGACCGTTTGTAATTTCAAAATTTGCTATGACTGTAGATGGGAAAATTGCTACGCATACAGGTCATTCTAAATGGGTAACAGGTGACGCTGCACGTGAGGATGTCCACCATATTCGCCACGAGGTAGATGGCATTCTAGTTGGTGTTGGTACAGTCATCGCTGACAATCCATCTTTAACAACAAGATTGAGCGACGGCTTTGGGAAAAACCCAACACGTATCATTATGGATAGTTTATTACGTACACCGCTTGATGCGAATGTGATCAATACGGAAGAAGCCCCAACAATTCTAGTTTGTAGCAATGAGGTTAGCCAAGAAAAGGTCGATTCATTTACTAATAAAGGCCTCACAGTTTTACCTATTGAGAAGAACGAACATGGGCTAAATATTGATGAAATGCTTGCAAGACTTTATGAACACGGCATTACAGATATTTTGCTAGAGGGTGGTAGTAAAGTGAATGCTTCATTTTTACAGCAAGGTGCCATTGACAAGTATGTGATTTATATAGCGCCAAAGGTTCTAGGAGGGAATTTATCCTTAACGCCATTTGCGGGCTATAACCCCTCTTTAATGAGCGAGGCATGGGATATTGAATTTGCCTCATTTGATAAGGTAGGCGAGGATTTACGTATCATCGCTTATCCAAAGCAAGGTGAAGGAAATTGAACTATGAAGCGGATGTTTGTATAGTAGGGGCTGGACCAGCTGGGGCACTTTTATCTTATTTATTGGTCAAAAAAGGGCTTTCGGTCATTCTACTAGAGCAAAATGCGGCCTTAGGTAAGTCTTTTCGTGGCGAACATTTAAATGAAGAAGGCGAGGCTGTTTTAAAAAGTCATCAACTTTTCGAAGCAGTCGAGTCGCTTGGCTTATTACGTATGGAGAAGCTAGAATATTACGCAGATGGTAATGCCTTTAAAACAGTTTTTCCTAATGACTCAGTCGGTCATCTTGGAATTCATGTACCTCAAGCAAATTTATTAAAGGGGATTTTACAAAAAGCGCTGCTATACTCTCACTTTACTTGCCTGCTACATACGAAGGTAACGGAGCTCATTGAGGACGCACCAGGTAATTATAAAGGCGTCATTGCAATAAAAGATGGAACAACCATAAAGATCAATAGTCAACTAATAATTGGTGCTGATGGACGCTATTCTACGATTCGTAAGGCAGCACATATTGATGTTCAAAAACAAAAACATGGCTTTGACTTACTATGGGCTAAAATTCCAGCTCCTTCAGGCTGGGAGCCCTCTATTAAAATGGCATTAATCGGAGATAAGCAACTATCATTGTTCACGCAAGTTGGTGGCTCTATTCAAATTGGATGGAATATTGAACAGGGGAGCTATCCACAGCTCCGAAAACAATCATTTACACCTTTTATCCAACAGCTTACCATGCAATTTCCTGCATTATCTGAGCCAGTAAGGGAGCATATTCAGTCTTGGAAAGATTTTGTGCTGTTAGATGTTTTCAGCTGCCACTGTAGCTGTTGGGGTACGCAAGGTCTTGTGCTATTAGGTGATGCGGTCCATACGATGACGCCGACCGGAGCATTTGGCCTGAACAGTGCGTTAAAAGATGCTGATTGTTTGGCATCTCTATTAAATAAAGATTCATTAGCTCATTTTAATGTTCAAGATTTTCAGCATATGCGAGAGCAAGCTATTGAGGATGTTTTAGCAGTACAAATAGAAAGGGAACAAACTTTTTCTGCTCATTTTGTCAATAGAGCATCATGAAAGGAAGTAACACCTAATGAAATTTGGTTTTGACATTGATGATACACTAATAGATTTACGGGCACATGCCTTTGCCATTTACAATAAAAAAATGGAAAAAAATATTCCAATTGATATTTTTGATACGCTAAAAAGAGTTGAAATTCATGAGCCATTTGGCTTATCAGATGCAGAGGGAGCAGCGATGTGGAACAGTTCATTAGAAGAAATTTATTTTACGAACTGTCCTTCTTTTGAAGGGTCATTAACAGTGCTGCAAGCTTTAGTGGATCATGGCCATGATATTTACTACATTACCTCTCGTCCGAAGCAATTTTGTAAGCAAACAAAAGAATGGATGGAAGCACAAGGATTTCCGATAAAAGAGGGCCATTTTTTCTGTGGCATGCAAGATGCCGAGAAGGTAGCGATTATAAAAGAGCTTGCTTTAGATGTTTATGTAGATGATAAACCAGCCGTGCTGGAGACACTTCACAATATACAGACAAAAGTAATTTTAAAAAATCAATCTTATAATCAGCATGTTGAGTTACCAAGATTGCATCATTGGCAGGATTTTTTAGCACTTATTGAAGCGTAAGATTTTTTATATGGTTGAACCCCAAATTATAGTGACTGATAAAGTTACCTGTTTGGGGTTCTTTTTAGTCAATAAAAATGAAATAGTAGATTGATTTAGAATGAAATAGAGTAACGTCGCTCATTTCCACGACTGGGATTGCGCCTTACGTTCCAATCTGCTTTATGACGAAGCATCCAATTAATGTCGGATATTGATTTTTTCCTACATGTATTCAAAATTAATGAAATCGATTAAGCTGGAAGCGTGTTAAATTTTGCTTACATTCACCATGTAACGTTAATTCTGCGAGAGCTTCTCCAACGGCACTGCTAAATTTAAAGCCATGACCTGAAAACCCTGCCGCAATTATAATATTTTGATGAGTAGGTAAGAAATCAATGATGAAATCTTCATCTGGCGTCATAGAATATTTGCACGTTTTCCCGTATTTTAATGCTCCATGCCGAGGCATAAATTGCTGAATGAAATGTTGTAAATCTGCACGATCATTGTCATCGAATGGATGAAGAGGCCTATTTGGATTTATTTCTTCGCCACCATCATGTCGACCTAGCTTTAGTCCTGCACCATCAATACTAGGGAAGCCATAGTAAGAGGAATCGGCGAATTCGAAGCAATAGGCTGGAAAGACCCCTTCACTATAAAGCTGTTCATCCGCTTCGAACCATGCAAAGGTTTTTCGCGTTGGTGTAACAGGAAGGGCGATGTCCAGCGTTTGAAGTAGCTCGGTTGCCCATGCCCCTGTAGTGACAATTAATTGCTTTGCCTCATAGACTTGATTGGCCGTTTGAACTTGCACAATTTCTCCAGCTTGGATGCCAACAACTTTTTCATTTGTCTGTAAGCGTGCCCCAGCTTCCAAAGCTAGCTTTTTATAGGCTCGAATACATGCTTCAACTCGAAGGACACCAGCTGTCGGCTCAAAGCATGCCACCAAATTGGCCGATAAAGATAATCCAGGCCACTTGTTCATGGCTTCAGCTGCTGAATAGTGTTCGAGGGCTAATTCATGAAGTGTAGCACTGGCTTTTACATTTTGAATAAAACTGCAGGTTGGTTCTCCGATATTTACTACCCCAGTTTGTAAAAATAAGTTTTCATCTGCCAAAGATTCGAGCTCCTGCCATAGCTCACCGGCTCTTTTAACGAAAGGTACATAGCTAACTCCCTCCCCATAGGCAAAGCGAATAATTCTTGTCTCTCCATGATGGCTACCTTCCTCATGTGGGGGATCGAAAGCATCCAGCATCAAGACATTTTTTCCTACCATCGCTAAATAATAACCTGCTGCCATCCCCATAGAGCCTGCCCCAACTATAATGACATCATATACCATAATAATCCCTACTTTTTTGCTCAAGTATAACAGATTGCTAGAAAATGAAACAGAAATTTTTGAAAAATTAAACATGTACAACCCTCGCTCACCAATAGGGAAAGAGGGTTGTACATGAAATTGTTGATTATTTTGAGCGTGGTAGTATTTTATTGAGGACAATGGCTACAAGTGCAGCTGTGGCAATTGGTGAGCCGAATAAATATTGAACAGTTGTCGGTAATGAATACAAGAAATCATCTGGTAATAATGTCAGTGCTAACGTTAAAATGACTGGAATAGCAATTACATACATTTCCTTTTCGCCAATATGTTCATTTTTCATGACCTGTAAACCACTAATAGCAATAATGCCGCATACAATGACAAACACTCCTCCGATGACAGCAGATGGAATTGCTGAAATGAGCGCTGCTAATTTACCAGAGAAGCCAAAAACAATAAACCAAATACCCGCAGCGATAAATACCCGACGACTAGCAATTCCTGTAATGGAAATTACCCCTGCATTTGTTGAGTAACCAGTTACTGGTGTAGAACCTAGTAATGAAGCTATAAAACAGCCAATACCTTCACCGACAACACCGCGATTAATTTGCTTATCCGTTAAAGGTTTGTCGATGACATTACTAATAGCAAACCATGTTCCAGTTGTTTCCGCCATTAAGACAATATAAATAATGACCATTGTAACAATGGCAGAAATATTAAAACTAAAGCTGAAATCAGCGAAAGGAATTTGAGGCATACTAAACCATTTTGCTTGTGAGACAGCTGATAAATTTATAACTCCCATCATATTTGCAGCAATACTACCGACTATTAAAGCAATAATAACGGAGCCAATACGGAATAGGCGCCCCTTTTGATGGAAGACTGTACCTAACATCACACAAATCATTAAGACAACTGCTGAAATCAACGCTAAATAAATATTTTGTTGAATGGATGCACCTGCTCCATTAAAAATATTATCGCTTAAACCGACAGGCATTAACGATAGACCAACAACAAAAATAATTGTTCCCCCTACAATTGGCGGAATAAATGTTTGTACAATTTTATTGAAGATACCTGTGTAGCCTAAAATAATTACTAAAATGGCACCAACTAAGCTTGCGCCTAATATTGTGCTCCATCCTAAATCCCCACTACCACTTGCTGCGTAAATACCAACGATGGCTCCTAGCGGAACATAAGAAGGACCTTGTGCCATTGGTAATTTCATGCAGAAATGTGTTTGTATAATAGTTGCAAGCCCTGTAGCAATAAAGGTTGATTGGATTAATGCACTGGCTTGACCAGTTTGTAAGCCAATTAGCATGGCGATTAAAAATGGGACAACGTAAACATCCATTGCCATGACATGTTGTAAACCTAGTAGCGCTGATTGACCAATCGAAACTTTTTCATCTGGTAGTACGGTTAATTTTGTTGTTTTTCTCGTTGTATTAGTTAGTTTGCTTTGTTGCGTTTCCACGAAGATGTGCACCTCATAATGATAAATTTTTAATAGACAGTTGGTGAATCATTAGTCCCTTGAATGAACTTTATTCCCTTGGACCCAAACTTCACGGATATTTTCAGGACGGACAAGATACATCACTTTTTGGAAAATATCGTGTAAAGCTTCTTGACTATCAAAAATCGGAAGCTTTGCAGAATGGGTTTTTGTATCTATGATTTGTACATCCCATGTATAATTTTCCTGTAAACGACCAATTGGTAGGCTTAAGCTTTCACCGCCACCAGCTGTCGCTAGATAAAAGGCTTCATTAATCGTAATACGTGAATTTGGAACACCACGTTTATTGGCTGTGATTGCTGTATCTACACCATCCTCAAGCATTCTTGATGACATGACAGCCTGTCTTGCATTATCGAAAAGGCTAGGCGAAAATCCGCCTGATATATCTGAACCTAATCCAATATCAACCCCGAGTGCATGGAATCGGGAAATGGGAATAACGCTATTAGCAAAATAGGCATTAGAAATTGGGCAATGACCGATAGCTGTGCCTGTCTCTGCAAATAATCGTGCATCATCATCGCTTAGAAAATTACAATGGGCCATAACAGATTTTTCGCCTAATAAACCAAAATCATGGAGAGCTTCAGCATCATTTTTGTGGAATCTTTCCTTGACGTAGCCATGTTCCCAATCACTTTCGCTACAGTGAGATTGGATATGTGTATTGTATTTTGCTGCTAATTCCCCTAAGCCCTTTAAAGCATTGTCGGTACAACTTGGAATGAAGCGAGGAGTGACAACAGGATATACACCTTGCTTAGTTGTCTTTGCCAATTCCTTAACAGCTAAAATGAATTCTTCTGTATCAGCAAGAGCTGTTAGTGTAGTAGCATCTCGGTAAAAATGAGGATTTTGTTCAGGGTCATCCATCACCACTTTTCCGACTAATCCTCGTTGCCCCTTTTCAGCACAAATTTTTGCTAAAAGAATACTAGCCTCTTTATGAACCGTCGCGAAATATAAGGATGTTGTAGTGCCGTTAGCAAGGAGTGTGCTCACTAAATCTTCGTAAACCTCTTGGGCAAATGTTAAATCTGAAAATTTTGATTCGATAGGAAAGGTGTATGTGTTCAGCCAATCGTAAAGTGGTATGTCTAAAGCTGTACCAGATTGTGCCCATTGTGGTGCATGTACATGCAAGTCGACAAATCCTGGTAAGAAATATTGACCTTCATCTAATTGATGAAAATGTTTGTGGTGTTGGTATGTAGTTATTAATTGTTGGTAATCAGCATGTTCAGGAGAGACTGTTTTTTCAATCATGCCATCTGCATTAATGAAAAATAAATAGTCTTTTAAAATCTGAACTTCAGTAGCAGATTTACTAGTAAAAGCTGTTCCTTTGAAAATTTGCGTATATTCAGCCATAAAAACCACCTTAATGTTCGTTTATTGATAATAACACGGATTATTATAGGCTATTTAAACTATTAAGTCTATAAAAAAACGAATAATAATAGAGGGTGGTTTGAGGGGAGTTAATGTCTCAGCCTACATTTTTACAGCTTTGACAGACGATGAAAGATAGAAAAAAGGCGCTCTTTTTTAGTGCCAGAGTGCCTTTTCTCTAAGAGATTGTTTCATTAATGATATGAAGAAAGTTATTAAAAGAAGAAGAATGATGTTGTTCATTTTTCCGTGTACAAAGATAAATCGGGCGCTGAATGTCTATGTCTTTAATAAACACTCGTGCTATTTGTTGCTGCTGAATAAAGCTGGATGCTGCTATAGATGGGGCAAGCATCGTCCCGAAACCAGCTGCAATTGCATGAATGGACTCATTAATTCCATCTAATTGTAGTCCAACTTTAGGTGGGGGTATTTTATGTACTTTACATAATGCATATAAATATTCCTTTGTGGAGCTACCATCTTCCCTTGTGACAAAGGGCTGTTGCATGAGTTCTGAAAGTGAAACCGTTTGCCCAGCTAACGTGTGTTTGTATGGCACGATAAACCAATAATCTAAATTCATCAGAAATTGGTAATTAATATCAGGATGATGACCATCTTCTTTAACGATAAAGGCTAAATCTGCTTTATAATGGAGTAACTCTTCTATTACTTGTTGTGAATTAGCTGTTTTTAAATGAATATGGGTAGTGGGGTAGACTTGTTTAAAATGAGCCAATAATTTAGGTAATAAAAAATGAGAAGGCACATGTGTGGAAGCAATTTGTAATTCCTCACGGCCTGTATTTTTTAACTGTTCTACTTTATTTTCGATATCTATTTCTAAATCAAATAAGCGCTGTGCTTGTTTATATAAAAAGGCGCCGCTCTGAGTTAGTGTAATACCTCTACCTTTTGATTCTAGCAATGTTAAACCTAGTTCTTTTTCTAAATTTCGAATTTGAATGGTTACAGCGGGCTGACTAATCCTAAGTGCTTGCGCAGCTTTGGAAACACTATTGAACTCGGCTACCTTTGTAAATAACCGCAGTGCATGTAGATTCATGTTAAACACACCTTTTATAAATTATTTTTATGATTTTATATAGATTATATATTAGATTTATTAATTTTGGCTCGGTATCCTGTATATTACAATAGGGAAAAGGGGGGGCACTATGAATCGCCAACATATGGGGATTGTTTTCGGAGGAATTTTATTACTCGTCATCGCTATGGGGATTAGTCGATTTGCTTTTACGCCGATTCTACCGTTTATGCGACAGGATGTAGGATTTTCTTTAGAAGTTGCTGGGTTTTTAGCTTCAAGTAATTATATTGGCTATTTCATTGGGGCACTATGGGCAGGCTTTATTCATCGTCAGCGTAAACAAATTTTAATGGTAAGTGTTATTTTTAATGTCCTATCAGTTGGATTAATGGGTTTGATTGATCTGTATAGTATATGGTTAATTCTCCGATTAATCGCTGGTATTACAGGTGGACTAATTTTTGTTTTAACGTCTAGTATTGTCATGGATTATTTGGCGAAACACTCACTATCCCGATGGTCGGGCTATGTATTTAGTGGTATAGGGCTAGGGATTGCCATTTCAGGTATATGCGTTCCTCTTATTGAAGCGAGACTTGCATGGCAAGGAACATGGTTAGGACTAGGCATACTATCAGTTGTTTTTTTACTGATTACTACTATTTTATGGAGAGGTTTAGAGATTCAAGATACTTTAAAAGTAGCACAATCTTCTAATACGAAAATGACAAAGGGCTTTATGCCATGGCTTATTCTGTCATATGGACTTGAGGGGCTTGGCTATATTATTACTGGTACTTTTTTAGTTGATATTATTCATAATATTCCTTCTCTCCAAGCGTACTCTTCGTATAGCTGGGTCATTGTAGGATTAGCGGCAATACCGTCAGCACCTGTTTGGACGATCTTATTAGAGAAGTTTTCAGCAATAAAAATTTTATTTGTGGCATACATACTTCAAGTAGTAGGCATCTTGTTACCTGTATTTTCACAAAATGTATGGAGTGTATTGCTAGCATCATTTTTATTTGGTCTAACCTTTGTAGGTATTGTGACACTGACTACTTCCTATGCACGGCAACTTTTTCCTACACAGAGCGGATTTGTTGTATCATTACTAACAACGTTTTATGCATTTGGACAAATAATTGGACCTATTGTCGCAGGACAGTTGGTCGATATTTATACTAGCTATAAGGCAGCACTAGTCTTTGCGGGAATAATCGTCTTTTTGGCATTACTTGTGATGTTAGTGGGCAGATGGCTAACCATTAAAAAAGAAGCCGTTGCTGAACATACCATTTCTATATAAAGCATAAAAGCCAGAAATCCTATATGGATTTCTGGCTTTAGTCATTTACTTAAAGAAGGCGTGCCTCTATCTAAATGATATTAAAAAATTAAATAAAAGTCTATATGTTTTTTTCTTTATATGGAAAAATAGACAAGTGCACAAGGGACGTAACGTTGCGAATTTACATTGAAAAGAGGTATTTTTATGGATACAGAACAAGCCATTAAACGTTGGAATCAATATGCGGAAAGGTATACGGCTAATTATAATGAGTATGGTGATACTCATCGTGAAGTACTATTAAATCCCACTATCTTTTCTTTACTGGAAGAGGTGAATGGAAAGCATATATTAGATGCGGGGTGTGGCGAAGGATACTTAAGTAGATTACTAGTGAAAAAAGGGGCTATCGTAACGGCTGTTGATTTTTCACAAAAAATGCTGGACATTGCTATGGAAAGAACACCGCAGCAGTTGCCAGTCCAATTTTTTTATGGTAATTGTGAAAATTTAGCGTTCTTAGCAGACAACCAATTTGATCGTATCGTTTCAAATATGGTTCTCCAAGATTTAGAGGATTATCGTGCCACAATACGTGAGATGTATCGTCTTTTAAAGCCGAATAGCACTTTTATTTTTTCAATATTGCATCCCTGCTTTGTCACGCCAAATAGTGGATGGATTAGACATGAGCAGCTGGTTCAGCAGTATTGGAAGGTACAGCGTTACTTTTATGAAGGCGTTTATCAACAACTAGCTGCTGACCCACCGCTTATATTGTTTCATCGCACACTAACAAGCTATGTGGAAGCAATTACGGAAGCTGGCTTTCATATAGAAAAAATTGTAGAGCCTAGACCGTCACAAGAGATGCTTGAGAAGTATCCTCAATTTGAGGAGGATTTGCATTGTGCTGATTTTATTGTATTTAAGTTGAAAAAATAAGGAGGAGAGCCCATGAGATTATTTCATGTTAGTGAAGACCCTACGATAACGATTTTTCATCCTCGTATACCTGAGCGACCAGATTTAGATGCCAGTAAAGGTCTTGTATGGGCGATCAACGAGAGATGCTTGCCTAATTATTTAACTCCGAGAGATTGTCCGCGTGTTTGTTTTCGTGCTGGGAGTCAAACTACAGAGCAGGACAGACAGCATTATCTCAAAACAGCGCCTCATGTCGTGGTTATTGAACGCAAATGGTTGGAGGTATTGAAAAATACAAGACTATACCTATATGAGTTTGAGAGAAATGGATTTACGCTACAGGATGAAAATGCGGGCTATTCGGTTAGTGAAACTGCTCAAATTCCTATTGCGTTATTTGAAATCGATGATATATGTAGTGCATTGCTAGAACGTAATGTCGAATTAAGAATAGTAGATAGCCTATGGGACATTCATGATGAAATTCAGCATACAACGTTACATTGGTCAATGTGTCGAATGCGTTTCGCAAAGCCAAGATATTAAGTAAACAAGCCTCGTCATGTACTTTTTACATAGACGGGGCTTAGTAATTTATTATACTTTAGATGTTTGTTCAATCGGTGTTGAAGAGATATTGACTAATTTTTTGTCTTGATAAGTAAAGATGTATTCGTAGTTCGTTGGTTCATTAAGCATTGTAGGCAAATAATACTTTAAATCCGCAATGCCTACATTTTCAGGGTGGAAAATCCATTTAAGCTCTTTCCAATCAAGAATGCCCTCTGCAACCTTTATCGGTGTAACATATGTAAATGAATCAGGAATTTCTGCTATAAACGCATACATACAGCCATAATCAATGACCCCATCTGTCCATGTGATTTTACCTTTATAAGTAATATCCTCAACCGTAATACCTGTCTCTTCTTTAATTTCTCTTAGGGCACCAGCTAAAGGTGTTTCATTTTGTTCAATTTTACCACCTACACCATTCCATGCGCCCATCCAAGTTGGATAGTCTCTATTAAGTAATAGGATGTGCTCACCCTTTTTTAGAAAACAAATCGTAAATTCCACGAAAATCTACTCCTCCTACTTTTCTTTATAAATTCCTTTTCAATTTCTTAGAAAGCAATATCGATGGCTAAACCCTATTTTAGAACTGCTTTGATAAGTATTGTATCAGAGAAAATGCTAGGCCACTTGGTAATTTTTCAGCGACACATGTTAAAATGATGTTATTCAATATAAACGATGATCCTAGAGGGGAGAGGGCTAGCAGTGATTTTAATAAGTGCTTGTTTAGCAGGATTAAATGTTCGTTATAACGGAACGAACTGTATAGATGATAGAGTACAAAAGCTTGTGTTAGAGAAAAAGGCTATCACCGTTTGTCCTGAGCTAATGGGAGGTTTTTCAACTCCTCGTGAGCCTGCTGAAATAGTGGGAGGCAATGGAGAAGATGTTCTTGATGGCAAAGCTACCGTTATTGAAAGGTCTGGCCGTGATGTCACAGAGCTTTATATAAAGGGGGCATATGCGACCTTACAGAAAGCGCTAGAGGTGGGGGCGACACAGGTTGTCTTGAAGGAAAATAGCCCGTCCTGTGGCAGTGCAGCGATTTATAATGGTGAGTTCAATGGTATGAAAATAGTAGGGGAAGGCGTAACCACTGCCTTACTCCGAAGAAATAATATTGTCGTGCTATCGGAAGTAGATGTTTAGTGAATTACGTTTCCTCCAGAAATCATTCCATGAAAATGGCCCCTAATTTGTAGGGGCCAATTTTATTCCACAATTAATAATCGAGGCGAAGTCTTAGCTATAACTTTGGTAGAGACCCAGCCGCCAAAACAAGCTGCTATAACACTTACCAGGCTTATTCCGATACTCATCGGCCAGTTGATCACAAGTGGAAGTTCAAGTAAGCCGTATTCTAAAATGATCGAATGAAGAGCAAGTGGAATTAATTTTATACCGATAATAATTCCTCCGATTGCCCCGAATATAGAAAGGATTAAAATACCGGATGTAATCGACCACCTAATATTTGGAGAGGTCATTCCAATGGACTTATAAATTCCATACGTACTACTTTCTTTTCTAACATTAATTCTCGATAAACTAAAAATAATGATGCATGTGACGATGATAAATAAAATGCCAACGGTTGAAAGTGGGATGATTAATACTGCTACAACTTCTTTAAAAACAGCATCAAGTAATACTTGTTGTGTGACTGCTGATATAGAACTTTTAAAGTGAGCACTCAAATCCTCGGCAATTTGAGGAGCGGATGTATCATCAAATAGATTCATCATACTAATTTCAGAAGCAGAATAGGTAGCGTTATAAACTTTAATAACATCTGCTGAAATTCTCGCCGAGTTCGACATATTCGCTATAGATTGATAGATGCCTGTAATGATCAGAAAGTGCTGCTTCCCCTCAATGTAAACTTCTACAATATCTCCTGTATTTTTATTTAAAGATCGCGCGACATTAATGCCGATAGCTATCTCATTTTTACTTATAGGATTACGTCCAAACATGGTTTCGTAGCCAACGGCATCAAAGCTACCCTCGATTACATTAACACTGATATTTAATGGCGAATTGTTGTCGTTAGGAAGTACTCCCGTGAATTGATCCAACCATGCATAATCTTTAATACGTTTATCTTCCATTAAAAAATCTTCAAATTGTTGTTTTGAAAATGTCTCTTTATTAAAAACAGTTACTATTACATGTGATGCATCATACCCCCACAAAGGTGATGTTTCTTTGATAGAGATAAAACTATTCAATATGACCACACTAAAGACGAGTATGGCAGACGTTATAGAGGTAAGCACTATAATAAGGATGGAACTTTTTAAATTCTTTGTTATGCTTTTCAGTCCAATTTGAAGTTGAATGGGTAGATTAGATAAACGAAATAGTCTACTCGAGCTGCTTCTACGGCGATTTATTTTACTATTTGCACTTTCCGACATACCATACTTGATTGCTTGGACAGGTTCCACCTTCCGCGCCTTGTTCGAGTAGAAATAGGCGGTGAGTAGCACAATACCAAATAGAATGAGGGCAATCAGCACGGTAAGTCGAGTATCTTGGTAAATTGCTAAAAGATTTCCGGCTTTAAGATACGATAAGGAGCTTTCTATAATGATTCTGGACAAAAATTTACTTACTATGAGTCCAGGAATGATCGAGAAAGCAGACAATAAGCCAAATTGCAATACGTAAGTAGCACTTATCTTTTGAGACGATAGACCGAGAGATTTCATAACACCAATTGTTCTGTAGTTCGTTAAAATGGCGTCAGAAATGCTAAAACCAATGATAAATAAAGATACTAAAAGCATAGCTATACCAAAGGCAATCATAATAAAGCCAATGATTTTATTAATAATTAAATAAAAAGAAGCTATTTCTTCATATTCCATTTTAGATTCAAGATAAGGTCCTTGCAGATAGTTTTCAAAATCACGCCAATAGTTGGAGCTTTGCTGATAATCGTCAAAGCGTAGTGCCATCATGTATTGTTCAGAACCGATCATAGAGGTTAAATGCAGCTGATAGTCAGTATTGTTCATCCAAATACGAGCGTTTGTTGTAAAGGGTCCACCATACGGCATATCTACTACAATACCTGAAACCATTAAGCTAAACGTTCTCTCACCTGTATTAAATTCAATTGCATCGCCGAGTGAAATGTGAGCACTTGTTGCCAATGAGGTAGGAATCCATATTGTCCCTTTAGGTGGAGATGTTTGCTTTTCTCCCTCAGAAAATAATAATTGATCAATCATTGAAGGCGTTCTTGGTGTATCCATCATAAATAAATAGAGATTGGGCATTTCTTTCCCTTTGAAAGTAATTCCAGATAAATTTCTATAGGGTATTAAACCGGAGGAAGTTACCCCTTGCTGCTCCTGCCACCAATGGTTTACGGCAAAAGGGTTATGGACATCTTCACCCATTGTTAAAATTTGATGGGCACCATTTGAATCAGAATGGGCTTTTTCAAAAATATTGTTAGTATTAATTAGTATGGTTACAGAAGTAGCGAGTAAAAGCGTTGATAGGAAAATAAGGACAACCATCAGACTATTTTGCAATTTTCTTTTTCTTAAATAGGAGGAACAAAGAGTAACAATTGCGTACATCGACTACTCCTTTCCAGCAACATAAGAAAAGATAATATGTTCTCGCTCTTGTATGTTAAGGTGATCATATTTTTCGAAGTTTAATATCCCATCTATTTTTCCATCTTGAATGATAATAAGACGATTCGCACGACAAGCCGCCTTCATATCATGTGTTATCATAACAACAGATTGCCCATTTCTATTTAAATTAGTTAAAATATCTAATACGGCTACACCTTGATCGTAATTTAAACTACCAGTTGGTTCATCCGCAAAGAGCACTTCAGGATTATTGACCAATGCTCTAGCAATAGCAGCTCGTTGTTGCTGACCACCTGATGTTTGAGAAGGTAAACGATTTCGTTGATTGTCAAGACCCATTAAATGTAATAGCTGTTCTGCTTTTTGGATAATTACTTTTTTATTTGTTTTGGCGATGTATCCAGGGAGAGCGATATTTTCAAGCAGCGTCAAATCAGGAATGAGATTGCTATTTTGATAGATATAACCAACCTTCTGTGAACGAAAAGTCGCTAACCTTCTTTCTGAAAAGGTATCAAGTTTCTCACCCTGAAAGTAAATTTCACCTGCCGTGATCGTATCAAGCCCACTTAAAAGATAAAGAAGAGTTGATTTACCAGACCCGGAATTCCCCATAATAACAGTGAAATCCCCCTTATAAATATCAATATTCATATTTTTAATGGCATGGAATTGCTCGCTACCGGTTGAATAGGTTTTACATACATTTTGTGCTTGTATCAGTACTTCTTTCTCCATAGTATGGGCTCCTTTTGATTCATTTTCTTTAGTGTAATATGTAATTATTAGTAAGTCCTTATGAAATTATTAATAAATTCTTACAGTCGGAGTAACCTTTTCAACTAAAAAACGTTGTAATAATCGATTTGAAAGATGTCATAAAAGGAGATGGAAGTTATGCCATTAACATTTGCTCATCCAGCAGCGGTCCTACCTTTTTCTCGAAAAAGTAACTATATTCATTTTTCTGCCTTGGTATTAGGTAGTATGTCTCCAGATTTCGAATACTTTTTAAGGGGACGGCCAATAGGGGAGATTGGCCATACATTTGCAGGGTTTTTTTTATTCAATCTTCCACTCGTTCTAATAATCTACTTGATTTATCATCGGTTTATCCATCAGCCAATCATGAGCCATTTACCAGAATTTTTACAGGATTTTAATAGCAATCAAATGGCAGGGACTAAAACATGGAAAACTATTGTTTTTAGTTATTCAGCATTATTAGGTATGCTAACCCATGTCATATGGGATTCATTTACCCATCAAAATGGGCTTATGGTGACCAATCTTCCTTTTCTTTCTCAAACATTTACTTTATTTGGATTTCATATCCCCATTTATAAGTTTTTACAGCATGGAAGTACATTGTTAGGCATGACGCTTATTTTTGGATATATGTATTACAGGGCATCTTTGATCAAACATAATAAAGTGTCCACGGTATCTCCTCAGAAAAAATTGGCCTTTTGGAGTGCGCTAGCTTTCTTAACGTTTGTTTATGTATGTCTTTGGCAGTGGATCAATAGCATTCCGTTAAGCAGCTACGGCGTATGGGTTGTCCGTATCATCGATTCATTTTTTGGTAGTGTACTGACCCTTTCAATCTGTTTAGCATATCGGGAAAGAACGATGAACGATAAAAAGACTACCAAAAATGGGAGTCTTTTTACGAGATAGGGAGTGTTAGTGTAAAGGTAGTGCCTTCCTCGTGCTTGCTATGAAATGAAATTGAACCATAATGTTCCTCCATAATATGCTGGCAAATGGATAGGCCAAGCCCCGCTCCTTCGTTTTTAATAGCAGATTCTCTTTCGGGTTGATGACCTCTAAAGTAACGTTCAAAAATAAAGGGCATATCTTCCGGAAGCATCCCATTGCCATTATCTATTACTTGGATATAAAGTGTTTGATATTCAATATAAGTAGTAATAGTTATGGTATCTCCATTGGAGGTATGCTTTAGTGCATTGGTAACAAGGTTGGATATAACCTGCTCTAGCCGACCCTCATCTACTTGAATAAGAACATTAGGAATTATTGCAGGTTTTATAAAATGAATATTGGTTGTTTGGACATAATATTGAATCGGCAGCAAAATGTTTGTAAGGACGTCTCGGCTATATTGTTCATTTAAATGGATGGGGATGTGGCCGAGTTCCTTTAAGGCATGAATAAATAAATCATCAATGAGCCTCGACATTTTTTCCGTATTCGTCTGCATGATATGAATGTAGGACATAAGTGAATCTTCATTTCGGCAAACGCCTTCAGATATAGCGTCCAAATAAGCTTTTATGGTAGTTAGAGGTGTTCTCACATCATGAGAGATACTTGATATGAGCTTTTTTTGATTTTGCTCTTGTTCATTTTGGAGGATGACTAATTGTTTAATCTCTAATCGCATTTGATCAAATACGGCATACAATTCACCAAGCTCAGCTAATTTCGGATAGCTACTCATTTGTTCGTAATTCCCTTTGATAATTTCCTCGGTGTTTTTTTTCAGCTCATGTAAAGGTGTTAATATGTCTTTCTGTACCTTCCTGTTCATATATAAGGCTAGGCAAATAATAAAGAAGCTCAGAGCGCCCATCAAGATTACTAAAAAGAAGTAATTTGAATTTGGTTTGGAAGGGAATAGACTATCTTTGTTTAGAGAAAAAATAGCATTCCCTATCTGTTCATGGCTCACATCATTAACGATAGGAAAAGCAATATTAATTTTCCCTGGTTCTTGTTGTGATGTAAATAAATCATAATGTATATTATTTTTGATTTGAATCGTAGATGTAACGTCTTTCTCGATGGAATGGAACATTACTTTTCCATCTAGGTGAAGTATTGTAATTTCAATTTCCTGGTCATCGCTCATTTGTTGCAGCTTGCTACGTATCTCGGAATCTCGTTCTAAAATTGAAAAATGATCTTCTATGTACAATAATAGCTGATTCACGGATAATCGAATTTGATTAATTACATATTGATCCTCTGATACTTCTTGAGATTTGTGAGTAGCAAAGAATAGTATAAGGGTTGCTATAAACAATAGTCCAACACAGATGATAAGCATCCATATCCATTTGTTGATCCAATTTTTTAAGTACATTTGATTCTCCTATACGTGATTGGATGTACTGAATTTATAACCAACTCCCCAAACGGTTTGAAGATAAACAGGATGAGAAGGATTGATTTCAATTTTTTCTCGAAGCCGTCTAATATAGACTGTAATTGTATTTTCATCTCCATAGGTGTCATAACCCCAAACCGCATCAAGCAACTGACTTTTGGAGAAGACTTGATTTCTATTTTTAGCTAGAAAAAATAATAACTCAAACTCTTTTGCTGACAGGGAAATAGGCTTGTTATCGCGCAAAAAAAGATATTCCTGCTTATTAATAACGAAATGATCAATGTGAATGACATCCTTCAGAGCGTCATGTTCTTGAAGCCATCTATCCTGCCTTCGTAAATGAGCATTAATTCTTGCGACTAGCTCACTTAGTGAAAATGGTTTAGTCATATAATCATCCGCACCAAATCCTAGCCCCAATACTTTATCGGTATCACTCCCTCTAGCACTTAAAATGAGTATCGCCACATTACTAAGTTCACGGATTTTACGGCATATTTCGATCCCATCACAATCGGGTAGAGAAAGATCAAGGATCACGAAATCTGGAGTGGATTCTTGCAAATAAAGGATAGCTTCATGGCCAGTTCTTACGATATGTGAATCGAACTGATGAACGCTTAAGTAATCCTTTATAATATTGGCAATATCATTTTCGTCCTCCACAATTAGAACGTTGATGTTCTTCATTAAAACGATCTCTCCTTAATAAAAAGTCTAAATCATTTACTTCTCCGGTTAACGAGGAAGAAAAATAATGCAATGATAAGGAATGCGTAAATGATTATCCAAGCAAAATGCCAGTAAAATACGGTAGGGACTACTTCTATTTGATCGCCAATGTTCATCGTTTCTAGTGAAAAATGAACTGGCGGTAGTAGCCACAGGAAACCAGCGTGAATATTATTTTTTAAAGTAGCGATAACGACAGAAATAATTAGGATACTTATGACACCCCACCAAGTATTTTGCCTATTTTTTACAATCTCTCTTGTGAACAAGGCAGTGAGTGCAATAGCAAGAATCGATAAGCTAAAATGAGATAAGAAACCTAATACTATATGTATTGGTTTGGGTTTTTCGAAAAATGCATCAATTAGAATCGGGTAGAAGACGGAAACACAACTTAAGCTAAAAGCAATTAAGCCACAAATAATGAAAACGCCAATATTGTAGTGTGTTGGACCTTTGGCATGAAGAGTAGTAATCACCTTTTGCCCCTCATCCTCAGCATGAAATAACGTAACAGTAAACCAGCCCATTAAAAAGAACAGAATAAGCGATGTAAATGAATAGCTATCTAATATTGGATTAGGCACAAACGTATAGTTAACGACAAGACATAGGATGAAAATTGTAAAAGGTGGAACGTATTGATAGGTTCTTAAATAATTGATAAATTGATAGCGCAATAAACTGCTCATCTTTTTCGATACCTCCTTTTAAAAATGAGAAGAGAATTGTTCTTTTTTGTGATGGACATTAGCCAAATATTTAATAGAGGCATTTTTTTGTAGTAGTTTTAGCAAAATTTGATCTGAATCCTTTGCCTGCACAATCGTTATGATTTCAAAATGCCCATTCGCTAAAGGTTGTTTTTGTTGAATTTCCATCAAAGGTAAAATTTCATCGAGTAATGCTAGGCTCGCAATGTCAAATATTAGTCGATGTACAGGATGGCTATCAAAATCCTTTGTATGAATGATTTGATTTTCTTGAATAAGCAAAACTGAATCGACAAGATTTTCGAGTAATTTCGTTTCATGGCAAGTTAGAATGATGCTTAGACCTTTATCTCTTACTGTGGCCAATATTTGTTCGAAATCATTTTGTGCTTTGGCATCAAGCCCTGATAATGGTTCATCCATTATTAGTAAATCTGTTTCTTCCAGCATTGCCTGCATGATCATCACCTTTTGCCTCATTCCTTTAGAGAAGTGGACGATCCTTGTATTTTGAGATTCTTTTAATTGGAACATCTCAAGCAATTCTTTTATCTTCTTCAAAAGATGCTTTTTAGGCATACCTCGAATCCGGCCCATATGATAAAGATATTCTTGCGGTGTAAATAAAATATGGGAAGGGGTGACTTCTGGGACATAACCGACTTTTAGCGAAGTTTTATGCGTCACAATTTTACCGCTGTCTGGTTTAATGAACGCCGCAATAATTTTGAGTAAAGTGCTTTTTCCAGATCCATTTTTTCCGACAAGCGCAATAATTTCATTGGCTGCAATCAAAAACGATGTGTTATCTAAAACTGTTTTCCCATTGAATTGTTTACTAACGTTTTGTACTTCCAAAATAGTAGCCATCTTCACTCACCTTTTTTCTTTAGATAAATCTCGACCATAAAATTATTATAAAGAAATTTGGTCTTTCACTTCAATGAAATTGGATAATTTCCCTGTATTTAGATATTATTATTATGCCTGCAATAAAAAAAGTTCTGCTCTATTCGGCAGAACTTTTAACGGTTCATTATAACGAACGATATTTTTTTAAACTAATAATATTTAAAGTGATGAAAACAAGGGCGAAACAAGCAAGTATGCTCAGATTCAGAATAATATCCGGGAAGGAATACCCCTTATACATAACGCCATTCAATGCGTCTGCTGCATAGTAAAGGGGCATGATTCGGCCGATATTTTGAAGCCATTCAGCCATACTATCAAGTGGGAAAATGCCCGAAAAGAATACTTGTGGAACAATAATTAATGGTATAAATTGCATCATTTGAAATTCGGAAGCGGCAAAGCTTGATAATAGCGCACCCAATGATAAGGATACAAGAGCAACTACCATATTAATGAGTAAAACAAGCCAGATAGAGCCTACATGGACAATATCAAGTACATAAATACCAAACAACACGATAATAATCGTTTGTAGAAAGGCAAATAGACCATAGCCAACCATATAACCTGCTACAATTTCAGAACGCTTAATCGGTGTTGCGAGTAAACGTTCCAATGTTCCAGTGGTGCGTTCCTTTAACAGGGCAATGCCAGTAATTAAAAAGACAAAGAAAAAGACAAAGAAACCAATGAGCATGGGACTAAAAATATCAAAAATGGCAGTATCTTCATCACCATAGACATAGTCTGTTTTCAAGCTCCCAAATGCAGCTTGTGATGGCTGTAAAATTTGCGTAAGCTGCATGGTTAAAGCTTTTGACTGGGAAGGATCATCATTTAATAAGGTTAATTTACTACTATTTGGCTCTATTGTTAGCCATCCGTCATACTCTTTATCCTGCAGTTGTTTTTTCGTAAAATGATCATCAACAACAACAGAAAACTCCGCATTTTTTAATTTCTCTATTAAGGGAGCTGGGGCATCGGAGACAACTAGTGTGATCGTAGCTTCGTTACTATTAAAAATAAAGTACATTAATGACAGTACAAGCAATGGGGCAAAAAACAATAATGCAAGTGTCCGTTTATCTCGTTTCATTTGTTGGATGATTCTTGTTACAATTGCACCTATTCTCATAGTACGTCCCCTCCAGCCATTAAAAATACTTCATCAAAATCTTTTGCCTGATAATGATCCTTTAATGCTTGGGGTGTACCCTGTGCAATAATTCGGCCATTTCTCAGCATAGCTAAATGATCGCATCTTTCTGCTTCATCCATTGCATGAGTCGTTACTAAAATGGTTTTCTGTTCTTGATCTTTTAAACGAATGAGCTCTTGCCAAATTTCTTTTTTGAGTACAGGATCAATACCTACTGTTGGTTCATCTAAAATCAATAGCTTAGGATCTTGAATAAGGGCAATCGCTAACGATAATCTTCTTTTCATTCCGCCAGAATAATTCCCCACTTTACGTTGTAAATCATCCGTCAGACGGACAAGATCGGCAGCATAGGCTACACGTTCCACTCGTTCTGCTTTCGATAAGGGATAAAGCTTAGCGAAGAAATGTAAATTTTCCTCCCCCGTTAAATCTGTATAAAGAGCATCTGATTGTGCCATATAGCCGATATCTTTCAATAATTGTTGATGGGGTACAACCAAATCTAATACTTCAACTGTGCCGTTATCAGGTTTCAGCATGCCCATTATCATTTTAATTAACGTTGTTTTACCACAGCCTGATGGACCAAGTAAGGCCATTAATTGCCCCTCTGGAATATTTAAAGAAAGGGGGGCAATTACCTGTTTATGTTGAAAACTTTTTTCAAGGCCCTTTATTGAGATGGCATGGTTTACCATATGAATTTCACTCCTTCACTGAACACAATGTTGATTTGATAAAAATTTTAAGGTAGCATGTGAGCAAATACAATAAACAGTTTGCCAGTATGTGTTAAGTATATGGAGGAAAGCACATTGTCCGTACATGAAAAGATGAATTTTGAAACAAAACAAGCGATTAAATCGGCATTGATCCAACAAGTGGAGAAGGTGGGCTTTGAACGTGTGACAGTAAAAAATTTAGCACTAATAGCCCAAATTAATAGAGGAACCTTTTACTTGCATTACTCAGATAAATATAAAGTAATGGAGGATTTGCAGCAGGAACTTTTGGTGGAATTAGAACGCTATGTGAAGCATGTGCAACCAGTAGATGCTTTTCAAACATTAAAAATGGGACAACTATATCAACCGTTCATCAAGGTTATCGCCTGCATAAAAGAGCATGCCCCTGCCTTTCGTATGTTATTAGGTGAACAGGGAAGTCCTAGCTTTACACAAAAGATGAAAACCATATTCGGCCATCATATTTTGGACAGATTATCGGTAGTTCGCGAAGAAGTGAAGGACCCGGAATTCCAACAATACTTACAAGCCTTTATAGCATCTGCCATTTTAGGAGTGATTCAAGAATGGTTAGAAAAGGGCAATGACAATTTAACGGTAGAAGAAATGGTCACGATGCATTTTCGGTTAATGCGATTTTTAGGGAATGTACTAGCTAGCAGTTAAACATAAAAATCTACATAGCGTAGAATGTGCCATGTAGATTTTTTCTCCTTATAAAAAATCGAATAACGCTAAGTATGGGAAATAGAGCACAATGGGAAAATGAAAAAGAACATGATTGGCATCATTCACATGGCCTTACTCATGTTCTAATTATGCGTATTCAAATTTATTTTCCATAATAATCATTTAATGCAACTTCCAAGCGTTCTTCTAAATGAGTAGAAATATAATTTAAAACGAATTGCTCTTTTTCCATTTCAATTTGAGAGGTTCTGAACATCCTTTTGAAAAAACTAACTTGATTATTCATTGAAAATTGCTGTAATGCTTCCGTACGTAAGGTAGAAACGATTTCATTTTCGATATGACGCTCTCTAATTTTCTGTACTATTTCCTTGACACTATTTTCTTGTAGCTCGGTAATCTGTTGTTGGAGATTTTCATTTTCCTGTTTTAGTTCAGATGTTTCTTTTTGAATTTCCTCAAACTGAAGGGCAGAATCGGAGGATAATCGTTGAATGTTCTCGGCAAGAAATTCCTGATTAATGTTAACTTGTAATGTTCCATGCTTCTCATCTGGCAAAATCTGAAAGAGCCCTGTTTGAATCATTTGCTGGAGGACATTTCCAAGAACATCAATTTTATGAGATAAATCCCCGGAATCCATAGTCGTTGCCGTAATTTGATGCCTCAACAGCTGACCATTATCATCAATACCAAGCAATAATTTTATACCCTTCACACGATATTCATCCTTTAATAATAAAATCATTCTTAGCCTTAATATAGCTGGTAAGTCTAAACGGATATTTCCATGCTCATTCGGTGTAGCATTGTCGAAAATATACTGCTCAAACGGCTTTAAATAGTAGCGAAGCATGGCATCTGTAATATCGAACCAGCCAGCGATTTCTGCTATCGTATAGTGATTAGTTTCATCGATGTCCGCTAAATAATCATCATTGTATAGGCTCTCCTCTAAAGGCGTATGCTGTAGCGCAACAAACAATGGGTCATCTTGCACAATTCCAAGTACCATCTCTTTTGCATTATTTACTTTAAGCATCCTTTCACACCCCACTTTATTTTTCCCATAATAAAATGTTCCCTATATAGGTTTCTATTCGATTGGTAGCAATTGTATGCCTAATTTGTGTAGTAAATAATCATTAGAACAATGTACCTTTTAACCTTTTATGACTCTTTAGAAAAAAATAAATCGTACTAAGTAGAATCCAATAAATCATAAAAACTCAATAAAGTGTCCATTATTTTTTAATTTCCTTCACTTCTCCTCTTAAAAAGTGAACATAAACTTTAAGACTATTTTTACTGAGGCCCTTTTCACTTTATGAACCGGAACTAATATCTCCTGTAAACCTAATCATCCAAACATTTATAATACTCACTTGTAATAATGATTTCCTATTCTGAATTTATTTATATAGATCTTATTATTTAATTCACACAAGCTCATTTACCTAATTTTTTTACCACAATAAATATACCTAATATATAAAATTAGAGATAAATATATGGATTTATTGTAGAATTTACCATCTATGCGAGCTATAATGAAATTGGAAGTTTAATAAAAAATATAGTAAGGAGATGGAGAAACGTTTTGAGGAATTTAACTAAAATCATTATTACTTTTGTTCTTATGCTAGTGGCTACTGCTTCAGTCTTTAGTCAGTCCGTGGATGCGGCTAATGAAAAAGTTTCCAAAATACATAGAGTATCAAATCCAGAGTTTTGTAAAAACAAATTTTTCCCATTGGAACTGACCAACGGATTGTCGATTGGAGTGTATAGAGGCGAGTCTAACAACTTATGCCAGCCAATACTCCTAAAAGGTAAGAATGAAGTATATTCTTTCGGAGGTCCATTTATGGAAGGATATATGCAGTTCACTATTACCGGAAACAAAGATACATTTATGTATTATAGAGATTCTGGCCGTGGCGGTGACACCCTCCAATTAGTCGGAGTACGTCCAAATGGAGAAATTTTCCTAGAGAAAGAGATTGCTAATGGTACTGGCATCAACGCCGAATTCCTTTCACCTAATATAATTGAAATAGGTATAGAGGGGTATAATGAAGATTATGTTGCCATGGCCGATAAATTTACGGGGATATTCGATACAAAATATTTTTCACTTACTAAAGAAGGCGAGATAAAAGAAATAGATTATATCGATAAAGAATTTGCTGATGTAGCGAAGAAGGGGCAGTTAAAATGGGTGCCAGGGCATTTAGGCATGCAATATAAATCTTTAAAAGCCAATATACAAGGCACGCTTGATTATGGCGAAATTCCTTTCTATAAGACACAAAAAGCAGTTTACAGCTTCCCTCCTAAAAATAAGCTTGACGGAATGGAAGTAGTTAATACTATCGGCAAAGTAGATTTAATAATGGGCTCGCGAAAAGAGCTAAATGAAAAGCTACACTCATATTTCGGCAAGCCTATAGCAGAAAATATACATGGTGATAGCTATGTGTATGCTTACAAAGCCGGTCAATATTATGTAGTGATAGAAGGGGATGCTCAAAGCAAAGAAGCGTATCTTACGATTGGGACAAAGGTCGGTATTAATATTTTATTTTGGCCATTTAGTGGAGGCATAAAATAATCTGAGTATTGCAGACTCACTATTTCGAATAATAATTTTAGAACATGTTAAGACAAATGAGCCATTTAAAGGTTCAAAGATCTTAGCGTGTTCTTTTTTATTGTCAAAAAATTTATATGAGGGGAACAAAAGTCGGTCACAATTTTTTTCATAGGGGCTGGGTTCAAGGAATCTAAAACTGGCGATAAATTTTATGAATCTTTATCCAGAGATTCATGGAGACGAAAAGGCAATGGGGCTACATTATATTTGCTAAAGGGAAGATGCGTTTAATTAAAAAATACCCATCCATAGTTAGCCCAATATAAATACAACTAAATAATGTAAACTCTTAAGGAAATATTAAGAATTCTCCTCGCAATTCTTTAAGAAATTCTCATTATAGTTAGAACCATCAACGATTAAAGCCAAGCGGGGAGAGTAAACATGAATTTCATCACGTTTCTTACTGAATTTATAAAACATCCAAAAACAATTGGTGCCATTTCACCTAGCTCCAAAAAATTAGCTTATAAAATGATACAACCTATTTGTTTTGATAATGCTCATTGTATTGTCGAATTGGGGCCAGGAACGGGATCTTTTACAAGAGAGCTTGTGAAAAGAAGAAATCCAGAAACATTGCTTGTTCTCATTGAACATAATACAGCTTTTTGTGAAAAACTACGGCAAAAATTCGCAGACGAAAAGAATGTTGTGGTCATAAATGGTTCGGCAGAAAATTTGATGCAGTATATGGTCGAGTTCCGTATTGAAAAAATTGATTATGTCATCTCAGGACTCCCCTTTACTTCCTTAGAGGCTGAGGTATCATGCAGTATTTTAAAAAATGTGCAGGGTTGTTTGCACAATGGAAAATTTATTACGTTCCAATATTCACTTGTGAAAAAATCATTTTTTCAAAAATATTTCGGGGATATCTCCCATGAAAAAGTTTGGATTAATATGCCACCAGCCTATGTACTTAGCTGTAAATTAGGAAATAAGAGGAACGGTTAATGGAGCTACAGGATCTTTTATTAGTTATTGAACGATATGGCTATTTTTCATTGTTTTTTAGTTTATGGCTAGGCATCATCGGCATGCCTCTGCCAGATGAAATGATTGTGATGAGTGGTGGCTTTTTATCTACATTAGAGACGATGAGTATATGGAAGTCTTTTTTAGTTACCTATTTAGGTGTTGTTTCGGGTCTATCGATTGGGTATGTTCTAGGTAGACTATTCGGTCATCAAGTACTCGATAAATTGCTTAAAAGGAAAAAGGCAAAATATTTATTGAAGTCCAAAGAACTGCTTGATAAATATGGCCGTTTTGCATTAGTCTTGAGTTACTTTATCCCGATTGTCAGGCATATTCTTCCGTACTTGGTGGGGATGAATAATATGTCGTTTAAAACATATGCGTTGTTTTCCTACACAACGGGATTTGTATGGACATTTATTTATTTTACACTGGGTTTATTGTTTGGGAGCCACATTGAGCATATTTCTATACTGGCTACGAAATATGGAATCTATTTGGGCATGGTTATTGTCATTATTAGCTGTCTTTATTATTTTTATATACGAAAAATGAAAATATAGTTAAAATAGGAACGTTTATTGGTAAATATTTGAATGGTGGGGTTAGATGAGTAACGAAACAATTCTAATTGTGGATGATGAAAAGGAAATTAGAAATCTTATTGCGATTTATTTAAAAAACGAAGGCTATCAAGTGCTCGAGGCATGTGATGGTGAGGAGGGGTTACAGCTATTAAAGAAACAGGAGATACATTTAATCGTTTTGGATCTAATGATGCCGAATGTGGATGGTATGGAAATGTGTATGAAGGTAAGGGAAATAGCAGAAATGCCTATTATTATGTTGACTGCTAAATCTCAGGATATGGATAAAATTATGGGCTTAACAATAGGAGCAGATGATTATGTCACCAAGCCCTTTAACCCATTAGAGCTAGTCGCAAGAATTAAATCACAGCTTCGGCGCTATCTAAAATTAAATGGCTTGAATAAAAGTAGCAGTGATGAAATTGAAATTGGAGACTTACGAATCAACACAGCGACACATGAGGTCTTGGTTAACAATGAAAAAGTAAAGCTAACGCCAAGAGAGTTTGCTATTTTAGAATTACTTTCAAGTAATCCAGGAATTGTGATGAGTGCAGAGCAAATCTATGAAAGGGTTTGGAAAGAGGAAGCATTTCAATCAGAAAACACAGTGATGGTACATATTCGAAAAATTCGAGAGCGCATTGAAACGAATCCAAGAAATCCTCAATATATCAAAACCGTATGGGGAGTAGGGTATAAAGTTGAAAAGGATCTTTAGGCTATTTTTCAAGCTAGTAGAGTTAATAACCCACATTGGTGAAAAAATTAAAAACAATATTCAACGTAGTATTAGAATACAACTATTTACGACATTTATTTTATGTGCTCTTGGAAGTTTTTTAGTGTCCCGTGCAGTTCTTCCATTATTTGAAAATATTAATGAGAGCGCTATTATTGATTATAGTTTCAGTATGAGGGTGATGTATTTTCAAGCACTCGATATAGCGGAGTTAGCGATTCAAGAAAACAGTGTTGATTCATTACGTCAATCAATCGACCAAGAAAATGAAAAAATGGAGAGCCATCAGAATACGTTAAAGATGATCGTAACGGATGAGGTTGGTGAGGTTTTATACAAAACAAAGCAAGTAAAAGAAAAACACATCGATTTACATGAAGAAATTAGGAATTCCATGAATTTTACGATGAATCAGCCGTTTGAAGAAGCGCCTCCCAACATGGTAACTTCACGTGAAGAATTTTCTACCTTAGTACCGCTGACCTTGCAAGATAAAAAATACTATTTCATTGTAAGTGGACTTCCGCAAGGAGAAGTGATAACGAGCACTAGTGAAGGACCTATACCGTTTTTCATTGGGGTTATTTTGTTTATCTTGTCGTTTTTCTATATAACGAAACGTAAAATGACGCAAATAGAATCCTTGGTAGAGGGGGTTATGGAAATCGCAAAGGGAGATTTAGCTTATCGTATCGAGAAAAAAGGGCAGGATGAAATTGCCTTATTGACGGATAATATCAATCAAATGGCAGAAGAAATTATGACCAGCATTGAAATGGAAAGAAAAGTTGAGCAGCAAAAGAATGACCTCATTACAAACGTTTCTCATGACCTAAGAACACCGCTTACCTCTATTATGGGCTACTTGCGTTTATTAAGAGAAGAGAAGTATGAGACAAAAGAACAGTATGACGAATATTTGAAGATAGCCTTTTCTAAATCTGAGCAATTGAAAAATTTAATTGATGATTTATTTGACTATACGAAGTTAATGAATGATAAAAATACGTTAGTACGACAACAGGTTTGTTTGAACGAGCTGCTTGATCAACTGATGGAGGAGTTAGTGCCCCTAGCAGAGCAAAAACAACGTCTTTTTATCAAACATTTTCCAGAACATCGTATTTTTGTGGCACTGGATTCTGAAAAAATGGTTCGAGTATTTGATAATCTATTAATCAATGCTATAAACTATAGCGCTGGTGACGGGAAAATTTTAGTTTCACTTGAGGAGCAAGACGACCTAATTCGAATTTGTGTGGCCAATGAAAGTGATGCATTTACCGCAGAGGAACTTGATAGTTTATTCGAAAGATTTTATAAAAAGGATCAATCAAGAACAAATGTGACGGAGGGCTCAGGGCTTGGACTAGCGATTGCCAAAAGCATCGTGGAACTTCACGGAGGTACAATTCACGCAAAATACAAGAACGAGACATTGTACTTTATTATCTCATTGCCATTTACGGCGTAACAAATCTGTTTAAAGCGAGTAAATAGTAATAGCGTGATGTTTTTGTTCATAGCTTGCAAGCATATCTTGCATAGCAGCTAAAAAAGCAGTGTCTTTAATTAATATTTGAATTTCTGTCTGTTTGTATTGCTTTTGAAAATCAAAAATATAATCTCTAATGATCGCTAGGTTGTAGTGACTTTTAATTTCTACCTCAACGAAAAATGGCAATGTTAAATCAGGAAGCTTGGTACTACCGCCACGGCGAATCCAAACAGATTCTTGCACATAATAACGGATGGGTAGTTGACGGTTACTGGCAATAAACATATCCATAAAAAGCCCCCCCTTCTCAGTCTATTTCAAGCCTATAGGAAATTTTCTCAGTCGTCAAAAGAAAACATGTGGAAATCCTAATAGCGATTTCTCACATGTTTTTTCTGTTTGCTTTTTGTTGAATACTATTTGTTTTTGTCCGTTTTTTGGACTAATTGTAAAGGGAATGTAAACATTTATTTAATCCATTGTAAATGATATATACAGCAAGCTTAAAACTATTAATAATAAAGTCTGACAACAAGGAAGGGACTGAATGGATTGGATATCAATATACAGGAGATGATTTTCCAATTTCTTGGAGGGTTAGGCTTATTTCTTTTTGCTATTAAATTTATGGGAGATGGTTTGCAGAAGGCTGCTGGTGACCGTCTACGAGATATTTTAGATAAATTTACAACAAATCCATTAATGGGTGTACTAGTTGGTATTATTGTAACGGTTCTTATACAATCCAGTTCAGGAACAACTGTTATTACAGTAGGACTAGTAAGTGCAGGCCTTATGAAATTGCGCCAGGCAATCGGCGTAATTATGGGTGCCAATATTGGGACAACTATTACCGCATTTATAATAGGGATTGACGTAGGCGCATATGCATATCCCATAATGGCAGTCGGTGCCATTTGCTTATTTTTCTTTAAGAAAAGTATCATTCAAAATATTGGACAAGTACTGTTTGGGTTTGCCGGTTTATTTATTGGTTTAGAGCTCATGAGTGGTGGGATGAAGCCACTTCGAGATTGGCAACCATTTTTAGATTTGACTGTCCAAATGTCTGATGTACCGATTTTAGGTGTACTAGTAGGTACGATATTTACTTTAATTGTTCAATCTTCCTCTGCTACAGTAGGTATTTTACAAGGACTTTATGCTGAGGACTTAATTTCTTTACACGGAGCATTACCTGTTCTGTTTGGAGATAATATTGGAACAACTATTACTGCCATCTTAGCGGCTTTAGGTGCTTCTATAGCAGCAAAAAGAGCTGCTGCCACTCATTTACTGTTTAACGTGGTAGGTACGATTATCTTTATGCTGATACTTGGCTTATTTACGAACTATGTAGAATGGATTGCTGGGTTGCTTAATTTAGAACCAAAAATGCAAATAGCCTTTGCTCATGGAACTTTTAATGTCATGAATACACTTATTCAACTACCATTTATTGGCGTTTGGGCATATGTTGTAACAAAATTAATTCCTGGTGAAGATTCAGCCATCGAATATAAACCAAAATTTTTGGATAAAAATTTAATTGTGAAATCACCTTCCATTGCACTAGGCCAAGCAAAAATGGAAGTTGTACGTATGGGAGAATATAGTATTCTAGGTCTAGAAGAAACGTTAACGATCTTAAAAACAGCTGACACAAAATTGGTAGGCAAGGTCGAACAATTAGAAGAAGCTATCAATAACTTAGATCGTAAATCCACAGAATATTTAATAGAGTTATCAAAGCAGTCTCTATCGAACCAGGATTCTCAACTGCATCACGCTTTGTTTGATAATATTCGAGATATCGAGCGTATTGGTGATCATGTAGAAAATATTATCGAGCTTCTTCAATACAAAGATAGTAATCGCGTCCGATTAAGTGATCAAGCGCTGAAAGAGTTAGAAGATATGTTTATTTTTACATTAGAGACTGTAAAAATGGCTATCGAATCTCTCGACAAACAGGATCGATCTTTAGCACAGCAAGTAGTAGAAAAAGAAAATGAAATAGATAATATGGAGAGGCGTTTACGTAAATTGCATATTAAGCGATTAAATGAAGGCGTATGCTCAGGTTCAGCAGGCATTGTATTTGCAGATATCGTAAGTAATTTGGAAAGAATCGGAGATCATGCATCCAACATAGCGGAAACTGTTATTTCCTAAAATTAAGCTGTTCAGAGAGTAAAAAACTACTGAACAGCTTTTTTATAGAATGAATAGATTTTCATTCAAATGCGACGGATAGGACAACAAAAGTATTGGATAAAACTATGAAAGTTACGGATAGAATCCCGGAAGTGACGGATAGAACCTCAAAATTGCCGGAGAATTACGAAAAATCCTAGATCCTCTAACAAGGATGATAAGTTTCTATAGATTCTATAAAATATTGGAGGATGGGTGATTGTACTTCATCCTTACGATAAATAAACCATGTAGGAATTTGGGATTGCTTGGTTGTTATTTCATGCAGCTTTAATGGATAGGCTGCCATATATTTTTCTGCAATGGCGCGGGGGAGTAGGGTAATACCTAGACCAGCCGCCACACAGCCAATAATTCCATCAAGCGTACCAAATTCCATTCTATTTTTTGGCTGTACGCCGTCCTCATGTAACCAATGCTCGAAAACGGCTCGGTAGGAACAGCCATGTCTGAACGAAATTACTGTACTGTCCTCGATATCACGCAAATCGAGGATAGGTTTATGGTTGCTTGATGTAATGATGACAAGCTCTTCGTTGACAAATTCCTTGATCAATATATTTTCTTTATAAACGGGCCCAGTCACAAAGGCACCATCTATTTCATAGTTTATTAAACGGTCAATATTGTACTGAGATGGACTTGTTAAAATAGTAATATCGATCTTTTCATGAGCTTGATGAAATGTCGTCAATAGGGTAGGTAAATGCAAAGCGGCTGTTGTTTCCATTGAGCCAATCCGTAAAACGCCACTCGAATTCTCATCATCTTGTAAAAGTTCAAAGGATTTCTCATAGAGATGAAGCATTTTTAAGGCGACCTCGTAAAATTGTTCCCCTTTAGTTGTTAGCTGAATACCTCGATGTCCCCGATAAAATAATGTTGTATTATACATAGCCTCAAGATTTTGAATTTTCATAGAGATATTGGATTGTGTGTAATTAAGTGTTGCAGCTGCTTTAGAAAAACTTCCTGTTTGAACGACTGTTCGAAAGATAGTCAGATCATTAATATTCATATGCCCTCCAGCTATCAATTTTTTTGATATCAATTATAACTAATTTAGTGTATGTGTGATATCTAAAGATTCGATATAGTGGAGAAGAGAAGGAGTGGTACTATGCAAAAGCAAACGATCCACTATTTAATTGGTGGCGTATTCGCATTAATGATCGCGATGGGAATCGGACGTTTTTCATACACAGTCATTCTACCCTATATGCAAGAAGCATCAGGGTTTAGTCGCGCTACGGCAGGCTATTTAGCAACCAGCAATTATTTAGGCTACCTGATTGGGGCATTAGTAGTGGGACGATTACCAATTGAACAGAAACGTGTTCCCTTTTTACAAACAGGTCTTATAATTAGTATGCTGACTACGGCCTTTATGGGTTTTACGGAAACTATCATTATTTGGTATGTCCTCAGATTTATTTCTGGGGTGGTGAGTGCTTTTATTTTTGTAGTTATTGCTAGTCTAGTCCTTGATCAATTGGCGGATAGTAATAAATCGCATTTATCAGGGCTTTTCTATAGTGGTGTGGGAATTGGAATAGCCATAAGTGCCATCATAGTTTCGCCCATTCACGCAATCTTTAAGTGGAATGGAACATGGATAGCTTTAGCTTTGTTGTGTGTTCTATTATTTGTCTTTATTGCCTTATTCGTAAAGCCTATTCCACGGAGTAAAAAACAGTGGGGGAATCAATCCATACCATTACCAAAAATGCCACCTAAGTCATGGATGAAATGGTTAATTATCGCCTATAGTTTAGAGGGGCTTGGCTATATTGTCACAGGAACTTTTATTGTTTCGATTGCACAGGAATCAACAAGCTTTCATGGAAATGCAGCACTGGTATGGTTTGTAGCTGGTTTAGCTGCTATTCCATCGTGCATCGTATGTTCCAAGCTAGCACAGCGCTATGGATATGTGAAAATATTACTGATTTCTATGGTTGTTCAAGCAGTGGGAATAGCTCTACCGGCATTTGCAACAAATTCAATTATGCTTTATATAAGTGCCTTTATTTTTGGGGCAACCTTTATGGGTATCACTACAATTGTCACAACACTAGCAAGACGCATTGTGCCAGTAAACAGTCACCAAATTTTAGGGTATTTAACAGCTGGCTATGCTTTAGGTCAGATGGTAGGACCTACTGTAGCAGGGGTACTTGCTAACTCTACTAATAGCTACCAATATCCATTAGTTGGTGCAGCTATAGTTGTAATCATTGGGGCGATGAGTTTATTAGGTGGAATAAAATACGAATAGTTCATCTCTATAAGTATAAAAAAAGTAAGTAAGACATGTTGGCGTCTTACTTACTCTTATTTTAATGGATATCTCTTTTCTTAAAGTTCCCGCCACGAACTTCTGAAACATCAGAAATCACAACAAAGGCACCTTCATCGATATCTTTAATAATAGAAACTAACTTGTTTTCTTCCATACGGTTAATGACACAGTTTAAAATTTCAGTTGGTTCATTGGAGAAGCCACCACGTCCATGTGTATAGGTAACACCACGTCCGAGACGAGCTTGGATCGCGTCCCCAATCTCCTCAGATTTTGCACTAACTACACGGACTTCTTTTGATTTCTCTAAACCAACTTGGATAATATCGATAACATTTTTCGCAATATAATACGTTAACGCTGAGTATAAAGCGCTCTCTAAGCCAAAGATAAAGCTTGCCCCTAAGAAAATAAAGGCATTGATAAATAAGATAATATCGCCGACTGAAAATGGAATTTTACGTGATAGTAATACAGCTAAAACCTCCGAACCATCTAAAGCACCACCGTTACGTAAGACAATACCGATACCTACACCAAGCAGCATACCCCCAGATAAGACAATTAGTAAGGGATCATTTGGGCCTAAAATGGTTTTGACATCATGTAAAAGAACCGTAGAAATGGATAATGCTGCGATACCAGCACTACTCATTAAGGCAAAGGTTTTTCCAACCTGCTTATAACCGATATAGATGAACGGGATATTTAGTACAAAGAGCAGTAAGCCTAATGGAATTCCGAATAGGTGAGCTCCCATAATACTCAGACCTGTTACACCGCCATCAATGACAGCATTTGGAATTAATACAGCTTCTAGTCCATAAGCAGCAATAACTGCCCCAATAATAATCATAATAAATTTTCGAGTGTTTTCTAGTGACTTTCCTTTTTTCATAAATCTTCTCCATTTCTTTACGTAAAATACTACTTAAGGTTTTGGAATAATATTTATTGCAATTGTTTTAGTCTCAGAACCTTTACTTGAGTCGGCCATATTATAGTATTTAGTTAATAAGTCGTTCAATTCGTGGTCAAAGTTCTTGAATTGATCAGCTGTTAACGCCAAGTCAATGAAAGAAAAAGTAGCTAAATCTGTTGTACTTTCTTTTTCATCAAGTGAATGTAAATAATTTTGATATTGAGATAATAGTGCCAATTGATAGTAGGAAATGTAATTTAATTTTTGTTTGGTTGTAAGCTGTGTCCAATCCTCCTTACTAAGTTTTGCTGCTCCTTCATTTAATGCATAAAACTTCTCTGTAACAGAACGTACTTTTCGCTCTTTCACAATTTTTATGATGTTTTCGTCCACTAAAATTTGGATATGTCTATATAAAGTAGCTTGCGGTACATCCTTAATGACTGAAATCATCTCCAAAGTGCTTAAACCTTCTTCTTTATTGTGCATCAGAGCTTGTAAAATTTTCATTCTCACAGGGTGCATTAATACCTCTGCTTTATTGCGCATAAACCGATCCTCCTAATAAAATAATGAGATGGTATCAAGGAAAGCATTCGAATGTTATCAAAATGAGAACATTATCAAAAAATATACTATAGATATTTTTTGGGGATGTACAGTAAAAAGGTAATGAAATTTTTTAACATCTCTGTTATCATTATTGATAATGATAATGAATGGGGGTTTTAAAAATGAAATTACATTATGGTTTTGATGAAATCAGTCAACTCGATTGGGCAAGTATACTTCCTATTCTTTTACCATTTTTATTGGTGGGATCTATGCTCATTCTAATTGCATTAATCGATTTATACCGCAACAGAAATAGGAGAGAAAACGTACTAATGTGGACAATTATTATTGTGCTTTTTAATACAATTGGTCCTGTTTTATACTTCATGATTGGTAGAAAGGATGTCAATACACGTGCGCTTAGAAATTAAAGGCATTACAAAAAGGTTTAAACAAAAAACGGCGGTGAATGATTTTTCAATGGTCGTTGATGCGAATGAGTGCGTCGGATTAATTGGACCAAACGGGGCAGGGAAATCGACATTGATTCAAATCATTGCGGACATTTTATATGCAGATGAAGGAAAAATCCTTCTCGATGGTCAACAAATTACAAGGATGAAAAATCAGATTGGCTATTTACCTCAATATCCCAATTTTTTCTCCTGGATGACAGCATTTGAAACATTATCCTTTATGGGAACACTTTCTGGTTTACCAAAGAATGAATTACAGCACGAAATTCCTTTGCTTTTAGAAAAAGTTGGATTAGGGAAAGAAGCTCATTTTCAGGTTGGAACTTTTTCTGGTGGTATGAAGCAACGACTTGGCATCGCACAAGCTTTATTGCATAAACCAGCTTTGATGATTATGGATGAGCCAGTATCAGCTTTAGATCCAATTGGAAGACGGGAAGTGTTGAATCTTTTAAAAGAGATTAAAAAAGAAACAACCATCTTACTATCAACCCATATATTGAGTGATGCGGAGGAAATTTGTGAACGCTTTGTCGTCATTCAAAATGGTCACAAAATAGAGGACGCTACAAAAGATCAGTTGTTGGAACGTCACCAAGAATCTGCCATTTATTTGATGATTCGCCAAGAAGACTTTGATTGGGTAACAATGGTTGAACAGTTATCCTATGTCAAGAAAGTCGAAAATGAAAGAAATGGCTTTAAAATACACGTCCATCATTTGGAGGAAGATGCTCAAAGATTGTTACAGTATGCGATAGACTCAAATGTCATGTTGTTAAAGTTTGAAATGGGCATTCATGAAAGCTTAGAAGAAATATTTTTAGAATTGGTGGTGTGAGATTGTGAATACTTTTTTGGCATTAAGTAAAAAAGAAGTAACTCAAATGACGAAGGAATTTAAAATTGTCTGGCTACCAATTGTCTTTATTCTACTTGGGTTAACACAGCCGATTATGATGTACTACATGCCGGTTATTTTGCAATCAATGGGTGGTGTGGACGGTATAATGATTGACCCAACCTTGGCAAAGCCGGATGGAAGCGAAGTACTAGCCACAACCCTAAGTTCGCAGTTTGATCAGTTAGGTATTATTATTTTAGCAGTTGCAGCAATGAACATTATACAAGGTGAAAAAGCGAATGGAATGATGGCATTTATTCTTACAAGACCAGTATCTATCTCATCCTACTTAAATAGTAAAATTATTGTCCATTATCTAGTAGCTGTTTTCTGTACAGCTCTAGGCTACGGGATGTCCTATGGCTATACATCCTATTTATTTACGACGGTACCAGTGACGCATGCTTTGCTGGCTTTGCTATTTTATTGTGTCTGGCTATTATTTGTTATTACCTTTGTTGCCATGATGAGCACGTTTTTTAATAGTGCGGCTTTTATAGCTTTAGTAAGTATTGTCGTCCTATTTATCTGCCGTTTTATTGCTGGTTTACATCCGCTCTTGGATGTTGTTAATCCCGCAAGTAATAGCTTGCATGCTACTACTATATTGATGTCAGGAGATATTAAAGCTTGGTATGGTATCCATATTGCATTTACGATGCTCCTAGTTATATGCATGATTGCTACCATGCGCCATTTCATTGCAAGAAAGAAGTTTTAAATGGGAGGGAGAAATTGTTAAAGATAGAAAATTTACATATAGCATATGGATCACATGAGGTTTTAAAAGGCATAGAGTTAAAGGTAGAAAAGGGAGAGATAGTTGGGTTCGTTGGTGGTAATGGTGCAGGGAAAACAACCACATTAAATTGTATAATTGGATTAGTAGAACAAGATAATGGAAAAGTGACAATTAATAATGTACCGAAATCACAGTCACAAAATTATAAAAAGCAATTCTATTTTATACCGGATACGATTCATATGTTTTCAAACATCACAGCGTATGATTGGATTCATTTCGTTTTAAAACTGTATGAAAAGAAGGAAGAATCTAAACTGCAAAGACTTATTACGAGCTTCGGAATGGAGGCAAGTATTAATAAACCTTTGGGAACGTATTCATATGGAATGCTTCATAAAATGGCATTAATTACTGCATTTACAATTTGTCCACCTCTCCTTATCATGGATGAGCCCTTAAATGGTTTGGATCCTCTCGCTGTGGTTGCGTTTAAAAATTGTATCAAGGACTATATAGATAGCGGGGGGACTATTTTATTTTCAACCCATTTGTTAGATGTGGCTGAAAAAATTTGTCAATCCATTGCATTTTTAAAAGATGGAAAAATTGTATTACATGAACGTTTGGAAAATTTATTGGTAGATGGAAGCCTTGAGACTATATTTTTGGAGAAGCAAACCAATGACAGCTAATCATTTATTAATTAAGTTCTTCTTAACATCTCTTTATGCAAAGCCAAAGCAACCAATAATCCAGGTTCTTTTCATTCTTGCCATCCTTTATGTATCCATCCAATACGTGATACTCACCTTCGTGATGTACTTTATGGTGACCCCAGAGATATTTTTATTTTATAATATGCTTCTTTCAAGCGGTGTCACGTATATTTTAATCGTATATTTTGCTGTTTCGGTAGTGTTTAGTCAAAATGATTTTTTTATTATGGGTCATTTACCTATTTCTTCGAAGCATATTATCATGTCGAAAATAGTCAGTGGGGTTGTATTGCCGTTAGTGGTAGTTAGTATTCTATCAATACCTACATTTATCTTAGTCTGGATAGAGTGGGAGCTAGGAATAGCGATCAAAACAATACTGTTTATATTGGCCATGAATGTATTTCTTACACTGTTCCTTTTATTTATATTATCCATTTTCAATCATTTTCGAACTGTATTTAATGAGACATCCGTGTATTTGCTGAGAATGATCGTTATCTTAGTTCTTGGAATAAGCCCAATCTTCTATTTTGTGATGAGAAATTATCCTGCAATTAGCGTTGCTATGGAGAAATTGGATACTTCCACACTCTCATCTTTAAGAGCATCAATCTCTACGATATTCGAGATAGGCTATCGTTTTACCATGCAACAATCATTGGTAGAGGCACTGTTTCCAATGACTACTATACAAAGCTTCATCTATTTCACTGCAATCATCATCCTATGCTATGTATTGTTTAAAGCGACCATTATAATCAATGCAGTTAAGTATTATGAATATGGCTTACTTGTAAACAAGAGAGAAAAAACGACCAAGGTTTGGGGAAGTGGTATTAAAGGATCTTGGGTCTATTATTTGCAACGTGAATATTGGATTTTACAATCAGAATCATATTTTAAAATGCAAGTTATTATAGGATTCATGTTAACGCCTATTTGTACGATTATTTTCTTACTAAGTATTCAAATGAATATATTAAAATCGGATTGGCTGATGAATGATGAAAGATACCTATTTGTCTATTTAGTTTTGCTGATGAGTTGTATAAACAATATAAGTGGAACACCCTATTCAAGAGAGGGAAAATACTATGCAACCAGCATAACGCTTCCATTTAATCCACGGAAAATTTATATGGCCAAAGTTATTGTATCCTCCTGCATAAGTATAGGAGCGGTCTTAATAAGTTACATAATCTATACGTTATTTGGCAAAGGGGATGTGATAACGGTTTTGTTTTTAGCAATGACCATATTTATAGTCATCGCTTATAATGCCGTGACGCCACTTTATGATAAAAAACATCCATTTCTTGCATGGTCAAATCCATCGGAAGCCATTAAATCCAATCCAACTGTATTAATAAGCCTATTATACGGAACACCTGTTTTAATCATCACTCTGCTTCTTCATTTCTGTCTATTGTTTGTGGGAATTCCCCCATTGACAGCAGCCATTATTATTTCGTTCATTGCAATACTATGTACAATTACATTAATTTATGGAGTCATTTCTAACATGAAGGGATAGTTGGCAATTGAATTTGAAAGTAAATAATAGAAGTAAGGTTCCATTTTATCAGCAGCTCACTCAGCAGCTGCTATTAGCCACAGTGACTGGAAATCTAAAAAAAGGGGACTATTTGCCATCCATTCGTAATTTAGCAATCCAAACAAATCTTAATCTTCATACTGTTCATAAAAGTTACAAGGAACTTCAGAAAAAAGGGATCATCACCATTAAACCCCATTCCAAAGCAATAGTTATTGTTGATTCTGGGGAAGCAATAAATATTTATCTTCAACAAATATCTATAAGTATTGAACAAATACTTATAGAATCTTCTATTTTAGGGATTAATAAAATTTACCTTAAGCAGTTGTTTGAAGGAGTTTTACAAAAATATTACACTGATCGTTAAATTAAAAAGAGACGGCTCCTGATCCTAAGGAGCCATCTCTTTTTTGCCCTATTTAAATCAAAAACACCGCTACAATTGTTGTCACAACAAGCCCAATGACTACAGGGATTAAGTTCCGCCTTGCGAGCTCGAATGGGCTCACATTACAAATGGCAGCTGCTGGAATTAATGCCCAAGGAATCAATGTACCGCCACCAACCCAAATGGCAGTAATTTGCCCTAAAGCAGTTAAAGTAGCAGTTCCCTCGCCTAACGCATTGCCGAATAAACTTCCGACAGAGCCCGCTAAGGAAATTCCTGAGAAGCCCGAGCCATCTAATCCAGTAATAGCTCCAACCACAGCCAAAGTAACCACCGCAATTTCCTTAGTTAAAGGGACTATTGCTGCAAGACCAACACCGAGATCATTGACAATACCGTGCGAGGTGGCGGGCAAATGATCTCCGAGTATTTGCGTGAAGCCTGCATCTCCTAAATAGAAGAAAGCAGCAATCGGGATAACTGGCCCGAAGACTTTAAAGCCGAATTGAAACCCTTGAATTAAATAGCTTGTTGTTTTTTCAAGCCCCTCTGTTTGATGGGCTACCATACTAAGCAAAAGTAATATGAAAACGGAGGTTCCACCAATTAAAGCAGTTGCATCGCCACCCTGTAATTTGAAAACCGACATGGCGATGACATCTAAGATAAAAGCAATCGGAATAAGCACAGCGAAGAAACGTTTTTGCCCAATTGACAGTAAATTTTCTATCGTTTCTTGCTCACCGTTTTCTTCTGCCGAATTTGCTGTGTTTAAAAGTAAAGTTCCACGTTTCATATCTCGCCGCAAGAAGATATAAGCAACGATGGTCGTTACAACACCCATAGTAATGACGAGCGGAATACTAGCAGACACCACGTCCCCAACAGGAATACCAGCAGCATCTGCTGTTAGCTTCGGTGCACCCTGGATGACAAAATCACTCGATAATGCTATCCCATGACCAAATAAGTTCATCGCCATCGCCACTCCGAGTGCTGGCAAACCTGCTCGAATGGCAACAGGCAAGAGTACTGCCCCTAACAATGCCACTGCAGGTGAAGGCCAGAAAAACCAAGAAATAATCATCATTAATAGGCCAATCGTCCAATAAGCAAGAGCTGGTGTTTTAATGATTTTCGTAAATGGCGCAACCATAACCTCGTTAATTCCTGAAGTCATCATGACCCGGCTCATAGCAACAATAATAGAAATGATAAGAATGGTAGATAACAACTCTGTAATGGCATAAATAAAGCTATTAAATACACCACTAATGGATGAAGTTAAATCGCCAGTCGCAACAATTGCTAGCATGAATATGCCTATTACACAAATGAGGGTGGTATCGCGACGTTTAACCATAAATCCGATGATAAGCACAATAAAAATAACGTAAATCCAATGGAGAGCAGTAAATTCAACCTCCATATGTTTCCCCCTCAATATTCGATCTGATTCTATAGAATATGAAGGGGAAAAAAGTTGGTGATAAATTTAAAAAAATTTCAGTCTAAGTGAAGGGAAATGTGATTTGCTAATTGGCAATAAAACAATCAATACATATAGGGGATGACCATTACAGGAGGTACTTTGGTACTTTGATCAATCTTAATGAATTGTATAAATAAAAGGGGTACTAATTGTTTTCAGCCTTGTGTTACATAACTTCTTAACTCTCTCCATGAAAGTAATCAGCGTAATAACCACTCCATTAATAGATTTGAATTTCTCTCCTACCCAAAACAAGATAATTGAAAGAATTGGATTTTTATAATAGAATACTTTTATAGATTATCGATAATCTATAATCCATAATATATAACGTCTGTAGCTAATCACTCTATACACTGAACTATGTTAAAATAAAACATATAAATTTATTGGAGTGGTTTAATGGGGTTTGATGAAAATTCAATTTCAAAAAAGACAATTTCTGAGCAAATAGCTGAACAATTATTATTTCGCATATTTTCTGGCTATTATGAACAAGGTCAGCGCTTAATAGAAGCGGAAATTGCAAAAGAGTTACAAGTAAGTCATGCACCTGTCCGTGAGGCGCTTTATCTTTTACAAAAAGATGGTGTAGTTGAAAAAGTACAACATAAAGGTGTAAGAGTGAAAACCATATCTGATCAGGAATTGAAGGATTATTTGGAAGCGCTTTATAACCTTTTGGATTTTGCACTGACAAAATGTGAAGCTAAATGGACGGACGATTTGCAAAATGAACTTTTATTTCGTTTTGAAGCGATGAAGCAAAAAAAGTCTGCTGAAAATATTTATGAATATGTTGTTTCGTTTGCTCACTTGTTACAATTGTTTTTTGATGTTTCAGGAAATATAGCGATGCTACGATTTTTTAAAGAAACAATCTTTGTTACAAATGTAGCTGCCCAAACAAAATGGAAAATGAATCTAGTTGAATCCTACCATATGTCCATCAATACATTTATCAGATGTATAGAAGCGTCGGATTTTGATAATGCACGAGTAGCTATTAAAGATGTTATTTTATGGTACCAATTTAAATAATTTTATGGGGGTAACATAAATGAAAGCTGCAGTTTGGCATGGTGTGAAAGATATTCGTGTAGAAGAGGTTGAATTACGCGCTTTACGAGAAGAAGAAGTGAAAGTAAAAGTAGCATGGGCAGGTATTTGTGGAAGTGATTTGCATGAATACGAAGAAGGTCCAGTTTTCGTACCTGTTGATGTAAAAGCAGATTTAACTGGTGAAGTTGCCCCGTTGACAATGGGTCATGAATTTGCTGGTATTATTGAAGAAGTTGGCTCTAACGTTAAGGACTTAAAGGCAGGAGACCGAGTTGTCATCAATCCTACTTTAACTTATAGAAACAAACATGAAGATGTCGATCGCTATGATGGATTTAACTTTATTGGATTACATGGAGATGGTGGATTTGCCGAATATGTTAATGTTCCTGCAACAAATATTCACCGTTTAGCAGATAACTTAACATTACAAGATGGTGCATTAGTAGAACCGATGGCTGTTGCTGTACAAGCTGTCAAAGATGCTGGGGTTACATTAGGAGATTCGGTTGCAGTATTTGGGGCTGGACCTATTGGGTTATTAACAGTAATCGCTGCAAAAGCATCTGGCGCAAGTAAAGTTATCGTATTGGATTTATCTGATGACCGATTAGAAAAGGCAAAAGAATTAGGTGCTACCCATGCTATTAATTCTGGTAAAGAAAATCCTGTACAAGCAGTTCGGGCAATTGTTGCAGATGGGGTGGATGTATCCTTTGAGGTTGCGGGAGTTGCTCCTACCTTTAAGCAAGCAATTGATGTAACAAAACCTCGAGGTAATATGATGATTGTTTCGATTTTTGCTAGACCAATCGAATGGAATCCAATGCAACTTACAAATACAGGTGTTAATATACTATCCTCCATTGTGTATACACCGTCAATTTTCCAAAGAACAATTGATGCAATGAGCTCGGGTCAACTAAATCCACAAGGTATCATTACAAGCCAAATTGAACTAGATGAAATTGTTGACAGAGGATTTAAAACATTAACAAGCGACAAAACGCAATCTAAAATTTTAGTTGCAATTAGTGGAGAAAACTAACAGATTCATATATTCCTATTTTTAAAAAGGGAGCATGGGTAATTACAGCCATGCTCCTTTCCTATATCTTTATACATGAAGCCCTCAGACCTTCACCAGCAATCCCAGCATCCCCGCTTGCACAAACAGCAAAGAAGCTGCACCTTCGAAAGTAAGCCCCCAGAAACTAAGTAAAGGAGCTCCGTCCGTAGTAATATGTAATAATTTAATTGCATTTACCTAGGTTATTATTCTTCTTCAATAAATCACTTTGTTTTGGACAAGTATTGACATTTATACAAAGAAATCGTTGCGTTTTTTTCATTGTTTCCCCCTTTCACACAAATTATAATAATGTTGTAAATGATAATCGTTTTCAATTAAAGGCCGAAAGAAAGGAGCAACAAATGTGACAAAACAACGTGGAAAGAAAATAATACGATGGGTAGGGGGGGTCCTCCTGTTGTTAATCATATCAGCATGCAGTACTTCTAATGCTAATAGCAATGTGGCTGATGAACAGAAGGAGGAAGGTGAGAAAACAGTACAATATACAACGATTACTGGTGAACAAGTTGAAGTACCTGCTGATCCAAAAAGAGTGGTTTATATTGGTCAGACAATTGGTGATTTCTTGGCGATGGATATTCCAGTTGTAGGTAATAATCTTCCGAAAGATCCAGCTAGTTACTATGAAGGTAAACTCGAAGGAATCGTTGATATTGGAAATCCTGCTGACTTAGAGACGATTCTGACTTTAAAACCTGATCTGATTATTAATGGTTATTACAAGGCGGATCCAAACCTTAATGAAGAATTGGCGAAAATAGCCACTACGATTCCCTTTAATCCAGCTCTTCCTTATACAGAACGTGTAAAGGAAATGGGGAATATATTGGGCAAGCAGGAAGAAGTAGCTAAAGTGATTGCTAAATTTGAAACACACTTTAAAGAAATGTTTGAAAAGATTCAATTAGCAGAAGGGGAGACTGCAACGGTTTTCTATCAGTTAGGTAAAACGCTTTATGTTATGGGCGATCGTAGCCTTGGTGCTATTATTTATGGAGAAAATGGCTTTGCTGTCCCTCCAGCAGTACAGAAGAATATTATTGATGTAGAAGGTGTGTCTTTCGTTACGGTTTCAGAAGAGGTACTTTCAGAGTTTGCTGGTGATCATTTGTTTGTCATTGTACAAGAGGATGATGAAAGTGAATCAGAAGCTGACCGGCTGCTTCAAAGTCCAATATGGGGAACATTGCCTGCAGTCCAAAAAGGAAATGTTTATGTTGTTGCTAATGAGTGGAATACAGATGAATTGCTAGCTTTGGAGCAATTATATAAAAAGCTACCAGAATGGATGCACAAGCAGTAAAAATTGTATCTATTCAATCAATTTTTGTAACAGCTAGTTTGCTAAAATAACGAATCTTCGAACAATCGTTGATAGTGAGTCAATCTATGTTATAATTATAACGATAATGATAATCATTTTCAATTGTTGGAGAGTTGCTTATGAATTTTGCATGCCTGTATACTAGGCTACAACACTATGATAGTTTTCAAGTTAATCAGCAGACGGCAGCGATGAGCTATAAAAAGAGGAATGACACTGAAACGAATTTGTGCACATTATTAATAGCACTTAGTCATGGCATACGCCTCTATGTAGACAAAATTGCAATTGATCTAAGACAAGGGAGCTGCATTCTAGTTTTACCAGTACAACGCTACACTGTGGAATCAAGTACCGGAGAGGCACAGCTTGCACGTTTTACCTTTGAAACCTTTGAAGTAAAAGGAAGGGCTTTACATCCGGTTGATCATCCACCCTTGCTTTGTGGTTATCCTTATAGGCTATTATATTCTCAAGTTAAGCAAGTATTAGGGAATGAAGTGTGGATGAAGAATCAATTTTGCTCCTCTCTATCCTCATCAGAAATGGCTATGATGCAAAGTAGACTTCAACTGATTCTAGGGATGATGGGCCAGTTAGATCAGCAAGCTATCGATTTTCAGAACGAAGAAAAGACAAAAATGATTCAACATACTATCCAGTACATGGAACAGCATTATGATGAAGATTTGACGGTAGAACAGCTAGCTAATATGGCTGGAATGGTCAGGTGGCAGTATAGTCAACAGTTTAAAATGTTGACAGGCAAAAAACCAACTGATTATCTAGTCCATTTACGAATAAACCAGGCAAAAGAACTTCTATGTAATTCCACCGAGCCATTGAACAAAATAGCTCGACAAATTGGATTTAAGGATGAATATTATTTCAGTAGGTGTTTTCATAAATTAACTGGCAACACTCCACGTGAATATGCGAATATCCAACTCCATACACAGCAAAGAACAGTTATCGATTCACTTGGTAGAAAGATTCTTGCTCCTCAAGATGCCACACGTATTGTGACAGATGGCAAACATACACTTGGCGAATTATTAGTTTTAGGTATTTCCCCAATAGGAGCGGCCATCTCTATCATGAAAGATAACGTAATTTATCATAATAAGCTACGCAATATTCAGAGTATCGGGTATTGGGCCGATCCAGATAAAATAGCACAGCTGCAGCCTGAATTTATATTACTTAGCTATTATCCAAAAGATTTGCAGGAACTAAATGCGCTTGCTCCAACGGTTGTACTGGACAAAAAGTTTAGACTATTTGAGCGGTTACGGTATATCGCCAAACTTTTTGAACGTAGTAAGGCTGCAGAGAAATGGATTACTACATATGAAGACAAAGTAAGATTGGTGCGGAGACAATTAGCAGATGCCTATGTAACTGGAGAAACAGCTACTGTTTATCTCAAGTTAGGTGAAAAGCTTTATATTATGGGCATGAATGGATTGGCGAGCTCTTTATATGAATCACTGGGCTTTCGTCCCTCAGAAAAAGTGATGCACCTAATCGAGGAAGGGGAGGCATGGATAGAAATTCAGCACCAGCAAATAAGCCACTATGCTGGAGATCGTAATTTTGTCTTAGCTTCTCGTAAGGAATTACATACTGTCTCTCACTGTCCACATATTTCGGCTTTAGCCGAGTTAAGTCCTGGTAAGACTCATTTTTTAGATGCTATATGGAATTATGATGACCCGATTACTCGGGGACGGTTACTAGAAGAACTACCAAATATTTTTAAGAGAGGATGATAAGAAGGAGAGGGATAGGTCACCAACCTTCAAAAGCTTACTATCATACAAATATTTATTTTACAGCTATCGAGAAGTTCCCTCGATAGCTTTTGTTATTTTTCTCTAAAAGTTGATTGGAACGAAGAGCCACGATTTCTGCGTACTTTCTTCACCAACTTAACCGGAGTGTAGAGTCAAAAAAAGATGCAGGTGGCCAAATTATTTATTAGCCCCTTCATCCTTTATGAAAACTTTTATATTAAATTTTTTAATTGAATTTTCATTAATTGAATTTAATTTATCTACAGTCCATGATTGGGGCTTGAAGCGATAAGCTTTTTCTGAAAAATTGAAGACATCAGAGTTTATTTCCAACCCTTTATTAAATGTAGTTTGAAACTGTGATAAAAAAATATTTTTAATATCATTTTCAATTGTTTTTTTTTCAATATTTTTTGGGTTTTCTCTGATTGAAGCTTTTATTTCTAAATTGATAATATATTTAGGAATTGAATTATCCACAATTTTTATATGATAATCTATATTATCTATAAACATCGAAACTGACTTATCCTTTATTGATAATTTCATGTTATTAAAATCCTTATTAAACCAATCTAGCCCTGAAAGTTCTTCTTCCTTTATCCAACCATTGAATTTTTGACGTGAAAGAAAATAAGCACCATTTATTTTTAATATATTTTTAGATTTATTATCCTCCATCCAATAATCTTCACTAACTTTTATTGTAGGAACCATAATTGATCCAACTGGTTCATAATATCTTTTAATCATATCTTGTACAGTACTAGTTGAGATGAATGAATTAAAGAATAATTGTTCATTTGGATCATAAGGAAATGTTAATATAGGCGGTTTATAAAAGAGACCATGTACATTCATTATCTCTTTAATATCATCTTCATATCCATAAGCTAAAGTATTGTAACGTAGATAATAATCCCTACTAAAAAAATCAAAAAATTCATCCAAATGACCATCCAATACATTTTTGGAAATAAAGAAAGTTTGTATATGTCCATAATACAAAGGGTTAACAGAATTTTTTTCTATATCATCGATTGCTCCCTGAATTGTTTCACCTTCTCCATGTCCAACAACAATTGGAGCTGGCTCAGATGCAATGCTAGGATCTGAGCCAGCAACATTCGTAAATCCGAAAGCTTGAAAATATAAATGATACACATCATTAGAATAATCAATACCAAGAGCGGTAATATAAACTTCACTTTGTATTTCCTTCGTACCTAAACAGCCGCCTAGAATAAATAATAAAGGAAAAATTAATGTTATTTTGAATATGGAAGTATAGTAATGGGACATTTATAATCTCCCTTCTGCTGAAAAAGCAGTCAGTCTTTAATTTTAATTCTAAATGGCATTTTTAAAAAACCTTTAATAAGATTGGGTATACTTACTTTATAAAATGTAGAAAGGTAAGAATGTCCAAAACTTTCTAATGACGAGATATATGTTAAGAAAAATAAGACGCTTAAAACAAAGCCATACATTCCAAAAAAGGAAGCAATTATTAATGTAGCAACTCTTATTAAAAATACATTTCCTAGTACATTTTGATTAATTAATGTATAACTAGATATAACGGTAAGTGCTCCAATTACTAATGTTGATGGTGATGTAAACCCTGCTCTTATGGCAGCATCACCAACTATTAAACCTCCTAAAACTGCAACAGTTTGCCCTACAGCTTTAGGTAAACGTATTCCCGCTTCTCGAAAGAGGTCAAAAAAAATGAGCATAATGAGAATTTCGAACGAAGAAGAGACGGGTAGTCCAATTTTAGATGCAGAAATTGATACTAGTAAGGGAAAGGGTAACTGGTTAAGTTGATGGACAGTTAATGCAATCCAAAACCCAGGTAAAAAGATACTTGTTAATAAAGAGGTAATCCTTAAAATTCGTGAAAAACTCACAAATAAAAAATTAGTTTGATCATCTTCAGGTGCTTTCAAAATAAGTAATAAATTTACGGGTCCAATTAAACAGCTTGGACTTCCATCTACCAATATGACAAAACGGCCTTTATTGAGGGAGCTTACTACAAAATCGGGCCTTCCTGAATAATCAAGGAGGGGGAAGAGTGTCAACTTATCATAAAGTAATTCTTCAATATGATAACTACTTGCAATATTATCTACTTTTATTTTATTTAGTTTGGTTTGTACATTCTTTAAAGTGTTTTGATCAATATAGTTCTCAATGTAGATCAATAAAACTTTTGTTTTACTGGTGTCGCCAATTGTAAAATTGTCACTGGATAAATTTTTACTTTTTAATCTCATTCTTATTAAAGAAAAATTGGTATCTATATTTTCAACAAACCCGTCTCTAGGCCCTCTTAATGAGACTTCCATATTTGATTCTTCAATGGATCGTTCAGGTAGTTTAGCTAAATTGGTTGAATATAAGCTATTCGATGGAACATGATAAAAATATAAAAAACCTGAGAAAATTTGGCTATTTATTTCATCTGTCTTCATTCTGTACTCTATGATCTCCTGTACCTCTAAATAGCGATTTATAATTTCCACATTATATAAACTACCTTGTTCAGCCAAAAATCTAATATTCGGTAATAATGAATTCAAAAAAAGTACACTATCAATTAAACTATGGCAATAGATAAATATAACTTCATGTTTTTCGTTATTAAACATATAGAATTTACTACTTACCGTTATATCTGACTGGTGGCCTAATTCTTTATAAAAAAAATCCTTATTTTCAGTCAAGATGCTGAACTCCTTTTTGCTTTTTTGCTAATACGTAGAAAACAGTCATAAAAAAGAATAAAAATGAAAAAATAGAAAGAAGATAAGTGCTTTTTATAAATGACAAAAAATCAGAAACAGTCCAAGGAATTAATAATCCTATTGTTAAGCATAGATAACCAATAATTAATATAAATTTTGGATTTTTAAAAAAGGATGACACAATATACATAAATAAACAGATACGAATAAAAGCCATTGATAATATTTGGAGAACAGATAAAGAATCTAATCTTGTAAAGTACTTACCAAATGACAAAACTCTCCATTGCTCGTTTATAGGAAAGAGCATTTTTTTAGTTAGATAAATGCCAAATTCAGATACAGTAGTCACAATAGCGATAAAAACTAATAAGACAAACAGAGTAGAGAAAATGAGTATTCCTGTCCTTTTCATTTGCTCTTTTACATAACTATTTAAAACGATTAAAATAAAGCCCATTTCTAAAATTCCAATACATATGTATAATATTCCCCATAAAATGGGCGAAGTATTACTTGTATTTACTGGTAATAATAGTTCGTATTCATTGTTCATCGAGTTCCCTAAATTGAGGAGTACAAATAAAAAAATGTATAGTGAACAAATAATCAATGACAGGATAGCAATGGTTTTGAGCCCTTTTAGAGAACCATAAAAGCATAATAAGATAAATAAAATAACTGTAATAAAATATGGATAATCAGAATTAAAACTTTCTTCTGCCCAAATAATTGTAAATTTGAGTGAGACGAACGTTGCTGAAAACAAATAAACGATATAGGAAGTAACGATAAATAAATAAAGTGGTCTATTAATTTGGAAAGATTGTAGTTCAAAAAATGAAGTATTATTGCATGAATTGGTAAGTCTAGAAATAAATGATGCGAAAAGTAATATCGGGATTAAACTTACCAAAGCACTTATCCATGCTTCACGTTCGACCACTGTGAAAATTGTCGGAATTAAAACGAAATGTGCTAAAAAACTAACTGATAAAAATAACAAACTATATACATGGATTGGTTGTATAACTTTATTCATTTGATCTTAACCCTCCTTCTAACAATATTGCCCATGTTTGTTGCCATCTAATCTAAGTGGGGCGTTATTATTGCCACCCGAAGTTCCTCTTAATAAAAACGTTACTCATTTCTTACAATATTTTAGGCCCATTTATTGCTCACCTCCAAACTAGTTTCATAGACAACCTAGCAGTGATCAAAACACGTAAAAAAACAATCAAAATAGATTTTGATTGTTTTTCATTATATCCTTCTAATTTTGAAGAGCTGTCCAATAATTCACATACCTTAAAACATGTTGAAATAGTTTTAAAAGACATGGCATATATTGAACTTTAATTCTCAAAATAGGAGTGGAGCAAGTGGATGATAGGATGTTATTTTTAAAAAAACTACAGGACTTTGATAAGAAATTTCAGTTCATTATCCAGCAAAATAAGGAGCAGCAACGGATTAATTATTTTGAGCTGTGTGAAATAATGGATGAATATTCTTCTTTTATAATAAATCGTGACAATGAAGAACAGTGGACGAATATCAAGGAATCGATAGAGATCCTATTATTAACCGATAATTTAAGAATGAACGCGTCTGTTTGTGTGCAAATCTTGGAGAAATATCGAGCGTTATTACTCAGTCATGAACAGGAAGCGGTCACGGATTATTTTCGTAACATAGAAAATTGTATTGGTAAGGAATTTGGTGATTTTGAAATAACTAGTCAGTCGAAGGTACTTTTAATTGGATCTGGGTCTTTTCCGATTACCTTATTAATGGTTGCGGAGCGCACAGGAGCAGACGTTTTTGGAATAGATATTGATGATGAAGCGATTCGATTAGGAAAACATGTAGTCAATAAATTAGGGAATCATTTGTCCATTCAAATTGATAAAAAGACTGTAGGGGAACTTGCAGTAATAAAGCAAGTTAGTCATATTATATTTAGCTCAACGGTCAGCAATAAATATGACATGTTAGATCAATTATACGATATAACAAATAAAGATGTGCTTGTTGCAATGCGTTACGGAAATGGGTTAAAGTCTCTATTTAATTATCCCATGCAGAAGGTAGACGATACCAAATGGCATATAGTAGAAGAAATTAAGCATCCTCAGCATGTATTTGATGTTATTTTATATCACAAGGGTTAGTGAAATTGATAAATGTGAAGAAAGCAAATAAGAAATAGATTTGCGTTTTGATTATAGCAAAGGGAAAGAGAATTCTCATATGGAAAATGATTAGAAGGCATTTTGATTACATTAGGTCGTTCATATAGCCGCATTAACGGTCGTGTGAAAACTAAGATCAATTTAGACATGGTTCTATGTTCAAGCTTTTCATGCGGAGTGCAAGCCACCAATTAGTAGAAAGGTGGTTATATTTCAAATTGACAATGATAATCATTATCGATAAGGTGAGGATAGGCGAAAGTCATCATCCCACCTTTTTTCATTTCAGAGAAAAGGGAACTAACCTTACAACGGCTTTTTATGACCCTATCTCTTAGTTGGAACAGATGCAATTGGAAAATTGTGTATATAATTAGAAGTGCACAGAACGTACAGCTAGGATTCTAAGATTACAGATGGTAACCACAATTTTGAAATGAGGTAATTAATTTGAAAATCGATGTTGAGCAATTAGCAGAACATTTAGCATATATTCCATTTCAAGTACAGGGGGTATACCGATATGCAAAAAGCACTGGTGTACCCTATGCTGAATATACAGATTCTTTTCCTGGATTCGTTTTCCCCCTTTCTGGAAAAATACAGTTTCAATTTAATGGCACTCCGTATATCTTTTCACCAGGAAAAATTGTGCATGGCGCTGCAAATATGAAACTAGATCAAAAAAATTTTGAATATGCAAACTGGGAATATATTCTTGTTCAATATCAAATATGTAACGCAGAGCTACAAGAGTCCAGCTTTTCTCATCAACATTTTGAATTATTGACTGGCCAATCTCCACGTCTTATCGAATTAATTATGCGTCTTTGGCAAGTGTACAATCAGCGCGGAGGTATTTCGAGGTTTCAAACCGAAATGCTATTTCGTGATGTATTGAATGAAGCCTTATTATGTGTGGTGAATAGGCAAAATAGCTGTGAATCACATACTTTATTCGAACGGGTATGTAACTATATTCATGAGCACTATTATCAAAGCCTTACCATATCTTCGCTTGCAGAACAAAATGATGTTAATCGAAATCGACTTTCTTATGTATTTAAAAAACATGCAGGGATAGGACCAGCAGAATATTTATTAAAATATCGGATAAACATGGCGCAAAAAATGCTATATACAAGTGATGCCCCGGTACAACAAATTGCACAGGCTGTTGGAATTGATGATCCTTTTTATTTTAGTAGAGTGTTTAAAAAACAATTTGGTAGATCCCCTAAAGAGTATCGAGAGAAGTTCATCAATAATCCATGCTAGTTTCAACAAGCATCCATTCAAACCTATAAATCATTTTACTATACTAATGGCATATCAAAGATAATATGTTGGAGGAATTTTGGATGCAAAAGATGAAAGGACTATGTTTCTCATTACTATTATTAGCAGGCATACTAGGAGGTTGTCATGAAACACCTGCTGTAAATAAAGAATTATATAAGAAAGAAGAAGCATCTTTTTCAACGATTCAAGTGAATGCCAATGATTGGCCAAGAACAATTAAGGATGCCTTAGGGAAAGAAATAGTGATCGAGAAGAAACCTGAAAAAATAGCTTCACTTTGGTATTTTTACCCGGAAATATTAGTGGCATTGGGTGAGCCACCTGCAGCTTCTACAGATAAAGAATATCTATCTTCTTTAGCATATTTAAACGGAAAGCTAGATTCAACCGAAGAATTAGGAGATAAATTGTCTCCTAGTATTGAAAAAACTCTATCGATTGAGCCTGATTTTATTTTAGCAACAGAACATCATGAAAAACTGTATGAATCACTTGAAAAAATTGCGCCAGTCATTACTTTTAAATACCAGGATATTTATGAAGATTGGCAATATGGTCTTCGTACAGTAGCTGAGATTATTGGCAAAGAGGACGAAGCTGAAAAAGTAATTGAAAAAATGATGCAAGCAATTACAACTGGTCGTGAAGATTTAAAAACGATTGAAGGAGAGTCAGTAGCGCTTATCGTGTCATGGGATGGAAAAACTTTTAATGTTTTAGGTGAAGATAATCCTGTTTATACACTTGCATTTGATAAAGAAAGGGGGTTGGGGCTTTCACCAGATACCACATTTAATGGGAAGAGTAATCAGTTTTCTGCGTTCGAGGGAATTTCAACTATTCGAGCAGATCACATTTTCCTTATAGGTGACATAACAAAAAAAGAAACATTGATGAGTGAATTAAATCAAAATAATGTTTGGAATAATATGAACGCAGTAAAGAAAGGGAATATTTATTTGATGGATACGTCTGCTATTACTGGTGGTCCATTAGCAATCGAATACGCTTTGCAAAATATAACTAATGCTCTGCAAAAGCACTAAAAACAATGTAGAATTCCATCGAAAACAAATAAAACAATAGGGAGAGATGTATATGTATTATCAAGCTATTAATCTTAATGAGAGTGCAGCTCAAATAAAAGAACTTTGGTCTCCGAAAGTTGTTGGTGAAATACACGATTTCCAATTCAAGCTGGTTAAGATTGATGGGGAATTTATGTGGCATGAGCACCAAGGCGCCGACAAAGTATTTATCGTGCTCGAAGGAGAACTATTTATCGCCTTTCGCGATGGCCAAGTGAAAGTTTCACAAGGGGAGATGGTTATTATTCCTGGAGGACCCGAACATAAGCCTTTCGCCGAAAAAGAATGTCATATCATGTTAGTGGAACCAAAGGACATAATAAACACGGAAAGTAATTAAAGTAATATGAGGCTTGAGCTGCATAGTCAGCTCTTTTTTTATTGAATACATGAGGCAGGTCCAAAAAGGGAGTCTATCTTCAATTAGTTACAGTAAACCATATCATAATTAAGTACGCTGACGAGTTGATGATACTCATCAGTTTTTTTACGGTTATAGAAATTATCGCATTGTAAAAAAAATATGAGGAGAAAGTTTGCCTACGTCTTGGCAAATGTCCCAACTCTGGACATCTAATATTTGTCGGAACTAGGCGGCACATTTACGCGTTTGATCATATAATATAAACCGAATTGAAAAAACCCCTGTTATTACTGCTCATATTCATATTGTAAAAGTTTAATATGTACTATTTTACATAGTATTTAGAATATTAATAATAAATTAGAATGTTTTTATTATTTTTCTGTTAAAATTATTATGTTAACCAATATTTTGGTAGTGTTAATGGAACCTATTAATTGGATTTAAAATTTTCCTTATTAAATAGGAATGGGGAGGTATTACTCTAAGCATGAGTAAACGGAGGAAATCGAAGTATTTAAAAGCAATAACAGCAATGGCATTAACGGCTTCAACACTAGTGATGGTAGCACCGATTGTATCAGAAGCAAGTAGCTTTAAGGATGTACATCGAACGCATCCATTTTATGACGACATTAAAAATTTAAATGATCGTGGCATTATTAATGGGTTCCAAGATGGCACATTTAAACCTGAACAAAACTTAACACGTGGACAAGCTGCTAAAATTATTGCAAGTGTATTAGGACTGGACACATCCAATGTTAGCAATCCCAACTTTAAAGATATTCCTACTACTCATCAATATTTTGGAGCTATTGCTGCTTTAAAGCAAGAGGGGATTATTGATGGCTACGAAGATGGCACATTCCGTCAGGGCGCTTATATTCAACGTAACCATGTAGCAAAGATTTTAGCGAACGCCTTTCATTTAAAAGCTTCGAATACAAATTCATTACCATTCACCGATGTGCGTGCTGATTACAAAGAAGCGATCGCTGCTTTATATGAAAACAACATAACGAATGGCAAGTCAGCTACATTATTTGATGGTTCTTCAAATGTAACACGAGGGCAAATGGCTGCATTTATTACTCGTTCAGAAGCTGTTGGTCATCCAATTTCTCAACTTTCTCAAAGTGTAACGTTTAAAGTTGAAGAATATGCGGCGAATGAAATTAGTATTAATGGTAAGATATATTATTTTGATGATTCAGTAAAAACGATTTTTACCACTGAAAATAAACCCGCACTTACGGGGGCAGAAATTACAGCAACCATTAAAAATGGTGTGATGACAAAAGTAAATAATGTTGTTTTAAATAACGCAGGTTCAGCAGAGAAGGAAGTTGTATTCAATACAAATGCAACGATCGATTCAATAACAATTAATGCAGATGGTGTGGCAGTTAAAAATGTATCGATTACAGGAAATGCAACCATTAGCTCAAACGTTAAAACAAAAGTGACATTTGATGGTGCTACAATTACTGGGGATTTAATTTTAGCTGAAGCCATAGATAGAGCAAATGCTTCATTAGACAATAAAAATGCAAGTCAAAGTACACCTGTATTGACAATCAAAAATACACAAACAGGAAAAGTCCATGTCAAACGAAATAATACTTCGATTGTGTCGAACACTGTTATTCCAGAAATTGTAATGACAGCTACTATATCTGCTATCAATATTGAGGGAGCAGCAACGAAGGTAACAATAGAATCTACGGCCAAACTTAAAATGACCGGAAATGTAAAGATTGAACGACTATTGCTTTCAACGGCCGTGGAATTAGCGTTGAATGTTGGTGGTGTAGTTAATTATTTAACGGTTCTAAACGCCGATGCTCGAATTACAATCGGTTCAGGTTTACTAATAAATACGTTGTCGATTCCAACGGGTTCAACTGTAACGAAGATTATTACTAACTATACAGCAGTTGCTTCCCAAATTAAGGCCATTATTGGAGGTTCTTCGCCAAGTATTGGGGATCCAAACACAGGTGGAGGAAATGTAGCACCCGATCCAGTTATTCCACCAGAAAAAGTGAATGAATTTAATGTCAAGAATGCTGAAGAATTAAAACAAGCATTAAAAAAAGCAAAAGCAGGAGACTTAATTAAGTTAATGGCTCCAGTGACTACAGATATAACGTTAACAGATTTAGTAATAATTGATTTGAATGGTCATACCTTGAACGGAAATGTAACGATAACAGCTCCAACAGCTAAAGGGAGATATTCTTTAATGCCAACTGGTAGTACTGGTATTATTTCAGGTGATTTAATCATTGATGCACCAAATGTAAACATCAGTTTAGATGGGGTAACTGTTGAAGGAAACACAGTAATTGAATAATAACTTTCACGTAAACTACTTTGCAAGATAGAGAAATGGATGAAAGATAAAAAATCATAAGGAGCTAAACGAATGAAGAAAAAAGAATTTAATTTCGTTTCCAAAATAGCTTTATCATTTTTACTTATAATGTCTATAATTTTGCCTTACTTAACAGTTGTAAAGGCGGAAACGACAGAAGCCACTTCAGTTGACTTTGTTGGACTTGATCCAACAGAACCGACTGAGCCGACTAATGCTTCAGTCACTGAAGGAACAATTGCCGAAGCTCGTGCAGCTGTTGGAACAGACCGCACATTTCAAATTCAAGGGACGGTTACGACAAAACCTGGTAGCTGGGGAGGCAAGGCCTTCTATGTACAGGATGAGTCTGCAGGGGTATATGTTTTCTCTAGTTCTACAGAAGCGGGGAGCTTAGCTGCTGGGGATATTGTCAAAATCACAGGGAAAACGAGTTTATATAGTGGAGAAGTTCAATTTAATTCACCGACAATTGAACGCATTTCTACAGGGGCAGCACCATCCCCGCAAATAGTGAATCTACCACTTGAAGACAGCTTACAAGGTAAATTAATTACACTTGAAAATGTGAAGATTAAAGATTTAGCGTCATCTGGTACGTATGGAACATTTGAGTTTAAAGCAGCTGACGCAGAAAATAACGAGCTATTAATTCGTCATGATAACCGTACGGGCTATCAGTTCTCTCAATTTGAAGCAGATGGGTTCAATAATAATGATGTGATCACAGTGACAGGAATTGCATCCATTTTTAACGGGACATATCAATTAAAAACTTTAAACGCGGAAAGTTTCCAATTAGTATCAAACTATGAGCCTACACAAGTAGCGAATGTTAAAGCATTTCCAGCGATGGGTGAAGTTTTTGCAGGGTCAAAAGTAACATTGTCTACAGATACACCAAGCGCAACAATTTATTACACGATAGATGGTTCTGAACCGTCAACAGCTAGTGAGATTTATGATGCAGCAACGGGCATTGTTGTAAATGAAGCAATAACAATCAAAGCATTTGCTTCAGTAACGGGCTTAAACGATAGCGAAATTATGTCCTTTAATTTTACAGTTAAAGATGCGCCAGCAACTATTTCAATAACGGAAGCACGTAATAAAAAAATAGGACAAGTAGTAATCGTATCGGGTATTGTAACAGCAAAATTAGAAACTGCTACTGCTCACATTCAAGATGAAGAGGGTGCGGCGATTGCAATTTACCCTGTAGATAGTCTTACTGCAAATGTCGGCGATTTGGTGACGGTGCAAGGTCAAGTTGCTGAATATAGTGGACTAAAGCAATTAACGAATATTTCGCTTGTTGGCATGCCTATTCCTTCTACACTACCAGGGGCACACATTATTAAAAGTAGTGAGGTTGCAGAAGACAATGAATCGAAATTAGTAACGATTAAAAATGTAGCCATTACTGGTTCAGGTCAAAATTTTACCGGAACTGATGATGTAGGCACATTTGCTATTTACGATAAAACACGTGACGCAGGTTTAGTAAGTGGAAAAACGTATGGGGAAATTACCGGTATTGTTGGTCAATATACCAATCATCAGCTACTCCCGATTCGCATTATTGAAGATGTAACAAAGGTTCAGGATATTAAAGCTTCTCACGTAGGTGGGGTAACAGCAGATACAAAGGTTAGACTTTCTACCATGACAGAAGGCGCAACGATCTATTACACAATGGACGGCTCAGCACCCACTACAGCTAGTACAAAGTATACAGGGGAAATTCTTGTTAATAAACCGTTGACGATTAAAGCGATTGCAGTGAAAGAAGGTTTAACGGATAGTGCGATTGCTACATTTGTTTATGACATTATTGATACTGAAAATGCCACAATTAGCAATATTCAAGGGGCAAGCCATATATCACCTTATGTCGATTTAACAGTAAATGATGTAGAAGGAATTGTAACATTCGTTATTAATTCAAGTAGCTTCATTATGCAAGAAGGCGATTCGGCATTCGATGGCGTAAAATCAACAGCGATCAAGGTAAATAAGTCGGCACATAATGTAGCGGCAGGGGACGTTATTAAAGTATCAGGAAATGTAACTGAAGTGGGTGGAAACTCTCGATTGAGAGATACGCAAATTTCAGCAACGACTATTACAAAAACAGGTACAGCACAAATTCCAAAAGCTCTAGTTATAGGGGAGGACCTATCCCCGCCAAATAAAATTATCGATAATGATGGCTTTGCAATTTTTGATCCACAAGAAGATGGTATTGATTTTTGGGAATCCATTGAGTATATGCGGGTATCATTCCCTGATGCGAGAGTGATTGGACCAATTTATAATAATGATTCACCAATTGTTGTCCCGAGCACAACAAATAATACATTTAATATGAATGGCGGTTTAAATATTGCAGCCGACGATTATAATCCAGAAAAAATTATGCTTGAAGGGGTAGCAGGAAAAAATTATGATTCGGGTGATCGTTTTAATGAACCACTTATCGGATTTGTAGAAAACTTTACAGACGGCTATCGACTGAACACGAATAAAGTCTTTCCTGATGTGACAAAGGCAAACCTTCAGCAAGAAGTGACGCATCTTGAACCAGTAGCGGACAAGTTAAATGTCGCTTCTTATAATATCGAAAACTTTTCGAATAATCCTACCAATACATCTAATGAAAAAGTAGACAGAATTGCAGCGACATTTGTGAAAAATATGAAGTCACCAGATATTATTACATTAGTTGAAGTACAAGATAATGATGGACAAATTGATTCAGGAAATGCTGATGCATCTGAAAGCTATTTGAGATTAATTAATGCGATTAAAGCTGCAGGTGGCCCTGCTTATGATTGGGTTGACGTGATGCCTATTAACAATACAGTAGGCGGTGCTCCTGGTGGTAATATTCGTGTAGGCTACTTATATAATCCGACACGTGTTTCTTTAGTGACTGGTACAAAGGGAGCGGGTGACCAAGCGAATGGGTGGACAGCAGATGGAAGCCTTGCTTTAAATCCAGGCTTTGTTGATCCAACTAAATTTGCAGATACACGCAAACCAATTGCGGCAGAATTCGAATTCCAGGAAGAGCATGTAGTCATTATAGGAGCTCACTTAAATTCTAAAGGAGGGGATGGCTCACTTTGGGGACCAACTCAGCCGCCAGTATTAGAATCAGTAACAAAACGTCTTCAGCTTGCTCAAGCCATCAATGATTTTATCCATGAGGGTCTTGCCATCAATCCGGATATAAATATCATTGTAGCAGGGGACATGAATGACTTTGAATTCACTCCAGCACTTGAAACATTGAAAGGTGATGTATTAACGAACATGGTGGATAAAGCCCCAGAGACAGATCGTTTTACGTACTTCTTCCAAGGGAACAATCAAGTGTTGGATCATATTTTAGTTTCGAATAATCTTGCTGACGTTACAGAAATAGACTTGATTCATATTAATGCGAACTTTACAGAAGCACAAGGGCGAGCATCGGATCATGACCCTGTATTAGTTCAAATTGATTTGAAAGCAGGAAAAGAAGAAATACCAACACCAATAGTACCTGAAAATGTATATAGCTTTAATAACTATAAGACTGGTAAATTAATAATGAATCGTCCAAGCATTTCATTAACGTTAGGAAAAAATACCAATATTAAAAATGGAATTGCAGTATTTAGTCAATATGCAGAATTTCATGGTGAAGGATTTGCAGACAAAACTGTAACGATCAGTCCTAAAAAAGGAAATGCGATTATTGATTTTAAAGGTACGAAAATGGGCGAAATTATTATCGAAGGAAAACATGTGAAAGAAATCCGTAATTTACCTGATGGAGCGACCATAACGTATACAAAAGGGGCTTCGGCTGAAGAAATTGAATTTAAGTAACGACTACTAGCAGAAAGAATGTAAAACATATGCCAATCCTTTAGGGCTTGTTAAATTAAACTGCATGGACAGTATTCATGAAGATCAATATTATAGTAAAAAATTGCCATTCCACATTTGGAGTGGCTTTTACTTTTCTCTCCTCAAACATTGAAAAATGGATATTAGGTTAATTCCTATAAAGTGGATAAAAAAGTTACTTTTATAAAATGAGTAAATGTACTTAACCTAACAGTGATTAGTCGGTATTTCAAACATGAAAACGAAAAATTTGACGAAAAAAAAATAAATAGATATTATGGATATGTTAAGTCTTTAATTCAGACAAGCTAAACGTTATTTAAGCTTTGTCATCCTTATTGAGATAGCTAACATTAAGGTATCAATGACTCATATTTTGTTGGCTTAACAAATGAAAAAGATATCATACATATAATTTGCGATGTCTTTTGCCTTAATTACGGATATTAAAGGTCTGTAATATATTGTGATGTGGAGGGAAATAATGATGAATAAATATGATTGTATGATTATAGGTGGAGGCCCTGCTGGGTTAAGTGCTGCCTTAACATTAGGAAGGGCGCGCAGAAAGGTTGTACTATTTGATAATGGAACAAATCGAAATCGTGTAACTCAGGAGTCACATGGCTTTTTAACAAGAGATGGGATAAAGCCACAAAAATTTAAGAATATTGCAAGTAAAGATATAGAATCTTACCCTTCTATAACAATGATGGATCAAACCGTCATTGAAATAATTAAAGATGATATAACTGGTTTATTTCTAGTCAATACTTTGGAAAATAAATCCTATGTATCTGAAAAAATACTGTTAGCTACTGGAATACAAGAGGAATTTCCTCTACCGCAAATCAGACAATATTATGGTAAAAGTTTGTTTAGCTGTCCTTATTGCGATGGTTGGGAGCTGAGAGACAAGCCATTGGCTATCATAGCAGAAAACGAGGAGCATATTTGCCATATGACGAAATTGGTTTTTAATTGGTCACAGGATTTAATCGTTTTTACGAATGGTCATCAACTTTCCGATAAGGTTCAAAATGATTTTGAACATAAAAAAATTAAGGTGTATACAAATGCTATTAAAGATTTACATGGAGATGATGGTAACTTATATAGTGTTGAATTAGAAACAGGTGAAAATATTTTAAGAGCTGGTGGATTTATTGTGCCAAGTTTTTATCGTCCAAATAAATTTGCTAAACAGCTAAATTGTCAAGTTGATGAAAATGGATCAATTATGACTGATGGGGCTGGACGAACAACAGCGGCTGGAATATATGTTGCAGGTGAAACGGAAAAGGGTGGTCCCTCTTCTTTAATGATTGCTGCTGCGGAAGGATTTAAGGCTGCTTCAAGCATAAACATGGATATAACAATAGAAAGATTTTAAGTCAATGCTTAGCTGATGAGTACATGAAATTCATCAGCTATTTTTAATATGACTAGTCAAGCTGGAGGAGAATGAACTTGGTTATGTTATACTATAAATAAATATAGAATAACTAGAAAATGTACATATTCATTATAAATTAGTTTAAAAGGGAAGAACGGTTGGTTGCCTCTCACCTGTTTGTTGAGCACATATTAGTAGTCGGCGTTATGTTATGACGAAGGAGAATTTGTGATGATCGTAAGGGAGGAGTCCTACTTTAGACTCGTACAACGAAAAAATCTACGAGGATAGGATGTATGGAGTAGGGTGCATGATTTACATCATACTCATAGCTTAAGTCATAATTGCATCTTTACTGTAAAGGAAAGATGCCTTTTTTTATGAATAAAATTTCTTTAGGGCTACGTTTTTAGGTAAATAAGCGACTATTATTTTACTTCCTATTTTTTAATAAAATAATGCTATCGCTTACATAGTTATATTTTTATATAATTATGTTTAAGTTCTTTCGTTCAAGGTTATGTCAGAAAATACGAGTAGTCTTAAATTGATGAACTTTTATTTCTCGATTTACTTTTTATATAAAGGATGGTACACTTAAAACTATCGAAAAACAATATATTGTGTTCGTTTTATGTGGGTACTACTATATGTAGTTTAATAGGGAAGTTCGGTACTATTCCGACGCTGTCCCCGCAACTGTAAAGCTGACGATGATTGTAACCACTGTGCATTCGCATGGGAAGGAAATCAGAGATTGAAGCAAAGCCAGGAGACCTGCCTATATAAAACAAATTTATCATTTCTTCGGGGATTAAGAGATGGGAACGTCAGTATTTTTAGTATGTTAACGTTTCCATTTAAGCTATCTCTCTAGTAGAGGTAGCTTTTTTATTTTATGAAAAGAGGGATTACTATGAAACTTTATACGAAAACAATCTGTCCAAAATGCCTTTGGGTAAAATCTGAATTACAACGAGCAGGACTTGAAGCAGAAATTGTTAATATTGATCATGATGAACAAGCTAAACAAACAATTATAGATGCAGGTTTTTTAAGTGTGCCTGTTTTAGAGGTGGATGAAACATTTATAGGCGATGTGCAGGAAATTGTTTCTCGTATTGAGATGATTACACTATGATCGTTTACGCTAGTCGTACAGGAAATGTCCGTAATGTAGTATCTAAATTAAGGGCAGAATCTATTGAACTCTCTGAGGAATTAAGCTTGAATAAGCCTTACCTTTTAATTACATATACAGATGGCTTAGGTGACATTCCCGCAAAAGTGCAACGTTTTTTAGAAAAAAACAGAGATTTTTGTAAAGGAGTAGTTGCTAGTGGCAATAGTAACTTCGGACATAATGTATTTGGCGGTGCTGGGGAGAAAATTGCTACTACCTATCATGTACCCTTAGTGAGGAAATTAGATTTACGTGGCAATCAAACAGATTATGAAGCAATACAAACGTTTTATGAAACGAGGGTAATGGGATGAAAACATATTTAAAGCTTAATAATGACGTTCTGAATCGTTATAGTACAACGGGGCTACTAGAGTTAGAAAAGGACCGTGAGGCTACTCGCCGCTACTTTTTAGAATATGTCAACGTACGTTTACGTTATTTTATAGATATAGAGGAGAAAATCCGCTATTTAGTTGATGAGGGATACTACGAAAAGGATTTTATCGACTTGTACGAGATGGATTTTATAAAGAAGCTGTACAAAAAAGCATATGATTATAATTTCCGTTTCCCATCATTTATGAGTGCTAGCAAATTTTATGACAGCTATGCTATGAAAAGTCGTGATGGGGAAGAAATTTTAGAAAAATATGAGGACCGTATTGTCATTATTGCCTTGTACTTAGCACAAGGGAACACTGTACTAGCAAAACGTTCTGTAGAAGCGATGATGGAAGCCTATCAGCCTGCAACACCTACTGCCTTAAATAGTGGGAAAAAAGCCCGTGGTGAATTAGTAAGTTGCTTTAAATTATCAATGGATGACTCTATGAATAGTATTGCTGAAAATATTGGTTATTGTTTAGAGCTATCACGTCTAGGCGGAGGGGTCGGGGTCAACTTAACGGATTTACGTCCTTTGGGTGATCCAATTAAAGAAATACTAAATCGTGCAAGTGGTGTTATCCCAGTTGCAAAACTATTAGAAAACTCATTTAGTTATTCTAATCAGCTCGGTCAACGAAATGGCTCAGGGGTAGTTTATTTAAATATTTTCCATGCAGATATAGAGAATTTCATTTCATCAAAAAAACCGAATGCTGATGATAAAATTCGCCTCGCAACACTATCAACAGGAATAATTATTCCAAGTATATTCTTCGATCTGATGAAACGTGATAAAGATATAGTGTTATTTAGTCCATATGATATTTATAAAGTTTATGGTAAACGAATGTCTGAAATTTCAATTTCAGAAATGTACTATGAACTACTTGATAATCCTAAAATCCGTAAAATTAAACGTTTGAATGCGCGTAGACTCTATACGGAGGTGAAAAAAGCTCAATTTGAATCAGGTTATCCTTTCGAAATTTTTGATGATAATGTCAATGACGTACATCCACTAAAAAATATCGGTCGCGTAAAAATGTCAAACCTATGTACTGAAATCTTGCAAGTGCAAGAAACTAGTATCATTACAGATCAAGATCAACCGAACGAATATGGGTTAGATGTGTCGTGTAATTTAGGGTCAATTGATATTCATGCAGCGAGTAAAGTAAATGATTTTGAAACATTAATCGATACAGCTATGCACTTATTAACGAATGTGTCACAAATGACATATATTAAAAATGTCCCATCGGTGGCAAAAGCGAATCGATTAATGCACTCAGTAGGGCTAGGTTGTATGAATCTCCATGGACATCTTGTTACGGAGGGCATCATGTATGGCTCGAAAGATTCTATTGATTTCATGGATCGCTTTATGGAAGCAATGAACTATTATTCTCTTAAATCATCGATGGAAATGGCTAAAGAAAAAGCAGAAACGTTCTACCGATTTGAAGATAGCGATTATGCTTCAGGTAGCTATTTTGATCAATATGTAAATAAGAATGAGGAAGAGCTATCACCTGCTGTGTTAAAAGCACTTGGGAACATTCCAATCATCACTAATAAAATGTGGGAATTATTAAAGGAAGATGTAATGAAATATGGTCTATTTCATTCATATCGTTTAGCTATAGCACCAACTGGCAGTATTTCGTATATTCGTAGCTGTACGGCATCCATCTCTCCTTGTACAGAGCGTGTAGAGGTTCGTGATTATGCAGATAGTCGAACAATTTATCCAATGCCACATTTAACAAATGAAAACAGTCATTTATATGTAGAGGCATATGATGTGGATCCTTATGATTTAATTGATTTATACGCAGCTTCTCAAAAACACGTTGACCAAGGTATTTCAATGACTCTTTATGTCACTGACAATTGGACAACAGAACAACTAGCTAAAGTATACATTTATGCATGGGTTAAAGGGATTAAGTCCGTTTACTATGTTCGTCAACGATTACAAAGCTTAGAGGAGTGTGTAGCATGTCAAATATAGTGTATGAGGCAGTCAACTGGAACAAGGCAACAAGTGAACTTGCCCAAATTTTCTGGGACCAGCAATGGAAGCAAATTTGGTTTCCTGAAGAAATTGCAGTGAGTAAAGATATTAAACAGTGGAAAAGTTTTGAGCATCAGGACACGTATAAAAAAGTGTTTGCAGGATTAACTTTGCTTGATACCGTTCAAACGAATATAGGGATGAATCGTGTTGCTGCTTATACAGACGATTTACAGGAAAAGGCTGTATTAACCGTTTTTGATGCATTTGAGGCAATACATGCTAAATCATATTCTTATATATTTACAACGCTTTGTACAAACGAGGAGATAGACGAGCTCTTTGAATGGGTAAAGAAAAATGAATATTTACAATATAAGGCAAATAAAATTGCGGATATTTATAATAGTATTGAAGAAGGGGACTCTGAGAGCTTATGGAAAGCGATGTTCTCATCCGTTATGCTTGAATCTTTCCTTTTCTATTCTGGCTTTTTCTACCCATTATACTTAGGTGGACAGGGTTTTTTAAGAAACAGTGCTGAAATTATTTCACTCATTTTGCGCGACGAATCCATTCATGGAGTAGCAGTAGGTTTTTTTGCTCAAAATCTATATAAGCAATTTTCTAAAGAAAAACAAGAAGCTTTACAATTATGGGGTTATGAATTACTGCTGGATTTATACCAGAATGAAATGAAATATACAGAGGATATTTATGCGGAGACAGGATTATCGCCTGAGGTAAAAGCTTACGTGCGTTATAATGCTAATAAAGCCTTAATGAATGTCGGCTTTGAAGCCATGTTCCCTGAAGAAGAAGTGAATCCGATTGTCATGAATGGAATTCGTAATGAGGGCTCCACATATGATTTCTTTTCACAAAAGGGGGCTACCTATGCCAAAGCAAAAGTAGCGCCAATTACAGATGACACATTTAATTTTAATCGTTAGGATGAAGAACAATGAACGTAGAAGTAAAAATTAAAAGAATGCATGCAGATGCAATACTACCAATGCAAGCTAATCCTGGTGATGCTGGGATGGATCTCTATTCCATTGAAACTGTAGAGATACCCGCTGGTGGGACTAAATTAATTAAAACAGGAATTCAAATAGAATTACCTAAAGGAACGGAAGCACAAATTCGACCAAGAAGTGGACTAGCCTTAAAACATAGTATTACAGTGCTCAATAGCCCAGGAACAATCGATGAAGGCTATAGAGGAGAAATCGGTGTTATTTTAATTAATCATGGTCAAGATACGTTTTTAGTAGAAAAATCTATGCGAATTGCCCAAATGGTGATTCAATTTGTCCCTACTATTCAACTTCTTGAAGTCAACGAATTATCTCAAACAGTTCGTGGAACTTCTGGATTTGGAGCGAGTGGTACAAAATAAGATTAAGTTTTGAATAAGCCTATGTCAGGATTGAGTTTGGTATGTACTGAACTCAATCTTTTTTTGATCCAATCAATTATATTCAAACAACCACTTAAATTGTCACATTCGTGTAACGTAAGTTCAGTAGGATTTACATGAGGTGATAATATGAGAGAAATAAATCATAGGAAAAGAATGAAAAATAAGTTCAACATGATAGTTTTCCTCTGGTGTGCTTTAATAGTCGTCTTTGCTACTGGCTGTAGTTCAGTGGAGCAAGAAGAGAAACAGGCAATGCCAAAGTTGCAAAATGATTTTTGGAATGAGCAAAGAAAAGGTACAAATTTTATGAACTCCACTTCTCTGCCAGAAAATTATGAAGAGGCTAATGAATTCAATATTGAATTTATTCGTTTAGCGCCTGATAAATGGGCAAAAGAAAGAGATTTTTTATTTGATGCTAAACCTGATGCTAATTCTAATAAAGATTTTTTAATCGGCAATGCAGATCAGTATGAGGGAGTTGTTGAAAATGATTTTAAGATGTTAAAAGAAGATTTAGATGCAGCATATGCAAGAGGATCAAAAGTTGTACTGACTGTTCTTAGTCTTCCGGGAAACCGCTGGAGACAGTTTAATAACTATGAAAATGATGACCGAATTTGGCAAGACTTTAAATATCATGAGCAAGCAGCGCTTTTCTGGAAAGATCTTGCCGTGCGTTTAAAAGAACATCCCGCAGTGGTAGGATATAACGTAATTAATGAACCACATCCTGAAACAGCTACAGGTTTTAATGATTTTTGGACAGAAGACTATGACAAATGGTACAACAAGGTAGAAAACACTCCAGCAGATTTAAATAGGCTTTATGGAACAATTGTAGATTCTATACGATCCGTAGATGCGGATACACCTATTATTTTAGATTCCGGTTTATTTGCTACACCATGGGCAATAAACTATTTAAAACCAATAGAAGACAATAATGTACTGTATGCTTTCCATATGTATGAACCGTATGAAATGACAAGCCAAAATCGAAAAAAAGGATTCACATACACTTATCCTGGTAAGGTCAAAGTCGGGAATGATCAAAAAGAAAAAATATTTGATAAAACTTCATTAAAAGATTTTTTAGAACCCGTTGCTGAATGGGCTGAAAAGCACAATATACCAAACAACCGAATTATTGCAGAAGAGTTTGGCATTAACCGAATGGTTGATGGAGCGGATCAATATATCAAGGATTTAATTGATATTTTTAATGATTATGGCTGGCACTGGGCATTTTATGCATTTCGAGAAGACACATGGAATGGTATGGATTTTGAATTAGGTAATAAACCTGTCAAGGAGGCATATTGGGATGCGCAGGCTAATGGAGAACTACCTGATAGAAAAGCAATAGAAGTAGATAATTCTATTTGGGATGTCCTGAAAAAAGATCTGAACAAGTAACATGTTTGTTCGCTGCTAAGATCAAATAGAAATTATATGTAGTAGTACAAACCATCGTTTGTACTACTTTTTTGCCTGACACACAGCGCTTTAAATCAGTACATCTTTCAATCAATATCTTGCTGTTACAGTAAATAAAAAATAGTAAATTGCATGTTATTTAGTTTCGAAAATAGTTACGCGCTAGTAGAGTTGCAGAATTATATTCAGCAGGCAATTCATCCTCAAAAAAAATAGCCTCTACAGGGCAAACTAATTCACAAGCGCCACAATCAATACAAATATCAGGGTTAATGACATATTGGGTATCCGTATTCACAATGCAATTTACGGGACAGACATCTAAACAAATGGCTGCTTTTTCATCCCTACATAATTCTGTAATTACAAAAGCCATTATAAATCCCCCCATAATTGATGTTTTAATTCTTCAGGTGAGTGTGTCCAATACTGTTGATTAAATTCAGATAAAAATTGGGAAAGTAGTTTTTTTGATTTTGTATCGATATGATTTAGGTGAAATTTCCCTTTAAGTGCTTTATCTAAATAATTTACTTGCTCTGGCAACGATTTATAGCCAAGTTTAATGCGGCGTTCTTCTTTTGCTACCCGTACTTCACTTGCGGTACATCCCGCATAATAAGGTCCATTTTCCCCTACCTGAAGAGCTACCCAAACGATCCAATACCGATTATAATCGTCACTAGCATGAGCTAAATCTGGTGAAAAACGCACTTTTTTTTCAATAATACTTCGCCCATGTAATGCTTCTAAGTCTATAAATACGTGTTCTTTTTCTCCATCTATAATAATAGGCGTTACATTATTTAAATCAAGGGTACCTACTCCGTACCCTCCATCTCCATCTGTCGAATCATTACTTAAGATGGTAAAATGTATCTTTTCTTTCATAGAAAACACCCCCACACTCTTTTTACAACATTTACAGGTGTCGCAAATAGAAACAATTTATAGTATTAAAATAGCAAATTCATTACGTATAGCTTTTATAAATTAATCTAATTGAACGTTTTAGTAGTAATTTTTATACTATACGTAATGGTTGCCAAGGATTTCTCCTCATACTTTTTTAATTCAAAAGTATAACTGAAATATACAACTTATTATCCTTTGTTGTCTTCGGACTTACGTCTGAATTGTTATGAATTGGTAACTTATCTATATGCAGTGATCTTTTATTAATGAGGTTCACTTAAAATTTTATGGAACTTTACATATACTCAATTTTATGTTAAATTACTCCATAATAAATTTGACAAAGGAGGTACAAGCAATGTTGACTGTTTTTAGAATTTTGTTTGGTAAAAATGTAAAAATTGGAAATGATTTAGCAGACAAAGGGAGTAGTCTGTCCTTTTTTATGCTATACAAATATAGTTATCGGAGCTTTGCCTATTTGCCAATTAATTATAAGGTAATGACTTAGGATCCTTATTTATTTGAGCATATTTTTTATTGTAAGTTAGGCACCGATAACTCTATTGGTGCTTTTTTGTATTTAATTTTTAATGGATAGACAACTCCTTTCTCTATACTCCTATAAAACTAGAGAGTCATAAGGAAGGATGAGAAAGATGCAATTAAAAGAAAGAAATAAGTATATAAGAATAAAAGACTTTTTAAGGGAACATGGTTACCCTAATTTCAGAATGAAACAAATATTACATGCTATTTTTAAAGAAAGAATAGGTAAGTTTCATGAAATGAATGTACTTCCTAAAACATTAAGAGAGAAGTTAGTTGAAGAGTTTGGGGAGACTATTTTAGATGTTGTTCCTTTAATGGACCAACATTCCGAGCAAGTTACAAAAGTCTTATTTGGCATTACAGGAGACGACAAAATAGAGACAGTAAATATGAAATATAAAGCAGGATGGGAGTCATTTTGTATATCCTCGCAGTGTGGTTGTCATTTTGGTTGTAAATTTTGTGCAACTGGTGATATAGGTTTAAAACGCAACTTAACATCAGATGAAATTACTGATCAAGTTTTGTATTTTCACTTAAAAGGACATGCCATTGATAGTATTTCTTTTATGGGGATGGGAGAAGCATTGGCTAATGTACAAGTTTTTGATGCTTTAAATGTACTGACAAACCCAGAGTTTTTTGCCTTAAGCCCTCGCAGGTTATCTATTTCAACTATAGGCGTTATTCCAGGCATTAAAAAAATGACTCAAAACTATCCACAAGTCAACTTGACGTTTTCATTACATTCTCCTTTTAATGAACAGCGAAGTAAGTTAATGCCAATTAATGAACGCTACCCATTAATAGATGTAATGGACACATTAGATGAGCATATACGGATGACCTCAAGAAAAGTTTATATTGCTTACATTATGTTGCCAGGAGTTAATGATTCTGTGGACCATGCAAAAGAAATTGTAAATCTTTTAAGAGGTAGGTATAAAGGAGGGAAATTGTTCCATGTAAACATCATTAGATATAACCCAACTATTAGTTCTCCTATGAGGTTTGAAGAAGTAAATGAAAATCAGGTTGTAAACTTCTATAAAGAATTAAAGTCAGCGGGAATTAGTGTTACGATAAGAAGTCAATTTGGCATAGATATAGATGCTGCTTGCGGGCAATTGTATGGAAATTATCAAAAAAACAACATCCAATAAATGTAGGTGAGAGTAATGTATAGAACGTGGGAAGTACCGTAATAGCCTATTACAATATAAAAAATAAATTTGAATGATAAAAGAGTAATATGGCACGTGGGTTTAGTCAAAATAGAAATTGTTAAAGTGGAAGATCATATTGTCTTTAAAAGTTTTTAGTAGAGATAATGGCTGTTATAAGAATGCCCTCACTAACGCATGGCACCGGAGTATTAGAATTTTCGAAAGATATTTTATGTAAATTGGCTGTCTTAGAAAGTAAAGAACTAAAGGAATGGTATGATTTATTAAAAAAAGGATTTATTGTTTAAGGGTCATCAGGTTACTATTAAAATTTGAAAAGTCATTTAATATGCAATTCTTCTATAACTTTAAAATAATAATTTAGGAATAACCTTCTACATCTAAGGATAGTTGGAGGTTATTTTTTCCTTTGATGTTATATATTTTTTATATTAATCCATAGTTAATAATATATTATCCGTTATAATACGTGGCTTTTATAATGAAGATGCCATATAAAAGGAGGGTCTAGCATGGAGTTTAATAAACTTGGCAATGGTGGGTTATCCATCAGTAAGATTGCCTATGGAAACTGGATAAATCATGGCGGAAAAGTGAATGAGGAGATGGCACATGCATGTGTAAGAGCAGCATTAGATGTTGGTATTACAACATTTGATACCGCTGATGTTTATTCAGACACGAAAGCAGAGGAAATACTTGGTCGCTCATTACAAGGTGTGAGGAGAGAGAGCATTGAACTATGTAAGAAGGTGTGCCATCCGACTGGTAATGGGCCAAACGATAAAGGTTTATCTCGAAAACATTTTCTAGAAAATTGTCATGCTTCTTTACGTCGGTTACAAACCGACTATATTGATGTCTATTATGCACACAAGTACGATCCAACTACTCCTCTCGGAGAAACGATGTTAGCATTCTCAGATCTTGTAAGACAAGGTAAAGTACTTTATATCGGTGTAAGTGAGTGGACGGCAGAACAAATTACTAGGGCTACAGCTCTTGCACGAGAATTGCATCTTCCTCTCATGGCTAGCCAACCACTCCAATATGAATTTGTATTTCATAGAGTGCTCCTAATTGCTGTTCTGTTGTCATTTCACGTAATATAAGATGAACTTGAGGTAAACGTGTTCTAAATTTATTAAGGATTTTTATAACGATTTCTGTTGAATCGACAAAACCAATGATTAAGCTCCCATTTCTCTCTTCAGTTTCTAGTTGTGTTTCCTCTATAGTTTTTCCATGAGGGTTTGCCTAAAAATCCTTGTAAAAATATCTTCCCTGCATCCGTTAGCTCAACCATTCTCCTTGACAGATGAAAAAGAAAAAGTTAACGTCCAGCTCTTCTTCTAATTTACGAATTTTTTGGCTAAGGGAAGGTTGTGCCATCCGAAGAAGTTCTGCTGCACAACTAACATTCAAATCTTCTGCCACCATTATAAAATAGCGCATCTTTCTAATATCTATTTTCAATCACCCCTTCTAAAAACGATATATTATTAATAGGAGAAATAATGATTATGGTAAATTTTAACAATTTATATTTTATTAACATAGAATTTAAACTGTTAAAGCTTTACATATATAAAGCTATATAATTCATCTAACATACTATTATATCAAAAAAATAAATGGAATCCAAAAAAAGGAAATTGAAGTTTCCAGTTATAAATAAACGTTTTTATCTGCGTTTTGTCTTCGTTTCTCTAATTATTGGGAATTAGTTATGTAATAATTACCTATGTAACCATTTTAGTATTAATATTACCTTATTTTTAGCGTTTATTTATTGGTAATGTAGTTATATTATTGTCTTGTAAAGCAAATTTAAGATTGATTGGTATTTTTCATCATGAAAAATTTTGAAGGCTGCTTTATCCATAACTATTTGTAATTATTATTTGAGAGAACGTATTATACATATCATTAAAATTTAATAGAGCGGTAATATTGTTCTCACAGAATAATATAATTTATTTGAATTCTGGAGGAATATTAAAATGACGAAACAAAACAAAGGTCGTAAATTTTTCGTAACTACTGCTACAGCAGCACTTGTAGCATCAGCAATCGTACCGGTAGCATCAGCAGCTGAATTTAATGATGCTAATAGTATTTCATCATGGGCAAAAGAAGCGGTACAGTTTTTAACTGACAAAGGTTTCATCCAAGGTGATGAAAAAGGAAACTTCAATCCAGCTGGTACACTTACTCGTGCTGAAGCTGCTGAAATTTTATCAAAAGCATTAGACTTAAAAGCTACTGGAACAGAAGATTTTACAGATGTAAATGAAAATGACTGGTTCTATAATGCAGTGCTTGCTACTTCACCAGAATTATTTGACGGTATGGGTAATGGTAAATTTGAACCGAAAGCACAATTAACAAGAGAACAAGCTGCTAAAGTTATCGTTCAAGGTTATCAATTAACTGGTAAAGCAGACCTTAGCCAATTCTCAGATGCTTCTAAAGCTTCTAAATGGGCTGTATCTTACTTAGAAACAGCTGTTGAAAATGGCGTAATCAATGGTAAAGGATCATTATTAGCGCCACAAGATAAAATTAGCCGCGAAGAATTCGCTACTATGGTAAAACGTACAATTGATGCAGTTAAAGAAGTGACACCAGCAGTAGAATCTGTAAAGGGACTTAATGCAAAAGAATTTGAAGTGAAGTTCAACACAGCTGTTGATGCAAAAGATGCTGCTGTAACAGCGAAATATGCTATTGACGGTGTAACGATTACGAATACAAAAGTATCTGAAGATGGTATGACTGTTATTTTAACAACTGATAAAGAAATTAAATTAACAAATGGTAAAGTGACTGTAAACCCAATCAAAACAAAAGCAGATGCAAAAATTTTAACTGAAGAGTTTAATAAATTAATCACATTTGCTGATACAACTCCTGTTAGCGTAAATTCTGTTGAAGCAAAAGGCACAACAGCAGTAATCACTTTCGATGAGCTTGTACAAAGCGAAGGAACAGTAAGCTTAAATGGTACTGAACTTGCTAAAGATCGATATACATTATCTGGAAAAACATTAACAATCAAAGGTTTAACTGCTGAACAAACTTATAAAGTAGATATCGTAGGTGCAACTGACTTCGCTAATAATATCGCTAATCCGATTGCAGTGAACTTCACGGTTCTTAAAGCAGACGTTGATAATTCTAAACCAACTGTTTCTACTGCAGTGAATGGCACAGAAATCACGTTTGATTTCTCTGAAGAATTAATGAAGCAAAATCTTGATGCAGATGCTGGCGCTACTGCTGAAGAATATGCAAAAGTAACAGTTGGCTCTACTGTCTACTACTTAAAAGATGCTGATATGAAAGATACAGAGGATAAAACTGTATTTACTATTGATGCAAAAGCTGCATTAGGTACAGCTACATTCATTAATGCGGACGTTAAAGTAGAAGGACAAAAAGATTTAGCTGGTAATGCTGGAGATGCATTTGAGTTCAAGGCTATTCTATCTAAAGATTTAACGCCTGCTACACTTGTATCTGCTTCTACTAAAATGTTAGTAGCTGACGATGTTAATGCTACAACTGATGTAGATGCTCTATACCTTACTTTTAGCGAACCAGTAAAAGTAGATGGTAAATTAACAGTTAAAACTCAAAATGGTATTGCTTACACTACTGGAAAAGAAACAGCTGTTAAAGCAGATGCTGGTTACGATGTAGATGGTAACGGTAAAATTGAGGGTGCAGAGAAAAACACTGTGAAAGTGGACATTGATTTAGATAGTAATTCAACATATACATTTGAAATATCTGCTAAAGCAGTTGCTGATTTAGCTGGCAATGTAACTGCAGATACAATCACATTCAATGTGACAACTGGCACGTATGAAGCTGCACCTGAAACTACTACAGATTCATTAGTATTTGGAGTTACACCTGTAGTAGTAACAGATAACAATGTATTCACAGTTGAGTATGCTGCTGATGTAACTGCAACAGCAACAAACGCTTCTAACTACACACTTGGAGGAAAAGAGCTACCTGCTGGCACTCAACTTCAATTTGTGGATGGTACTAAAAAAGTAAGATTCACTTTACCAGAAGGTTCTATTACTGCAAATGGTAATTATGTATTTGAAGCTAAAAATGTAGTAGATACAAAAGGTAACACTCTTAAAAATGGAAAAGCTACAACTCTAGTAGCTCTTAAAGAAAATATTGTGCCTGTAGCTTCTAAAGTAACAGTAGTAGATAGCAAAACATTAACAGTTGACTTCACTGAAAGTATTGCTGATCAAGCTACACCAACAGGTTTAACAGTTAAAATTGCTGGCTCAACTGTAGAAATTGCTTCAGCTGCTGTAGCTAATGGTAAATTAACTGTGACAACTAAAGCTGACTACGCTTTAACTGACAGCATTGTAGTTGAATTTAAAGCAACAAACCTTGTTGATGCAAATAACAACAAAGTAAAAGACGGTTCAGTTTCAAAATAATTAAGCTGATCATTTAAGAAAGCCCTGTGGACGATTTCCACAGGGCTTTTTTGTTAGTCCACATAGTTTCTACTATTATAATAGTCAACATTTATTTATAAGGAAACTCTTTCGGAATAGGCCCGAATGCAATCCAATGATATTTAATATATTTTCCCACCAAAAACACCACAATCCACGTAACAAATAGAGCAACAATAAAACCTCCCACACTCCAAACATGAAATAAGAGACTATTGCCACTTACAGGAATTAGACGATAAAGGAAGAGGAAAAAAGGATGCAATAGATAAATGCCAAATGATAGTGTTCCTAGGTTAATAAGGGCATTTACAAAGGCTTTTTTCCCTCGATCATAGATCCAGAAAGAAAACTGTAACAATACCATACAGGCTGTTAAAGATTGTAGCTGAAAGACTAGTTCAAACACGATACTGTTGGCTAAATAACTTTGGGATGAGTAAACAAAATAATATAGATAAATATTATAAATAGTAGAAAATAACCAAATAGCCCAAATGAAATATATAGAAACAGGAAAGTTTTCTTTTGTTAGCTGGAGCCATCGTTTATACTTTTCAAAATAAATCCCTAAAAATGCACCAGCTAAGAAATAAAGGATATAAGAGAATGAGATACTCCCTCTGTAAGGATACTGCCAAACCTCAGCATTTAATTGGATAAAAATCCATTGAAGAGCTAGTCCTATCCATATCAGGTGAGGTGATAGGGCAGGTTTTTTCTTTAAAATATATAAGAATAACGGGAACAATAGATAGAACTGCACCATAATAAATATATAGTATAAATGAGTATATGCTTTTCCAATTAATAGTTTCTCAAGAAATTCAACACTAAAAAGGGCGTGCCATGTTAATGAAAAATCGTGCGTCACATAAAATTGCATGGTCGCATAATAAAAAACGGAAAAAAAGAGATAGGGAATAAGTATTTGGGTAACTCTTTTTTTATAAAAACGAACAATCAGTTTTTTTGTGAAATCCTTTTGTATATAGTTGTAAAATAATACAACCCCACTTAAAAAAATAAAAACAGGGACAGCGAATTTGGGGAAAATATTGAAAAATACATAAATGGTGTAGAGTCTTGATTCACTGGACAAAGCTGATACTGGTGTACTAGTAGAATGGATAAGAAGTACAGCTAGTATAGCTAAGGCTCTAGTAATATTTAATTCATCAATATGTGCTCGTTTCATATGATCATCTCCAAAAATAGTTGATAGTTTTTGAGTTCCCTGAATTGAATGCTCATATACATTAATGGTATGTTTGGGAACACGAATTTAGACAATTTTTTATAAAGCTTGTCCAGATACCTTACTAGAATCAACTAGTGATACGTTCATGCTTACTATAAAGAGCTTTTATGTCAGGCGGATGTCCAAATAATAAAAAAACCACCATGCTGATGCATAGTAGCTTGAAATAATGACAGTAGTATTTTAAAAGCCTTCCTACATTCATATGTAAGAAGGCTTTCGTTTACGCTTTTTATAGGAGTATCTATTTATAATTTCACAAGGAATCTACCTCTTGCTTGACCTTTCAGTAACATAGGTAAAACAGTTGGAAGTTGTTGTAATGTTACCTCCTGATGAATAAAGCTTTCAAGGATTGCTGGTTTAAAATCAGTCGCTAAACGATTCCATATTTTCAATCGTACATCCATCGGACAATAAACAGAATCAATTCCAAGTAAATTCACGCCTCTTAAAATGAAGGGGAAGACACTCGTAGGAAGGTTTGTTCCTGCTGTTAATCCACTGCTAGCAACCGCACCTCCATACTGAATTTGGCTTAATAAAGAGGCAAGTGGCTCTCCTCCAACAGAATCGACAGCTGCAGCCCATTTTTGTTTGCCTAACGCTCTAATTTTCCCATCAAATACCTCTCCACGATCTACAATTGAAGTGGCTCCAAGGTTATTCAAGTATTCATGTTCTGAATCTTTTCCTGTACTTGCTTCTACTTGATAACCTAGTGTTGAAAGAATCGAGACAGCAAAACTACCTACACCCCCAGTTGCACCCGTAACAAGGATTTTTCCTTTCTCAGGATTAATGCCATTTTCTTCGAGTCTTTGGATCGACAAAGCAGCTGTAAATCCGGCTGTTCCAATTATCATCGCCTCTTTGAGAGATAGACCGCTTGGAAGTGGAACAATCCATTTAGAAGGGATACGAGCGTATTCACTAAATCCTCCAAAGTGGGCTACGCCAATTTCATAGCTTGTTGCAATTACCTCGTCACCTTCACGAAAGCGAGGATCTTCAGAGGATACAACAATCCCAGCTAAATCAATACCTGGTACGAAAGGATAGGAAGTAACGATTTTACCATCCGGTATAGTTGCCAAACTGTCTTTATAATTAATGCCAGAGTAGCTTACTTTAATTAATACCTCACCATTCGGAAGATCATTTAAAGTAAGATCATTAACTTTCACTGTAAAATTTTCATCTTGATTGACTACCAACGCTTTAAAGTTTTCTAATGTCATCGTAAACATCCTCCTACAATCTAATTCCATTAAACAGTATCAAAATTATTCTGACCGGTCAATATAAAATTGGAAAATGCACTTTGTTCATGTATAATGACTTGTATCAAGTCATTGGAGGCTTCTATGAAAAAGAAAGAGGAAGAACGAAAGAAACAAATAATGAAAGCAGCCTTTGATGCTGTTTCAAATTTAGGCTATGATAATGTTACATTACAAGATATTGCCAATCATGCAAATGTTTCGAAAGGTGTAGTTCACTATTACTTTACGAGCAAGCAAAACATATTATTAGAATTACTGGAATCCACAACAAACAAAATTTACAGTTTTGAAATAAAAGAAATTGCGAAATACGAGACGGCTATAGAAAAACTTCATGCCTATATAAATGCTGTTTTTGTATCCCCTCAAGACAATAAAAAATTTTACAGAGTGTATTTAGATTTTTTAGCCCAAGCGAATGGAAATGAAGCGTATAAAAAAATAAACTTAAAATTTTATGAGAATTGTTGGGGGATTGGACAAGAAATTATTGAGTTAGGACAACATGAAGGCGTGTTTTGTGAAGATATGGATTCCTTCGCAAGTGCAAAAATGGTGAGGGCGATGATTGATGGTTCCTTGATACAATGGTTAACCGATGATTTAGAAGAACAGCATCAATATTATAAAGAAACATGTTTGAATAGTATTTTAAAATTATTAAAAACTTAGAAGTTTTAAAGCCTTATTAGCTACGGCATAGGGCTTTTTTTTTGTCCAAAAATGACAAGTAATCTCCTAAAGCTATTTTAAATAGAACTTTTGGTAGTAAACAAAAGAGCTCCTAACCTAAACAAAATAGTATATATTTTCAATATTATGTCATTAAATAGTATTAAAACCTTAAATTACATTGAAAATTTTCAAAAAAAACAATAAAAAAAGAATAGTTTTACTGTTTCATTTTTGAAATTTCTGACAATAAGTGATGTAAAATTGTAAAATATTGTTTTTGTATTCATTGTTTTGGTGTTTATGCATTCATTTATGCATGATAAAATCTATGTTTTTAATAATCCAAACTGTATAAAAATTAAAAATAATGTCGAGTTGAGTCAATTTTTCATTTTCTTTATACTGTGAAAGTAATTATTGGAGAGGAGAAAATTATCATGCGCAAAGAAGTTACAATTATTGGGGTGCCAATGGATTTTGGACAAACGAGAAGAGGAGTTGACATGGGGCCGAGTGCAATTCGATATGCCGGGCTAACAGATCGACTTGAGGGTCTTGGATATTCGATTCAGGACGAAGGGGATCTGACTATCGAACTCGTTAATAAAGATGTAGAAATAGAGGCAACAACTAACTTAAAAAATTTAAAAACTGTAGCTGATGCTAATGACAAGCTTGGTCAAAAAGTAGATCATGTTATTACCTCAAAACGCTTTCCTTTAGTTTTAGGTGGAGATCATAGTATTGCCATTGGTACATTAGCAGGTGTTTCCAAACATTATGAGAATCTAGGCGTTATTTGGTATGATGCCCATGGTGATTTAAATACAGGTGAAACATCACCTTCAGGTAATATTCATGGAATGTCTTTGGCAGTAAGCTTAGGACTTGGTCATCCGGCACTTACTAGTATTGGTGGCTATGCACCAAAAGTTAAGCCTGAAAATGTTGTTATTATTGGGGCACGTGATTTAGATCCAGGTGAGAAACAACTAATTAAGGAAATTGGCATTAAGGTGTATACGATGCATGAAATCGATCGTTTAGGCATGACGACAGTAATGTCTGAAACGATTGAATATTTAAAGGAACGCACTGACGGTGTCCATTTATCTTTAGATTTAGATGGCCTTGATCCGAATGATGCGCCAGGTGTAGGAACTCCAGTGGCAGGTGGTATTAGCTACCGAGAAAGTCATCTAGCTATGGAAATGCTATCGGAAGCAAATATTATTACTTCTGCAGAGTTTGTAGAGACAAACCCAGTTTTAGATAAATATAATAAGACAGCTATTGCTGCCGTAGCTTTAATCAGCTCACTCTTTGGCGATACATTACTTTAAGCAAACGATTGGGAAGATGAATGAGCCTATAAGGAAGAACTTTTTTAATAAAATTAGGTCGCCACAACCGAATATTAGAAAATTGCTCTCCCTAATTATAGTTTACAATAGAACGAATTAATGCTCTAGACTAAACGGGAACTTTTATTTGTCAGAAAATTGACTGTTCACAAAATAGATTAAATTTTATAAATCAAATCTATTGATATTTCTACTAGTTACCTATTTGCACTTACAAAAGTAAGTGCTTACAAGGTAATAGCATAAGGGGTTTTTTTATGGCATCAGAACAATATGAATTAAAAAGAAGTATGAAAGCTAGACACTTGTTTATGATCTCGCTTGGGGGATGTATAGGAACGGGGTTTTTCCTTGGATCAGGTTTTACCATTAATCAAGCCGGACCAACGGGTGCCATTCTTTCTTATTTAGTAGGCGGATTAGTGATGTATCTAACGATGCTTTGTTTAGGTGAATTATCAGTGGCTATGCCAGTATCTGGTTCATTTCAAACATACACGACGAAATTTATTGGTCCTGCTACTGGCTTTGCTGTTGGCTGGCTCTATTGGTTAGGCTGGGCAGTAACTGTTGCCCTTGAATTTTTAGGCGCTGGACAACTTATGCAAAGATGGTTTCCTGAATCGCCAGTATGGATGTGGTGTTTAATTTTTGGGGCCTTGCTCTTTTTATTAAATGGTTTATCAGCAAAGGCATTTGGTGAAGCAGAGTTTGTCTTTTCTAGCATTAAAATTTTGGCCATCATTATGTTCCTAGGAGTTGGGGGAGCAGCTATGTTTGGCTTGATCGATATGAAGGATGGAACGGAGGCCCCATTCCTTACTCATTTTTATGAGGGTGGACTATTTCCAAATGGTGTAACAGCATTGCTCATAACGATGATTACTGTGAATTTTTCATTCCAAGGGACAGAGTTAATTGGTATTGCTGCAGGGGAAAGTGAAAATCCGGAAAAAACGATTCCTAAATCTATTAAACAAACCGTATGGCGTACGCTTTTCTTCTTTGTTCTATCTGTGGTTGTGCTTGCAGGTATGATTCCTATGGATAAAGCGGGAGTTGTTGAAAGCCCATTTGTAGTTGTCTTGGATAGTATAGGAATACCTTATGCGGCAGACATCATGAACTTCGTTATTTTAACAGCTTTATTATCGGTTGCAAACTCGGGTCTATATGCAGCAACGCGTATGTTATTCTCTCTTTCCGTTGAAAAAATGGCTAGCCCAGTTTTAGGGAAGGTTAATAAAAGAGGGATTCCTATGAACGCATTATTAATAACACTTGCTGTAGCTGGATTATCACTTTTGTCTAGTGTTTTCGCCGCAAAAACAGTTTTTGTTTGGCTTTTATCGCTCGCAGGTTTAGGCGCTCAAATAGGCTGGATTGCAATTACGGCATCACAAATTGCCTTTAGACGATCCTATGTACGACAAGGTGGAAAAGTGGAGGATTTAAAATTCAAAGCTCCACTTTATCCAATCATTCCAATTATCGGTTTAGTAGCAAACTGTATTGTTATGGCGAGCTTGGCATTTGATCCATCACAACGATTAGCACTTTATTGTGGTGGAGCATTCTTTATTGGCTGTTACATTGTTTATTACTTAAAAGTGAAGAAGACAAAGGCGATAAAAATAAGCCAACAAGAAGTACAGTTAAAATTAGATCAAAAAATGTATCTTTAAGTATGGGGGAGTAGCTGCTAAGACGGCTACTCTTTTTTATTTCCCTCCTAAATCCCACAAATTTAGAAAAACGAAGGACGTATTTCATAAAAAATTGTTCCAATAAAAAGCGAAAAAATTTATCGTTTTTCGATAAAAAAATATTGAAATAAGATAATATATCGTATATTCTTCATACAAGAAGAATTTAGTTTTGCAAGCTAAGTTCCTCAAACTTTGTATCATTTCTGAGGTGGATGAATGATGAAGAATTTTTTGAAAGACTTAGGTTACTTTACGTACCATCAATCATTATCTTGTATTTTTCCTGTAGTAATATTTATTACTCTCGCGTTCTCCAAAGTAATTCATATACCAGGCGTTGCAAGATACGATTTCATTTTAATAATCTGTCTTGTGACACAATACTTGATGTATAAATTTGGTCTAGAAACGAAAGATGAAATAAAAGTGATCTGTCTGTTTCATATTATTGGGCTTGTTCTTGAACTTTATAAAGTGAATGTTAATTCTTGGTCTTATCCAGAAGAGGCTTGGTCAAAAATTGGAGGTGTGCCATTATACAGTGGCTTTATGTATGCAAGTGTAGCCAGCTATATTTGCCAAGCGTGGCGCAGGTTTGATTTAAAGATTGTCAATTGGTCAAAGAGTTATATAGCTATTCCACTAGGGGCCATGATTTACTTAAATTTTTTCACACACCATTTTATTTATGATTTAAGATGGCTGTTAATGGCGTTACTTTTCATTGTATTTTATCGTACAATTGTCAAATTTACAGTACGCAATAACATCTATCAAATGCCGATTGTAGTATCATTCTTTTTAATTGGGTTTTTCATTTGGATTGCGGAAAATATCGCTACATTTTTTGGTGCATGGTCATACCCTAATCAAGAGGTAGCCTGGACGATTGTTCATTTTGGGAAAATCAGTTCTTGGTTTTTACTTGTCGTTATTAGCATTATGATTGTGGCACAGCTAAAGTTATTTTATCGAGATTCGAGTGAGTAAATGAGGAAATAGAATCTCTTTAAATTAAATATTTTGAAGTTGTACCCACTGGTTTTCATCAAACTGTCCCTTTTTTAGGCGCCCTTCCTGCTGTAGACTCCTCTGTAGAAGAGAATAGGGGGTTAAAAAATGAAAACGGACATTCGAATGCATCTAAGAGCATGTACAGATGACAATCATGTAAAACTATTTTTAGAAGACGCACAAACTGCTTTTCTTGGGTTAGTGGATGAACATATGCCATATGTTATTCCATTTAATTATGTCTTTAAAGATGGCTATTTTTATTTTCATGGTGCAAATGAGGGGAGAAAAATAAATATTATTGAGACCAATCCACATGCATGTATTACAGTATGTGAAACTTTTGGAACAATGGTAGATCCCATTCCTGGTGAAACGGATACAGCATATATGAGTGTTGTTGCGAATGGTCAAGTGGAAATAGTAACAGATTTAAATGAAGCAACTGCTGCCATGCAGGCAATGCTTGATAAATATGTACCAAGCTATTACCATACTCGATTATCAAAAACGCATATCGAAAAGTATCAATCTTCTTTAGGGAGTAAAACACTCGTATTGAAAGTGAAACCTATTACGATAACAGCAAAAGAAAATAACTTAAATGAACAAATGAAATTTTATCCAGGGAGAATAGTAAAACAAGATATGTCCCAAAAATCTTCTCCTACTGCCAACCATTCATTAAATTAATGCACTATAAAACAATTAGTTTTACAGTATGGGAAGGTTAATAACTTTATGATTCAGTAATTTAAGGTGAAATTGAAGCAAAGCGAGGAGCGCCACTCGATTCCGCCTACGGGAATGCACAGCTTTACTATATTTCGTTATAAAAAAGATTTGGATATATGTTATTTCCGAATCTTTTTTTATTTGGTTCTAAAAATAAACTATTCTTATTTATAGATATAGCAATAAGGAAGTGCTATAATGCGTGTGAAAAATCATAGGAAATTCGAGGATAGAAGGAGGAGCAGTTCGTTTGAACATTTTAGTAGTTGACGATGAAAAAGAAATTGCAGATTTAATTGAGCTTTATTTAAAAAATGAAAATTATGATGTATTTAAATATTATACAGCTCAGGAAGCATTGGCTTGTATTGAACGTGAAGGTTTGGATTTAGCTATTTTAGATATTATGATGCCAGATATTGATGGCTTTACTATCTTGCAAAAAATACGTGAAACCTATAATTTTCCTGTCATTATGTTGACGGCTAAGGAAGAGGAAATTGATAAAATAAATGGATTTTCTTTAGGAGCAGATGATTATATTACAAAGCCTTTTCGACCATTAGAGTTGGTTGCTCGTGTTAAGGCACAGTTACGAAGATTTACGTTATACAATCAAAGCTCGAAGCCACATGAGGATACGATTGATTTTGCAGGTTTAATGATTAACAAAAATACGAGACAAGTCTTGTTAAATGAAAAACAATTATCCCTTACACCTACAGAGTTTTCTATATTATGGTACTTAAGCTCTAATAGAGGTAAGGTTATTAGCTCAGAAGAGTTGTTTCAGGAAATTTGGGGAGAAAAATATTTCAATAGCAATAATACGGTTATGGTTCATATTCGGCATTTGCGTGAGAAAATGAAAGATTCTGTAGAGAACCCCAAATTTATTAAAACGGTTTGGGGAGTGGGGTATACAATTGAAAAATGAGTTTGGAAGACTGAAGAGGAAAATGATTTTACAAATTATTTTTATTCTTGTCGTGGCCATTATATTCGGTCTTATTATCAACTTCGCCCTCATTGATGGTGTTTTGCAAGCGCCTTTCGCTAATGCTTTTATGTCTTTCTGTGAAAATGTTTTACAATTAGATTATTATGCAGCCCAACAAGCTTATTTTGTATTATTCCAACAAAATAAACCCCTTTGGCTAACGATAGGATTCATTTTATTACTTCTCGTTATTTTTTATATGGCCTTATCTCGTTTTACTCGTTATTTTCATCAAATTAGTTCAAGTATCTCCATGCTTTCTGATGAGTCAGAACAGGAAATCCACCTACCTTCTGAGCTAGATTTTTTGGAGAAAAAATTAAATGATGTAAAAAATAAATTAGAAAAACGGGCAAGAGATGCGCAAGAAGCGGAGCAACGGAAGAATGACCTTGTTGTTTATTTAGCACATGATATTAAAACCCCTTTGACTTCGATTATTGGCTACTTAAGCCTTTTAGACGAGGCTAAGGACATGCCTGTGGAGCAAAAAGAAAAATATGTAACGATTACGCTTGAAAAATCTTATAGGCTTGAGCACTTAATTAATGAGTTTTTTGAAATCACCCGATTTAATTTACAATCCATTATTTTAGAAAAAGATTCAATTCCTCTAAACTATATGTTGATGCAAGTCGCCGATGAATTTTACCCATTGCTAGCACCTAGAGGTCAAAAGGCTATCGTCCATATAGATAGAGAGATTACTATTTATGCAGATGGAAATAAATTAGCAAGAGTATTTAATAATATTTTAAAAAATGCAATGGCCTATAGTGATCCTAATAGTACAATTGAAATTAGTGCTAAAAAAGAAAATAATGAGACATTTATTTCGTTTTCAAATACAGGAAAGACTATTCCTCCTGAAAAACTAAAGATGATATTTGAAAAGTTTTATCGTTTAGATAATGCAAGATCAACACAAACTGGTGGTGCGGGACTAGGTTTAGCAATTTCAAATGAAATTGTACAAGCCCATGGCGGAACAATTACAGCTACTTCTAGTAACGAAAAAACGATCTTTACTGTCATGATTCCAAGTAATTCTTAAGAAACCTTAAGAATTCACTAATAGTTAATTAAAATAAAGCTCCTCTTTTTATGTTTGAATAAAGACATAATGAGAAGGAGTTGTTTTTATATGTTTAAGAGAAAAGGTATTTTTACTATACTATTCATTTTCGTCATGCTGTTTGTTTATTTTATATGGGCTAAAGAAAAGCCTGTTTCCTTACAAGTCAACACGCAATCGTTTGACACGCCAACAAAAAGTGGCGATATGATGAATGTTAATTTATATAGCTCAAATGCTATTTTAGTGAATTTGGATGAAAATAAAGTTCTGATAGATAAAAATAGCGAGGAAGTTATTTACCCTGCATCATTAACAAAAATGATGACGGTTTTAGTTGCTATCGAACAGATTCCTAATTTACAGGAAGAAATTGTTTTAGGGAATAATATATTTAATAATTTATACGAAGCGAACGCATCACTTGCTGGCTTTCTCCCAAATGAAAAGCTTACGCTAGAGGATTTATTATATGGTTCTATGCTTCCATCAGGGGCCGAGGCTTCCATCGGTTTAGCTGAATATATTGCTGGTTCGGAAAGGAAATTTGTAGATCTAATGAATGAAAAGGCCCAACAGTTAGGCATGAAAAATACTCATTTCATGAATACTACTGGATTGCATCATTCAGATCATTATACGACCGTCAAAGATATGTCTTTACTTTTGCAATATGCATTAACAAATGATGAGTTTCGTCAAGTTTATACAGCGGAAAGATATTCTATCAAACCTACAAATCGTCATCCAGAGGGGATAACTTTTACAAATAAAATGTTTCAAAATATGACAACAAGAGCATTACCAGGCGGAGAAATTTTAGGTGGGAAAACAGGTTATACAGACGTCGCGGGTTTATGTTTAGCAAGTTTAGCCACAATAAATGGACAAGAATACATTCTGGTAACCGTAGGGGCTGAAGGAAATTCTCGAACAGAACAATATAATATAACAGATGCATTTTCCGTTTATAGTCAATTATAAATTAATTTAATGTAGCAAGATTATCCTTTAGAGACTGTCTAAAATCAAATAATATAGAATTGATAGAAAATTAAAAAATATTTTATTTTTCATCCTGTAAAAAATGCTTTATAGTAAATGTATTCAAACATTTGCAACGAAGGAGGATACAATGGGGAGATTAGTTCATTTTGAAATTCATGTAAGTGACATGGAGAGGGCAAAGAATTTCTATGGGAACGTATTTGGCTGGTCATTTCAAGATTGGAGTGACTACGCGGGAATGCCATATTTCGGGGCAGTAACGGGTGGTGAGGATGAGCATGGCATTGATGGCGCTTTGATGCAACGTCAGGGTCCTCCTCCAGAGACAAACCAAGCTATGAATGGATTTGCCTGTACGATGGGCGTAGAAAGTTATGATATAACAGAAGCAAAAATTCTAGCAAACGGTGGCCAAGTAGCCATGCCAAAGTATGCATTACCAGGTATGGCATGGCAAGGGTACTTTAAGGATACGGAAGGTAATATATTTGGTATTCATCAGCCAGATAAAAATGCAAAGTAAGAATGAATGATGTAGCATTTGCTATGTAAGTAGGGATGAGTGCTTTAATGCTAATTGAATCTCAGCGGAAACCCATACTTAATCAAAACTAACCATCTAAGATACCAAACAAGTAAGACTTATGTGCCTTTACGGACATAGGTCTTTTTTTGATTGGGTGACATTGCATCAACAAATGGGATAAAAATGGTGGAATTTTCAAGTTATTAATGTTTTATTTTGGTAAATTTGATATGGTTAATTAAGGAATTTTAAATGCTGCATAATGATCGAGGAGTAATCGTGATGAAAATAAGAAAACGAATGTTATTTTTGGTGGCGCCCCTATTACTTTTAAGTGCTTGTAATAGTGAGATGGAGAGGGGCACGAACAATGAGAAAAAGTATATATCGTCTATTCAAAAAAAGGAAACATATGAAACTCAACAACCTGTTAAATTTAATATTGCTAGAGGCGCCCTAATCAAGAATATGAATAATGCATTAAATATGAATGAAATAGAAAGAGGCTTAATGGATTTATCAGTCAATCAATTTTCGACTGAGAAGTTTTATATGCAGGAAGGTCAATATGTAAGTGATAAAATGATTAGTCAATGGCTAAGTAGAAAAACAAATGATGATATGGGTTTAAACCCTGCTATCGAAAACAAAACCGATAACGTTTTAGAGGATGAAAAAAAGTATCCCTTAATCCTTTCCCATGTATTGGAACAAAATTTTATTACTAAAGAAACTAGTAAAATAGAAGGCATGTCGATCGCAATTTCGTTAAATGAATATTATGACATACGAGTAACTGATGATAAAGGTTTAATTTACACTGGGCAAGTGAAAGTAGACCAAAACGATGATGAAATCAATGATGTCAAAAACTTTGGTAAAAAAGTAGCTGAAAAGATAGTTAAAGATATTAGGGAAAATGTAAAAATACCAAATGTTCCTATTTACCTTACGTTATTTCAGGAATCGAATATAAATGATATTATTCCAGGGGTATTTTTAGCAGAAACGTTTATTCCTCAGGGGGAAGCTACCATTACAAAATGGGCTGAAATAGATAAGAAATTTTATATATTCCCCTCGGAAGCTTTATATAGTTTAGACCAAAATATGTATACTAAATTATTGCTTTTCAAAGGAGACATTCAGGAAGGATTTAAACATTTAAACCTAAAAATATTTGGCAAGCTACGATATGAAGAAGGCAAATTAACAGACATTCAAATAGAGGTGAACGCTCCACTTATAAATGAACCAGAGTTGATTGGTCTATTACAGCTGATAAGTACCAATTTAAATAGGATAGTAATTGATTATATTCCCATTACAATACGGATCATCGATCAGCAACAAGATGTAGGAATTGTTCTTTGGGACCCTATTGAAAAACAAATTTTTGCAAAGCCTATTTAATTTCTCCACATCGTAAATGCTTATTTATAACTAGTATTTGCAGGAGAAACCATCCATACTATCAAAGCTCATGATCCATAGGCTAGCCGTTAATAAAGAGGTCAAGCTTTTTAAGGATACCACTGCCTTCGATTATATCTTTTATCATGATAATATCTATCTATTCCTTTATAGGAAGTGTTTAAAGTAATAACGTTTAGGTGCCCATTCAACTGTGGCACCTTTTTTTATGGCAAATGGCATTGCAATCTTTAAAATGAATGAGTATGATGAAAATGATAATCATTTTCATTTAAAAAGGAGTAGAGTATTCATGAAAAGACATCTCATTATTGGCATGCATCTAGCTGTGCAAAACAAACATGGTGAGAAAGATGTGTTGATTGATGAGCATATTGCATTCGCGAAGCGTGCTGAGGCGGCTAAATTAGATTTTTTATTTAAAGCAGATTACTTAATGGCTCATCCAGAATTAATGGCTAAAACAAAAGGTACAGTTGGGTTAGACCCAAGCTTTTTATTGACAGCAGTGGCAAGAGAAACGAAGCAAATAGGTTTAGTAACTACCATTTCTACATCCTTTATACCACCCTATTTGATTGCCCGACAATTACAATCCTTGAATTGGATTAGTGGGGGACGTGTAGGATGGAATATCGTGACCTCCATTGATGGTGCCTATAATTTTAGTAACGAGCCTATGCCTTCCTCAGAGGAGCGTTATGCAAAAGCGGCTGAATGTACTAAGGTTGTGAAGCAGCTATGGCATAGTAATCCTTATGAAATGTTAGAAACAGATGGCAATATAGAGAAAATAAAAGAACTTATGAAGCCAATCAATCATGAGGGGGAGTTTTTCCATATAAAGGGGCCGTTAAATATACCGATGCATCCGGCAGGAGAAATTCCATTATTTCAAGCAGGAGCATCAGACGTGGGGCGACAATTTGCAGCAACCGTATCCAATGCCATTTTTGCGGCGACACCAGCTATGGAGGTTGGTATTGAGATGCGCAATGATTTACGGAAAAGAGCTGTTAACGTGGGACGTACAGCAGATGATATACGCTTATTACCAGGACTCTATTTCTTTATTGGAGATACATATGAAGAAGCATTAGACATGTACCATCATGCACACGCACATTTAACCCTGGAGCGTCGTTACGATGCTTTAGAGTCAGTCATTGGTTTGAATGTTCGACATATGGCACTACATGATCCTGTAACAGTGGATATGTTACCACCCGAGAATCAAAAAGTACGCAGTCGAACACATGCTGATCTTGTTCGTCGTTACATCATGGAAAATGAACCATCTGTTGAAGTACTGCTTGCTCGTCCAGAAGTAATTGGTTCAGCACATCTTGTAGCAATCGGCACACCACAGCATATTGTCGATCAAATCGTTACTTTTTATGAGGAGGGGGCATTGGATGGCTTTATTGCTGTTCCAGGTGGTCCTGCGAAATCTTTGGATTTATTCTTTAGCGATGTTATCCCTCTGTTAATAGAGCGTGGGTTATTCCGAGCTGAATATGAAGGTAGTACATTAAGTTCCCATTTAGGCTTAAACGTGCAATTATCTAATAAATAAACGAAAAAGGGCAAACAGATAGTTTTGCCCTTTTTTTGCTAGAAGCTCATCCGAACATTAATAGGATAAAGATAGGGTGATTCGGGTTGTTCAATTGTTACCCAATTATCAATATGGATGACAGGTAAGCTTGCCCCCTCATATGTTGTTTGACCAATGGTACCGACTACTTCAAGCCATGTATCTTCTGTGAGCGTAGGTGCCTCAGGAAATTCTGTTAGAAAGCCTACGATACTTGCATCAGCGACACAATGGGTAATAAGAAATCTTGAAATAACTAGTTGCTGCTCTGTAAAGCTTTCCTCTTTTAAAACAAAGCCCTTTATTTGAATTTTCTTCCCTACATAATTAGACAAATTTTGATTGATTTCTTCATAGTAAATGGTATAGTCCTCATCGGTCATTTTCAGCATAGGCTGTTGTGAGAGCCGTTGCTTTAATTGTTCATATTGTTTTTTCGTCATCTCCTGTTTTTCCTCCAGAAGTCGGGGGTCAGCATCATGCTCATCGTAAATATTTTCATCGATCATTTCATTAGAAGTCAGGTAATCCTCTATTTTAGATGATTGATTTTGCTGAGTGATCATAAAAGCACCGCCCTTTTTATCAGCAATGGCAGTATCTAAAATTTTTGCTGGTACGAAGAAGCCCGTCATGATGGGGGTTATGATAATAAGATAGGCTAGCCATTTTTTTCGTGTAGAAGGAGCGTGAACATGGTCGTGATTAGAGCAGCAAGCTTGTCCAATTGGATGACATGGCTGGGAAGTCTTTGAGAAAGATATAACTGTTGTTAATTGCACAAGAAAAAGTATAAAAAATAAAGCGGCAGCTGTTTGACTAAGGCCTTCATATTTAGGGTTGATGAATTTTGTTAGTTCTCCGGTCCAATGCAGATTGGCTATCATAGCAGAAAAAGCGAGGAGCATTAAGGCTCTTAGTGCTTGTTGCACGTGAAATTTCATAGTTTACCCCCTTAGAGATACGCTGAAAGAATCCATATACTAATGTAGACAACTATAGCCACTAAGGCGATTAACGAGAAGACAAATTTTAAGCGAAATACGCTCATCAACATGATAGTATTTTTCAAGTCAATCATCGGGCCGAAAATAAGAAATGCAAGAATGGATGGTGTAGAGAAAACTGCGCTAAAGGATGCGCCAATAAAGGCATCGGCCTCCGAACAAAGAGATAAAATGAAGGCTAAGCCCATCATGACCAAAATTGAGGAGGATACACCATCTCCAATTTCGACGAGTGCTTTGGTAGATACATAGGTTTGCACAAAGGCAGCTAAAAACGCCCCAATAATGAAGTATTTGCCCACATCAAAAAATTCATCAATGGCATGTTTAAACATAGTCATTAGTTTTGTGACGAAGGATGTTTGTTGATTAGTAGTTGTCAATGAATAGGGCTGTAAGGAACGTTTAAATTGTGAGCCTTTAAAAAACAAGCTGATGAGTAATGCGACTACAATGGCAATGACAAAGCCAATTAGCATCCGAAGGCTAGCTATTCTTAAATCATTGCCAAATGCCATATAGGTAGAAAGAATAACGACTGGATTAATGAGTGGGCCAGTTAACATAAATCCCATAGCTGCATAAATAGGTACCCCCTTGGCAATCAATCTCTTAACAATCGGAACAATTCCACATTCACAGGCTGGAAATAAGGCTCCTATAAGACAGCTCATAACAACAGCCAACAGAGGGTTTCGAGGGATCCACCTTTGGATATGTTCCTCTGTAATGAAAATTTGAATAAAGCCAGCAATGAGTATCCCCATTAAGACAAATGGTAATGCCTCAATTAAAATACTTAAAAAAATGGTGTTCAAACTGAGTAAAGAGGAACTTAGATTGTTCAGTGCAGAGATGTTGAGCAAGAGTAGTGATAAAAAGCTAATAAATAGAATGAAGAGGAGCCAAAAATTCAATGCATATTTAGAGAAAGAGAGACGTTCCACAAATACCTCCTTAAAGTGTAATGATTACGTTTTAATACAAGGTATGTTATAAAAGTTTTTCTTAGTACTGTCAAAAAAGAAAGAGAAAATAAAAGCTAGTTCCTCCCAACTTATTACTTTTCTCCTCTGTTGAATTATTTATGAGAATATTTTGTTCTATATTGCTTAGGGGTAATACCCGTAAATTTCTTAAAAACTTTAATAAAATAGCTTTGGTCTGTGAAATTGAGTAAAGAGCCGATATCTAAAATTGGATAGTTTGTAAATGTTAAGAGCTTCTTCGCCTCATCAATCCTTTGTTGCTGAATATATTCAGTAAAGGAAATCCCAACTTCCTTTTTAAATAACGAAGAAAGATAATTGGGGCTTAAATGGCAAATAGCTGAAAGTTGATCGAGTGTTATATCCCCGTATAATTGATTTTCAATAAAATGAATACAAGTAGTGATGGGTGCTGAATATTTCCTTGTATTGGCTTGTGCAACACGGCTTGTATAGTCGTAAATAGCTTCCTCCATTAACGAAAGAATGTTGATTAAACTATTTTGATCCTCTAGTTTTTGAATGTAAAAATCACTTAATGTAAAGGCTGTTTCTTCGTTTAATCCCCCTTCAATCGCTGCACGACAAATTAGGGCAATCCCTGTAATCATCAAATATTGTACACTTTTTAAATTATTACGTTTTGAAAGTACTCCGAGTTCCGCTTGCTCAACAATGGAATAATTCAAGACTTCTGTTAATTTCTCCATACGCCCATTTTTCACATTGTCTAATAATATTTTTTCATAGTAAAGATTTGTATGAACGATATCATTTCTTCTGGCATTCGAAAGTTCAAGCGCTGTATGTCCCTCATGACGAATAAGAGGCTTTAGTTCTTGGTTGTAATGAATTACCGCTGTTTTATTTAATTTCCGCTGATAGATGGAATAATAAACAAATAAACTAATAGCTAAGCATTGCTGATAATGAAGAGTAGGAATCGGCTCGTGCTCTTGATAAGTGGTTTCCTCCATTAGTGGTGAAAGGGAAGGACCGACAATTATAGCTCCTAAATATTGTTTGTTTATCGTGAGATTGATAAAGAAAAAATTTAAATTTGATATAGTGAAAAAAATCGGATAGTCCGTTGAAGACCTATGGTAAGGATATGTTTTCAATTGTTCCTGTACAGAATGATAGGATGGATGATTGAGACATTCCGCTGATGCGTATTCAAACATTATTTCTCCCGATGCATGGATATAAGAGACAGGAAGATGATGTGTTTCATAAATTAATTGACTTATGTATTGAAGGTCGATAGTGGATATTTTCACGTTCTACACCTCAGTTGGTGCTATCAAAATGAAAGCAGTTTCAATTTTTATGGATAGACAATAGGAAAGTACTATTTTGTGTAAAATAATACAATAAAAAAGGGGGAAGTAGCAATAAAATAGACCATGTATTCAACATACTAGGGAGGAATGGAAGATGGATCTTTTAAATAAAATTGCCGTAGTAACGGGTGCAGGAAGCGGTATTGGAAGAGCAAGCAGTTTAAAGCTTGCTAGCAACGGTGCAAAAGTTGTGATCGTTGATTTCAATAAGGAAACGGGAGAAGAAACGTTAAACTTGGTGAAAGAACAAGGCGGAGAAGGAATCTTCGTTCAGGCTGATGTTTCGAAAAGTGAAGATGTAAAGAAATATGTGGATACTGCCGTTGAAGCATATGGTCGTATTGATGTATTTTTTAATAATGCAGGAGTGATTCAAAAAATTTCCCCATTAACAGAGATTGCTGATAATGAATATGATCGTATTATGTCAATCAACGTAAAAGGAGTTTTTCTTGGCTTAAAATATGTGATTAAAGTAATGGAAGGACAAGGAAGCGGCTCTATTATAAATACCGCTTCAACTGCTGGTGTTCGTAGCGAGTATAGTATGGCTGTTTATTCTGCAAGCAAACATGCAGTTATTGGTTTAACAAAATCTGCTTCATTAGAGTATGTGAAAAAAGGTATTCGTATCAATGCGATTTGTCCTGGCGGAGTGGAAACAGCGTTAACAAACAGTGTAACTGCTATGTTTGAAACAGGTGGCTATATTCCAGAGGAAATTCCAAATATGAGAATGGGACGTTATGCTAAACCAGATGAATTAGCAGAAATGGTTGTTTTCCTAGCATCAGAAAAAGCAAGCTATATGACAGGGTCTATCGTAGTAGTTGATGGTGGCTTAACATTATAAAATGAAGAAATCCAGTGAACAACTAGTCACTGGATTTTTTCATGTTTATTTGACAAGCTATAATGTGAATTTTTTTAGCTCACTCATTAATGTATCTGTCATTTTTTGAAGATCGACGATTTTTGTATTTATTTTTTGGAAGGATACTAGTTGTTCCTGTGTTGAGGCTGAAATTTCCTCTGTACCTGCGGCTGTTTCTTCTGTAATCGCAGAAATATTTTCAATCGTACCATTCACTTGCTGGCTCATTTCATTTGTTTGCATCATTTCCTTAGTGAGATGCTGTAAATCATGATGGATATCAGTAATATGATTAGTAATGGCTGCAAATGAATGTTCCGTTTCTAGCATTGATTGTGCTTGCTCATTTGAAAGCTCATGCCCTCTTTCAGCCGTAGCTAGGATGTGATCTATACCATCTTGAATATGAGTCACCATCGAAGAAATTAAATTTGTTGCATGTTCCGTTTCAGAAGAAAGCTTTTTAACCTCATCAGCTACGACGGCAAATCCTTTTCCTGCTTCGCCAGCACGGGCTGCTTCAATAGCCGCATTTAGAGCTAACAAATTTGTTTGACTGGCAATTGTATGAACAGCATTAGCTGCTCCTTCGATTTCCGTTGTAAATTGTGAAAATTGAGTAACAGCATTTTTAATTGCTAGTGAAGCACCTTGAATATCCTTCGCAATGGTAGATTGTTTTTCCAATGTATATTGCCCATTTTGAACAGCATCCAATGCCTGTTTACCATGTATAGCTGATTGTTCTGTTGTGTGAGCAACGGATCTAAATTGATCCGACATATTATTCATGAGAATCGCGACCGATTGAATATCTTCTGACATCGTGTAACTACCCTTTGCTAATTCGTCAGTAGATACTGCTACTTGATTGCTACCTTCATTAATATTTTGCATATGGCTTGTTACATCCTGTGTAAATAAATTAACATCCTTACCTATTTGATCGATGGACAACACGGTGCTCTTTAAATTCGTCATCATTTGTGAAAAACTTTCAGTCAATCGATCAATCTCATAACGACTATTCGATTGATAGGAAAGGGTGGAGGTATCTATCGTGAGATCCCCAGTAGCCGCACTCTGCGCACATTCTACAATTTGGTTGATTGGTTTGGTAATTCTTTTAGCAGCTACATAGGAATAAACAATCGTTGCTAAGATTAGTAGGGCACTGCCTATGATAGCTGTTGTAATAATAAAACCAATTTTTTGCTTTGTTACTTGTATCATTTCTTGATACCATTCATTCGTTTCTTTTTTCAGCAAATACATATCATTTAAAATGCCTTTAATTCGAAGAGATTGCTTTTTGATTTCTGGGCGATTGTCCTCTTGCAGGCCTGCTTTTGTAGCTTTTTCGAGCGCTGCAAATTTATCCGTAATTTTATTGATTAATTTCTGATGTTCAGGAATTTTCGTCAAAGATGCTAATGCATCTAAATTAACTTTTGTTTCTTGTAATATAGCAAGCGCTTCGTTTTTATTGGCCTCACTATCTAAATAGGTGTAGTTATTTAATGATTGGCTAGCAACTACTAAGCTTTGTTCAAGCTCTTTCACTGAGAGTAATAGTGCGGTATCGTCTTGTGCCGTTGTTTGAATGGAAAATGTTTGAACAATAATAAAACCGATCATCCCCATTGCCAGCAAGATGGGGATCAATGTGTTCATAAATAATTTCTTTCGAAGTGTCACTGGCTATCCCTCTTTTCTGCAGAAACTTTTATCGAGCCTGAAACAATTGCTTCACGGGCTTTTTCAATAGCGGCTTGTTGATCAGACGTTAATGTAATTACACGGATATCAGCTAGTCCTACACCTTGCTCGGATAGCCCTAGAGCCAAGGATTTTTCAGTTAATTTCCCTTCATCCACCAAGGTTTTTGCGAGTTGAAAAACGGCATGGTCAACATTCTTTAACATAGAAGTGACGACTGTTTTTTCCGCGATATAAAATTGATCGATATCAACCCCAGCTGCATAAATTCCCATTTCCTCAGCTTTTTTTATCGCTCCAAATCCTGTAAAACCGGCAGCGTGGTAAATAAAATCAACTTGATTTTGGATATATTTATCAGCAATCGCCGCACCAGCTTGAGTATCATCAAAGGTACCTGCATAGTCACTCATAATTTCAATATTTGGGTTTACATAGCGAGCTCCTTCTATAAAACCATTTTCAAAGTGATGGATAACAGGAGCATCTGCTCCACCAATAAAGCCGATTTTTCCTGTTTTGCTTGTCATAGCAGCCACCATACCAACTAAGAAACTTCCTTCTTGCTCCTTAAAGGTAATAGAGATAATGTTGTTCACATCTGACTGTCCATCAATCAATACAAATTGTTGCTCAGGGAATTGCTTCGCAGTCTTTTCTAGTGCCTCTTGTACAGAAAAACCGAGACCAATGATAATATCATATTTTTCTTCTACAAGTTCCTGTAGCTTTTCCTCATAATTTCCATCTGGTGCCTCTTTATAATCAAATAAAATACCAAGTTCATCTCGCGCCTTTTCAAGTCCTTTAAAAGCAGAATCGTTGAATGATTCATCTCCTAGTCCGGCATCCGATAGTAAAACTCCTATCTTATAACCTTCCGTGGATGTTTCTGTCTGAGACGATGAACAGCCGGCTATTAATAGAGCAATCAAAAGACAAGCCACCATTAATTTCTTCAAAATATGTACCTCCTGTTGTTTCCTAGTTATAAAGTATATATCGGCAAAAATTTAATATTTTTAGTCGGATGTCAGACGACGAATAAAATAAATTTCTGTAGAATCTGTAAGAATATATATCCAAATCTATATACATAATAAGTTAATAATATAAAGCTAGATGACTAATCAAATAATAAATTTATTAAAGTTTCCCACTTTTCCTTGTACGTACAATAACAAAAAAGCCCAACGCAATTTGCGAAGGGCTTTTATCTAGATTTAAACAGCTCCAAATAATTTTAATAAATTGATAATAATAATGCCGATAACACCAAAGTCTGAATCACCAAATGTCGTGCCTACATAACCGATGTCTCCCATAAAGATTAGAAGTACCGCGGGAATAAAGCTAATTAATAAACCGTTAGCAAAGGCACCTGACATGGCACCAATTCTGCCTCCAGTAGCATTGCCAAACACACCTGCTGCAGCGCCAGTAAAGAAGTGGGGAACTAGCCCTGGAACAATCACTTTCAGTCCGATGAAAGGCAGTATAAACATTGAAACAAGTCCAGCTAAAAAACTAAATAGGAAGCCAATGATAACAGCATTCGGGGCAAATGGGAAAATAGTTGGGCAATCGAGTGCAGGTTTAGTATTTGGCACAAGCTTATCAGCAATGCCTTTAAAGGCTGGAATAATTTCAGCAATTAACATCCGTACACCAGCTAAGATGATATAAACCCCAGCAGCAAATGTAACCGCTTGCATAATGGCGAAAATAATGAAGTTAGATCCACCAGATAATTGTGCCTCTATATAGGAAGGCCCTGCGAATAGCGCTACAATGACAAAGAATACACTCATCGTTAAAGAGATAGCGACAGATGTATCTCGTAAAAAGCCAAGTGACTTAGGTACCTGAATATCTTCTGTTGATTTTGCTTTATTACCAACGAGCTTTCCAATTTTAGCAGATACATAGTAACCAACACTACCAAAGTGGCCGACAGCAAAATCATCACTGCCTGTTATTTGGCGGACAGTTGGTTGCAAAATAGCAGGGAACACCACCATACAAAGTCCGAGTATAATAGAACCGACGATTATAAGAGGTGTCCCACTCATTCCACCAACAGATAAAGAAGCAGCGATTAAACAAGCCATGAATAATGTATGATGTCCAGTTAAAAAGATATATTTTAATGGCGTAAATCGCGCAAGTAATAAGTTCATAATCATCCCAAATACCATAATGAGTGCAGTGGCTGTTCCAAAATTAGTTTGAGCAGCTGCTACGATGGCCTCGTTGTTAGGAATTACTCCCTGTACTTGAAAAGCATGATCGAACATTTTACTAAAATGATCTAACGAGCCAATTAGGACAGTTGCTCCTGCCCCAAGGATCACAAAGCCCATAATTGTTTTTAAAGTACCAGAAAGAATAATGGAGCTTGATTTCTTTTGAATGAATAAACCAATAAAAGCGAATAGGCCGACTAATATAGCTGGTGTTCCTAAAATGTCATGCATGATAACATCTAACATACCAACACCTCATCCTATCCAAATTTTTTTTGCTTAAAGCCAAGGTTCCAGCTTTTCCTTAATTTCCGATATATTCATCATGTTGACGATACTCACAATGATTGCGTTGTCTTTCGCTAATTCATTCACAATATCAGACGCACCTAAATAAATATCAGCCATCTCCGCCTTGGCGGATGCTAAATCCGTATGTGTTACCTCAGCCTCTTTGCCCATAGCCTCTAATGCCTTTTTTACATTTAATTCTAAAATAAAGCTACTTCCTAATCCGCTACCGCACACGACTAATATTTTCATCCTGCTGACTCCTTTGTCGTATATTGTTGGATCTTCTCTCTTATGTCTTCTTCATGCTGACAAGCAATAAGGCTATCAATCTGATCCGGATGTTGTAGCACTAATGTTAGATCAGCCAATACCTGTAGATGTGAAGTATTGTCGATCGCAGCTAAAATAATAATTAAAAAGACAGGTTGATTAGGGCTGAAAAAAACAGGCTGCTGTAAACGTAGCAAACTTACTGCTAAGGCATGAACACCGTCTATTGGCCGTGCATGTGGAATAGCGACTTTCGGTGTAATAACGACATAAGGACCATATTGCTCAATGGATTGAATCATTGCTTCGATATAGCGTTGTTCAATTTTATTTTGACGTATTAATGGGTTGGCAGCTAAACGAATGGCTTCTTGCCAGGACTGAACAAAATTTGCAACTTGGATACAATCCTTTGTCAGCAATTTGATTAGCAAATACATTCCTCCTTTCTAATAAATATATCCCCATTGCATTTTATTACGACTATCTGTGGAATTATGTCAGAACTGAAGACATTTTTAATCGCTGCGCTACATCGTAAATCGACATTTTGACAAACTCATCAATGGCATTATCTAACCGCGTTTTAGGATATATAAATTGAATCTTTCTCCTAAGCGACACATCTTGTAAATCCTTTTTCATTAGTACACCCGATTTTAATTCTTCTTCAATTAAGGCAGCGGAAACGAAAGCCAAGTTCTTTCCGAAGGTCAGCATTTTTTTTATTGTACTTACCGAATCCAATTCGATGGTATAAGTAGAAGGCTGAAAGGGGTCCATCCACTTTTCGATGAAGTGATTCGTTGAACTAGAAGAAGTATGCAATAACAGTTTATTTTTAAGAACATCCTCTTTGGTAATGTTCTCTTTAGATGCGAGTTCATGTGTTGGGCTAAAAGCTAAAACAAGGGCATCTTCTCCAATTGTCTCGTAATGAAGGGCGGTATTTTCCTGTTTAGTCTCCATAATGAGCCCACAATCTAACTCTTGAAGAGCTACTTTATTTTCAATTTCAGGAGCTGTTTTCACCTCTAAAGAAATACGAATTTCTGGATAAGCCAATGAAACTTGATGGATTAAATCTGGCATGAAAATATGTGCGGGTAATCCACTTGCTCCAAGTCGTAGGGAGCCAATATGCCCAGCTAATAGGTTTTCAATAAAGCGATTCATATCCTTTTGGAGCTGTACAATTTGACGGGCATAATGATAAACACCCTCGCCCGCTTCAGTTAAGCGGTACCCGCCTGCATTTGTGCGAAATAATCGAATACCATATTCCTCCTCAATTGAGCGAATATGAAAGGACACAGTTGGTGCTGTAATGCCAAGTTCTTTGGCGACAGGAGCTAATTTTTTTAATTGAACGAGTAAGCAAAATGCCTGTAATTTTAAATTATTCATTTTATCCTCCTAAAGTAAATTAGAAAAAATCTTGCATTAACTTAAGTTTATTAGATTTTTTTTAACGAGTTATTAATAGTAGATTAATATTTTCTAAATATGCGGAATTTATAGTAGTTAGTAACGAGGAGGATACTTATGAAAATCTCATTATCTAATATCGAGAAAAAATATGGGCAATCTCAAGCTTTATGGCCTATTAATGTGGAGTTGGATCAACAATTCATTACGATTCTCGGGCAATCAGGCTGTGGTAAAACAACTTTATTAAAATTGCTTGCAGGTCTTGAACAGCCAACGAAAGGGGAAATTCGATTTGATGAAACTGTCATTTATTCTTCGGAATCTCGTAAAAATGTCAAACCGAATAAACGCAATATCGCCATGGTTTTTCAAGATTTTGCCCTATGGCCCCATATGACCATTTTTCAAAATATTGCCTTTGGTTTAAAGGGGATTATTCCAAAGTCAGACATTCCAGCACGTGTAGAGCATGTGATGCAATTAGTAAAAATGCAAGGGTTTGAGAAACGGAAGCCAGGGGAGTTATCAGGCGGTCAGCAGCAACGCGTGGCACTGGCAAGGGCTTTAGCTACAAGCCCTCAATTGATTTTATTTGATGAGCCATTATCTGCCTTAGATGCAGTGCTTCGAGAGCAAATGCAGGATGAAATTATGCAACTTATCCATGACCTTGATTGCCAAGCCATTTTTGTTACTCATGATCAAACAGAAGCAATGACCATGTCTGATCAAATTATCATTATGGAAGCGGGAAGAATTGCACAAATCGACTCCCCAGAAGAGATTTATCGTGCTCCAGCAACACCATATGTAGCAGATTTTATTGGTAAAGTAAATTGGTTTCATAATGGACAATCCATTGTGCGCCCTGAAGGTGTTTCTAGAATACATCGCCCAGGCACGATCGCTAAGCAAGCGAAGATTGTGAAAAGTACGTTTGTTGGAGACCGTTACTTAGTACAGGCTCAAGTAGAAGGAAAAGCATGGAGCTTTTACGAGAATCAGCCCCTAGAACATGGAAAACGACTACAAGTATTTATTGATGAAAATCAAATTTATCAAATGGAGGGCTAACATTGAAAAAACGACGTTTCAAATTATGGGCAACTGCAGGGATTCTACTGACACTAGCATTAGCTGGTTGTGGTAATAAGCAGGTAGAGAATGTTGATCAAGCTAGTGCAAAAACACAAGAGGATAAAGTATTAACGGTGTATTCTGCTGGCCCTGATGGCTTAGCGGCAAATATCCAGCAAGCTTTTGAAGAAAAAACAGGTATTAAAGTTGAAATGTTTCAAGGAACTACAGGTAAAATTCTTTCTCGTTTAGAAGCAGAGAAAAATAATCCTGTAGCCGATATTGTTGTACTTGCCTCCGTAGCCTCTATGGATGGTCTAAAGGCAACAGAACAGCTACAAAGCTATAAAGATGCTGAAAATAAAGACAAAATCAATAGTGCTTGGTCTGATGGAGAAGGGTATTACTACGGCTACAGTGCCTCCGCATTAGGTATTGCTTATAATACAAAAAATACAACAAAGGCACCGACTGATTGGGCAGATTTAGCAAAAGCTGAGTGGCAAAACAAAATCAATATACCGGATCCGAGTTTATCAGGTTCTGCTGTCGATTTCTTATTTGGCTATACGGAGGCAGAGAAAACTGCATGGGCAACAGTGGATACGTGGAAGAAAAATGGCTTACAAGTAAATGGTGCGAATAAAGAAGCGTTAGATGCAGTCATTACGGGTGAGAAAAATGCCACGATTGCAGGCGTAGATTATATGGCTTACAAAGCAAAAGCAGACGGAGAGCCAGTAGAGATCATCTATCCAAAAAGTGGTACTGTAGTTAGTCCTCGTGCTGTCGGTATTTTGAAGGAAGCAAAACATGTAGAAGCAGCAAAAGCATATGTTGATTTTTTATTATCAGATGAAGGACAAAAGCTTGTAGCAGATGCGTACTTATTACCAGGAAATAAAGATATTGCTGTAAAAAATCGTGCGGCATTAGATGAAATTCCTCAGTTAAATGTTGAGTGGGGTGGCGCTGAAGCCAAGCAACTTGAAGTACTAACAAAATTTAACGATTTATTTCGTTAAGCAATAGGGAGGTACAAACACCTCCTTTGAGTTTTTAAATAGAAGGGTTGAAGTGTCATGATCATGGAAGGAAGACGAGCTTTTGGAGTTTTATTGACGATTGTCGTCGTATTTGCTATCGCTCCTTTGATCGCAATTTTGATTTATACCTTTACAAAAGAGGGGCAATTTGATTTTTCACAGTTTAGCCGAATGTTTGCACATGAAAGATTATGGCAGACACTTGGAAATTCAATAGGTTTAGGGATTTTCGTTATCCTAGGTACAACGATTATTGCCTTTCCTATGGCATTTATACGAACGAAAACAAGCTTATATAAACATGAATGGCTCGATATTATATTAACCATTCCATTTATGACACCCCCATATATTGGTTCTATGGGTTGGATATTGTTTATGCAGCATAATGGTTTTCTTCAACAGTTAGTTCCGGGTGCTGCTTGGTTGACGGATTCATTCTTTTCCTTATTTGGCATGGTCATGATTATGAGCTTACATCTCTTTCCGTTTTTGTATTTAATGTTAAGAAATACATTACTACGAATTAACGGTTCCTTTTTAGATGCAGCATTGATTTTCGGACGGAATCCTTGGAGAAATTGGGTGAAAGTCGTTTTACCACTTATTCTATCAAGCTATGTTTTAGGAAGTTTACTGATTTTCATCAAAACGCTTGCGGAATTTGGAACGCCAGCTACATTTGGCAGTCGTATTGGTTTTCAAGTATTTACAACAGAAATTCATTCGTATCTATCAAGATGGCCAGTCGATATTAGGATGGCTACTTCTCTGTCTTTATTTCTACTATCAGTCTGTCTAGTGATCTGGTATTTTCAAAATCTAATTGGACGTAAATTTACTTATGGCGTACTTTCAGGGAAAAGCCCTGCAAAACGTAGGGTAACAGATAAATGGTATGTAAGAGTCGCTTCATGGACTTTTGTGGGGATTGTTCTTTTGTTGTCCATTGGTATTCCTTATTTCTCCATTATCGTGACCTCTTTGCAAAAGGTGAGAGGAGATGGTTTACACGCAGGGAATTTTAGTCTTGCCTCCTATCAGGAAGTATTCACAGGTGGTAGTGCAGGATTAACAGCATTTTTAAATAGTATCGTTTTTTCCATCATTACAGCTATTATAACTGCAATTGTTGGTTTATTGATTGCCCTCTTTATTAAAAAAGGAGAAACGAAGAAACAGCAAGTATTAGATTTCTTTAGTTTAATGCCTAACATTATTCCTGGTATTGTCTTTGTTGTGGGATTGATTATGTTTTGGAATGCCCCTTGGCTTCCAGCAACTATCTATAACACAAAGGCGATGGTTGTCGTCACGTACTGTGTTCTTTTCTTGCCTTATTCTGTGCAATATATCAAATCTTCGTTTTCCCAATTAGATGCTTCCATTTTTCAATCAGCGGCTATTTTTGGTCGTAGCAATTGGGATATTTATCGCCGAATCATTCTCCCGTTATTAATGCAGGGCATACTTACGGGCATGATGATGACCTTCATTATTTCAATGCGAGAGCTAGTAGCAGGTCTCTTAATTTTGCCACCTTCTGTTGAAACAGGTGCAACGTTTATTTACAGCCAATTTGAGCAAGGAAATGTAGGGGTTGGGATGGCCGTGGCGGTCATTACTGTCTTTATGACTGTGATCTTCATGTTTCTTTTAGATTGGCTGCAAAGACGGGGAGGACAAGCCAATGCTTAATATTGAAATTTTAGGTGGGGTTGGAGAGTACGGGCGCAATTGCTTTTATATCGAAAATCATGGAAAGGCGATTTTACTGGATTGTGGCGTGATGAAAAACCCACAAAAGACCCCACCGGATTTAACACCTAAACATGTTGAAAAACTAGGGGCAGTGTTTATTTCTCATTCCCACATCGACCATGTAGGCGCATTGCCATTGCTTGAAAAAATGGGCTACAAAGGACCAGTACTGATGAGTCACAGAACTGCTCAGCAGCTTCTACAACCTATTCCACATATCCGTACTTTTCATCCAGATTCAAGAGGAACGTGGATAAGGGTTAATGCTTGTCTTGCCTTTCAATGGGGATATAGCGGACATTTGATTGGAAGTGTATGGTACAAAATTCGATTTTTTGATAAGATGCTTTTTTTCTCGGGTGATTATGTCAGCGATTCTTATTTATTAAAGGCAACCTTGCCAGAAGATGATGGAACGATTTATGATGTAGCGTTTATTGATAGTGGTCATGTTGAAAAATGTATTGATAATCGTGAAGTGTTACAAAAATTGTTAAATTATATAAATGAACATCCGAACAGCCCTTTTGTTTTTCCATCATCCTTTTCTGGGAAAACAGTCGACATTGTCACCTATCTTGCTCAGCAAACTTCGCGAGCAATCTGTGTAGATACTGAATTACAGTCACTGTTTAAGCAGTATGAGGAAGAACCTGAAAATATTTGGCCGCACAGATTGGTGTTACAAGTGGGTCACAAGCAATGTTCTGACAGTAACCATGCACTCTATTTTGTAAGGGAACAGGATGAAGCTCGACTTGAGGAACTAGCGAAGGAGTATCCAACAGCCATATTCATCCCAACAGGGTATTCGCGTCAGTCATTCAAACAAGATGTTTGGAATCAACCGGCTAAGGAATTTTTTTATAAAACGCATCCAGACTATCAGGATATTATTTCGCTATCGCAAAGTATTCATGCACGACAAACTATTTATTTTCACAGTCCACATACAAATTTAGAAACAACCTTTCAAAAGGAGGAAGTAAATAATGGCTAATTTGAAGAAATGGGCAATTTATATGTGCTTAATGGGTTTGACGGTAATCAGTATGATGAGTGTCAATACAACACAGGTGAAAGCAGCAATAGAACCAGGTCATGAAATTAAATTTAATATCAAATCAGAGATCTTTACGGATTCAAAAATAGCAAATGTTTTTCAAGCAACTAAAAAAGATGATGTGAAAATTTATTTCTATGATACACCTGATAAAATGTTTCTCGGTAACGATTATATCCACCGCTTACGTGTTTACAAAGGTAGTAATAAGATGGATATTACCTATAAAAAGCGTTTTTTAAATACACCGTTGAACGACGCGATTGCTGAGACAACAAGTCATGGCTTTACAGGCTCAGAATCCAATTATAAATTTGAACTAGATATAAAAGGGGACCAGCGTACATTTACCATTAGCCGTAAAGAATCTCTGAAAACAACTTCAAATGTGTCTTATGATACTGTGGATACGAGTGCTGCTAAAAAACTCATCCTTGAAAATTCACCAAAGAAAATTCTAAATTGGGATTCAGAAGCATGGTATAAAAATCTATTATCTCAAACTGTTGTATTTGGTCCTGCCAATGCTACAACCTATAAAGGAAGCTTTTTAGGGCAAGAAGCGGATATTGAGGTGTGGCAGTACAAAGGAGAAATTATGGTTGAGCTTTCTACAAAGATAGATAATGGCGCTCAAGCAGCTATTATCGAACAGCAGTGGTATGATCATTTATTATCCGAGGGCTATTTAAGTGAGGATCAACGTGGAAAAACAACATTTGTAATGGATAAATAACAAGCACTTTCATAAATTCGCGACATGTTGAAACAATGAGAAGGATATTCTGTCCTCATTGCTAGAAATGGAGCGAATTTTTTCTTGTGAAAAAGAGATGATAAAAAGTAGGTCCATATTTGTTCTAACTTTGATAATTTAGCTTACACTTACTATAGGACGAACTTTGGCTGATATGAGGGGGAATTGACATAGCTAAAAAAATGGGCATTGTTGCGCTACTATTTTTCGGTGTTTACGTGCTTTGTATGTACTGGTATATATTCCATAGTGGAGGGGGCAAAATACCAAGTGCCTTACAGGGTACTGTTGCTGATCCAGTAATGTTTATGTCTGGTAAGGAACTTTTTTTAAGTGGTGAATATTCAAAAATACGGAACTTTTTATTCTTTGTAGCCACTCCTTTGGAATGGCTTGTTTACTTCATGATATTACTGCTGGGGGTCTCACGTTATTTAGAGAAAGTGAGCACATCCCAAACAAAGTGGAAGCTTTTGCAAAATGCAGGCTATTTATTTTTATTGTCATTATTCGTATATGTCTTATTATTCCCAATGGACTATTATCGTTATTATCTCAGTAAAAGCTATGGCATTAGCACCCAAGCATTTGGATCTTGGATGAAGGATGGTGTCATTGATTTTTGGGTGAACTTTGGAATGACTTTGATCATAGTGACAGTGCTCTATTGGCTCATTAAAAAGAGTGAGAAAAGATGGTGGCTCTATGCATGGTTATTAACCATTCCATTCACAATGTTTGTGATGTTTATCCAGCCAGTTGTGATCGACCCTTTGTACAATGAATTTTATCCGTTAAAAAATAAGGAGCTGGAAACCAAAATATTATCACTTGCTACCCAGGCACATATCCCGGCAGAGCATGTTTACGAGGTGAATATGGCTGAGAAGACGAATGCCCTAAATGCTTACGTGACAGGGATAGGTAGCAATTCAAGAATTGTTCTTTGGGATACTACATTAAACAGACTGACGGATAATGAAATTTTGTTTATTATGGCGCATGAAATGGGACATTATGTTGAAAAGCATATTTATTTTGGCATTGCAGGCTATCTTTTACTCTCTTTAGTTGGTTTATGGCTAACAGCTAAAATTATGCGACGATTAGTTACAAGATATGGACAGGTATTCAAAATTAATAAAATTAGTAATATTAGCTCCTACCCATTATTTTTACTAATTACCTCGATATTATTATTTGCTTCCAATCCCGTATCCAATTACGTATCCAGATACCAGGAATCAAGGGCAGATCAATATGCGATTAACTTGATGAATGATCGCGAGGCGGCTGTAACGTCATTTCAAAAGTTAACGATTTCAGGCTTAAGTGAGGTCAATCCACCAATTTTGGTGAAATGGTTCCGTTACACACATCCCCCAATGCTCGAGCGTATTAATAACGTTGCTGATAAGGGCGAATACAAACAAGAGGGTCCTTTAAAGGAAGAACAGAAGAAAAAGTAAGTAAATAGGTTTTCCCAGTAAGTAAGTTGGGTAGTCTATGGAAAAGATGTATCAAAATTTGGTCGTTTATAGGGGACATCATCATGCGTAATGTGATTATTATTACACTTTCTTCCATTTTAGTGGCCTTTGCTTATAATTTTTTGTTAATTCCCCATGAAATTTTAAGTGGGGGATTAAGTGGTATTGCCATTATGCTTGGGATTATTACTCCGTTAAATACAGGGGTGTTAAACTTATTACTGAACTTGCCTTTGCTTATTTTAGGTGTGATGAAGCTCGGGAAACGTTTTATTAGCTATACGATTTTATCGGTGGCTGCTTTATCCGTGAGTTTATATATTATTCCGATTTACAAGGCGACACAAGAACCGATTCTTGCTTCCTTATTTGGTGGAGTCATCGTAGGTGTTGCCATGGGATTGATTTTCCGAGCAGCAGGCTCCTCTGGGGGCTTCGATATTATTGCCATGCTATTAAGCCGTAAACGTGATTTTCCGCTTGGTACTTTAATTGCTGCTATGAATGGTATCGTAGTGGCAGCTTCGGGCTTTGTCTTTAGTTGGGATGCAGCGCTATTAACGCTTGTTTCCATTTATGCAACCGGAAAAGTAGTGGACACGATTCATACAAGTCATATTAAATTAACCCTTATGATTATTACGAATAAAGGCGAAGAGGTCAAACAGCAGTTATTAGAAAAGCTTCACCGTGGGGTAACGATTATCGATGCGAAAGGAGCCTATTCTGGCGAAGGCCGTCAAGTATTAATTACGGTTATTACACGCTATCAACTGGCTGATGTGAAAAGTACAATTAAAGAAACCGATCCTAAGTCGTTTGTGAATATTTTGCAAACAACCGAGGTGATGGGGATGTTTGATCGTGGTACAAGTAAATAACGCTATTCTTAACACATGTTTTCGATTATACTTACTATAATCGAACGTGTGTTTTTTATTTTAGGGGTAACTAGTTGATGTTGGAAGGGGAATGAGAATGGAAAAGGAAACGATTCATGCAAATTGTCTTCAGCTGCAAGGAACAACGTATGACTATAAGGAAGAATGGCAAGCAGATCGCTATCATATCGGTGGGAAGATGTATGCCATGATTGGAGGAAATGCAACAGGTAGGCCAGTGTTAACGTTAAAATGTGAGCCTGCGCGAGCAGAGGAATTACGAGAAGCCTATGCCAACATTATACCTGGCTACTATATGAATAAAACGCATTGGAACTCCATTTATATGGATGCTGAAGATGTCCCGATGGATTTGGTGGAGAATCTTATTAAGCATTCGTATGAACTTGTTTTCAGTAAATTAACGAAAAAAGCACAGCAGGAATGTGTAAGTGATGTATTTAAAGGAAGTAAAATATAGAACCCAAGTTATGTAAAAATTTATTGGATCTTAAATTAATATACAAAATTGTTTTATGATAAAGGTAAAGGATGTTTTCAAATTCTTTACCTTTTGTATTTAGATACATGATATTAAAGGAAATAAAGCTATAAAACATATCCAATTTAATTAAAAAAACAGTTATTTAGCTTGTTATAGGGTGGTTGAAAATATGAAAAAAATCTTGTTACTAATTATAGTTATTGTAAGTGTTTTATTATTTCTATCAGGTTATCGCCTTACGGCATTAAGCGCTGCAAAAGCAAATTTTTTTATGACACCTGAGTATAAGAATGTTGAAAAGATTCAAGAAGGACACGATATTTTTTATTTGTTTAAGAGTGATAAAAAAGAAATTTATCAAACTGTTTTGGTACAAAAAAACGCATTTCTATATAAAAGGGTTTATGCTACGAGCATCTCTTCCACGAATGATTCTTTAGAGACAATAGGAGGCATGAGCTATCGTTTGAATCATGAAGGAACTTTGTTTGTTGTATTATCTCATGATGAAAATGTTTCATATATAACAATTAACTCAAAGCAAGGAATTATCAAAAAATCCATTGAACATAGTAAACTAGTTTCGTTTTATATACCTTATGCGCAGCAAAATGATTTATTAGAAGCTGTTGCTTATGATAAGAACGATCGCCCCATCTATTATTATGGCTATGATGATGCTGATAATTTAAGATGGAATCGTGTGGATGAATAAAAAATAGCTGAGGAGACAGTTAAATTTTCATTTGCTTGTTTACTCAGCTATCTATTGGATAAATACTAAGAATTATAACCGCGCTCACCATAAGGATTTAGCGTGTCGAGCCATTTTTGCTCTAGCTTTTCAAGCTCTTTTTTGGCATCAAAATAACCCTCTTCCTTCTTCTTTAAATACTCTACAATTTTCACCTCGAAAGCATCCTGACCAAATAAATTGTAGTCCGCCTGAAGCTCCTTGTTCGTATGTGTATTCGTTTTGAGCATAAATTGAAAGCCATTTAATCGTTTCAAATTATTAAAGCTACCGACAAATACTTTATCTGTTTGTGTATTCGTCATTGTAAAAACGCCCGCTTCAATTTTCATGTCCTTATACATTTCTTTTAGCTCTTTTTTATGATCCATTTTAATTACCTGCCTTCTTATTTTTTAACCCAGTAAGCACTACCGTCAGCTTGGCGGTCCAGAAAACCGTATTCAATTAAGTAGCGGCGTATATGAACGTAGTCTTCATACATTGGTTTGATGATTTCATTCAATTCTTTTTCTGTATATTGTTTTTCTTTGTCAAAAAGCCTGGTAATGGCACGAAGTACTACAATTTTTTGTTTTTCACGCTTAGGAAAACGAACTAGCTCCTTGCCAACACCGTGTGGAAATAATTTCGCCAATAGTTGTTGTTCTTCTAAGAGAGTGACGTTATAGCGATCGTCAACCATTGTAGCTGTTTTATGAATAGACACAAATGTATCCTCCTTTCGATCTTGTTCCTTCAGTAATTCCATCATTACTAACAACGTTTTGGCTTGGCGTTCTTTTTCCTTTAACGCAAAACGGTGATGACGAATAGTCGTGGCACTGCCTATTTCTAATTCCTCTTTTATTTCCTGATCTGATTTACCTTCATAAAATAAGCGTAAAATATGACTTTGATGCTCAGTTAAGCCGGTCATTTTTTTATTGAGACTATTTAAGTAATGAAAAACAGACTGGTGTGTAATCGTAATATGGTGTTGCATCATTTTTTCGGCTTCATACAATAAGTCGTCGTATGGGTAAATAATTCCTTTTTCTATTTTTTCCCCACATAGCAGACAAGTGAAATGTGTCTCATCGCCGATATAACCCTTTTTTAGATTATCGATAGGCGCTTGCCAAAATAGTTCATTTACATCCATTAGGAATCCTCCAGATAAAACAAACGAATTTTATTTTTGTTTGCTCATTTATTATTAAAATAACAAATTGTTTGTTATAAAGCAATAAAAAACACATCGTTTTCTAAACGATGTGTAAAAACGTTGGCAATTATTTATTTATATTTTCTTTTAAAGAAAAGCAAGGAGGCAATCGCTAGGACGAGAATTGTACCAACGATAATGAGGATGCTCGTTGAGGCACTCAGGGTATTACCATGAAGCTCGTAGACAATACCATAATTAATTTTGTAGTCATGCACATAGGAGACTGGTATACCCTCAAAGACATTGGCAATGGAGCTTTCCATAAATGTGTTTCGTAAGAGTAATGTAGTATGACTAACTGGGAAATACATAATTAAATTTTGAGCAAAGCTTGGTAGTGCACCTAGTGGGACATAGACACCGCATAAAAATCCGAGTAGTGTACCGACAATAGTTCCCAATGTTGAGAAGGCATTTTGTGTCGTCACAAACAAGGAAAGAAATAGATTCAAGACACTTGCGAGTAAGACAGATAATAAGATAATGCCAAGTACTTGAACAAAATGTGCAAGGCTTAAAAGCTTACCTCCTGTTGCTACTATAAAAATTTCACAGCCAATTAATGCAATAAAGGAAAAAATACTGCCAATTATTAATGCATTGAGTACATAGCTCATTTGTATTGTGGCACGGGAAAGAGGGGCAGTTAAAAAATCGGCCATTGCCTTTGATTCCTGATCCTTTATGGCAATACCGTATGCACCAAGTGTTGTCGAAACGGCAATCATCGAAAGTAACCCAGCTACAACCCATTCGTTCACCATGGTAATCACTGCAGGTGTTGCTTCCGTTATTCGTTCAATTGCATCTACTTGCATTTTTTGGAGGAATACGGCGTAAAGCACGATGACTATAATCACCGATAGTAGAGAGAAAAACACTTGTGTTTTATCTCGCCTAAATACTTTACTATTTCGTTGTACTAAGCTCATTAAGGCTTCCACTATGCAACACCTTCCTCTGCCATTATATGAAGAAAGACATCGTCCATAGTTCCTTTAATCACTTCAAAGGAGGCAATGAGTGGCTCCGCTTTCTTTAAAAGAGAGAGAGCTTGCAGAGTAGATTCTAAACGGATTGTATAGATCTCCTGTTTCTCGGTATAGGAAATGGCGTGTTCTTCAAGCCATTTAACACCGTCTATTGGATTATTGAAAACAACGGCCATAGAGTCGTAGGCATACTTGGTTTTCAACGCATCGGGCGTACCTTGTGCGACAATTTTTCCTTCCTTTAAAACAAGGACTTGATGTGCGACTGCCGCTTCCTCCATATAATGGGTTGTTAAAAACACAGTCATATTCGTTTCGAGTTGAAGCTGCTTGATGGCCTGCCAAACTAATTGTCGTGTTTGTGGATCTAAGCCGGTTGTAGGTTCATCTAGAAATAAAATAGTTGGACGATGAATAAGTGCACGTGCAATGTCTGCTCGTCTTTTTTGACCGCCAGATAATGTTCCATATTTTTGTCTTTCAATATCCTCTAAATGCAAATAGGAGGAAACAAATTGATAGTTTTCAGCAAGTTGTGTTTTTGATAATTCATAAGTTCTGCCTCGGTGTAGAATGTTTTCCTGTACAGTTAAACGATCATCTAATAAACTTTGTTGGAACACAACACCGATGGATTTACGGATATCTGCATTATGATTGCTGACATCTAGTTTAAAGTTATTGATAGTGACATGGCCGCTGGATTTTTTTAATAAAGTACATAGGATTTCAATTGTTGTCGATTTGCCAGCACCGTTTGCTCCTAAAAAAGCAAAGAGGGTACCTCGTTCAACCGTGAATGAAATGTCGTTAACCGCATGATGGTCACCATACTGTTTACATAAATTCTCAACTTTTATCGCGAAGGACATCCAGATTATTCCTTTCTTTTCCGAATTTCTCGATTTATTTTTTCAATATCATTTAATTGAAGGATATAAAGAATACACCAAACGATGATGTAAATAACGGCTTCAGATAGCAGCACATATTTCACACCAGAATGCGTAAACCAGCCACCAAAATAGCCAGCAATCAAAACACATATTGTCACAGCGATTAAATGCAAGAATAGCTGCACCATAAAAGGGATTGATTCAATCTCAAAAATACTAGATAGAAGTCCGATGGCAATGCCAAGTATGGCTGCAATAACAATTTGCTCTAGTAATTCTGTCCCTGATACCATCGCATTATTTGATAGGACGCTAAATGTCACTAAGACATAAGAAGAGCTAAGGGAAATGAGTAGTCCGATAATCATCATGCTCACATATTTCATGCTATAGATCCCTCCCAATACCTAAGTGTCGCTTCAATTCTTTTATATATTTACGACTAACATGAATGGTTACATCATTTTCAAGCAGTAATTGTGTTGTACCGATTTTGCCCATTTGAATAGAGGCGATTTTATGGATATTGACAAGTGTAGATTTACTTACTCGAACAAAGTCCTTTGAAAGCTGTGCCTCTAGTTCATATAATTTTCGTTTAGACTCAAACTCTTGTTCATTCGTTTGTAAAAATATTTTGGCATCCTCTGCATAGATGGAATAAATATCAGAAATTTTTAGTAGATGAATTTCTTGTTGAAAATACCCATCTAGCATAGTAGTTTGAGAAGCTTGTAATTGCTGCATGAGTCTTTCTATTTGTTCGTTGTATTCTTTCGCATGTATATGAACCTCTGTTTCTTCAAGTTCATGGTGAATAGTTAAATGAATTTTCATAGGAGGCCTCCTTTATTTTCCCTCAAAGGGAAAACGCTGAATCAGGTAATAATAATGTAGCATAGAAAAATTTAGCAAAGGTAAATTATTGGATAAGAGGTTCAATTTTATCGATAACAGGTTATTTTTTAACGATAGCAAACCATACAAAAGTCGCTTCAATAGAAAAAAAGGTTAAGAAACGTCATAATATAGTTATCTAGTTGTAAGGGGTTGCTAGTATGTTTGTTTTTGGTAGGCATATATTGATTACATTATGCATTGGCCTCATAGGTGCTGTCTTTTTTCAACTACTTCATATACCAATGCCTTGGTTGCTAGGCGCTATTACAGCGGTACTTATCGTGCAATTGTCGACCAATGTACAATTGAGATGGCATTCTTCCTTCCGTAATTTTGGTTTAATCGTAGCAGGGTATTCTATCGGCTTTGCCTTTACTCCAGAAGCGGTGCAGGATATCAAGCTTTTTTTAGGGAGTATTGTCGTTATAAATGTGATTTTTATATTGTTATTTTTTGGTGTCAGTTATTTAGTAGCCAAACGTACAGATTTGGATTTTGCAACGGCATTGACATGCTGTGTACCTGGTGGCATGGCACAGGTTATGGCCTTTGCTGAGGAGCAAGGCGATATGGATATGGTGGTCATTACGTTCTTTCAAATCCTCCGTGTTCTTTTAATCGTCGGCTTTGTCCCGCTAATGTTGACAGATGTTGGTGGAAACAGCCCTATGAATGATGGAATATATACATGGGGTCTTGTTGGTATACTAATGGTTTGTGGCTTAGCAGGGTGGCTTGCTCAGAAGATTAAAATTCCAACAGGTTATATGCTTGGCCCCGTATTTTTATTGATGGGAATTAATATGGTGGGGATAGAAGTGCCTAGAATACCCATATCCCTTCTACATATTGCTCAATTGATGATTGGAATCCATATCGGGTTATTGTTGAAAAAAGAAGATCTACATTTATCGAAGAGGCATATTTTTTATGCATTTGTATCAGCTGGCATTTATATCGGAGCAGCGTATGGTTTATCATTTTTGATGAAAAGCCTATACAGTCTCGACTTTAAGACAGGCTTTTTAAGTATTGTACCTGGGGGACTTGATCAAATGGGGATTATTGCGGCTTCTGTACATGCCAATGTGACAATCGTCACAGCTTTCCAACTCTTCCGAATCCTTGTGATCTCAATTTTCCTTGTGCCTGTGGTCAAAATGTTTGTGAAAAAAGTGAAAACATGAGGGACAATCCCTCATGTTTTTTTGCTACTTATTTTAATATTTAAATTGGTGGATCAAATCTTGCAGTGTTTCGGCATTCGCTGTTAGCTGTGACGCTGCCTGATTAATATCATCCATTGATAGAAGATTTGTTTCAGCAATTTGTGTGACGATTTTTGATTGTTCACGAGCATCCATAGCAATTTCTGCCATAATTTGTGTTGAAGCATTCGCCTGTTCAATTCTTGCATACAGCTCTTCGGCAATGCCTGATACCTCTTGAATTTTAATTGTTACAAGTGACACCTTTGTAGTAATATCTGCAAAAGCCTTGCTTGTTGTGTAGACCACTTCAGCGCTTGTAGTGGCCTCTTGTTTACTTTGCTGCATATACACACGTGCTTCCTTAGATAGTTGTTGCATAGTATGAATCGTCTCTGTAATTTCTGCTGCGGAGGTTTTGGATTGTTCAGCAAGCTTACGAACCTCTTCTGCAACAACTGCGAAGCCCTTGCCATGTTCGCCCGCACGAGCTGCTTCTATCGATGCATTGAGGGCTAATAAATTTGTTTGATCGGCAATGGCATGAATGACCTCCACGATCTCATCTATTTTAATGGCGTGTGTATCAAGTGCTGCAATGGCCTCTGCACTTTCCTGAACGGCATTGGTCATAGCATGCATTTGAAGTTGCATATTATGGGCAGCTTCCTCACCATGCTTGGCCGTATCGAAGGCATCCGAAGCATAGGAAGATACCTCGCTATTAGTTTCTGTGACTAGTTGAATTCCACCAGCAATATCTTCCATCGCTTCGGCATTCTCATGAGCACTATGCTTTTGAGTACTTGCACCACTTGCAAGCTCCTGCATATTGGCTGTTAATTGCTCCGTTGTTGTCGTGGTAGAACCTGCCGTTGCAGATAATTCCAGTGAGGATGCAGACACTTGATTGGCTGTTGCATCTACTTGTTGCATCATACTACGTAAAGTTGCGAGCATGGCATTAAACGACTCTGCCACATGGCCGATTTCATCCTTTGATTGCACTAGTAGCTGTTGCGTTAAATCACCTTTCCCAGCAGAGATCGTTTCTAGCTGAATGTTTAATTGCTTTAAAGGTCTGACAATGCCACGAATAAAGAACATACCTGCAATGACTGCAATAAGGGCTGAGATGACAGCGATAATCCCAGTCTTTAATAACATCCTTTGTGCGACTACATCAATATCAGCGGAAGGTACCCCAGCAAAGAACATGCCAATCGTTTCGCCGTTTTTATTTTTAATGGGCTCGTATTTTGTAAAATAGGGGTTGCCTAGCACTTCGGCAGTACCAGTGTACGTTTTCCCTTGCTGTAAAACAGTGTCAGCTACTTTTGGGTCGACCGTTGTTCCAATAGCACGTTGTCCGTCTACGATAATATTTGTATTAATTCGTGTTTCTCCAGCGAAAATTGTAATGGCAGCCTGTGATAATTCTCCTAAAGTATCAATAAGTGCTGTTTCATTGGCTACGTTTACATTGCCTTTGTAAAGCTCGCCATTTTTTAATTGCCATTCACCAGGTAATGTTTGGTTGAGGTTAAGTATACTTAAATCTAAAATTTGATGAAGCCTTGTATTGTACTCTTCTCGTAATGTTTTTTTCATTTCGGTTGTGTTCATAATACCTATAGCAATGAGTACAAATCCAATAATAACCACAATTAATAAGCTCATTTTCTTTTGCATACTTAGCTTTTTCATGAAATGTCCCTCCACATTCTCCGTAAAAAACCCTATTACCAATCACCTAAATGTTGATATAATTTGGGAAAAAATTTCTATTTTTTATTAGTATATAACTAGTGTGCCGGTTTGTATATTTATAAAATAAAATGATTGTTCATTTATCCCCTTTTCAAATAATCTAAAAAATGGTATTATATGTTTAACTATAACGAACGGAGGTGAAAAAGAATGAATAAAAACGCTACGGACACATGTGTAAAAGTGGATACAGCTATGTATTTTGCACGTGTCATTACTTTTGATTTTGCGAACAACGGGATAGGTCTGTCCATTTTTAAGCAAAATCAAATAACTAACGTAGCGAATTAACCATTCTTTTTCACACATTTTAATGAGAAAAAGACTGCTTGTTAATGAGCAGTCTTTTTTGTGTTGTCGAGATGTTTTCGCGCGTTTCATTGGAGGAAAAAACGATGCAAATGAAAGCTGAGCAAATTCAAAAAATTATGGGTGGCAATATATTATTTGAGAATTTACAACTGGAGGTAAATAGTGGGGAGCATGTTGCTATAGTTGGCGTAAATGGTAGTGGTAAAACAACTTTATTGCAGCTTCTTTCGGGTGTAGATATACCCGATCGGGGACGTATCATAAAAAGTAAAGATGCTACGATTGGCTATTTACATCAAATACCACATTATCCAGGTCATTCAGTAAAGGAAGTGTTAGAAGAGGCGTTTGCTGCTATTTATGCATTAAAGGCTAGAATGACGATACTTGAGCAAGAGATGCAGTCAAACGTAACGGATAAAACTTTATGGCAATATGGGCAAGTGCAGGAGCAATTCATGCTACAGGGGGGCTATGAGGTGGAAGCCCAATTAGCGATGATTGCAAATGGGCTAGGTATTATGGAAATGTTGGCACAGCCATTTAGTAGTTTAAGTGGTGGAGAGAAGACGAAAGTAATGCTCGGGCAAATTTTATTGAGCCAGCCAGCTATTTTATTGTTAGATGAACCAACGAACCATCTTGATATGCAGGCAATCGAATGGCTTGAAAAATATGTACGCAGCTTTGAGGGAATTATCATTGTCGTATCTCATGACCGCCATTTTATGAATCAGATTGCGCATAAAGTCATTGAAATTGAAGATGGAGAGGCCTTTACGTACACAGGTAATTACGATGCATTTATAGCACAAAAAGAGGCAAAGATTGAACAGCAATTTGCTGATTATGAAGAGCAGCAGAAGAAAATTAAGAAAATGCAAGAAACGATTAAACGATTAAAACAATGGGCTAATGAAGCAAATCCACCAAACGCTTCTATGCATAGACGTGCAAAAAGTATGGAAAAAGCTTTAGCACGTATAGAACGGGTGAAGAAGCCTATATCAAAAAAGAAAATGAATCTGGCTTTAACGATGGCTGAACGCAGCGGCAAAGAGGTAGTGCAATTACAAAACATTTTCCACGGTTATGATAAGCCTTTATTGATAGACAGTAACCTAGCTGTCTACTTTGGAGAAAGACTAGCGATAGTTGGGAACAACGGTAGTGGTAAATCAACATTATTAAAAATGATGTTAGGGGAAATCGTTCCTAATCGCGGTGTTTGCCATGTAGGTAGTAATGTGAAAATTGGCTATCTATCTCAGCAATTGGAACATAAAAATCCAGCCATCCGATTGATTGATGCGTTTCGTGAAAATGTAGCGGTGTCTGAGGCCGAAGCACGCCATATTCTCGCACGATTTTTGTTCTATGGCTATGATGTCTTTAAAAAAGTGAAAAATTTAAGCGGTGGAGAAAAAATGCGCCTTCGATTAGCTCAATTAATGCATGAGGATATTAATGTGCTCATTTTGGATGAACCAACGAACCATTTAGATATTGAAGCAAGAGAGGTATTGGAGGATACGCTAGAATCCTTTGAGGGAACCATTATTGGTGTATCCCATGACCGCTATTTCTTACAAAAAATATTTAGCAAAACAGCATGGCTAAAGGATCAAACTATTCATGTTTTTGAAGGAGATTATGAGTGGGCTAGACAAAAACTTGAGGAACTCTCGAAGAAAATAGTAGTTGAAAATGAACCGGCGCCTCCTAAAATACAACCTGTCAAAAAAGAGCAATCGATTGAACAACAAATTGAAAAACTAGAGGCAAAACTAGAGGAACCTTCACTTGCTAAAGAGCAACGGCAAAAGCTCGAACAGCACATAGAGGAATTATATGAAAAATGGATGGAAGAGGGAACGGAACATGCTTAATTTAGAACGTATTATGCAGCTTGATATAGATTATGTAAAGAGTTTTAGTGAAATGGAGGCATGTAAAGAAGGAGTTTTATTCTACAATAAGGCAATTCCAACCTATTATGATGCGAATCATGCACATGTTTGGCGAAAGATTGAAAAACCTGCTCAGTTTTTAGAAGATATAAAAACGTTCTATCAATCTAAGTCGCTTATCCCAAGGCTGTATTTATATAATCTTGAGGATAATCAAGCATGTATGGAGGCATTAGAGATGCATGGCTTTCAATATGAGCAGTTTGTTAATGAAATTCAGTGCTGGAATGGTGAGTTTAGTCAACGCTCACCACATCCAGCAATCCAGATTGAACGGGTAACAGATGCAAATATGAACGATGCCTTGGCAGTGGAAATGAGCATTTCGGCTTTTGGAGATCCTGAATTAATAAAAATGGCCTTTGAGCAAGCTTATTATTCGCCAAGCTTTACGTACTATTTATTAAAGCTAGATGGGGTGCCATGCTGTTCTGCTAGTATATTTGTGTCAGGAAATCAAGGAAGGATTGAGAGTGTAGCAACAATTGAAAGCTATCGAGGTCGTGGTTTAATCGGCTATATGTTGCAGCATATCCAACAACAGTCAGTGAATCAGAAGCTTGAGAAGCTTTGGATATGGCCAATTAACGATCAAGTTGCTAAAGTTTATGATAGGGCAAATTTTAAATCGGTTGGATCCATTGCATCTATTCATGCATTTACAGAAGGAAAAAGTATTCAAGATATACGACAAAATTCTTAATCTAGTTTAAATCAAAACCCGCCAAATTCCTGTAATGTTTAGAATTTGGCGGGTTTTTTAGAATTGTACTTGCCAATTATGATTACATGTCGCTTGAACCATGGGCTGTTTTAACAAATAATCGGCAATTAGCTCGGTCATATCAATCTGAATCTCTTTCACAACAGGCCGATTTCTTAAAAAGTCAAAATTTCCTGCACCAGTCGCACGATAGCTACTCATTACGACATCGAATTCTTCCTCCCTATTAATAGCTACGCCATGATACATCAATTTGGTAACACGTTCTCCAATAGGCTTTGAAATATCCAAGATATACTCAATACCTTCCCACATATCATAATTATAAGGTTGCGCTTTCGGGGAAAGGAAGGAATCTGCAACATGCAATTGACCTGCTTTTACCGTAAAATAGCTAGCTGATTGTTCAAGGGCAAGTAAAATGTCCTGTCCTGTGAGTCGAAGTACTTTTAATGTATTAGCGTAAATATAGTTTGTCACAATGTCACGCATCGTAACGGCTTGCTTTAAGCCACCTGGTTCATCATGAAAAAGAGCTGTACATGAAATAGAAGAACCCGACACAGCCATTTGAATGCGGTTGATAAATTCAATATAGGGATGTTCCTGAATGCGCGCAAGAAATGGATCTTCAATTTGTAAATCACCTTGGATCATGCCAATTGTTTCATCTAACCATGCTTCGGTTTTTTCAAAGATAGGTGAGATGATCTGACAAACAGCTGCATGAGGTTGCGTATGCTCTGAACTATAAATAAGCGATGGGGTATGAGAAATCGATTGAATTTTATGCTGATGATCCATGTCAATTTCTAGCTCTATTTTAGCGATACAAACGCCCTTCGTACCAGGTTGAACGACTGATTTACCCATAATGGTTGTGCTAATTTCACGATGCTGGTGGCCGGAAATAATAATGTCTACTTCTTCTATTTCAGCACACATGCGGTATCCTTGATTTTCCCCATCCTCAGCTTCAAGTAGTTCTCCTGATTCAAGATCTCTCTCGAATCCACCGTGATAACATAAAACTAGAACGTCAATTTGTTCATTAGCACGAATCCATTTTGCCCAGTAGCTAGCACTTGAAAAGGCATCTTCAAAATGAAGCCCCTCGATGTGAAGAGGTTCCTCCCACTTGGTGACAAAATGTGTTGTCACACCTAAAATGGCTATTTTAATACCATCTATTTCTTTGATAATAAACGGCTTTGTAAATGGCCTCCCATCCTTGGTCACGATATTGGCTCCTAGCCAAGGGAAATTGGATTGGTGAATCACTGATTGTAGCGTCTGAAGTCCATAATTAAATTCGTGATTACCGAATACAATGGCATCATATTGAAGCTCATTGGCCACCTGAATCAAAGGGTTCTGTTCCTGCATTTGAGATTTTTGATGATAAAAGGTCATGGGACTGCCCTGAATAAAATCACCATTATCAATTAAGATGGTTGGCATTTCAAGCCTTTTTCCTTCAATAATTGTTGCGAGCTTGGCTAACCCGAGTGCTTCATTTCGATCATTTCGAAAGGTTGTGGGTATGATATAGCCATGAATATCACTAGTTGCAAGTATTTGAATGGTTTTGATAGACATAATAGATCCTCCGATCATTAGTATATCCATAGTATATAAAGTAATTTCGTATGAAGTTAGCTTATTTACAATATCAAAATATTATTTTACCAAGTAGAAACATTAATTTACGCGCTATTAACACTAGGAAAATATTTACTGTATATACTGAAAAAGCATTTCAAAAAGGGAGGATAACATTTTGAAGAAACTACTATTTTTCACGTTAACATGCATGCTTGCTGTGTTCCTAATGGCATGTGGAAATGAAGCTTCGGACACATCAAAAGATAATAAAACGACAGATGTGGCTGCAGAGGCAAGTGGCAATGAGTCTATAGACAAATTATCGATTGGCTTTGTACCTTCTCGTAATCCAGATGAAATTATTACGGCAACGGAACCTTTAAAAGGTTTATTAAAGGACGAGCTTAAGAAATTAGGTTTTGATGTAGGTACAATTGATATTACCGTTGGAACTAATTTTGAAGCAGTAGGGGAAGCCTTGTCCGCTGGAACTACAGATATTGGCTTAATTCCTGGAGGGACTTATGTGTTATATGACGATGGCGCAGAAGTGATTTTAACTGCTACACGTGCTGGATTAAATAATGATTCTGATAACCCAGTGGAGTGGAATAACAATAAACCAACAGCACCAACAACAACACAGGCTACATCATATAGGGCCATTTTAGTGGCAGGTCCATCTGAAAAAGGCAAAGCATTAGCAGCGAAAGTGAATAATGGTGAAAAATTAACGTTTGAAGATTTAAATAATGTAACTTGGAATGTTATGTCTTCTTCTTCACCAGCAGGCTATATTTACCCTACATTATGGTTACATGAGAATTTCGATAAAACTATTCCTGATTTAGCGAAAGTTGTTCAAGCTGATTCTTATGGTAATGCTTTTGGACGTTTAGCTGCTGGACAAACAGATGTCTTGGTCACTTATGCAGATGCACGTCGTGATTATGAGGAAAGCTGGCAAGGGGATTTCGGACGCACTGCTTCCATTTGGGATGAGACGGACTTAATCGGGGTAATGCCTGCCATTTATAACGACACAATTAGTGTAAGTAAAAATTCCAAGGTCATGACTGACGACTTGAAGAAGGCAGTTCAGCAAGCCTTCATTAATATTGGTAACACAGATAAAGGTAAGGAAGTAATTGCTATCTATAGTCATGAAGGCTATCAGGAGGCAAAAGACAGTGACTATGACAACGAGCGTAAGGCACAGGAATTAGTGCAAAACCTCGGTTCGAAATAAGGGAATGAAGAATCTGCGTGGCCTGCGGTTTACTCGCAGAAAGCAGATTCTTCTTTTATCTTTTCTAGATAGGGAGCGGTTCAATGATTGAGTTTAAAGAGGTAGAAAAACGTTATCCGAATGGCTATCTTGCCTTAAATCACATTAATCTACAAATTGAGCAGGGCGAATTCGTGGCCATCATCGGTTTGTCGGGTGCTGGAAAATCAACATTATTACGCTGTATTAATAAAATGCACGACATTACTGAAGGTACATTGCGTGTCAATGAAGTCAATGTGCAGCAATTGAAAGGTAAGGGCATACGTCATTTACGCAGAAAAATTGGCATGATTTTTCAATCTTTTAATCTTGTGACACGTGTGTCGGTCTTGAAAAACGTGCTCGTATCCTTTGTACCGAATATGCCAGCTTGGCGAAAAATTTTTGGCATATTTACGCAAGAAGAAAAGAGACAAGCATTAATGGCACTCGATCAAGTCGGTATTTTGGATAAGGCTTATGTGCGTGTCGATCAATTATCTGGGGGGCAACAACAGCGTGTGGCATTAGCTCGAACACTTGCACAAAATCCACAAATTATTTTGGCGGACGAGCCAGTAGCATCACTTGACCCTGTAACAGCTAAACAAGTTATGGACGATTTTAAACGAATTAATCAAGAGTTAAACATGACTATTATTATTAATATTCACCATGTTGACTTGGCATTAGCCTATGCAACACGCGTTATTGGTGTGCGGAGCGGTGAAATTGTATTTGATGGACAGGCAAGTGAAATAACGGAGGAAACGCTTGCCTTCATTTATAACACTACGAACAAAAGGAGAGGCGAAACGGAACATGCCATGGAAGATGCTATCACCGAAAAAAATAGTTTTGCCTAACGGAAAAGAAGTGTTAGAGAAACGCTCCTTCCTGCCTGTTTTGTGGCTATTAATACTTGTACTACTTTTTCTTTCAATTCGTATTACTGGCTTTAGCATAGAGGTGCTTGTCAATCGAATTCAAGAGTTTTTTGTCATCCTACAGCAGATGATTCCACCTAATTGGGACTACTTATCAAAGCTATGGCAACCGCTATTTGATACGATTAAAATGTCCTTATTTGGCTCTGTAGCTGGTGCTGTAGTTGCGTTACCTGTTGCCATGTTTGCTGCAACTAATATTACGAATAATAAAGGAATCGCCATGGTAGCTAAATTTATGTTAAGTCTACTACGGACGTTGCCGACTTTGATTGTTGCCTTAATAGCGACGTTTATTTTTGGCCTCGGAACGATGGCTGGTACAGTGGCGATTTTTTTATTTACTATAGCGTATGTAGGGAAACTATTATACGAACAAATAGAAAATGCCGATATGGGGGCATATGAGGCAATGCATTCAATGGGCCTTACAACAATTCAAGCATTTCGTTATGCGATTATGCCGCAAATTTTACCCAATTATCTCTCCACCTCGTTATTTTGCTTTGAGGGAAATGTTCGTTATGCGTCGATTTTAGGGTATGTAGGTGCAGGAGGAATTGGGTTACTTCTGAATGAAAGTTTGGGGTGGCGAAGCTATGAGAATGTGGGGATGATCCTCCTCATGCTGGTTTGTACGGTTTTTCTAATTGAAACAACTAGCGAGTATTTCCGCAAAAAATTAATGTAGAGGTGATGTAATGAATGCTATCGACAAGCAATTACAACTACAACCAAATCGACGCATGTCATACATCATGACAATGATCATACTTAGTTTATTATTTATTTGGTCTGTAACAGCCATTCATTTCGAGAATGTTTCGGCAAGTGGTACGAAAATTGCTAAAAATATCTTCGTAGGCTTGTTGAATCCTGATTGGTCATTAATAATGAATGTGACAACTGAGGGTATACCCTATTTATTAATCGAAACAATGGCCATAGCGTTTCTAGGTACAATTGTAGGGGCATTGCTAGCGATCCCTTTAGCCTTTTTATCCGCTTCAACTATTGTGCCTAAGCCTATTGCATTTATTGTTCGCTTTCTATTAATTATTATTAGAACCATACCGGCCATCGTCTATGGACTAATGTTCATTCGCGTAACAGGTCCTGGACCATTTGCAGGTGTATTGACTATGTCATTAACGTCTATCGGAATGCTGTCAAAGTTATATGTGGATGTTATTGAGGATCTAGATAAAAACATACTTGAGTCGATGGAGGCAATTGGTTGTACGTTAATGGAAAAAATTCGTTTTGGAATATGGCCACAGCTGACAGCGTTATTTACATCTATTGTCATTTATCGCTTTGATATGAATTTGCGAGATGCAACCATACTCGGTTTAGTTGGAGCAGGAGGCATCGGTGCACCACTTATTTTCGCTATGAATTCGTACAAATGGTCAGAAGTAGGCGCCATCTTATTAGGACTTGTTGTCCTTATTTTACTAGTGGAGTATATTTCAAATCGTGCACGTACTAAACTGGTCAAAGGATAAAATTTTTAGAAGATATAGCTAGTAAAATCCTGAATAGTATCGACTATTCAGGATTTTTGATTTATTCTTATAAAAGAGGAATTTTCATTGATTATAAGTTTTTTACTTGAAAAAATACCGTATTCGATTTATTGTCTTTAGAGATACTTGTTTATGGACTTGGAGGATATGGAATGCACGGAATTTATATACGCTATAATGTCTCAAAAGAAACTTCAGCAGCAAAATGGCCCAAAAAAATGGATGCATTTGCTTATGTTCAACGAGAAAAACCACAACAAGATAATGACAACTTGCTGTCACCAGAAGAGCTAAAAAACCATGCAATTCGTTATATTAAAAGCTTAAAAGACAATGCAAGTGAACATTTAGTAGAGCAACGCAACGGCGAAATTGAGCATTTTGATCGCCGCTATATGGAATCCTTAAAATTAAAGGAAAGCATCGATTCACAGCTGATTAATCTAGAAGAAATCCGTTTATTGCTGCAACTAATGAATGTTTTAAATTTATCGCATGCCTTCGGAGAAAATGCTGGAAAGCTTCTACGTCAAATTACACCATATGCAAAAGAGGTAGAGCATCCAACATTCCAAACTACCCGTGTTGAGCGCCATTTTTATTCAGAATTAATCGAACAAATAGAAGTTATTTACACACGCATTATGCGTCAGCACAACCCATCAACAACGGAAATGCAACATTCAGAAAAGCTCTGGACAACAGTCTGTGAGCAAGCAATAGAAAAGGTAGAAACCCGAATTGAACGCTTATCTTCTATCAAATTAAAACATGAAAACAATTTATTAGAGTTTAATCATTTAAAACAACAAAATATCGAGGCAAAGGAACGCCTAGATTTAGCCGTTCATGAATTGGATGAGATTTTAAATGTACTAGAATCTTAAAAAAGCATGTCTACCGATTGGAATTTCAGTCGGTAACATGCTTTTTATGTTATAGATAATAATGAGCAAGCTAATAAGCGCACTCTTTATTTTTTCTCAGGCTGATCGCGTTTAGATTGGCGCGAAATACGTAATAAATCCAGCCCAAGTAATACAATAATGATATAAAACAGTGGGCTAGTAAACGATAAACCAATTTGTGACTGACCACCAAGTAATGTTAATACAATCCATAATCCAACTGTATATAGAGTCAAACCAACATAGGCCTTCTTAGACATCTTTTTATATTGACCTTTATCTAAGGCTAGCTGTATGATCACTAGCACGACCAATATGAGAAGAATTATCTTTTTAGTCAAGATAGATGCAATCGTTGTGTCAGGGAAGAAATCATTTACAAATAATAATGTGAAAAATACTAGAATAAAGAAATTTAAGATCGTCGAGAGCTTCATGCTATATCTCCTTAGTTGCCATAATCCTTTCTATTGTAACATGGTTCTATTAGATGGGAATGAATTTATGTTATATTAGCGGGAAAATTATAAATTGAGTAAAAATATGAAAAGATAAGCCTCAATAATTTTTTGAGTCTGCGGTGCAAGGGCAAAATAATGCTATAAGCTAAATGGACCTTACACCTCTTTATCGTGAATAGAAGCTCCCTTGGTACACTCCTCAATCTAAACTTTTATGATTACGGCACTCATTCACTATAAACATGTAAAAATAGGAAAGTATTAAAAGTTTGAAAATTTTTGAAACTTTCCCTAGGTGACAACCGTATAGTAGGTAATATGATGAAAAGGGGTGAGCAACTTGACGCTATTTGGCTATTCACTCGAGCAAATCTTTTTAGTGGTTTTGATTTTCGCTGGTCTTGCCACAATACTAGTTATGTTTTTTGGTGATGCAGTCGAAGGTATTGGGGAAGGACTGCCCATTTTTAATCCGAGTGTCATTCTTTCTTTCATTACGTTGATGTCTGCAGCAGGATTTATTTTAGAAAAATTAGCCTGGTTCTCTAGCGTTTGGAACATTATTGCTGCATGTATCATCGGCGCTATTTTAAGTACATTATTTTATTTATTTATTCTCGTTCCACTACGGTCAGCGGATGTTTCATTAGCTTATACGGAAGAATCACTAGGGGGGCAATTGGGCAAAGTCATTGTACCAATTCCTGTAGATGGGTTTGGAGAAGTTATTATCGAAACAACAAGTGGTATGATTTCGAAACGGGCAACAGGTTACGATAATGAAGCCATTGACTATGATGAAACTGTCCTTATCGTGGACGTGAAGGAAGGTACACTTTTTGTTAGAGCATATGAGAAAAAATTTGTCTAAAGGGGAGATATGTCTATGTCAATCGATATTCTAATTGTTTTAGGAATTGTAGCATTTGTATTAATTGCACTAGTAGGTTTATATGTAACAAAATATAAAACAGCAGGTCCGGATGAAGCACTGATTGTGACGGGTAGCTATCTCGGCTCTAAAAATGTACATAAAGATGAGTCGGGCAATCGCATAAAAATTATTCGCGGTGGTGGTACATTCGTATTCCCTATTTTCCAGCAAGCAAAGCCATTAAGTTTACTATCTAGCAAACTAGAAGTAACAACGCCTGAAGTGTATACGGAACAAGGTGTTCCTGTCATGGCTGATGGTACAGCCATTATTAAAATTGGTGGTTCTATTTCAGAAGTTGCGACTGCAGCAGAGCAGTTTTTAGGAAAGCAAAAGGCAGAGCGTGAAGGGGAAGCACGTGAAGTGTTAGAAGGTCATTTACGTTCAATTTTAGGCTCCATGACGGTTGAGGAAATTTATAAAAACCGTGATAAATTCTCACAGGAGGTTCAACGTGTAGCTTCTCAGGATTTAGCTAAAATGGGTCTTATCATTGTTTCCTTTACGATTAAGGATGTACGTGATAAAAATGGCTATTTAGATTCACTTGGTAAACCGAGAATTGCACAGGTAAAACGAGATGCTGATATTGCGACAGCGGATGCGGAAAAAGAAACACGTATAAAACGTGCAGAAGCATCGAAGGAAGCGCAAAAGGCAGAGCTAGAGCGTGCGACAGAAATTGCGGAAGCGGAAAAAGAAAATCAATTAAAGGTTGCTGAATTCCGCCGTGAGCAAGATATTGCCAAAGCACGTGCTGACCAAGCCTATGAGCTCGAAACAGCTCGTGCTAAACAGGAAGTGACAGAGCAAGAAATGCAAATTCGCATTATTGAGCGTCAAAAGCAAATTGAATTAGAGGAAAAAGAGATTTTACGTCGTGAGAAGCAATATGATTCTGAGGTGAAGAAAAAGGCTGACGCTGATCGTTATGCGGTGGAACAAAATGCCGCTGCCGAAAAAATGCGAGAGCTTGCACAAGCAGATGCAGAAAAATACCGTATTGAATCTTTAGCAAAAGCGGAAGCGGAAAAAATCAGATTAGATGGTCTTGCCAAAGCTGATGCAGAACGAGCACAAGGGGAGACAGAGGCAGATATTATTCGCCTTCGTGGTCTTGCGGAAGCTGAAGCTAAACGTAAAATTGCTGAAGCCTTTGAATATTATGGTCAAGCAGCTGTACTGGATATGGTTGTGCGCATGATGCCAGAATATGCAAAAGAGCTAGCGAGCCCGCTTGGTAATATCGATAAGATTACAGTCGTTGATACTGGTGGTGGAGAAGGTAGTGGCGCGAATAAAGTAACGTCTTATGCTACTAATTTAATGTCTACGCTACAAGAAACGTTAAAAGAAACTTCTGGTATTGATGTGAAGGAACTGATTGAAAGCTATGCTGGTAAGCATACATTGCGTCCGGAATTAGAGCAAATTGCTCTAGGGCTTGAAAAAAAACAAACTGCGGTTGAAGCTGAGGAAACAAAAGAAACAGTAGAACAACCATAAGTAAAAGCGACCTGATGATTCATACATCAGGTCGCTTTGTTATTTTTGTTGCTGCCACTCAGTTAAAAGCATGCCATATACAACATGATCTACATAATGATCATACAGCCATTCTGCTGCTCGCAGGGTGCCCTCTTTTATGAAGCCGAGGCGTTCTGGGATAGCGCTGCTTTTTTCATTGCCAACAGCCACTCGAATTTCTACTTTGTGAAGGTGTAATGTTTCAAAGGCATATTGTAATAGAGCTTTTACAGTTTTGGTCATAATGCCATGCCCCTGTGCACCTTCACTAAGCCAGTAGCCAATCGTGCCGATTTTATTAGTTGGATGAATAGTATTAAAGCCAGCGATGCCGACAATTTCATTTTTAAAGAGAATGACAAGAGAAAGGCTATTATTAGCTTCATGCCCCTTGATGCAGCCTTCAATATAGGCGATTGTATCTGCTACTTCCTTTGTATAATCCAACCATGGTAGCCATTCCTTTAAATGCTTTCTTGAAGCATCTGTACATGCAAAAACTGCCTCTGCATCCTCTAGGGTAATTGTACGTAAAGATAAATCATCGTTAATGTAAATATCCATCTCATCACCTCATTATTATTTTAGGGCATCGTGCATGAAGCCTTTCATCTCTCGGCTTAGCACTGTCAGCTCTTCGATAATTTCGCTAAAATCTTGTACGAGCTGTGCTTGCTCATTCGTTGCATCATTGATTTGACCCATATTTTGTTTTAAATTCTCAAGATTTCTATTAATATTTCGTAAGGAAGCTTCGATATTTTCGGTTGCGCTAGACGTCTCAAAGGACAATTTTCGAACCTCCTGCGCCACGATATTAAAGCCAGCACCATGTTGCCCAGCTCGAGCCGCCTCAATGGAGGCATTTAATCCAAGTAAATTGGTTTGGCGAGAAATACTTTTAATGAGATCAGTTACGTCATTTGTTTTTTCCGAATCCTCTAATGCATGTTGTGCCTGCTTATTAATTTCCTCACTAGTAGCCGCTAATTCCTCTGAATGGGAAGCGATTGTATGTACTTTATCCTGAAGATTGTTAACGATATTGTCCATTGTACTCATATAATCTTCGAGTTTTAGTTCATTATCAATAGGTAGTCCGAAAGCCAATGCTCCTACGACTTGACCGTTTTCACGAATGGGGAAGGAAAAAGCATTGATGGCTACGCCGTATACATCCTTAGGAATGACCACATCTGCATTTTGTCCAGTAAAGGCAATGTAAACATTTTGATCATTAGCATTTACTTTTTGTCCATCCTGGTAGCCTGAATCCACACGTTTACCTGCTAAATATTTGATGACTGTTTCACTTTCCTTTTCAATGACAGCAACAATCGCTTCTTGTTTTAATGCTAGATGAATATAAGGTGCTGAAAGGGCTAAAGCTTCAATAATTTTCATAAAATTTCCTCCAAGTCTAGTCAATGAAAAATGGTTGGCTCATCTGTTTTCAATATGACAATGGTGCTAGATGATTACTTTTAATGTAGCACAATATTTGCCAAGTCAAAATAGCAAATTCTATTTTTATTTTTGGTGAAACTAGAAAATGTCTCTTTTTTATTGTCAATGAAAATTAGTCATTTAGTGCCGAAAGGTAGGGAAAGTTTGTCCATTTTTTGACGAAGGGGTGTGTTTTTTATGGAATATTGTATTAGACTAATAGATGTGTAGTAATGAAGGAGAGATTTTCATGGAATATATACAAAAGGGGACGAAGTCGTTTCATAAAGCTAATTGGGCTTTGTTTTTAGCAGGCTTTATTACGTTTGCAAATTTATATAGTACGCAACCATTATTGCCAACCTTCGCGGAAGTGTTTAAAGTATCACCAGCCGTTGCTAGTTTATCTCTTTCAGTAACGACCTTTGCTTTAGCGGTGAGTTTAGTCATTGTTGGTTCATTATCAGAGGCATGGGGAAGGAAATCGTTAATGACCATTTCGATTTTTGCTGCCTCTATCTTTACACTTACGCTAGCATTTTCTCCTAATTTTGAAACAATAATTGTGCTACGAGTATTGCAGGGTATTGTTTTTGCAGGATTACCTGCCATCGCTATGGCCTATTTGGGAGAGGAAATGGAGCCAGCAAGTTTAGGGGTTGCCATGGGCTTATATATTAGTGGAAATTCAGTAGGCGGTCTTAGTGGCCGAATAATTATCGGCACATTAACGGACCACTATAATTGGCATATCGGGATGTTTATACTAGGGTGTATTAGTTTACTTGTGAGTGTGTTGTTCGTCTGGATATTACCAGGCTCCAAACACTTCAGCCCCCGTCCCTTACAAATAAGGGCATTATCAAAGACTCTTTTTCAGCATTTGAAGGACCCTTCGATGCTTTGTCTATATGGAATTAGCTTTGTTTTAATGGGGAGCTTTGTCACTCTTTATAACTATATAGGCTTTAAATTAATGGCACCCCCCTATAATCTAAGCGCCACAATTGTTGGCTGGATATTTGTTATATACTTAGTTGGCACATTCAGCTCAGCGTGGTTTGGCGGTTTAGCTGACCGTTATGGGCGACAACGCATGCTATTACTAGCGATTGCCATCATGTTAGCAGGTGCCATCATAACGCTTCATAGTTTTCTATCTTTAAAAATAATCGGGATCACCGTTTTTACCTTTGGCTTTTTTGCAGCTCATTCAATTGCGAGTGGCTGGGTAAGTAAACGGGCATCTCATGATAAAGCACAAGCGTCCTCCCTCTATTTATTTTTTTATTACTTTGGCTCTAGTGTTGGAGGAACTGTAGGTGGGCTATTTTGGATGAAATACGGTTGGGTAGGTGTCATAGCAATGATTGCGGTATTTTTAATGATTGCTTGTGGCCTATTATTTTTATTAAAAACTATTATTACTAGACAAAGAATTACAACCACTTAATGATGTGAGGTGTTGTTTTGCTGGAATTAACGTTTTATTTTTTTATTATTTTAACCGCAGCCATTCTACAGACAAGCACGGGATTCGGCTTCTCTATTATGGCTACACCATTTTTACTGTTGCTTTTCTCACCACCACAGGCGATGCAATTGAATATTATTTTATCCCTTGTTATTTCATTTTCGTTGCTATGGAAGGTTAAAAAAGATATTGAGTTCGCGTTGCTAAAAAAAATTATGATTGGGAGTATTGTAGGCGCACCTGTTGGTAGTCTTTTATTTGCCATCGTGGATGTCACTACATTTAAGCTGCTCATAGCAATTCTTTTAATTGGGTTAACAATTATGCTTATAAAGAACCTTTCCATCCAACAAACAAATGGAAGAGATTATGGTGTTGGCTTTATATCAGGGATGTTTACAACAAGTATTGGGATGGCTGGACCGCCACTGCTCCTCTATTTTGCAAGCACACATAAAAAGAAAGAAACGATTAGGGCAACGTCACTAGCTTATTATATTTTTATTTATTTGATTAGCTTACTATCACAATTAACAATCGAAGGTACAAGTAAAACCGTTTGGCTCTATAGTTTATATGCCTTGCCGTTTGTTTTGATTGGCCTGATAGTAGGACAACTATTATTTCGTAAGCTCAATCAGAAGCTATTTTTAGTATTTATTTATGTATTATTAGTTGCCTCTGGTATTATGCTATTTATACAATCCATTTGGGCGATGCTATAAACAATAGAAAGGATGGAAGATTTAGTCTTCCATCCTTTCTCACTGTAGACAAACTCTCACTGAATTTGGAGATTGCCTACAGTCTTTTTTCTTTTACAATGAAACGAAGTAAAGCCATTGATTTCCACTACGGGCGGAGTTGAGCTTTAAGAAAGTAACTCCGTTCGAAGAGTGTTTTACAAAAGGTTTCAAACATGAAAGTAGGAAGATAAATGACAAAAGGATGGAAGAGACCTAGTCTTCCATCCTTTTTTATTAACCCATAATATTGTAGCCAGCGTCGATGTAAATTGTTTCTCCAGTGACACCACGTGATAGGTGAGAGAGCATAACAATTGTCATATCGGCTACTTCATCTTGTTGAACATTTCGTTTTAAAGGAGCTGTTTCCTCGATTTTGTGTAAAATTGTATTAAAGGAAGGGACACCTTTTGCAGCAAGTGTACGAATAGCACCAGCTGAAATAGCATTTACGCGAATATTGTCTTGACCAATATCAGCAGCAAGATAGCGCATAGAAGCTTCTAATGCAGCCTTTGCTACCCCCATCACATTATAGCCGTCAAGCACTCGTTCCGCACCTAAATAACTCATTGTAACGATAGAGCCACCCTCTGTCATATACGGATGAGCTGCTTTTGCTGTTGAAATTAGAGAGTAGGCACTTGTATCTTGTGCAAATGCATAGCCTTCACGTGTTGTTTCTAAGAAGCGGTTGTGTAAATCTTCAGCATGAGCAAAAGCTACTGAGTGGACAATACCATGAATAACGCCAACCTTTGCGCCAATTTCATCAAATGCAGCTTTTGTACTTTCATCACTATTAACGTCACATTGAACAACAAGGGAATCAGTTTGACCAATATTGTCTAATTGCTTTTGTAATTTTTTCAATGAGCGTTCTTGACGATAAGTGAAAATAACATTTGCACCCACATCAAATAAACGTTTTGCAATGCCCCATGCGATACTACGATCATTCGCTACACCCATGACAACAATATTTTTATCTTTTAATTGTAATAAATTATCCATCATTATAAAGAACTCCTTTGTGAGATAATATCTGTTATTAGTACCAACTACTAAAATCTTATCATACATAAAAAACTGTTGCAATAGAGTAGCCGATTATCGGGCAAAAAAAATTCATCTCTTCTTTGTGAGAGACGAATTAAAAGGCATTCTAATGAGCTATATAATCTTCATACATATCTACTGCTTGATAAACAGCACTATTGATAGTGATTCTAAAGCAATTTTGGTTACGAATGGTTTGGGCAAGAATTTTGATGGCTCTTGTTTGGTCTCGATGGAAAGGCGTGTTGTCCATTTGAAACCCATCATCTAAATATGCCAGAAAATAAGGTTTGTCTTCCTGCGAATTTAATAAATCTGCCTCAGTACTTTTACCAACGGTCTTATAAACCCATAAATCAATAGCATTTCCTAATTGGAACGCAGCAAAATATTGTAAATCATCATTATTACACTGAGTTATTTTTTGAATTACTTGAATTTTATTGAGCTCTTCCAGCAAAAATGTATTGATAGAATAGTAGATGGCTTTAGAGGGATTGAGTATCAGTTCATCGGTATGTTGAGATTTTAAAAAAACCCAATTATTTAATACAATGGCCCATGAATCGAGTGTATTCAAACATTTCGCATAAACCTGTGGAAAAATCATTTGCCATTTTGCCGCAAGATTTTTAAATTGATCAATATGATCTTGATCGATATGAAATAAACTATGCTCTACTTGTAACTGCTCAAACATCATCATTCCTCCAATAGATTGGTCCGTATAGAAAAGAGCTATATGATGGATTATCATGTTGCAAAGGTTAGCAAAATATTTCATCCAAAAGAAAAGGCACCCATTGAAGGATGCCTTTTGGGTATACATACAAATTAAAGACTATTCGAATTTTAATGAGTCACCATCAAAAGTTTCATCTGCTACTTTGATAGAGTCAGTTGGACAACCTTCAAAAGCGTCTTGCATATCTTCTAATAGATCCTCTGGCACTTCAGCAGTTCCCATGTTATCATCTAAAATAACGAAGGCAATACCTTCATCATCATAATCATAAATGTCTGGCGCTGCGGCTCCACATGCGCCACAAGCGATGCATGTATCTTTATCAACTATTGTGTATTTAGCCATTTTATTCTCTCCTTTAACGATGTTCCTACAAAGCTTCATACTCATTTTAAAGATGTTTATCTTACATTTCAACTTAAATACTATTAAATTGGAGGAATTTGCGTCAATGTTTCATCAAATTCTATTGCAAATCTTTCAAAAACTCAATACGGAACGGACGATTTCGGCTGCCTATCATGTCCTGAGAGGAAAGCGTTCAGGTCAGACCATTCAAGACATTGGTCTTTTTCAATTGCATCAATATTTTGGCTTATTACCTAAATTACCACGGACTACCTTTGATGAGGCTGTAACGTTATTTATGCAAAATAGTTGGTTAAAAGTGCAGGATTCTGGTCATTTTTACATGGAAAAGCTAGGTATACAGCGAGCACAACAAACCCCAACATTTTTCTTTGATGGATGGCATTATCGAGGAAATGAACATGTGTTTTTTGCACGTCTTTCATTAATTGTGCAAAGTTTGTCACATCAAACTTCAGCTGTTCGTTCTTTTTCGCCCATCAGTAGAGATCCTGCGATTCAAACTTGGGTGAGATCCTTTTTGCAGGATCATCATTACCTACAAGGTCATTTACAACAACAATTATTAAATGAATGTACCAGTGTGTTAAAGAATCTTCCAGTTTCAGATGGTAGCAAACAGCTTGTCCTTTACCGCTTAAGTGGATATCGCTTACCTGGATGGACATGGCAACAACTTGCCGATAAACGGAAGGAAACTGTGCTTGATAGTCAATTAGCTTTTATTGAAACACTACATAAATTATTAAACGAAGTGCAACAAAACAATGATTATCCAATGCTTAAACAAGTGTCACAAGGACTAAGAGTGAAAATATTGCTAACCGATTCTGCACAGCAAACAGCACAATTATATGAACAAGGTTATTCAGTTGAACAAATAGTGAAAATAAGAAAACTGAAGCAAAGTACTATTGAGGACCATTTTGTGGAATTAGCGATGTATGAACCGAACTTTTCTATTGGTCCATTCGTCTCATATGAGGAAGCTGAAAAAGTTTGGCAGGCATCGAAGCATTTTCAAACGAAAAAATTGAAAATCTTACATGAGGCTTTAAAGGAATTGAGTTATTTTCAATTAAGGCTTGTCCTTGCGAAGGGAGAAGTATAAATGGAACTGGAAGAACTATTGCATAAACATTTTGGTTACTTATCATTTAGACCAGGGCAAAGGGAAGTCATTGAAGCAATACTTCAAGAGAAAGATGTAATGGCCTTATTGCCAACAGGAATGGGAAAATCACTGTGCTATCAGCTCCCGGCCTACATTTTAGAAAAGCCTGTGCTAATCGTTTCTCCATTGCTTTCTTTAATGCAAGATCAGGTAGAGGAGTTAAAACGTTTTGGGGAAAAGAGGGTTGTCGCCTTAAATTCCTTTTTATCCCTCACTGAAAAACGGCATGTATTACATTATTTAGAACAATATCGTTTTATTTTTACCTCACCAGAGATGCTACTTCAACAGCAGGTGCAAGAGAAATTAGCGCAAGTGAAATTAGGTTTAATCGTAGTGGACGAGGCTCATTGTATATCGCAATGGGGCTATGATTTTCGACCAGATTATTTACGGATAGGTGAGTGGCTATCGAGGCACAATCGTCCTCCACTGCTAGCACTATCCGCGACTGCAACAAGTAAGGTCATGCAAGATATTCGAGAAACATTATCGTTAAAGGAACCATTTGAATTTATGTATAATGTTGATCGACCAAATATTCATTTAGGACGCATTGTTCTAGAGGATAAGGCAGATAAATCGAGCTGGCTTATGCGGCATATCAAAGAAACTGCTGGCCCAGGTATACTATATGTTTCCTCACGCAAACGAGCACAACAGTATAGTGAGGCATTTTTACAAGCGGGTATTCGTACTGCAGCCTATCATGCAGGTTATGGGGCTGAGGATCGCCAATTTATTCAGCAGCAGTTTATTGATGGCGAATTGGACTGGATAGTGGCAACAAATGCTTTTGGTATGGGGATTAATAAACAAGATATTCGTCAGGTCATTCATGAATCGATGCCTGCTAATATTGCAAATTATATGCAGGAAATTGGTCGAGCAGGTCGAGATGGTGAGTCTGCTCTTGCCATTTTACTCTATAGTGATGGTGATGAAGAGCTAGCGAAGTTCGTTGTTACAGGCGATCTTCCGAGTCCACAGCATGTTGATCGCTATGAGGAACTTCTTTCCCAGCAGGTACTGCCAGCACAGATGTTAAAAAATGGGGACCTAGGTGAGACCGCATTTCGTGTGTTAGACTATTGGATGCAACAAGAAACGAAGGTGCAAGTAAAGGCTCGACTAAATCATTTAGCCCTAGAAAAATACCATGCAGTCGATAAAATGTTGAAGATTATACAGACAAAAGACTGTATTCGTGAACATCTTGTCGGGTATTTCGGGCAAAAATTGCAAAAAAAACCGGAAAACTGTTGTGAAAATTGTGGAATCCATTATGATGAAATCAAGAAAGAACGCATAACAACCGAGAAAAAAATAGAAATGATTTCGTGGGAACGTCGATTGCAGCAACTTTTACTGGGTAATTAGACTAAAACTGACGGTCATTTACTTTTTTCGTAAAATTCGTCATAATAGAATGACAGAAAGCGTAGTAAGGTTTGGGGGAAAGACAAATGAGTAAAGAAGATTATCGCGATAAAATAGAAGAACATCGTCAATCATTTGAAGATGAGCAAAATGAACAGCAAACTTTGTCGAGAGTTTCAAGAATGAATAAAAATGGAGATAAAAACAAAAAGCCTAATAATCCGAAACGGAAAACACCGTTAATGACTATACTTTTTGTTATATTTATCCTTATCCCATTAACTGTTCTTGGTTATTTTTGGAAATTCTATGAACCAGGGAAATCAATAGAGCAAGCTGAGAAGGATTCAGCTGAACAGGTCGTAGAAATGGATTCTTCAGAGGCATCAGCATCTGACAAAGAAAAAAATAAAGACAAAGGCGATCAAGCTGATCAAAAATCAAATGAGCCATCTAAAGAAGATGCTGATAAAGTAGCAGTAGATCAAAAAGCTGCTGAAGAAGCGAAAAAAGCACAAGAGGCAAAAAATGCTGAAGAAGCAAAAAAAGCGGAAGAAGGACGTAAAGCTGAGGAAGCAAGAATAGCTCAGCAACAGGCAGCAAAAAAGGCTGAAGAGGCTAGAAAAGCAGAAGAAGCGAAACAAAATGCTAAAGCAAGTACACACACTGTCAAAGCAAATGAGAACTTATTCCGTATTGCATTAAATCATTATGGTGATGGTAGTGAGGCGACGTTAGCTAAAATTCGTGCTGCTAATGGTATGTCTTCAAATACCGTTATGGTTGGGCAAGTAATTAAACTTCCTTAAATAAAAACCATATAATGGTCATATAGTTTAGCAAGTATAAAATAAAGGACAAACGTTCACACCAAAACGTACGTCTGATTTAGCAAAAAGACGATTCTTCATAAGAAACGAATCGTCTTTTTGCTGTCGTAAGGAGAAGTGAGAAAATGCTTTATATAGGGCTATTGCTTATCATAGTGGTCATCTTTTTGCTTTATATGTGGAAGATGGCGCATGAGAACAATGTTTTACATCACCAGCTACTATTAAAGGGAGAGCCGGAAAAGGTACGTTTATTTTTTATTTCTGATGTTCATTTGCGTAAAATTAATAAAAGAATGATTGCACAGCTAACAGAACACTTTGATGCGGTCATTATTGGTGGAGATTTAGCAGATAATCGCACACCCATTTCACGTATTCATGAAAATTTACAATTATTATCTTCCATTGGACCTACTTATTTTGTATGGGGAAATAATGATAGAGAAGTGGGTGAAGATCGGCTGAAGAGTATTTTGCAGCAGTATCATATTCAAATTATTGTCAATGATGCGGTGCTGTTACCTACAAAAAACCGCTTCTGGCTTAGTGCAATTGAGGATACAACAGTGAAAGAATATAGCTTTGAAAAGGCCTTTAAAAAAGTTGGAGAGCATGATCTAGTTGTTTTTATTGCGCATAATCCAGAGGTTTTTGCGAAAGTCCGCGCCAAGTATCGTGCTAATTTAATGATGGGTGGACATTTACATGGAGGGCAGATTCGATTTGGTCCATATGGTGTCCATCCCCATGGTTCTTATCGAGAGCGAGATGGTGTCATGACTTTAGTAAGCAATGGCTATGGTACTACATTATTGCCAATGAGACTTGGTGCCAAACCACAATGTCATATAATCGACATCGATATTTCAAGTAAATAAACAAACAAAACTTGCTAGAAGGCGTATAATATAAAGGAATCGTCTATTTTCATAATGGATGTAAGCAAGGAACAGCAACTAAAGCTGTCCAAAGTCGATTGGAGTGTCAAGAAATGCAGCAAGCAGATGCCATTATTGTTGGAGGAGGCCCATGTGGTTTAGCAGCAGCAATAGCTTTGCAAAATATTGGATTAAACCCCATTGTTATTGAAAAGGGTAATATCGTAAATGCGATTTATCATTATCCTACACATCAAACTTTTTTTAGTACAAGTGAACGATTAGGAATTGGCTATGTGCCATTTATTATTGAAGGACGAAAGCCCAAGCGGAATCAAGCGCTTGTTTATTATCGAGAAGTTGTTCGATTAAAAAATATTCAAGTTAACCGCTTTGAAAAAGTACAAAGTGTCGTGAAAAAAAATGGTATGTTTACTGTTACTTCAGACAAGGATCATTATGAAACACCTAATGTCATTATTGCGACAGGCTATTATGATCATCCTAATTTTCTAAATATCACTGGTGAACAATTACCTAAAGTTTTCCATTATTTTAAAGAGGGACATGAATTTTTTGATACGGATGTTCTTGTTATAGGAGGCAAAAATTCAGCTGTAGATGCAGCGTTGGAATTAAATAAAGCAGGTGCTCGCGTAACGGTTGCCTATCGAGGAAGTGAATACTCTCCAAGTATTAAGCCATGGGTATTACCTGAATTTGAAGGGGTAGTCAAAACGGGAGAAGTTGACATGCATTTTAATACGAATGTATTAGAAATTCGTGAGCATGAAGTAGTCTTAGAAATAGATGGCCAAGAAAAGGTGTTGAAAAATGATTTTGTCTTTGCCATGACTGGCTATCATCCTGATCACTCCTTTATTAAAGCTATGGGTGTAGATATTGACGATGAAACGGGCCGCCCTTATTTTACACCAGAAACGATGGAAACGAATGTGGAAGGCTTGTTTATCGCAGGCGTAATTGCCGCAGGAAATAATGCCAACGAAATTTTTATTGAAAACGGGCGTTTCCATGGGGATTGTATCGCTCAAACTATTGCTCAAAGAAAAGGATAATGGTGAGGCTGTATAGGCATGTAGCTTATACAGCCTTTTTAGCGAGGAGGAACATGATTGATTGGTTTGTATTGGCTCTTCAGTTATTTAATTGGAAACTTCATGACAGCATTTTTCGTTGGAAAGATATATGGTGTCAATTTGCAGGAAGAACGCAGTAAAAATTTGGGTGCGCGCAATGCGGGGAGCGTCCTTGGCAAGAGGGCCTTTCTTCTGACATTTCTAGGCGATGCCTTGAAGGGTGTGCTCGTGGTAGGCTTAGGGCGTTTATGGTATTTAGAAGAATGGGTCATTGTTAGTGGTGCAGCCTGTGTCATTGTAGGTCATTTATATCCTTTCTGGCTAAAATGTAAGGGAGGAAAAGGAGTCGCAACTTTTATTGGAGTTGGTCTCGCTCTATCACCCGGCTTGTTTTTATGGATGATTGCAGGTACTGCGGCCGTACTGATATTGACGAGGAGCTTAACATTAGGCATGGTTGGTGGTTTTATCTTTTATATTGGTGCCATCATACAAACAGGCCAATTAAAGCCCTATGCACTTTTGATGATTGCAATCGTGTGTATGCTCATAAGACATATGTCTAATATTAAGGAGTCATGGAAAAGAGGGAAGTAAAGAGATGTATTGGTGTAAAATAGCTCAAACAAATGAAGAGTATGAGGCGATTGCGCGATTAAATTATGAGACATTTGTGGAAGAAATCCCACAGCATGAGCCAAATACGCAAAGACTAAAAATTGATCGATTCCATCAGGAAAATACATATATAGTGGTGTATAAAAAAACAGAATTAATAGGAATGGTCGCATTTAGAGATCAAAGACCCTTTTCAATTGATGAAAAAATTGGTAAGGTAGAGCGATTTTTACCGAAAGAGGTTTGTGACAAGGTATGTGAAATCCGTTTGCTTGCTGTGAAAAAAGATTATCGAACTGGCCGAGTCCTATTGAAGCTTACACAAGCTTTAAACACATTTGCCTATGAAAAGGGCTACACGGCAGCTGTAATTTCAGGAACAACCCGTGAAGAAAAGCTCTATAAGCAAATGGGTTTTCAACAATTTGCTCCAGCTGTTGGAACAAAGAATGCCCAGTTTTTACCTATGGTGCTTACTAGAAATGTATTTGAACATGACCTACAACGTAGGCTTGCAAAAGATGATTATACTTTTTATCCTGGACCAGTTAAGCAAGTAAAGACAATTGGTTATACCAATTTATCGCATCGTTCGCTAAGTTTTAAGGCAATCTATGAACGAGTACAGCAAAAATTACTACATTTAGCGAATACCAAGCATGTTGGAATAATCGTTGGAACTGGAACAGTGGCCAATGAAGTGATGCTTGCTCAATTACAGGCACAGCAATTAGGAAAAGGTCTTATTCTAACAAATGGAGAATTTGGTGAACGGTTGAGAAAACAGGCAGTCCGTTGGTCATTAGATTTTGATGTCGTTGAACAAGAATGGGGAACAATATTTGATTGCGAGAAAATAGCGTTATTACTAAAAACTGGAGCATATCAGTGGATGTTGGTAGTGCATGGGGAAACCTCGACGGGGACTTGTAATGATTTAGATGGTCTTAGTCAATTGGCAAAGTGTTATAAAGTGAAGCTATGTGTAGATAGCATCAGTACGTTCGGTGCTATGCCATTTTCGCTACAGGACTGTTATTTGGCTACTGCAGTGAGTGGGAAAGCAATTGGGGCAGTAAGTGGGCTAGCATTTGTATTTTCACAATACTTAGCGCAATCCGCTCCTACATTGCCTGCATACTTGGACTTAGCAAATTACCAGCAAGGTGCTATACCTTTTACGCTTCCAGCCGTGTTGCTCGGTAATTTAGATGAGTCTTTACAAGCCTATCCTGTCCGCTATGAGCAGCTACAGCAACGTTTTGAGGCACTACTGCAGCTACCATATATGCACCTTCAATTACCAACAACTCGATACCCAATGCTTATAACCATTCAACTGCCAAACACACTTTCAAATCTACACATCGATTTAGCCTTAAATGGACTGTTGGTTCATGGTGATAGCCCATATTTGCGACAAAGAGGATTTCTTCAATTCGCTGTCATACAGCCCGATTTCGAAGAAGCTCTTGTACGTCTTAATGAAATGCTGCACTATTATGAACAAATAATCGAGGCATAAGCAAGTGCTCAATATGAATACATTGACTTTACAGGAAAAAATCCTTTAAATTTAAAGGCTTTCCAGTTGTGTTAAGTCCAATTAATAATTTTAATCGTGCCTTTTGTCCATTTATTCCAGTGGCAAATATCGCACCTAAGTCTTCCAGCATTTTACCGCCACCAATATATCCATAGACACCTTCTGCAATTCCATTAAAGCAGCGGGAAACGAGGATTACAGGTATATTTCGTTGGATCAGACTCTCAATGCCTTTAACAACAGAAGGAGGGACATTACCTTGACCTAATCCTTCAAGTACAACACCTTCATATTTACATGCGAGCACAACATCTAGTAAATCTTCTTCCATACCAGCATAAACTTTTAACATGGCTACGCGTTTAGATAAATTATTAATTTCTACATATTGACGACGAATTGGTGCATGATGGAACAAAATACGTGATTTTGTAATAAGCCCAATTGGCCCATATTGTGGAGATTGGAAGGTATTGACTGAACTTGTGCTCGTTTTCGTTGTATTGACGGCAAGATGTACCTCATCGTTCATGACAACGAGAACGCCTTTGTCGCGTGCTTCATCATCGACTGCTACTCGGATTGCCTCCATTAAATTATAAATACCATCTGCTCCAAGCTCATTGGATGAGCGCATCGCACCTGTCAATACAATGGGGATAGCTAAATTTGTTGTCAGTTCTAAGAAATAGGCAGTTTCTTCTAATGTATCTGTACCATGTGTAATGACAACGCCATCGATTTGCTTTGCTGTGGTATGCTCCATAATCAAGTTGCGTAATTGAAGCATCTCTTTTGGCGTGATATGCGGAGAAGGTAGATTAAAAGCTTCTATTTCAATAATGGTCGCTAATGAATTAAGTTTATTACTTTCTTTCATGAGTGGATTTTCTTTATTGGGCATAACCGCTCCTTCAGCACTCATCGCCATGGAGATTGTGCCGCCAGTATGAATTAATAAAATTGTTTTTTTCATAAAAAATAAAATCTCCTTTTAAAAAGTTTTTTTGTCATTACATGGTATAATAATAGCAGTCTATTGTTGAAAGGAGCCGGCATCATGATCATTTTATTATCTGCTGCCATTGCTCCCGGTCTAGCGCTTTTTAGTTATTTCTATTTGCGCAATCAAATGGCTACGGAGCCAAGAAGAACTTTATTACAAACATTTTTATACGGTGCATTTTTAACGTTCCCGATTCTGTTTTTACAGTATGTACTAACAGAGGAAGGGGTTTTTCGATATTTTTATCTTCAAGACGTTCTTTTTTCTAGTATTGTTGAAGAATTTTTTAAATGGTTTGTGCTATTAATTGCCATCTACAATCATGTTGAATTTGATGATCCATATGACGGTATATTGTATGGGGCAAGTATATCACTTGGTTTTGCCACAATAGAGAACGTACTTTATTTATTATCCTTTGGCTTGGATACGGCATTTATGCGCGCCTTATTGCCTGTATCGAGTCATGCATTATTCGGCGTAGTAATGGGCTATTATTATGGACGTGCTAAGTTTTCAAAGCTTGCCAAGACGAAAGAAATGATTGCTATGGCGCTTTGTGCACCAGTGGTACTTCACATTCTATACAATACAATATTATCATTTAAAGGTCACTGGATTTATTTAATGATTCCTTTTATGCTGTTTTTATGGTGGTTTGGCTTACGAAAAGTGAAACTAGCGCATTTTCATCTGGTACAACATTTGCATATGCATAAAAAATTTAAAGCGTAGAAATCGTCAAGATTTCTACGCTTTATTCTTTTTTATCATGTATAAATTGCCTCTTTTGTTTCAAGCTATAAAAAAAAGGAGTGATAAAAGTGCGTTTAGTAAGCATACTTTTTGCTTTGATATTAGGAATTAGTATAATTGCGATTCCTCAAAATGAAGTGATTGCCTTTAGTGACCAGCAAATTACTCGTGGTGCCTATGGAGATGATGTCATTGAATTGCAAGCAAGGCTACAATACTTAGGTTTTTATAAGAGTAAAATTGATGGGAAATTTGGCTATAACACATACTGGGCATTACGTAATTTCCAAGAGAAATATGGTTTACCAGTAGATGGTATCGCTGGAGCGAAGACCAAAAAAACTATAGCTGGCTATTCTGATTACGATGAAAAATGGGTGAAAGCGCAATTAAATGCAGGTAATCAATTTACCTATTATGGTGGCGTTCCTCTTGATCAGCAAGTGAATAAAGGTACTGGTACAGCTAGTGGTGCCGGTAGTAGTGGTGGAGGAAATAGTAGTGGCACTACTAATAACAATGGAACACAAACTCAAGTTCCTCCTAAATATACAGAGCGTGATTTACAGTTAATGGCAAATGCTGTGTATGGAGAAGCAAGGGGAGAGCCATATGAGGGACAAGTCGCAGTAGCAGCAGTTATTTTAAACCGTTTAGAAAGTCCCGATTTCCCAAACACTATTTCTGGTATTATATTTCAACCTTTAGCGTTTACAGCTGTAGCAGATGGGCAAATTTGGTTAGAGCCTAATGATAGAGCAAAAGAAGCTGTTATTGATGCAATGAACGGCTGGGATCCATCTGAAAATGCTTTGTATTATTTCAATCCGAAAACAGCAACAAGTAAATGGATTTGGTCACGTCCACAAATAAAACAAATTGGAGAGCATATTTTCTGTTCATAGAAAGGAGGAACATAGATGAAAACTTGGCTCGTGGTCTTAACGATAGCTGTTATCGGGTTAGGGGCATATAGTATAGATTTACATGGTGATAAAGAAGATTTACAACGTACTGTTCTAGCGCAGTATACAGATAAGTTAACAGATGCATCTGAAAAACTATCTCATCTACAGCGATCAGTATCACAATCCCTACTGTTTCAAGATGAGCAAGCCATTCACAGTGAATTAGATTCAGTTTGGCGTTTAAGCTCAGAAGTTCGTTCTTCCATTGCGAATATTCCGATAGGGCAAGAACTATCCAATGAATGGATGAATTATTTAGGGCGACTTGGCGATGAAGCGAAAAGAACTGCAAAAACAGGCGATTATGAAGCTTGGCGCGAAAAAATGCCACAGGTCTCTACGAATTTACAAGCTCTTTCTGATGATTGGTCAGCTGCAACCGTTGATTTTTATAAACATAATGGAAAAATGGATGTTTGGCTACAGCAAGTGGATAATAAAAATCCAAACACGAACTTTGATAAAGTGAAAGACACGTTAAAAGGATATGGAGAAAAAGATTTCCCGCTGACATTATCTGAGTCAGACTGGCAGAAAAAAATTGAGCTAAAAGCATTACAGGATGCTGAAATTACAGAAAAAGAAGCGTTGGAAAAAGTGAAATATTTATTCCCAGTTATTAAAGACGCAACATTTACTGTCACAAAAAGTAGTGACACCGCACCGTATCCTTTCTATCACATACAATTCCATCAAGGGATTCGTTTAGGGTATGTGGATTTAACGGTAAAGGGAGGGCATTTACTGTCCTATTTAGTGGAACGTCCTGTCGATGAAGCGAAGCAGTCGCAAGAGGAAATCCTCAAAAAAGCCGAAGAATACGTCAAGAAACTAGGCATGAAAGATGTGGCCTATGTGGAATCACGTGAAAATCACCAGGCATGGCATGTAACGTTTGCCCGTGTACATCCCGGAGATAAAGCATTAATTTATGCGGATGGTGTTCAACTTAAATTAGCTAAAGATACGGGTGAGTTATTAGGTGCAAACGCGATGGAATACATTCAAGAAGAAAATATTAAAAAGCAAACAGCAAAACCGATTGATTGGAAAACTTTCTTCCAGGATGATATTCAAGTGCAAGAAGTAAAAAATATTTATACAGATAATGGTGAATTTGAACAACGTCTATGTTATGAGGTCATTGCATTGCGTGATGGTAAAACACAAGAAACATTTAGAATCGTCATTGATGCAGAAAATCATAATGTTTTAAAAGTGGAATATTTAACTTAATAATAAGAAAATACTACCAATTTTTATAGCCAAAATTTATATCTCATGAGATAATTAAACCATATTTTTTGTACGGGGAGATGCTCATGGAGATTAAAATTGGTACACAATTACAACTTGAACCGACTTATACAGAACTTGTGGAGAAATTTCGCTGTAAGGTTGTAGAGCAACAAGATCATATTCTTTATATTGATTATCCAATTAATATGGCGACAAAGAAAACAGCATTTTTGATAGATGGCTCTGAATTTAGAGCAACCTTTCGTACTGAGGACAAACAATCATTTGCCTTTAATACGGAGGTAATAGGTCGTAAAGCGGGCCATATACCAATGATTATGTTGCATTGCCCAAAGCCTGAGGAATTTATTAAAATTCAACGACGAGAATATGTACGAGTTGAAACACCAGTAGATGTGGCAGTTCAGTTCAAGGATCACAAATATCAGTTAGTTGCTTCGGATATTAGTGCAGGAGGCTTGGCCCTCATCTTGAAAGGAGAAGTAGCTTTTAACGATGGGGATGAGGTGAAATTAACGGTTGCCTTGCCGTTTGCCAATGGGGATGTGAAATACGTGATAACAGAGGCAACTGTCGTGCGTATTTTTGAAAAAGATTCTAAACGAATTGCAACAATCCAGCTCACGGATTCAGATGATGTAGACCAACAACATATCGTTCGCTTTTGCTTTGAGCGTCAATTAGGCAATCGACGTAAAGAATTGAATCCCTTTAATGCTTAATATTTTGCATAGCAATTTTTTAAAAGCCCTCTCCTTGCAGAGGGCTTTTTATAGGTTATATGATACAATATGAGGTGACAGAAAGTAGGGAAGAAAATGAAGAAAAACATTCAAATTGCGATAGACGGGCCTGCTGGTGCCGGTAAAAGTACTATTGCAAAAATTGTTGCTGAGGCATTGGATTTTACTTACATCGATACAGGTGCAATGTATCGAGCAGTTACGTATAAAGCGATGCAACAAAACATACATTTAGATGATGAAGCAAAATTAGCTGAGATGTTAGCAGCAAGTACCATTGATTTAAAGCCATCTCCACAGGGGCAGCTTGTCTTTTTAGATGGTCACAATGTATCAGCTGATATTCGATCAAATGAAGTCACATCATCGGTTTCTCAAGTAGCTGCCCATGCAAAGGTTCGTGAGTTATTAGTAGCTCAACAACAAAAACTGGCAGCAAATGGTGGCGTCGTTATGGATGGCCGCGATATTGCTACACATGTATTGAAAGATGCAGAGCTAAAGATTTTTATGTCTGCAACGGTAGAGGAACGCGCAAGAAGACGATTTATAGATAATCAAAAAAGAGGAATCGACTCTTCACTTGAAAAACTTCAGGAAGAAATTGCACTACGTGATAAAAAAGATAGTGAGCGTGAAGCATCACCACTTATCCAAGCAGAAGATGCCGTATTTTTAGATACGACAGCATTGTCTATCGAAGATGCAGTACAAGCTATTTTAAAATTAGCAGAAGAAAAAATGCTATAAATCCAAAAATTTCAGACATTTTTCGAATTTAAAGGATTTATTTTTGTCTTTGTCTTCAATATCGAATAAAATAGTAAGGGAAGATGCGAAGGAGGGTTACATATGTCTGAAGAAATGAACTATGCAGAACAAACGTTTAACGAGGGTGATATCGTCAAAGGTATTGCAGAACAAGTTGATGAAAAAGCAGTATCTGTATCAATTCCAGGTGCACCATTTGATGGTATTGTCCCAATCAGTGAATTATCAAGCTTGCACATTGAGAAAGCTTCTGATGTCATCTCTGTTGGGGATGAGTTAGATTTGATGATTACAAAGGTTGAGGAAGAAAATTTTGTCCTATCAAAACGTAAAGTGGATGCTTTAAAAGCATGGGATACACTTGAGCAACAATTTGCCGCAGGAGAAATTTTCGAAGCGGAAGTGAAGGATATTGTTAAAGGTGGTCTTGTCGTAGATTTAGGTGTACGTGGCTTTGTACCAGCATCACTTGTAGAAGACTACTTTGTCGATGATTTTGAGGGTTATAAAGGCAAAACATTAAGCTTTAAAATTGTTGAGCTTGATAAAGAAAAGAATCGCCTAATCTTATCTCATCGCGCAGTAGTTGAATCAGAAAAAGCTTCACAAAAGCAAAACGTTATTAATCAAATCAAGGCTGGCGATGTTTTAGATGGTAAAGTACAGCGTTTGGCATCATTTGGAGCATTTATTGACCTTGGTGGTATCGATGGTCTTGTCCACATTTCACAAGTGTCTCATGAGCATGTGAGCGATGTGAGTGAGGTTTTATCAGAAGGACAAGGTGTAACTGTAAAAGTTCTATCTGTTGATCCAGAAAATGAACGCATTTCATTATCTATCAAAGAAACGATCCCTGGACCTTGGTCGAATATCGAAGAACGTGCAGCTAAAGGTGCTATTCTAGACGGTAAAGTGAAGCGTCTTACATCTTTCGGCGCATTTGTGGAAGTTTTCCCAGGTGTTGAAGGATTAGTGCACATTTCGCAAATCGCTCACAAACATATCAATACACCACATGAAGCATTAAAAGAAGGACAAGAAGTACAAGTAAAAGTCCTTGATGTCAATGCTGAAGACGGCCGATTAGCACTAAGCATTAAAGAATTGCTCGAAAATCCAGAAGCAGAAGAAGTGATCGACTACGAATTACCTGAAGAAAACACAGGCTTCTCATTCGGAGACGTAATTGGCGATCAATTAAAAAACTTTAAATAAGAAGAACGCGAGGATACAAGATTGTATCCTTGCTTTTTTTTGTTGGAGTGATGAGATAGGATTTGCAAAGAGATGGATAAAAGCATTGAAGTGGGAGGAAACCTACAAAGTGACGGATACAACTCTAGTAATAGCAGTTAAACCCTCAAAGTAACGAAAAGAACCTTCCAATTAATTGAATTCAAAAAGCAACCGATTTACCCTCAAAAAATCCTCGCCTCACGCTTTCAAAATACAGCATAAAACCGCGAAAATAAATCGTTTGGTTTGGTAAAGCCATACATAGCGTTCTACTTTATGGATATGATATGATATAATGGCATTTTTCGTGTATAATAGCGAAAGACAAGAAGTTGGAAGGATGAAGTACAGATGACGAAACCAGTAGTAGCCATCGTAGGTCGTCCGAACGTAGGTAAGTCGACGATTTTTAACCGTATCGTTGGAGAGCGTGTGTCTATTGTGGAAGATATCCCAGGCGTAACACGTGATCGTATTTATAGTTCGGCAGAGTGGTTAACACACGATTTTAATATTATTGATACAGGTGGGATTGAAATTGGGGACGAGCCGTTTTTAGAGCAAATTCGTCAACAAGCTGAAATCGCCATTGATGAAGCAGACGTTATTATTTTTATGACAAATGGTCGTGAAGGGGTAACGGCAGCCGATGAGCAAGTAGCTAAAATTTTATACAAAACTAAGAAACCTGTTGTACTAGCAGTCAATAAAATCGATAATCCTGATATGCGTGAAATGATTTATGATTTTTATGCATTGGGCTTCGGTGAGCCTTGGCCAATTTCTGGCTCTCACGGCTTAGGTTTAGGGGATTTATTAGACGAATGTGCGAAACATTTCCCGAAAGAAGATGAAGAGCAGTACGGAGATGATGTAATTAAATTCTCATTAATCGGTCGTCCGAATGTGGGGAAATCATCTTTAGTGAATGCTTTCTTAGGTCAAGATCGAGTAATTGTTAGTGATATTGCGGGTACGACACGCGATGCAATTGACACACCGTATGCATATGAAGATCAGGAATATGTCATTATTGATACTGCCGGTATGCGTAAAAAAGGGAAAATTTATGAAACAACCGAAAAATATTCTGTTTTGCGTGCGTTACGTGCGATTGAACGTTCAGACGTTGTGTTAGTGGTACTGAATGCGGAAGAAGGTATTCAGGAGCAAGATAAGAAAATTGCTGGGTATGCGCATGAAGCGGGAAAAGCTGTTGTGATTGTTGTCAATAAATGGGATGCTATCGAGAAAGACGAAAAAACTATGAATGTTTTTACGCAGCAAATTCGTGAGCATTTCCTATTTTTAGACTATGCACCGATTATTTTCGTTTCGGCTAATACGAAACAGCGTGTTCATCAGATTTTACCGATTATCCAACGTGTTAGTGAGAATCATGCGATGCGTATTCAATCTTCTATTTTAAATGAAGTCATAGAAGATTCAGTAGCACGTAATCCTGCGCCAACCGATAAAGGTCGCCGTTTACGTATTTACTACGCTACGCAGGTTGCGATTAAGCCACCAACGTTTGTGGTATTTGTCAATGAACCAGAGCTTATGCACTTCTCTTATGAACGTTTCTTAGAAAATCGTATTCGTGAAACATTCGACTTTGAAGGAACGCCGATTCGTTTAATTACACGTGCTCGTGCTTAAAGTTAAAGTTATACACATACAATACGCCAACCCGACACAATTGTTGGGTGGCGTCTTTTTACAAGAAAAGAAAGTAGTGTAGACAACCCACATAAAGGGAGGATTTTTTTATGGAAAAAGTTTGTGTGTTAGGGGCAGGCTCTTGGGGGTCTGCGCTGGCAATGGTACTGGCGGAAAATGGTCATGATACGCTTGTATGGACACATCGAGCTGAACAGGCAGAAGAAATCAACCGTATGCATACCAATAAAAAATATTTACCTGAAACGGTATTGCCAACAAATTTACATGCTACGAGTGATATTGCAAAGGCAGCAACACATGCTGAAACAATCGTTGTGGCTGTGCCGACAAAAGCAATTCGTGAAGTTTGCGAAAAATTGACGGCTGAATTAACTAAAAAAGTTTTATTTGTACATGTTTCAAAAGGAATTGAGCCTGATTCTCTAAAGCGAATTTCTGAAATATTAGCAGAGAGCTTACCTGCTGAAAAAGTGGATGAAATTGTAGTGCTTTCAGGGCCAAGTCATGCTGAGGAAGTAGTTCTTCATCATCCTACAACGGTTACAGCTGCATGTGCGGACATAGATGCTGCTGAAAAAGTACAGGATTTATTTATGAACCAATTTTTCCGTGTTTATACAAATGACGATGTGATCGGTGTAGAAATTGGTGGGGCACTGAAAAATGTTATCGCTTTAGCTGCAGGCATTACAGATGGCTTGAATTATGGGGATAATGCGAAAGCCGCATTAATTACGCGAGGACTTGCGGAGATTACTCGTTTAGGTGTAAAAATGGGTGGTAATCCATTTACGTTCTCGGGTCTTACAGGCATGGGTGATTTGATTGTAACGTGTACAAGCGTGCACTCAAGAAACTGGCGAGCTGGTAATATGCTAGGACAGGGTATGAAGTTACAAGAGGTTCTTGATCAGATGGGGATGGTTGTAGAGGGTGTGCGTACTACAAAGGCTGCCTATCAATTAGCAGAAAAGTATGGTGTGGCAATGCCTATTTCCACAGAGCTCTATAGTGTACTCTTTAACGAAGTAGAGCCGAAAGTGGCAGTTGATGCACTTATGATGCGCATGAAAAAACGTGAAATTGACGAGATGAAGCATTAATATTATTTTTATGATTAAATTTGTCATGAAACGGACATAAATAGGGTGTCTCGGTGAATCTACTGAGACACCTTATTATGTGCTATCAGTTGAATAGTTAAAGCATTTTAAAAGGTTGTCCATTTCTTGATAGTTATGGGACAACTATTTCTTTTTAACAAAGGCACATAGTATAATATACTTTGATTGTGTCTTGACATAGAAAGAAAGGTGGTTATTGGAAATGGGCCCGTTAGCTCATATGCCTGCTTTAGATGTAATGTGGGTATCGTTTTATTGTATAGGCTTTATGATAATATCAGTCGGCTTAATTTATTTAGCTCGTAACAAGATTTCAAATGTATTTTTACGAACAATCGTAAATTTATGTGCATACATACTGTTTGGACTTGGCACATTTTTAATGGTACTTATAGTTGCCACATGGCCAGCATAATAAATAACGAGGTGTTAGTAACATGAAAAAACTAAGTACTTTTCTGGTGGTAATTGCAACCGCCATATTGTTAGTCGGGTGTGCGTACCCAGAAGACGAGAAAAGGGCGAAGGTTACGCCTGATGTAGACCAACTAGCAGCTGTTCAGCGTGCTGTTAATGAATACCGTGAAGCAACTGGTGGGCTAGTGCCCATTAAAAATAGCGAATTAGATACAGATTTATATATCAAGTATTTAATTGATTTTGAAAAGCTTATGCCGAAGTATTTGTCGACGATCCCTGGAAACGCCTATGAAAAAGGCGGTATATATCAGTATATTATTTGGGATCCTGAGCATGAAGCGACCGTTAAACTAGTAGATTTAAATGCTGCAGAGCGTATTCGCGAAATAGGAATTCGGAAACTATCTACACAATATTTACCAATAACAGGCTCAACATCAGATAATGTGTACCAAATTAATTATAAGGATTTAGGCTATAAAACAGAGGTTACTGTGAAAAGTCCCTATTCAGGCGTCGAATTACCGCTCTTTATGACTGGTGACGGTGAATTACATGTAGATTATTCCATTGATTTAGGACAACTTCTAAAAGAAGACAAGCCGGATGTCAAACCGGGCGATGATATTCGCCAATTACTTGTCGATAAATTTCCTGTAGTACCTGCTTACTCTGTTCCGTATACAGTGGACGAGAAGGGTGAGCCGGTTTATGATATGGACACTTATAAGGCAGATGCCAAGAAGGCTCAAGAACGACAAAAACAAGAGGCAGAAGCCGCCAAGAAAAAAGAAGAATAATCAACAAGCTCCTTACATTTGTGAGGGGCTTTTTCATATTTGTCTACAAGCTCGCATATAGTGAAAAAGCGTAGATAAAGGAGGCAGAAACCTTGAGTGAAGCAGTATTTAGAGAAATTGCAGAGCGAACAAATGGCGATGTTTATATTGGTGTTGTCGGTCCAGTACGTGTAGGTAAATCAACATTTGTAAAAAAGGTAATGGAATCCGTCGTGTTACCAAACATTGTGGATGAAACAGAAAGAATGCGAGCACAGGATGAGTTGCCACAAAGTTCTCCGGGGCCAGTCATTATGACTGCTGAGCCGAAGTTTGTGCCTGCTCAAGCAACCCGTATTGTGGTCGGTGACGATGAAATGCCATTTCAAATTCGATTGGCAGATTGTGTGGGTTACATTATCGAAGGAACAAAAGGCTATGAAGATGAAAATGGACCAAAATTTGTTCATACTCCTTGGCATACAGAGCCTATTCCGTTTCAGGAAGCAGCGAAAATAGGTACGGATAAAGTAATTCGTGATCATGCGAATATTGGAATTGTAGTGACAACTGATGGAACGGTTAATGGTATTAGTCGTCGAGCTGCAGAGAGGGCAGAAGAAGAGATTGTTGAGCAATTAAAGGATATTGGCAAGCCTTTTGTCATTTTACTTAATTGCCAAATGCCAGCTAGAGAAGAAACTGTTCAACTGCGCAATGAGTTGTTTGAACGTTATAATGTTCCTGTTATCGCCATTTCAATTGATCAAATGAGAGAAACTGATATTCAGTATATATTACAAGAGGCGTTATTTGAATTCCCAATCCGTACGATAGAGGTGGAGAAGCCAGATTGGTTAGACGTACTAGATGCCTCACATCCATTAAATGTTGCATTGATTGATTCCATGGAAGAAGTGCTTTCTTCTGTTATGAAAATTAGGGATGTGCAACAAGCATCTGATGCTTTTAAAGCTATTGATTTTATAGATCAAAGTGAAGTAGTCCATGTAGATGCCGGTATTGGCACAGCTGTAATTCGTGTGTCCTTACAGGGTGAACTATATAAATCGGTTTGTAATGAGTGGTTAGAAGAACCGATTGAAACAAAAAAGGATTGGCTACTGTTTATTAAAGAAGCAGCGGAGGCAAAAGAAGCTCAAAAACGCTTTAAAAGTGCCATTCATGATGCGGATACGACAGGCTATGGTGTTACATTACCAATGATGCAGGAATTTGAGCCAACAGCCCCAGAATTAATTAAGCAAAATAATTTCTTTGGTGTGCGAATGAAAGCGAAGGCGCCATCTTATCACATTATTCGTGTCGATATGGATTCAGAATTTGCCCCGTTAATCGGCTCTGAGTTCCATAGTCAGCAACTTTTAAAAGATTTGAACCATGCTTATTTACATGACCGTGATGCTCTATGGAATACACAACTTTTTGGAACACCATTACATGAAGTATTAAAAGAAGGCATTAGATATAAAATGGATGCAGTTCCAAATACAGCCAAAAAACGGATGCGTCAAACGATCGAACGTATGGTAAACGAAGGTGATCGAGGGTTAGTAACATTTATTTTATAGTGATAAAAAATAAAAAGAAGTGTAAAAAATAGGAAAAGGACTTTTCGTTTTTATGCGAAAAGTCCTTTTTTTTGATTTTTTGGGTGAAAAACTGATTTTTTGGTTATAATCATGAATGAATACAGTTGCGTAGCGGTTTTCTATGTGTTACTCTTTTTACAGAATTGGTTCATGACCCTTTGAGAGGAGGTGAATGGTGTGAATAAAACAGAATTAGTAAACTCTGTTGCTGAAGCTGCAGGTCTTTCTAAAAAAGACGCTTCTAAAGCAGTTGAAGCTGTATTTGATACAATTCAAGATGCTCTTGCAAAGGGTGACAAAGTACAATTAATTGGTTTTGGTAACTTCGAAGTACGTGAACGTGCGGCTCGTAAAGGTCGTAACCCACAAACTGGTAAAGAAATCGAAATCGCTGCTAGCAAGGTGCCTGCTTTCAAACCAGGTAAAGCACTTAAAGACGCTGTAAAATAATACACGTCTAGTAGTTACATAGAGCAGTCTTCATGTTAACGAACATGGAGACTGCTCTTTTTAACTTCAAGTTGACTATACATAATTATAATAAAAGCTAGATTTGCTAACTTGCAGCAAATTTTTTGTGAAACAAGTAAGTCATTTTGCGCTTACCTTTTGGATGTGCTACGATGCATAGGGAAATGTGTAATGTTTTGATACGCAGGAGGTTTATTGAATGTCGAATATAGATTTATTAAAAATAGAAGAAGCAGTAAAAATGATTTTAGAGGCGGTAGGTGAAGACGTAAATCGAGAAGGTTTATTAGATACACCAAAGCGTGTTGCAAAAATGTATGCTGAGATGTTTAGTGGCTTACATGAAGATGCCAAAGACTATTTTAGAACAGTGTTCCACGAGGATCATGAAGAATTGGTTCTTGTCAAAGATATTCCTTTTTATTCGATGTGTGAGCATCATCTAGTTCCGTTCTATGGAAAAGCACATGTCGCTTACATACCGAATGACGGCATTGTTGCAGGACTAAGCAAATTAGGTCGTGCAGTAGAAACAATTGCTCGCCGACCACAGTTGCAAGAACGTATCACATCTTCAGTCGCTGATACCATTATGGAAATGCTAGCACCAAAAGGAGTTTATGTGGTGATTGAGGCTGAGCACATGTGTATGACTATGCGAGGACTGAAAAAACCAGGCTCTAAGACAGTAACATCTGTAGCACGTGGTGTTTATGAGCATGATGAAGTAAAGCGTAGAGAAGTTCTATCATTTATTCAAATGTCTTAAATTGCTTGTCTAATTATGTTATGATGAACTAAGAATTTGTCGGATTTAAGGAGTGTACAAGAATGTCACAAGATTATATTGTTATTCAAGCTGAAGAAGATGGTGTACATGTTATTGGTTTAACGCGTGGAACAGATACAAAGTTCCATCATTCTGAAAAATTAGATGCCGGCGAAGTTATGATTGCTCAATTTACAGAACACACTTCTGCGATGAAGATTCGAGGGAAAGCACAGATTCATACAGCACATGGTGTGATCCATAGCGAAGCAAAAAAATAAGATATAGACAAGATATGGTTTCATAATAGTTTTTATCCCGTGCCATTTAGGCACATATAAAAGAGTGAGATGTGAAAACTAATTATATGGGCAGTAGCATTCCCTTTTCATGGGAAAGCTCTACTGCCTATCCTCTTGAAAAAAGCAAAATTTTTTTATTCCGCATCGTTGCGTATGCTATAATGACTCAGTAAGCAAACGTTAAGCCTTATAGGATTAACGTATTTGAAAGTGAAATGGAGTAAGGTCTATGAATGCAACATACATTCAAAATTCAATTGCCCAGTTAAAAACAGAGATTTTCATGGATGTTCGTCATAGAACTTTGCAAAAATACACAGGAAAGCCTGTGCTAGATGAAAATCAATTGTTTTATTTGTTAGTCCCGTTTTTGAATGGTGAAGAGTGGCAACAAGAGCAACAAGAGGCTGCCATTACTGTTGGCATTGTGTATGCGGCATTGGCGGCACACGATCACATAAAAGAATTAGATGCTACTTCTAAAGAACAGCAGCTTACAGTATTAGCTGGGGATTTTTATAGTGGTCGTTATTACGAAATATTAGCGATGTCTGGAAATGTCGCATTGATACGAAATTTGTCACAGGGAATTGTGACACGATGTGAAAACCAGATAAAGGTGTATGAGACCGAACAAAGAACAATCGAGCAATGGTATGCTTCGATGTGTAATATTGAATCAGGATTAATTGCTCAATTTTTCGAGCTTTATTCCTTTAGTGAATATATACCGTTGATGGAAAAAAGTTTATTGATCTTACGTTTAGAAAAAGAAATGGCAGCTTATCAACGTGGACAAACGTCCTTAATAGGTAAGGCACTTGAAGAAAGTGTTCAACGTCAGGGTACTACTTTTAATAGCGTCATCAAAGAAAAAATAGTGCATTTAAAAATAGAGCTGTCGAAGATGGTGGAGAGTGCATCATTTTTACAAAGTGATGTGAAACGAGCTTTACATGCACATGTAGAGGCTTCTATTGCTTCTACTAACGGATAAGAGAGGTTTTTCAAAATGGCTAAAACGAAAGCAGAGCACGTTCATGAAGTATTTGAGAGTATCTCGGATAATTATGACAAAATGAACGGTGTTATTAGTTTCCAAATGCATATTGGTTGGCGTAACGATACGATGAAACACATGGCTGTCAAACCTGGATCAAAGGCATTGGATGTTTGCTGTGGTACGGCAGATTGGACGATCGCATTGGCTGAGGCAGTTGGAGAAAGTGGAGAAGTAAAAGGACTGGACTTTAGTCAAAACATGCTTAAAGTTGGCGAAAAAAAAGTACAATCATATCCGCAAATTGAACTGATTCATGGAAATGCTATGGAATTACCTTTTCCAGATGATACGTTTGATTATGTGACAATTGGCTTTGGTCTACGCAATGTACCAGATTATTTGCAAGTCTTAAAGGAAATGCACCGTGTCGTAAAACCAGGTGGAATGGTTGTTTGTTTAGAAACATCTCAATCTGAAATTCCTGGTTACCGTCAATTATTCCGTTTTTATTTTAAATATATAATGCCGATATTTGGTAAAATATTTGCGAAAAGTTACAAGGAGTATTCTTGGCTTCAAGAATCTGCGAATGATTTCCCAGGTATGAAAAAGTTAGCGGCATTGTTTGAGAAGGCAGGATTAGAAAAAGTAACGTACAAAGCATACAGTGGCGGTGCTGCGGCAATGCATATAGGCTTTAAAAAGATACGTTAATGGGGGAAGGTTTTCACACGTGGAAAAGATGAAGTTAAAACTACTCTATTCCGATTTGAAATCAGATATCGATATCATTGAACGAGAGTTAGAAAATGCGGTGGACTCATCTTCATATTTGATCAACGATGCTTCTCTCCATTTATTACAAGCTGGTGGCAAACGTATACGACCAATTTTTGTATTACTAGGTGCAAAATTTGGTGAATATGACATTGAGAAGATGAAGGATGTTGCAGTACCTTTAGAGCTCATTCATATGGCATCACTTGTCCATGATGATGTTATTGATGATTCCAATATGCGAAGAGGACGCCCAACTGTCAAAGCGCAATGGAATAACCGAGTAGCAATGTACACGGGCGATTTTATTTTTGCACGTGCTCTCGAATATATTACAAAATTAGAAGACCCACTAGTTCATCAAATTTTAGCACGTACCATGGTTGAGATTTGTAACGGTGAAGTTATTCAAATTGAAGATAAATTTAGACTTGATCAAGGTTTAAAGGATTATTTTAGAAGAATTAAACGCAAAACAGCTTTACTTATTTCTTCTAGTTGTGAGTTAGGGGCTGTTGCAGCAGGCGTGGATGCTAAAACTGTACGTCATTTAAAACGCTTCGGCTACTTTGTAGGCATGAGCTTCCAAATTATCGACGATGTGTTAGATATTATGGCAACAGATAAGGAGCTAGGAAAGCCAGCAGGTAGTGATTTATTACAAGGAAATATTACCTTACCGATTCTCTTGTTAAAGGATGATCCGGAGATGCAACCATACTTGGTAAAAGTATTTGCTGGTACGTTAACAGAAGCCGAACGTCAAAATATGTTGCAGTATGTGCGTAAATCTCATGCAATTGAGCAAGCTAATCGTATGAGTGATAAATATTTAAAAAAGGCTTTACAAGAAATAGATGCTTTGCCAAAACATCCCGTAAAGAAAAAGCTACGTGATGTCGCATTGTTTATGGGTAAGCGCAAATTCTAGCTTTTTGTTGTACAAAGCCTCTTTTTTTGTTAATATTTATCGGTAGGTGTAAAACCTGTTAGAAGAATTTAAGGAGTGTTTTAAACATGGCAATTGAACAAACTTTTTTAATGGTTAAGCCAGATGGCGTTGAACGACAAGTAGTTGGAGATATCGTTGATCGTTTCGAGCGTCGCGGTTTTGTAATGAAAGGTGCTAAATTAATGGTAATTTCAAAAGATTTAGCAGAAAAGCACTATGCTGAACATGCTGAGCGTCCATTCTTTGGTGAACTAGTTGATTTCATCACTTCTGGTCCTGTATTCGCTATGGTATGGGAAGGCGAAAATGTAATTAAACTTGCTCGTACAATGATGGGTGCAACAAAACCTGAGGAATCTAACCCAGGTACAATCCGTGGTGACTACGCAACAACTGTTTCTCACAACATCATCCACGGTTCTGACTCTCTTGCTTCTGCAGAGCGCGAAATCGCTTTATTCTTCGGTGAAGATTTAGTTTAATTTGCGAATAGATTAGGCAATCTCAATATAATTGAGGTTGCTTTTTTTTGCTTAAAAAATGGAGATGGTTAGTAGGATTGTGGTTATTTAGATGGGCCAGTCAACTTAGTGAATCATCTATTTTTAGAACCATATAGAATTGTTAAAAACTTCTTATTCATGTACAATAAATGCTATAATATTCTGATAATTAAGTTAGGAATATATTAATAGTCTTGTCAATAAACTGTGAAGGATGACGACGAAAAGGGGCAATGGAGATGAGAGAAGTGGTGATTGTTGCGGCTGTGCGAACGGCTGTGGGGCGAAGTAAGGGTGTATTAAGTCATGTTCGAGCAGATGATATGGCTGCTGATGTGTTGCAGGAGGCTGTAAAACGGGCAGGCATAAATAAGGAACAAGTGGATGATGTCATTTTAGGCTGTGTGACGCAGACTGCAGAGCAGGGGGGGAATATTGCGAGGACAGCCCTGTTAATGGCTGGATTTCCCGATTGTGTGCCAGGTGTGACCATTGATCGTCAATGTGGTTCTAGCCAGCAAGCGGTGCATTTCGCTGCACAAGCTATATTAGCCGGTGATATGGATATAGTAATTGCTGGCGGTGTGGAAAGTATGTCTAGGGTGTCTATGGGGACTAACATGAAAAATGCTCATTTAGGTAATCGCTTACAGGAAAATTTTAATATTATTCATCAAGGACTATCAGCAGAGAAAATAGCCGAAAAATGGTCCTTATCAAAAGAGCAGCTCAATAGTTATGCCTATGAGAGTCATCTACGAGCACTAGCAGCCCTTGAAGCAGGGTCTTTCAAAGATGAAATTCTACCTATTGAAGTCATTCAAGAAGATGGCACTGTAGCAACAGTTGTTAAGGATGAGGGACCTCGTGCTGGAACTACCGTTGACATTTTAAATGGTTTAAAAACTGTTTTTCAAGAGGATGGCGTCATTACGGCTGGTAATGCTAGTCAGATGAGTGATGGGGCATCAGCAGTAGTAGTTATGGCATTGGATAAAGCGCAGGAACTTGGTATTCAGCCACTCGCTAAAATTTTGACAAGAGTTGTTGTAGGTTCTGACCCGACATTAATGTTAACGGGACCAATCGAAGCAACTCGAAAGGCGTTAGAACGATCTGGCTTGAACATAGAGGATATTGACACCTATGAGGTCAATGAAGCCTTTGCACCTGTGCCACTTGTATGGTTGCAGGAAATTGGTGGGGACCCAAAGAAGCTCAATCCAGATGGCGGAGCAATTGCACTAGGACATCCATTAGGTGCTACCGGAACAAAATTGTTAACGACTTTGCTCTATCGAATGCAACGAGAAAATTACCGGTACGGCTTACTAGCTATTTGTGAAGGTATGGGGATGGCTAATGCTACGATTATTGAAAAAATGTAAAGGGGGGTATGTGCAATGAGGAAGCATGAAGTAGTTGCAGTAGTAACAGGTGGGGCATCTGGTTTAGGAGAGGCGACTGTTCGTCACATCGTCGAACAAGGTGGCAAATCCATCATCTTTGATGTGAATGATGAACGTGGACAAGCTCTAGTAGAGGAATTAGGGGAAAAGGCAATCTATGTGCGAGTAGATGTTACGAAAGAGGAAGATGTAGCAACAGGTCTTGAGCAAGCCATAGCAGCATTTGACCATATTAATGTAGCGGTGAACTGTGCAGGAATTGCAGATGCGAGCAAAGTAATTTCCAAGCGTGGGATTCATGCACTTAGTTTATTTGAAAAAATAATATCGGTTAATTTAATCGGTACATTCAATGTCATCCGTCTAGTAGCTGAGAAAATGCAGCGTAATGAGCCAAACGAGGATGGACAGCGCGGCGTTATTATTAATACGGCGTCTGTAGCAGCATTTGACGGTCAAATTGGACAGGCTGCCTATAGTGCATCTAAAGGTGGCGTAGCAGCTATGACACTACCAATTGCACGCGAGCTTGCAGAGTTTGGTGTTCGTGTGATGACTATTGCACCTGGTTTAATTGAAACACCAATGTTTGCGTCTTTACCAGACCCTGCAAGGACAGCTCTTGCACAAATGACGCCATTCCCCAAACGACTTGGCAAGCCATCCGAATATGCACTTCTTGTTGAAAGCATTATCCAAAATGGTTTGTTAAATGGTGAGGTCATTCGTTTGGATGGAGCCATTCGTATGCAGCCTAAGTAAATCTTTTTATTGTAGCAGCAGTTAGCCTCGGTTGTTTCGGAAATTTGTCAGCGAAGGGGAGCGGTAAAATGCATATGATGGATACGCCTTTATTATTAACAAGTTTTTTGAATCGAGCAGAACGATTTTTTCAGTCAAAGAAAATATATTCGCGAACAAGCGCTACAACTATTCATGAATTTACGTATATAGAATATGTCAAACGAACTCGTCAATTAGCAGATGCCCTAACAAAATTAGGTATGCAGCAGGGCACAAAGGTTGGGACATTTGCTTGGAATCATCATCGTCATTTGGAAGCCTATTTTGCTGTACCATGTGCAGGAGCGGTTCTGCATATGATCAATATTCGATTAGCTCCTGAGCATATTGTCTATGTCATTAATCATGCGGAGGATGAAATATTATTAATTGACGACAATTTAGTCCCTCTTATCGCACCATTTGTTTCACAATTAAAAACGGTTAAACACATTATCATTATGGGAGATGCTGTGGCACTAGAATCTTTCCCCATTCCAAATGCTTTGTCCTATGAGGCACTAATTGCAGATGCCGATGAGCATTTCACTTTTCCAGAAGATTTAGATGAAAATACACCTGCTGGTATGTGCTATACGAGTGCAACGACTGGTATGCCAAAGGGAGTAGTTTATACACATCGCAGTATCGTCCTTCACAGTTTAACCGCTGGACTTGCAGATAGTATTGCTATTTGTGAGTCGGATGTTGTGCTACCTGTTGTACCAATGTTTCATGCCAATGCATGGGGCTTCCCTTTTGCTAGTGTAGCCTTTGGTGCCACTCAGGTATTACCAGGTCCTATGTTTACGCCTCAGCTTTTACTTGAGCTTTTTGACGTGTACAAAGTAACCTTGACGGCAGGTGTACCTACTATTTGGCTCGGTGTTTTACAGGAGCAACGTCTACACCCCCGTGACCTATCGTCAATGCGATTAATAGTTTGTGGCGGATCTGCCTCACCTATTGGTCTTGTAAAGGGCTTCGAGGAGGAGCTGAAGATTCCTTATATGACTGGGTATGGGATGACTGAGACCTCTCCGCTTGTAAGCTTATCCACGTATTTAACCCATATGCAGGACTACACGGCTGATGAAAAAATGCATGTTCGCATTACTCAAGGGATGACAATGCCCCTTCTTGAAACCCGTGTTGTTAATGAAAATGGCGAGGTGCCATGGGATGGTGAAACGATGGGTGAACTAACGATACGAGGTCCATGGATCGCAAATGAGTACTATCAAGATGAGCGTACAGAAGAAGCCTTTAAAGATGGTTGGCTTTATACAGGTGATATCGCGGTAATGACGCCGGATGGCTATATAAAAATTACCGATCGTACAAAAGATTTAATTAAGAGTGGTGGAGAATGGATTTCGTCAGTTGAGTTAGAAAATGCCTTGATGTCCCATCCAAAAGTCTTTGAAGCCGCTGTGATTGCCATCCCACATGAAAAATGGCTGGAACGTCCTCTGGCGTGTGTAGTGCCAAAGCCAGAATACAAGGATTCCATTTCTAAAGAGGAGCTCATCGAAAATTTACAAACGCAATTCCATAAAACATGGATACCAGATGATATAGTTTTCATTCAGGAGGTACCAAAAACATCTGTAGGTAAATTTTTGAAGGCGAAATTACGAGAAGATTTAAAAGATTACCGTGTACAAGTTTAGTTAATTTGCTAGGATGAGGGTAGTGAAAAACTACCTTCATTTTTTAATTGAAATAAATTCCTGAAAAGTGAAACTATTTTTTCCATTTTGCCGTATAATTTTAGTAACGAAAGGATGTGATCGTATTGTCAATTGCCATTGTAGCAATTATTGGTGGGGTTATTATTTCTTTAGCTGGGATTTTTACAGATTCCCGTACGAGACAGCAAAAAATTAAATTAAAGGCTATCGAAAAAGAAGTGGAATTAGAAAAACTTCGATTAGAAACTTATACGATTGAAACGGAAAAAATGCGCCTTGAATTAGAACAGTCAAAGGTGCTACTATTAGAGGAAAAACAAAACTCAAGCAAGTAGATGTGTATACATGAGAAAGACTATTTCAGGATTGTCTCTTTTCCGCTATAATGGAACTACGACGCTAGAGGGGAAGATGACCATATGTCTGATTATGAACAGTTTATAGAAGGTATCAAGCGCAAAACAGGAATAGATTTAGCGTTATATAAAGAAGCGCAAATGAAAAGACGATTAACCTCACTTTATGAAAAAAAAGGTTATCGAAATTTTGTTGACTTTCTAAAGGCACTTGAACAAGATCGTGATTTAATGAATGAGTTTTTAGATCGTATGACGATTAATGTTTCTGAATTTTATCGTAATGGAAAGCGTTGGGACGTATTGCAAAAGAAAATATTACCTAAGCTATTACAAACAAATAAGCGTTTAAAAATTTGGAGTGCTGCTTGTTCAACAGGAGAAGAGCCATATTCATTAGTAATGGTCTTATCTCAATTAGTGCCTTTATCTCAAATTCAAATTATTGCTACTGATTTAGATGAAAATGTCATTCAAAAAGCAAAATTAGGTGTCTATCCAGAACGTTCTTTAGCAGAAGTGCCAAATGACATTAAAGCTAAATGTTTTGAACAAGAGGGCTCCTTCTACCGCGTGAAGGATGAGATTAAGCGTTGTGTAACCTTTAAAAAACAAAATTTGCTTAATGATACCTATGATAGCAATTATGATTTAATAGTTTGCCGCAATGTAATGATCTATTTCACGGAAGAAGCCAAAGATCAAATTTATAACGATTTTAGTAAAGCCTTACGCAAGGATGGCATACTATTTGTAGGATCGACAGAGCAAATTTTTAATCCATCTCGTTACGAATTTGAAGTAGAGGACACATTCTTCTATCGAAAAAACAGTTAATAATATGAATGAAAAGCTTTGTACAAATGACTGGTTTCATCATGTACATATAGTAACTAAAGCATTAACATAGATAATTCGTACGCTTTTCGCTTATCCTAAGCAAAGGCGTATTTTTTATAAATTTTAGCACTTCACTTCAGTAGTGTAGTAAGGTTTTATGCAAGTCGTTCAGAATATTCGCATTTAGGTTATGTAAATAGGATGAACTTAAAAGACATTTGCAAAAGGACTGTTTTTTTAAAGAATATATGTTATAGTGAAAAATACATACTTTAGCGAGTTGAAGGGAGAAAGCGTTTATGCGTTACTTAACAGCGGGTGAGTCACACGGCCCCCAACTAACAACTATTATTGAAGGTTTACCGTCACTCTTACCCATTACAGCAGAAAAAATTAATCACGATTTAAAACGACGTCAAGGAGGTCATGGACGTGGACGACGCATGCAAATCGAAACAGATACAGTAGAGATTGTCGCAGGTGTTCGTCATGGACAAACACTTGGATCACCTGTCGCACTAGTTGTAACCAATGATGACTGGAAGCATTGGACGAAAATTATGGGTGCTGAGCCATTAGCAGAAGATGTGAATCCTGAGGACATCAAACGTCAAATTTCACGACCTCGTCCAGGCCATGCGGATTTAGTTGGAGGCATGAAATACGGACACCGTGATTTACGAAATGTATTAGAGCGTTCTTCAGCTCGTGAAACAACTGTACGTGTAGCGGTTGGCTCAGTGGCGAAGACTTTATTAAATGAATTAGGTATTTCCATTGTCGCACATGTTACGGAGATTGTTGGAATTAAGGCTGATACATCCTTAGTGGAAGGGAAAACAGTCGATGAAATTCGTGCCATTGTGGAAGCAGATCCTTGCTATTGTATAGATTCTGTAGCTTCTGCCAAGATGGTAGAAGCGATTGACGAAGCAAAAAAAGCTGGCGATTCTATCGGCGGTGTTGTGGAAGTCATTGTGGAAGGTATGCCAGCAGGTGTAGGGTCTTATGTACACTATGATCGTAAGCTCGATGCTAAGTTGGCTGCGGCAATGCTATCTATCAATGCATTTAAAGGTGTAGAGTTTGGGCTTGGTTTCGAGATGGCACGTCGTAAAGGCTCAGAAGTTCATGATGAAATTATTTGGACTGAAGAAGAAGGCTATACACGTGCAACTAATCGACTTGGTGGCTTAGAGGGTGGCATGTCTACTGGTATGCCAATTGTTGTACGCGGTGTAATGAAGCCAATTCCTACATTATATAAACCATTACAAAGTGTGGATATCGAAACAAAAGAGCCCTTTAAAGCGAGTGTTGAGCGTTCTGACAGCTGTGCGGTACCAGCAGCATCAGTAGTAGCTGAGCATGTTATTGCCTGGGAAATAGCGAATATTATTTTGGAGCAATTCCATAGTGATCAATTACCACAACTAAAAGCTCAAATTGATGAACATCGTCAATATACGAAGGGGTTCTGATTTATGCGTGTTCCAGTTGCGACAAAATCGCATCATTATGAGGTTGTACTTGGCTATAGATTTCTAACTGAAGCTATGCAAACATTTGCGGTTCAGCTAAAAAAAGCAGATAAACTGTTTGTCTTTACAGATGCTCATGTATGGGAGGCACAGGAAGCCTATTTCAAGGCAAATTTCCCATATGATTTTGAAGTGTTTATTTTGCCTGGTGGCGAAGCATGCAAAACCTTTGAGCAATATATTGCAGCTCAAACTTTTTTACTAGAGCAAAAATGCTCGCGGAAGTCATTTATTTTTGCTTTTGGTGGCGGGGCTGTTGGAGATTTAACGGGGTTTGTTGCAGCAACCTATATGCGTGGAGTTCCATTTATTCAAATTCCAACAACTATTTTGGCGCATGATTCAGCAGTAGGTGGGAAGACCGCTATTAACCATCCATTAGGAAAGAATATGATTGGCGCATTTTATCAGCCAGAAGGTGTTATTTACGATACAGTTTTCTCTGAAACCCTACCTGTACGCGAGATCCGCTCAGGAACAGCTGAGTTAATCAAACATGCGATGATTTCTGATCCAGCATGGTTAGAGGAATTAATGGCAGCAGATTCCGTTATACATTTTAATCAGCAGGAATTAGCGAGCCAGTTAAAAAAAGGGATTGAGGTTAAAGCAAAAATTGTAGCTGAGGATGAAGCAGAGCAATCTGTTCGAAAGTTTTTAAACTTGGGCCATACATATGGACATGCGATTGAAGCGGCTGCAGGCTACGGCAAAGTTGCTCATGGTGAGGCTGTCATGATTGGCCTTGTGTATTGTTTATTATTGAGTGAACGTTATGGGGAGCTAGATCGTGCATTTACCAAAGCGTTTTTACAATTTGCAGTTAAAAATGGATATCCTTTTGAGGCTGTTAATGACTATACATTCGAACAATTAACAAGCTATTTAATGAAAGATAAAAAAACGGAGTATGGCGTTTTACAATTTGTTTTGTTGGAAAAAATCGGTAAACCTTTTGTGCGGGCAATTGATTTAGAAAAATGCAAAGAAGTAGATGCCGAATATAGACAGTTATTAGCGGAGGTGCTTGTATGATTCGTGGACTAAGAGGGGCAATTACAATTGAATCTGACAAGCCAGAGCTTGTATGGGATGAGACAGCAAGATTAGTGCTTGAGGTTGTGTCAGCAAATAATGTAGAAATAGATGATATTGCTTCCATTTTGATTTCTACTACGCCGGATATTACTTCAGCATTTCCTGCTCGTGCAGTACGCTTGATGGATGGTTGGCAATATGTCCCAGTAATGTGTACACATGAAATGGATGTGCCGAATGCACTACCATTATGTATTCGAGTATTAATTCATGCGAATGTAGAGGTAGCACAAAAAGATGTGAAGCACTTGTATCTCAATGATGCAGTGAAATTAAGACCAGATTTAGCACAAGCTAAATAAGTAGAGGAGATGTTTTAGATGAAGTGGAAACAACAATTGGACGGTATGCAAGCGTATAAACCAGGAAAACCAATTGACGAAGTGCAACGTGAATATGGCTTAAAAGAAGTTATTAAATTGGCATCTAATGAAAATCCATTTGGATGTTCACCTAAGGTGACAGCATATTTACAAAATAATGCAGTGAATCATGCTCTTTATCCAGATGGCTATGCACAAAATTTACGTACAGCTGTTGCAAATCATCTAGGTGTTCAAGAGACACAGCTTCTGTTTGGTAATGGCTCTGACGATATCATTGCTATTATTACTCGTGCATTGTTGTATCCAGGGGTAAATACCGTTATGGCTGACCTATCATTCTCCCAATACTGGCATAATGCTGAAATTGAAGGTGCTGAAATACGTAAAATCCCATGTGTGGAGGGGGCACATGATCTAGATACAATGGCGGCTGCAATTGATGATCAAACAGCTGTCGTATGGGTATGTAGTCCGAATAATCCTACTGGCGTAGTAATTCCAGATACGGCTTTACGTGCCTTCCTTGCCAAAGTACCCAATGATGTACTTGTTGTACTAGATGAAGCGTACATTGAATACGTGACACATCCTGAACATAAGGATACTCTACCAATCATCGATCAGTATCCAAATGTGCTTTTATTACGTACATTCTCTAAAGCATATGGTTTGGCATCCTTCCGAGTTGGCTATGCAATTGGACAGCCAACTGTCATTGAAAAGCTTGATCCGGTCAGAGGTCCATTTAATAATACGAGTTTAAGCCAAGCTGTAGCTGCTATTGCACTAAGCGATCAGGAATATATAGAAGCATGTCGTGAAGCAAATGAAAATGGTAAAAAGCAATATGTTGAATTCTGTGAAAAACATAATCTAAAATACTTCCCATCTGATACGAACTTTATTTTCTTTGATACAAAGGCTGATAGTGATGTCATTTTCCAAGAGCTTATGAAAAAGGGCTTTATTGTGCGCAGTGGTAATGCTTTAGGATTACCAGGATTTATCCGTGTCACAATCGGTACCGAAGCCCAAAATACAGCATTGCTAGTTCAACTTGACAATGTATTAAAAGAGCAAGGGGTATTTGCATGACACGCAATGTGCTCGTTATCGGGCTAGGATTAATCGGTGGTTCCATCGCCCTTGCTTTACAAAAGGCACCAGATACAAAGATTATTGGCTATGACATGGATGCTCAAACACGTGAGCATGCGCAAGCATTAAATATTGTACATGACACTGTGACCGATCCACAGGCAATTGCAGCTGATGTCGATATCATTATTTTCGGTACACCAGTTAATGCAACGCTTGAATGGATGGAGCAATTAAAATCATGGCCATTAAAAAATAAAGTCATTGTAACAGATACAGGAAGTACAAAAAAATTAATTATGCAAAAAGCTGGTGAATTACGTGAACTTGGCATTACGTTTATTGGTGGACATCCAATGGCAGGTTCACACAAAAGTGGCGTATTAGCTGCAAAGGCGCATCTTTTTGAAAATGCATACTATATGCTTACACCTCTTGCTGGTGAAGAAATTGTTCATATGGCACAGCTGGAAAGTCTCTTAAAATTCACGCATGCAAAAGTGGTGAGTGTTTCTGCAAGTGAGCATGACCATATGACAGCTGTGGTGAGTCATTTCCCGCATGTCATTGCAGCTTCTCTTGTGCATCAATTAGGAGGAGAGAATGGGGAATATCCAATGACTCGCTCCCTTGCCGCTGGTGGTTTCCGTGATGTCACGCGTATAGCTTCTTCCAACCCGGTTTTATGGCGAGATATCACTTTGCAAAATCGTGATGAGCTACTGACTCAGCTAGAAGGCTGGGAAAAAGAAATGGGCCGCATTAAGGAATTGCTGACGAATGGTACTTCTCGGGATATAGAAGACTATTTTTCTATTGCCAAAGAACTGAGAGATGAATTACCAATTAGCGCAGGAGCTATGTATACAGCGTTTGATTTATACGTAGATGTTCCAGACTATCCAGGTGTCATTTCCGAGGTAACAGGTTTGCTGGCTGATGAGGCAATAAGTATTACGAATTTAAGAATTGTCGAGTCAAGGGAGGATGTTTTCGGTATTTTGGTCATTAGTTTCCAAAGCGAAAATGACCGTGAACGTGCCGCAGCATGTATTCAAAAACGTGCCAATTTTGAAACGTATATTTCATAGAAAAAGAAAGCGTCGGCTTTACGGCGCTTTCTGTCTTCATATTGGAGGGGAAAAATTAATGAGTGAAAAAGTTTTACAATACAATAAGCCAACTTTACATGGATCACTAACTGTTCCAGGCGATAAATCGGTCTCTCATCGTTCTGTGATGTTTGGTTCCATTGCTACTGGGACAACAACAGTAGAAGGTTTTTTACTTGGAGAAGATTGTTTAAGTACCATTGATTGCTTCCAGAAGCTTGGTGTGAATATTGAGGTGGAAGGAACGAATGTAACGATAGAAAGTCCAGGGATGAGTAGCTGGCAGGAGCCTACAGAGGTGTTGTATACAGGTAACTCTGGTACAACTACACGTTTAATGCTCGGAATTTTAGCAGGCTCTACAGTTCATTCAGTCATGACGGGGGATGCATCAATTGGCAAGCGACCAATGCGACGTGTCATTGATCCACTGCGTCAAATGGGAGCCTATATTACGGGACGTGCAGACGGTCAATATACACCATTAGCCATTCAAGGTACAAAACTACAGGCCATTGATTACAAAATGCCAGTAGCAAGTGCTCAAGTTAAATCTGCTATATTACTGGCAGGCTTGCGTGCTGAGGGAACAACGATTGTTAGAGAAACAGAAGTGTCAAGAGATCATACTGAACGAATGCTGCGTCAATTTGGTGCTGATGTCGAAGTGAAGGATGGAGTAGTTTCATTAGAGGGTGGACAAACATTAAGTGGGACCCATGTTTCTGTACCAGGGGACATCTCGTCAGCAGCCTTTTTCTTAGTGGCAGGGGCAATTTGTAATACTAGTCAATTAACACTTGAAAATGTAGGTGTTAATCCAACGCGTGATGGAATTATAGAGGTTCTTTCAAAAATGGGCGCATCGATGACAGTGATCCCAAATGATGACCGTCAAGCTGAACCAACAGCGACCATTCAAATTCAAACATCTACTTTATCTGGTACAACAATCGAGGGAGAGTTGATTCCTCGTTTAATAGATGAAATACCAATCCTTGCTTTACTTGCTACACAGGCACATGGACAAACCATTATTAAAGATGCCGAAGAGTTAAAAGTGAAGGAAACAGATCGGATTACAGCGGTTGTAGCTGAATTAAAAAAGCTGGGTGCTAACATTGAAGCAACAAATGACGGTATGATTATTGAAGGCCCAACACCACTAAAGGGTGCAAGTCTCAAAACATATGGCGATCATCGAATTGGAATGATGGGTGCTGTAGCTGCTTTAATTACGGAAGGATCAGTCACTTTGGATGATGCACAGTGTATTGCTGTATCGTATCCAACATTCTTTGAACATATTGAGGCAGTAAGGTAACAATTAAAGATTGACTCTCCAAGTTTTTGGGGAGTTTTTTCTTGTTTCGGTGGTAAATGTTTTGTAGCATAAAGGTATCAAAGAAAGAATAGGTGAATGACTGTGAACAATGCGATGACTGAAATGATGCAAGCACTTGAACAGGGAGACTTAGCATTAATAGATCAGCTACTTGAAACATTTTTAGTGAAGGAGCTACCCGAGGAAATTTACGCACTTGCAGAAATTTTTATGCAATATGGGTACATGAAAGAAGCTGACCGTGTGCTGGAGCATTTACAATTTTTATTCCCAGAAGAGGCACAGTTAAAAATAGATCGTGCAAATGTTTTAATGGAGCTTGGTGATGAAGATGAAGCATTAAATTTATTGCTTGAAATCGAAGAAGCATCACCAGAATATCCTCAAGCATTATTAGTTTTAGCTGATTATTATCAAATGCAGGGGTTATTTGAAGTAGCTGAAATACGTATAAATGAAGCACTAGCAATTTTACCAGACGAGCCATTACTGCATTTTGCCAAAGCTGAGCTGTTATTTGAAACAGGTCGTTTTTTAGAAGCTGCAAGATTGTATGAAGAATTATATGAACAACAAGGTGAATTTGCTGGTGTTCAACTTGTGGAGCGATTGGCGGAGGTTTATCGTGCCGGGGCTGCCTACGAAACGGCATTGGATTACTATTTAAAGGCGCTTGACGATGAGGTGAAACCAGATATTTTATTTGGTGCTGCGTATTCAGCCTTCCAATCCCAAAAATACGAGTTGGCTATTAAACAATTAGAGGAATTGAAAGAGTTAGATCCAGATTACTTCTCAGCTTACTTATTGCTAGCAGAAAGCTATGCGATGACAGAGGAAAATCAACAAGCTTATGCGGCGATCCAAGAGGGATTAAAACGCGATGAATATGATAAAACGCTTTATTTATTTGCTGGGAAAATGGCATTGAAAAATAGTTTGCCAATAGAAGCTGAGCAGTATTTACGAGAAGCAATAGCGTTAGATCCTGAGTATATGGAAGCCGTATTAGCACTTATTTCTGTGTTAGGACAACAGGAACGGAATGAAGATGTTATCGAATTATTTGAGACTCTTCAGCAAAATGATTTTGAATGGAGCACATTATATCCATTTGCAGCGGAGGCATATGAAAATTTAGAATTGTACGACCGTGCATACGAATTTTACCGTTTGGCATATAATGATTTTAAGGAAGACGCAACATTTTTAGAAAAATATGTGTACTTTTTATTAGAGGAAGGAAAACGTTCAGAGGCGAAAGTGATTCTTGAACAATTAATTAACATTCAACCAGGTGAACCAGAGTGGCAAGAGAAGTTAGAAGCCTTAGAATTTGAGTAAAGGAGGGAGTGGGTATGACTGCTTCTGTATCAGTTGTTGATAAAAAAGCATTTGTTCGATGGTTTTTAAAAAATTATCAATTGAAACGTCGTGAGTGTGTTTGGATTTTAAATTACTTACTTAGCAATGATGACTTATTAAAACGAATCCGATTTGTGGAAGAAGCTCACTATTGTCCGAGAGCAATGGTGATGTCAACAGTTGATTCAACAGGTGTTCCTTTTCGTTTCTATAAAGGCAATGTAATGACGGCAGACGCCGAAAAGTCTTTCCATGATTTACGCTTACACGAGCAAGAAGATATGTATATACAATTGAATTTTCCAAATATACCACCAAGTGCACAATACTTAGCAGTTCTAGAAGAAAACCCTTATATGCCAGAGACACTGTTAGTTAGTGAAAAAGATCGTTTACTGGCAGAAGAACTGCTTTCCAATAGCTTACTCGTATTCCAAGAAGAAAAATTACTTGCACAAATTGATGAAGCCCTCGATCAGGGAGATGAAGAACGTTTTTATGAATTGTCTAATTTGTTACAAGCATTAAAGGAAACGGCTAATTTACCTTAGTTATAGGTAAAAATTGAATGTCCTTTACCCACTTCAGTATGGTAACATTACTAGTGAATGATTGTTTTCACTTTTAATTGGGTATCCTATTTGAAGAGTGGAAAAGGGCATTTTTTATTATGTGACAAAGGAGGTTTGTTGAATGTACTTTAATGCAAACGATGTGACATCGTTTTTGGGACAGAAGGATTTCATCGATACTGCGATAGTTCCGCTCATATCCATCGATTTAGCTTCTGAGAAAATGAAACAAAGTGGTGCTGAGGTAGATTTTCTAATGTCTTTAACTTCTTTCATAGAACAACAGTTTAAAGGCCGTTTACTAGTCATGCCACCTTTTTCTTATATGGCTTCTTTAAAAAACGAAGAATTACCGAAGCAATTCGAAACACAATTACATAATGCTGGCTTTAAGCATGTGTTCTTCATTACTTGTGACCACTCTTGGACAAATATTGGAGATATAGTAAATATTATTTGGTTACCAGCAATTCCGTTAGAAAGCATGGATGTAGGTGTCAAAAAATCCATTCTCGAAGATCAATTACGACAAGTGGTTCCGATGCTTTCGACCAAATGGGCACAGATTTAACAATTAGTTTCAATAAATGTTCACATTCTCCAGCTTTCCACAGAATGCTATATTGACCAAGCTATGGACTTGATATATCATATATATGTCCTAGTATTACTATTTGTAAAAGTATGTCCGTTGGACTGACCTTTAAGTTAGAGGGGGGAAAATAATGAGTAATAATCGAGTTTCACGTCGTCAATTTCTAAGTTATACTCTTACTGGTGTAGGTGGATTTATGGCGGCAGGTATGCTAATGCCAATGCTTCGCTTTGCAATTGATCCGGTGCTACAAAAGCATGAGGGTGGAGATTTTGTAGAAACAGAGCATAAAATCGCTGACTTGACTGAAGAGCCAGTAAAAGTTGACTTTTCATATGAACAAGTGGATGCATGGTACAAATCACAGGTTACAGATGTAGCTTGGGTTTATAAAAGTGGCGATCAAATCATTGCCCTTTCACCTGTTTGTAAGCATTTAGGATGTATGGTTGACTGGAATGGAGATTCTGCACACCCAGGTCAATTCTTCTGTCCATGTCACGCAGGACGTTATGAGAAAAACGGGAAAAACGTTGCAGGTACACCGCCTCTAGGTCCGTTGGATGAATTTGAAGTACAAGAAAAAGATGGCTATTTAATGATTGGTCCAGCAAAAGCAAATTCTCTAGTTAAATAAGTAAGGGGGTACGACAACAGTGCTAAATAAAATTTATGATTGGGTCGATGAACGCCTAGATATTACACCCATTTGGCGTGATATTGCCGACCACGAAGTGCCAGAGCACGTTAACCCTGCACATCATTTTTCAGCATTCGTTTACTGCTTTGGTGGATTAACATTCTTCATCACAGTAATTCAAATTCTATCTGGTATGTTCCTAACAATGTATTATGTACCAGACGTTGTGAATGCCTGGAAATCAGTTTATTATTTACAAAACGAAGTAGCGTTTGGTGAGATCGTTCGCGGTATGCACCACTGGGGGGCTTCATTAGTTATCGTAATGATGTTCTTACATACACTTCGTGTATTCTTCACAGGTTCTTATAAGAAACCTCGTGAGTTAAACTGGATGGTTGGTGTAGGTATTTTTGGTGTAATGATGGGTCTTGGCTTTACAGGATACCTATTACCATGGGATATGAAAGCATTATTCGCTACTAAAGTAGGTATCGAAATTGCAGCATCTGTACCGTTTATCGGTTCAATAATTAAAGTATTATTAGCGGGTGACACTACAATTCTTGGTGCTCAAACGTTAACTCGATTCTTTGCGATTCATGTATTCTTCTTGCCTGCAGTATTGTTTGGGTTACTTGCAGCACACTTTATCATGATTCGTCGTCAAGGAATTTCAGGGCCGTTGTAATTGTCTTGACGGTTCGATGATCTTTAAAAGGAGGGGACACTATGCATCGCGGAAAAGGAATGAAATTTGTCGGCGATTCTCGTATTAAAGCGAATCACAGAATGCCGAACGTTCCAAAGGATTATTCCGAATATCCAGGTAAGACGGAAGCTTTCTGGCCGAACTTCTTACTGAAGGAATGGATGGTAGGTGCTGTATTTTTAATTGGATACTTATTATTAACTGTCGCTCACCCGTCACCACTTGAAGGGCCGGCAGATCCAACTAGAGCATATACACCGCTACCGGACTGGTACTTCTTATTCATGTATCAACTTTTAAAATACTCATTTGCTTCTGGTCCATACAATGTAATCGGAGCAATTGTAATTCCAGGTCTTGCATTTGGAGCGCTATTATTAATGCCATTTTTAGACAAGGGTCCAGAACGTCGTCCATCTAAACGTCCATTACCGACAGCGTTTATGTTATTAACTCTAGCTGCTATGTTCTACCTAACTTGGGAGTCAGTTGTTAACCACGACTGGGAAGCTCAAAAAGCTATGGGTGCAATCGTAGAAACAGTTGAATTTGATAAAGAATCAGAAGGTTATAAACTATACGCTGGTTCAGCATGTATTACATGTCACGGTGAAGGCTTAGAAGGTGGAGCTGGTGCACCATCTCTAATGAACACTGGATTAACAGCTGATGAAATTAAGGACATTGCCCATAATGGTCGTGGTAACATGCCACCAGGATTATGGACAGGTTCAGATGAAGATCTTCAGAAACTTGCTGAATTTATCGAAAGTTTAAAAGCTGAGTAATAGTAAAAGAGTCAGGAAACTGGCTCTTTTTTTTCGACCTTGTTATAATATTGGGACTGAAAGCTAGGCGAAAAGGTTCCCTTTTCCTAAGTAATTTAGCGAAAAATGTCGAAATAAGGATAAAAGCGAATGAATTCAATCCATTAGCTCATATTGAAGTTGTGGAAATAATTTCACCTAGAAATAAGAAATCTTCACTGTACATAACAAATATTTTTTAGCAAAGCGCAAGGAGTTGAATTTATGCAAATAACACGTGCAAATCTTTGGTATCTTCTTAACCATAAGTCATTTTTAATAGCGCTGCTTATTATTAATCTATTAGGCACAATTTATGGCTATTATTGGTATGGATGGCAGCTTGCAATGACTAAGCCTATTTTTTATATTTTTGTTCCTGATAGTCCGACAGCTAGCTTATTCTTTTGCTTTGTGTTAATTGCTTGGATTATGGGGAAAAGATGGCCGCTAATGGAAGTATTAGCGCTTGTAACATTAGTGAAATACGGTCTGTGGGCTGATGTCATGAATATTTGGACATTAGTTGAAACAGGATCGATCGGTTGGCAAGGCTGGATGCTAGTTGCCTCACATTTTGCAATGGCCGTTCAAGCTATATTATATTTGAAGAAATATGTATTCACTTACTGGCATGTAGTTATAGCAGCTATCTGGACGCTCCATAATGATGTCATTGACTATGTGTTTGGACAAATGCCTATGTATGGGGATTTAGTCAAGTACACAAGCTATATTGGCTACTTTACATTTTGGTTATCAATTGCATGTATTCTCCTTGCGATTTTCTCAATTAGGTGGCGCAAATATTTGCCGAATTAGGGTATAAATTATAGAATTATAGTATCGAGGTAGAAAGGGGTTAGAATATTGTCAACAAGCATGTATATTGTTTATTTTATTATTATTATGCTACTGCCACTTTATGCACAAATGAAAGTAAAAGGCACGTATAATAAATTTGCGAAACAACGTACAATGAAAGGCCAAACAGGTGCAGAGGTAGCGCGTGCGATTTTAGATGCGAACGGCTTATATGATGTACGAGTTGTGCCAACACAAGGTGTGTTGTCTGACCATTACAATCCGGCAACCAAAACAGTTGCTTTATCAGAAAGTAACTTTTATGAAGCGAGTGTTGCAGGGGCTGCGGTAGCTGCCCATGAGGTAGGTCACGCCATCCAACATAAAGAAGCTTATTCTATGCTTACATTACGTAGTAAGCTAGTCCCAGTGGCAAATATTTCTTCTAATGCGTCGTGGATTTTCGTAATGATTGGTATTTTTGCAAGTAGTACGAATTTCTTGCTTTTAGGTATCATATTATTAGCAGCAGGTGTTGTTTTCCAATTAGTGACACTTCCAGTGGAGTTTGATGCTTCAAAGCGAGCATTAGTTCAAATGAATTCGCTTGGCATTATTACAAATGAAGAAGAACGACCAGCACGAAAAGTATTGAGTGCTGCAGCATTAACATATGTAGCAGCAGCAGCGGTAGCTGTACTAGAGCTATTACGTTTAATTTTAATTTTTACGAATATGCGTAGCGATGACTAAGAAAAAAACTTGTTATGGTGGAACACCACCATAACAAGTTTTTTATCTTCAAACACTTAATGAAGTGGTTGTTTTTGATCATCAAGAGTGAAGCCTTCTCCTGCTACATCGCGAACTTCTATAATAGAAACGAAAGCGTGTGGATCCACTTCATGAACAATGGATTTTAGGCGTACAACTTCGTTGCGACCGATCACACAATAAATAACTTCCTTAGGCTGTTTAGTAAAGTGGCCATGTCCTTCTAAAATAGTGATCCCGCGCTCCATTCGTAGGGCGATTGTTTCCGCAATAACACCAGACTTCTCAGATATAATGAGAGCACCACGCGCTGCATAGGCACCTTCCTGTACAAAGTCAATAACACGAGCGCCAACAAATACAGCGACTAATGTGTACATCATGGAACGAGCATCTAAGAATGTAAGCCATGAAAGGATAATGACAATAGCGTCGAAGACAAACATCGTTTTACCCATACTCCAGCCAAAATATTTATGCCCAAGTCGCGCCAAAATATCGACGCCGCCGGTAGTGCCACCAAAGCGGAAGACAATACCCAGGCCAAGTCCGACGAATATACCCGCGAAAAGAGCAACGAGTAACATGTCATCTTCTAAATGAATGGTAAACTGATATTTCTGGAAAATCTTTAGAAAAAGAGAAACAGATAAAGTGCCAACAAGCGTATAAACAAAAGATTTCTTTCCAAGTAATCGATAACCAATTATAAACATGGGAATATTTAATAATAGGTTCATTAAGGCGGGGTCCCATCCTAATGTAAAATATAGTATGAGTGTAATTCCACTTAGTCCACCTTCACCTAGCTGATTTTGAATGTTGAAGTGAACAAAGCCGAAGCTAAAAATGGCTGCTCCGAGCATTATTGCGATAATATTACGTATTTTAATCTGTTTTAACATTTGACCTCCTGTAGTTCCAAACAAATGAAGTAGTGATATCTATTATCTGACATTTTATTGGTTTTGACAACAACGGTGTAAATTATATAGGATGGTAAATAGGAGTGTGATTTAAATGACAGATCAACTAACGATGCAAGCATTACAACAGCGTGTTGATAATTATATAGGACAATTTAAAGAAGGATATTTCCCACCATTCGAACTGCTAGCTCGTTTAACAGAGGAATTAGGAGAGCTATCTCGTGAGGTTCAGGATGTATATGGTCAAAAAAAGAAAAAGAATACAGAGGAAATAAACAGTATTGAAGAAGAGCTTGGTGACTTTTTCTTTGTTTTAGTATGCTTTGCCAATGCTCAGGGTATTAAATTAGATGAAGCTTTATTAAGAGTCATACATAAATTTGAAACAAGGGATAAGGATCGTTGGACGAGAAAGGATGAAGAATGATGTCGATTCGTGTAGCTATTGCAGGAGCGAGAGGAAAAATGGGGGCTGAGGCTGTACATACGGTCATGAAACATGACAAAATGGAATTAGTAGCTGTACTAGATTATAAGGAAGTAGGAAAAACATTAGCTGATTTAGACATGTTCCCAGCGAACTATACAGTACCTGTATTTACGGAAATGCATGATCTTGTAGAAGCAACTTCTCCAGACGTATTAGTGGATTTAACGAACCCACATGCTGTATATAATCATACTAAAGAAGCATTGAATTTAAATGTACGACCTGTAATTGGTACAACAGGATTTACTGATGCACAACTAGAAGAATTATCAACTATTGCTAAAGAAAAAGAGTTAGGCTGCATTATTGCACCAAACTTTGCGATTGGCGCTATCCTAATGATGAAATTTGCGAAAGAAGCGGCCAAATACTTACCAGATGTAGAAATTATTGAAATGCATCATGATCAAAAACTTGATGCACCATCTGGAACAGCAGTGAAAACGGCTCAATTAATTCAAGAGGTACGTACGCAAAAGACTCAGGGGCATCCAGAAGAAAAAGAAACCATTGAAGGTGCAAGAGGTGGAGATTTTGATGGCATGCGCATTCACTCTGTTCGCTTACCTGGTTTAGTGGCACACCAGCAAGTATTATTTGGTGGAGATGGGCAGCTTTTAACGATTCGCCATGATTCATTAAATCGAAATTCTTTTATGTCAGGCATTGCCTTTTGTGTAGAAGAGGTTATGAAAATGGATCAACTTGTTTATGGTTTAGAAAACATCATCTAAAGATTGGGATGGAAGCTATATGAAAATCGCATTGATTGCACATGATCGTAAAAAAGATAATTTAGTACAGTTTGCTATTGCTTACAAAGAAATTTTACTTGAACATTCACTTTATGCTACTGGTACAACAGGACAGCGTGTCATTGAAGCCACTGGTTTAGAGGTAACACGTTTTCGTTCAGGCCCACTTGGTGGCGACCAACAAATTGGCGCAATGATTGCCAACAATGATATGGATATGGTTATTTTTTTCCGAGATCCATTAACAGCACAACCACATGAGCCAGATGTTTCTGCACTTATCCGTCTTTGTGATGTTTACCAAGTGCCACTGGCGACAAATATGGGGACAGCAGAAATATTATTAAAAGGCCTACAAGAAGGCTTTGTGGATTGGAGACTGATACAAGAAAGACGTAACTAATAAAAGACGTGATTTAGAAAGGATGATCATCGAATGAAAAAGCTAAAAATCGGCATTACCTGTTATCCAACAGTTGGAGGCTCTGGTGTAATTGCAACAGAATTAGGCAAAATGCTTGCAGAAAGAGGACATGAAATTCATTTCATTACCTCAAGCGTACCATTTCGATTGAATAAAATTTATCCAACCGTCTTTTTCCATGAAGTCGAAGTTAATAATTATTCAGTGTTTCAATATTCACCATACGATATTGCATTAGCGAGTAAAATGGCAGACGTCATCAAGGATGAAGAGTTGGATGTGTTGCATGTGCATTACGCAATTCCACATGCAGTATGTGCTGTGTTAGCACGTGAAATGAGTGGGCGAGATATTGGCATCGTTACAACACTTCATGGCACAGATATATCGGTGCTTGGACAGGATTCTACGCTTTCACAGGCCATTAAGTATGGGATTGATAAATCTGATATTGTGACGACCGTGTCGCACGCATTAAAAGAACAAACTTATGAATTAATTGATACAGTTAAGCCCATTGAAACAATTTATAACTTTGTGGATGAACGTGAGTACTTCCCTCGAAATTCAGGAAATCTAAAAGAGCAATTTGGTATTCAAGAAGATGAAAAAGTCCTCATCCATGTCTCTAACTTCCGTAAAATCAAGAATCTTCCGCATATCATTGACGCCTTTATGAAAATACGTGCTAATGTGAAGGCGAAACTCTTATTAGTCGGCGATGGGCCCGAAAAGCATCGTGTAATGGACCAAGTAAAGGAAAGTCCATATATGAAGGATGTTTTATTTTTAGGGAAGCAAGAAAATTTAGCTGAACTATATGCAATTAGTGACCTAAAACTATTACTTTCTCAGCAGGAATCGTTTGGACTGGTTTTATTAGAGGCAATGGCTTGTGGAGTACCTTGTATTGGTACAAATGTAGGGGGTATCCCGGAAGTCATTGAACATGGTGTGGACGGCTTTATTGTGGAATTAGGAGATACTGAAGCAGTAGCTGAATATGCTGTTCAGTTATTGCAAGATGAAGAAAAATTACTGCGTTTCAGAGAAGCAGCCATTCATGCAGTCAGTGAAAAATTCCACTCGTCCAAAATTGTAGAACAATACGAAAATCTGTACGAGAAGGTTGCGGAAAGAAATCATGCAAAACAATAAAGAATGGCAAACAGCCTATTCAGTAATTGAACAATTAGAACAAGCAGGCTTTGAGGCCGTTATTGTAGGTGGAGCTGTTAGAGATGCTTTACTGAATCGGCCTGCACATGATGTCGATGTGGCGACAAATGCGCTGCCTGAAGAGGTAAAATTAGTTTTTCAACGGACAGTAGATATTGGGATTCAGCATGGGACGGTACTTGTTATCGTACCTGCTGGGCCAGTTGAAGTAACTACTTATCGTACAGATGGTGAATATACAGACCATCGAAGACCAGATAAAGTGCAATTCGTTCGCTCTCTACAAGACGATTTACAACGCCGTGATTTTACTATGAATGCCATTGCAATGCGCCGTGATGGCACTTTTGTTGATTTTTATGGTGGTCGTCAAGATATTGATCTTCGAATTATTCGAGCTGTTGGAGATGCACAAAAACGCTTTGCTGAGGACGCCTTGCGTATGTTACGAGCAATCCGTTTTTCAGCGCAGCTTGATTTTACAATAGCGGAAGATACATTGATTGCGATACAAAATAGAGCGGCCGATATCGCTTTTATTGCGAAAGAACGAATCAAAGCAGAGCTCGATAAGCTATGGCTCGGAACAACTGTTTTTAGAGGCCTACAAAAATTAGAGGAAAGTGGCTTGGCAGATTATTTAACAGGGAGTTTTCAGGCTGATCGCTGGTATGAATTTCAGACTGTGGACAAGCATGTAGGCTGGGCCTATTTTGCGTTACTTCAAGGAGCGAATTGGCGAGAGATTCTGCGGGATTATCGTATATCCAATAAAGAAATGGCGTTTGTTAAATCTGTATTGACAGCTTATGAAGCGTTAAAAAGTGGCTGGACAAACACCCATTATTTTACCTACAAAGAACAGGAGCTAGAAGCAGCGGTATATTTCGCAAAACTGCTCCAATTGGACGTTCGTTTACCTAGCGAGCCTATTTATGTATTGCAGGACAAGCTGCCAATTCGACAAAAACAAGATATGGTAGTGAATGGGGCGGATTTACTTAAATGGTCTGGCAAAAAAGGAGGCCCCTGGGTTAAAGAAGTATTAGAGGACATACTGGAAGCGATTATTCATAATGAGCTTGCAAATGATCAGCAGCAGATAAAAAACTGGCTAGATCACAACTATTTCCATGAAACATGAATATATATACCTTACAACAAGCCGTCTCAGGAAAGCGTGGGACGGCTTGTCATATATATCACTAATGGTCATTTCAGTTAATTTACAGTATGATTAAGTATAGTTACATAAAAAGCGGAGTTTACAAAAGGATTGATGTGAACATGACAATGTCCATGAAAGATGAAATTTTAAAACGAATACTGGCTACCAATGGAGAAGCGGTTTCAGGTCAAGAATTAGCGGATTCTCTTGGAGTTTCAAGGACGGCTGTCTGGAAACATATGCAGACGTTACAAGAAGAAGGCTACACATTTGAAACAATAAAGAAAAAAGGCTATGTATTAACGGGTGTACCAAATAGTTTAAGTCCCACACAAATTGAACTTTTTTTAAAAACAGAGCATTTCGGAAGAGAAATTCATTATTTCGATGTCGTAGATTCAACACAAACGATTGCCCATAAACTGGCACAGGAAGGCGCACCACATGGCACGGTCATTATTGGTGAAGAGCAAACAGCAGGTCGCGGGCGGATGGCTCGTGCATGGGAATCAGTCCATGGTAGTGGTATTTGGATGACCGTTATCGTTCGACCTGATGTCACACCTCAACAGGCATCCTCTTTTACGCTTGTTGTAGCAGTCGCTGTCACAATGGCCATTAAAACACTATATCAAGATATTGAGCCAGCTATTAAATGGCCCAATGATCTATTAATTAATGGTAAAAAATGTACAGGTATTTTGACGGAGATGCAGGCGGAGGCAGATCTGGTACAGGCATTACTAGTTGGCATTGGAATAAATGCTAACCAGGAGGCGGCTGATTTTTCACCAGATATTGCGGATATTGCTACTTCACTACGATTAGAGGCAGGAGAAGAAATTAATCGTGCGGCACTTGTAGCCTTGATTTTACAGTACCTAGAGCAATTTACCGAGCTATATATCGAAGAAGGATTTGCAAGTATTAAAACCCTATGGGAACAGCTGTCTTGTACAATTGGTCAACGTATTGAGGTGACGACAATACGAGAGCGCTTTGAAGGAATTGCTAGTGGAATTACAGATGATGGGGTGCTACAGCTTACGCAAGATGATGGATTGGTCCGAACGATTTATGCAGGAGACATCAAAATACTTTAAAAAAAAAAGCTGCAAGGTATGTGCCTGCAGCTTTTTTGATGACTTCAATTGCTATTATTATTTGAGTGAAACATTGACGTCACCATGCGATAAAGAAACGTTCAGCTGGTCATCACTTTTGTATAGCTGAGTGACTTTGCCATTTTCTTCTTTGCCATTAACCGTTATATCGCCAAAACTTGTTTTTACTTCATAACCAAGATCACTTTGTTTGTTTTGTAAGTGAAGCGTTGCATCCCCAAAGCTAGATGTAATGGTTGATGTCCCATTTAAAATTCCAGCAATATGAATATCACCATGTTCGCTTTCGATATTAACACCATTACTAGAATATTGCTTGAACGTTAAATCACCAAAGTCCTGTGTAATCTCTGTGTTCTCTCCAGTTATGTTGTTGAAGGTAATATCTCCGTAATTTTGCATCAGATTCAGCTGTTGATAATGCAACCCACGAAGTGTTGTATCCCCAAATTCACTATCTATTACAATCGTCTTTAGGTTAGTATTTGCTGGAACATAGATTTTGATAGAGGGAGAAGAAAAGCTTGAGAAGCCAAATTCAAACCCGTTTTTTTTCTTAGCTTTAGTTTCAATCTGTAAAGTTCCATTTTCAACACGATATGAGACGTCTTGTTGTTTGAGTACATTCGTTTCTAGCTTATATTGGTCTTCAGTTGCGACAATGGTGATATCCCCATAATCATTCGCTATATTTATACTAGTAAACTTATCTAAGTTATACGATTCACTAACTAGTTTATTGCTGCCTGGCACGTGAATGCCATCCTCATCTTTGATAATGAACCATCGGCCGCCTGAAAAATAGCCGACCAATGCTAGTAAAATACCTAACGCAATTATGGTCATAGCAATAAGGGAATTTTTAGAAGCCATTTATAAGCCCCCTTTCCTTGTTTTTGTTATTTTGTGAAATAATCTGCCCAATGCTTCTACAGAGAGAAGGACGGTTTTCTTAATAAAACGGGCAACGAATGGAAAGAGTAAGACACTAAACCCTGTAATGATTAAGCCAACACCCATAAATAATAAGGCGGTTGGCCAATGCTCTGTTAAAATGAAGAGGCCTGAAATCAGGGCTGCAATTCCCCCAATAAAAATACTTAAAATACCAGCTCCAATCGCAAAAATCAAACTAATAATGACAGCACCAAATGAAAATATAAGGGCGATAGCTGTTGCAAGAAGTGGTAAAGAAAGTGGTGCAGAAAGTATAGCTAAAATAATAAGCCATAAAGCTGTCATATTCTTTTTAGTCGATTTCTCCGTATTGTTTTCTAAATCCTTTAAGGCAAAATCAGCCAATATTTGCGAGGCAACATGAGAAGGGGAGCCTAGTTCTGAAATAACCTGCTGCTCATTATTTTCTCCTGCTTCCTCAAAGTATTCTTCATAATAGGCAAGAGCAGCGTCTAACTCTTGCGCAGGAAGGCGCCGTAATTTCCCTCGTAGCTTTTTCAAATAACTAGCTCTATCCATCTATATTCCCTCCTAAAAGTACACAATCAACCTTTTCTTTATAGACTCGCCATTCTTTTAAAAGCTCTAATAAGCGTATACGACCATGCTCTGTAATTTGATAATAGCGTCTATTTCTACCTTGATAAGGCTGATCGTAGGTAGTTAAGTAATCTGCTTTTTGTAAGCGACGTAATACGGGGTACAATGTAGACTCTGAAATATCCATGACTGATTGTACTTGCTGCGTTAAGGAATAGCCATAAGCATCCTCTTTGTCAACAATGGCCAATACACAAGCATCCAGTAAAGCTGAGCCAAGCTGAAATGTCATCTTTCCACCTCACATTCATTACTTATACTTCATTTTATATTATATGCTATATAGTATGTGGATAGTATATGACGTATAGCATGGATTGTCAAATTTTATAAATGAATATTTTTACTATTAGAAAATAATATTTGAAGATTACAAGTTTTATTGTTATAGTATGTGCTGAAGGGCAGTATCCTTTGCGAACGGCACCTTCAAACGTAAGATCTCACACTAACAAATATCTGCCTTGATCTTTATGACAGGGACGGAAGAAAACAATGCGTTCAAAAAGTAGCTTACTTTCTAAGTGAAGCTAGTACCTCTTGCCGAGTTATGTAAGGGGTTTTTGCAAACGAACGAAACACTACCCTTCTGTCCATTTTGGAACCGAGGGGTTTTTCTGTTTTCTTCCCTTAAAAAGGAGGACTACAAAATGAGAACGACAACAGATTTTTTAAAGATGAAAGCGGCAGGCGAGAAAATTGTGATGGTGACTGCCTATGATTATCCAGCTGCTAAATTTGCAGAGGCTGCTAATGTAGACATGATTCTAGTAGGGGATTCACTTGGAATGGTTGTCCTTGGCTATGATTCTACAATGCCAGTGACTGTAGCAGATATGATCCATCATGCGAAAGCAACGCGACGTGGGGCAAAGGACACTTTTGTTGTAGTGGATATGCCATTTGGTTCCTATCATGGTGATGTCAATGAAACATTGAAAACAGCCATTTATATGATGCAAGAAACAGGTGCTGACGCTTTAAAAGTGGAAGGGGCTGGTGATGTCATTCCGGTCATTCGAAAACTAACAGCTGCAGGAATTCCAGTGGTTGCTCATTTAGGCTTGCTGCCACAATCAGCAGGAGTACTTGGTGGTTATAAGGTGCAGGGGAAAACGGCTGAACAGGCAACGCAGCTGATTGAGGATGCCAAGCAGTGTGAAGAGGCTGGTGCATGTGCGGTCGTCTTAGAATGTATCCCACATCAGCTAACAGAAATTGTGTCCTCTAATCTTATTATTCCAACTATAGGTATTGGAGCGGGTGTCGAAGCAGATGGCCAAGTGTTAGTTTATCATGACATGTTAAGCTATGGCTCACACCATGTGCCAAAGTTTGTTCAACAATTTGCGGATATGGGGAAAGAGGCAAGTGAAGGAATGGTTCACTATGTGGAAGCAGTCAAAGCAGGTACTTTCCCAGCCCAAAAGCATTTCTTCACAATGAAAGAGGATGCTCTAGACCAGCTATATGGGGGCGTCAAATCATGAAAGTTATCACAACGATACAAGCATTAACAGCTGAAATTCAGGCAGCCAAACAAGCCCATAAAACTATTGGCCTTGTACCAACTATGGGATATTTACATGAGGGCCATTTAACATTGGCTCAAACAGCACGTGCAGAAAATGATTTAGTTGTCATGAGTATATTCGTTAACCCCACACAATTTGGGCCAAATGAAGATTTTGAAAGTTATCCACGAGATTTGCCAAGAGATATTGCGTTGGCAGAGTCTGTCGGTGTTAATCTTATCTTCGCCCCAAGTGTAGAAGAAATGTATCCACAGGATGGAGGAATTCGCATCCATGCTGGTGAACAGGCAACAATTCTTTGTGGAGCGAGTCGTCCAGGACATTTTGATGGTGTGTTACAAGTTGTAGCAAAACTATTCCACCTTACACTTCCAACAAGAGCCTATTTCGGTCAAAAAGATGCCCAGCAAGTTGCCCTTATTACAACAATGGTGCGTGATTTTAATTTTCCTTTAGAAATGCGCGTCGTGCCTATCGTACGTGAGGAAGATGGGCTAGCGAAGTCTTCTCGCAACATTTATCTAAGCGAATCGGAAAGAGAAGAGGCTCCTGCTATTCATGAAGCACTACAATTGGCTCAGAATAGCTTTTTAGCGACTGGAGATGTTGGGCACGCATTAGTAAAGGCCAAAGCCCATATTGAGGCACGAACTCATGGACGAATTGACTATATTGAATTATTAGCCTATCCAGATTTAATACCAGTGACTGAAACGACTCAACAAGTATTGCTGGCAGCTGCTGTGTATATTGGACAGACACGCTTAATTGATAATAGTATCTTTACTGTGAAAGAGGGACTATAAATATGTTACGAATGATGATGAATAGTAAAATCCACCGTGCCACAGTGACTCAGGCGGATTTAAATTATGTAGGCTCGATAACAATTGATGAGGATATTTTAGACGCAGTCGGTATGCTACCAAACGAAAAGGTACATGTTGTTAATAATAATAATGGCGCTCGTTTTGAAACGTATATTATTGCAGGTGAGCGTGGTTCAGGTGTAATCTGTGTGAATGGAGCGGCAGCAAGACTCGTACAGCGTGGCGATATTGTCATCATTATTTCCTATGCATATGTGGATAATAATGAGGCAAAGGATCATAAACCGACTGTCGCTATAATGGGAGAAGGCAATACGATTAAAGAAATGATTTCCTATGAACCCGAAGCAACAGTGATGTAAGACAAGAGTATATCCCAGAAACTACATTGAGTAAAGTAGTTGGAAATCGAATCAAATAGGAGGATGGCAAGGCTCAATTATGGTAGCCGAATAGCCCATCCTCCTTTTTTATGTGATTAAATCTGCTACAAAAGTACTGGTAAAATTTTGTTTTTCTAACTATTAAACTAGTTTGTGAAATTAAAATTTTACAAATGTTCTAGTATTTTATGAGATATTTATGTAGAATTTAGTTGTTAGTACATCATTTTACTAGTGGAGGTATCATTTGTAATGGAAAATAAACGTAACAAATTTTTAACAGCTACTGCAGCAGCATTGGCTATCACGGCAGTAGCAGCAGCACCAGCATCAGCAGCTAGTTCATTTTCGGATGTAAAGGAAAATCATGCAGATTATGAGGGCATTTCTACACTTTATGCAGCAGGTATTATTAGCGGATTCCCAGATGGTACATTCAAACCTGATACAAATGTCACGCGTGGACAAGCTGCAAAAATGATTGCAGGCGCATTAAAGCTAGACACGAAAGAAGTTGTGAATCCAAACTTTAAGGATATTGAATCAGCTAATACGTATTACGGCCCAATCGCTGCATTAGTAGAATTAAAAGTTATTTCAGGCTATGGAGACAACACATTCCGTCCAAACCAAACGATTACACATGGTGATCTGGCAAAAATCTTATCATCTATTCCTAACTTACAAGAATTAGAAGGTGCTAAAAATCATGAAGCTAGTAAAAGCGTAACACGTGGACAACTAGCAACATTGATTGCAGAAGCTTTAACAACATTAAACCTAGAAACGCCAGAAAAACCAGAAAAACCGGAAGATGCTTTTACATTATCAGTTCTACATGTGAATGATACGCATGCTCGCGCAAATGAATTACCGAAACTAGCAACAGCTGTAAAAGAGCAACGTGAAACAAAGAAAAATGTTTTAACATTACATGCTGGCGATGCATTTAGCGGTACTTTATACTTCAACGAATTCCATGGTCAAGCAGATTTAGCGCTATTAAATGAAATTGGCTTCGATGCTATGGTATTTGGTAACCATGAATTTGATTTAGGTTCATCACCTGAAGGACATCAAGCACTTGCAGACTTTGTGAAAGGTGCTAAATTCCCATTTGTGGATGCCAATACAGACTTCTCAGCGGATGATAAATTTACAGGTTTATTTACAGATTTAGTTTCAAGTGAACCTGAAAACGGTAAAATCTATTCAGGTATTGTAAAAGAAATTGATGGAGAAAAAGTCGGTATCTTCGGTTTAACAACAGAAGAAACTTTGGATATTGCTTCTCCAGGTAAAGTGAAATTTACTAACTATATTGAAGAAGCGAAAAAGGCAGTAGCTGCATTTGAGGGTATGGGCGTTAATAAAATTATCGCTTTAACACATATTGGTTACAATGATAATCCAAATGTAGATAATGATATTTTACTAGCTAAAAACGTACCAGGAATCGATATAATTGTAGGTGGACATGACCATACTAAATTAGACGAGCCATTTGTTGTAGATACGAACACTGTAGGTGAAGCAAAAGATGCAACATTAATCGTACAAGCTAATGAGTATGTAAAATATTTGGGAACACTGGATGTAACATTTGATGGCAAAGGTGTTGTCACTGAGTACGGTGGCGAATTAATCGACCTTGGTAAAGTTACTGAAGATACAGCATTAGTAAAATTACTAGCGCCATATAAAGCAAAAATTGATGAAGTCAACAACAAGGAAATCGGTGTGAAAATTACTGAGGAGTTAGCAAATCCACGTGCAACTGAAACAAACTTAGAAAGTGTACGTAGCAATGAAACAGCCCTAGGTAATATCATTACAGATGGTATGTTGGCAAAAGCACAAAAATATACGGATAAAACAGTTGTCATGGCACTACAAAACGGCGGTGGTATTCGTGCAGCGATCCCAGCTGGCAATATTACTGTTGGACAAGTGATTACAGTATTACCATTTGGTAACACATTAGCTTTAATGGATGCTACAGGAGCTGAGCTTAAAGCAGCATTTGAAGTTTCCTTGAAAAATGCACCTAAAGAAAATGGTGGTTTCCTACACATTGGTGGAGCGAAATTACAATATGATTCATCAAAAGAAGCAGGCTCACGTGTTGTTTCAATCGAATATTTAGATAAAGCAACTGGCAAGTATGTTGCACTAGAAGATGGTAAAACATATACAGTGGCAACAAATGCCTTCACTGCTAAAGGCGGAGACGGCTTTGATATGTTTGCTAAAGCATATAAAGAAGGTCGTGTAACAGATTTAGGCTTATCTGATTGGGAAAATCTACAAGAGCAATTACTATCATTAAAAGAAGTGAAAACAGCAGCAGAAGGTCGTATTGTTGATGTTGCTAAAAAGCAATAATACCTTCGAAAGAATAGTTTACAAACGACATTTGATTTAAATTATGTCACATCGCTATTTCCGCAACCTCAGGGATGACCCTGAGGTTGCGGTTTTTTTAATGTACGGAGCAAAAGGGATTGAATATTAGACGGCATACAGGGGAGAAAGGATGCCGCTGAACCAAATATATGATAAAATTCTTCTTATCTAATGTGAACTGTGAGTTGAGATGTATGATGGAAAGTCAAAAATATGCCATTGTGGATTTGGAGACAACGGGTCATTCACCAGCAAATGGGGACCGGATGATTCAAATTGCCATTGTTATTATGAAGGATTGGGAAATTGAGCGTACTTATACGAAATTTATTAACCCGGGAAAAGCCATTCCATCTTTCATTCAAGATTTAACGCATATAACGAATGAGGATGTTAAGGATTCATACCCTTTTGAGGAACATGCGGATTACATATATGAGCTACTGGCTGATTGTGTGTTTGTAGCCCATAATGCCGATTTTGACTTATCATTTTTACAGGCGGAGTTTAAACGGGCAGGCCTTCCAAAGTGGCAAGGTAAAAAAATGGATACTGTAGAGCTGGCAAAAATTTTGTTTCCGATGTCACTTGGCTTTAAGCTAGGAGATTTGGCGGCGGATTTAAATATAGAGTTGGCCAATGCACATCGAGCGGACGACGATGCTCGTGCTACGGCAGAGCTGTTCAAATGTTGTTGGAAAGAGCTTTTAAATCTTCCTCAACTAACATTAGAACAAATGCATAAGCGTTCGTTTCGCTTAAAATCGAATATTTCTCAGCTTTTTTTCGAGGCTTTGCAAATAAAACGTCAACATAAAACAAGCTATGAGAATGTGCATTATTACCGGAATTTTGCAATTTGTAATGGTCGTAATAAACATGATCATGCATCAGAGACGATTGATTATCCGCAAACAGTGGCTGATAAAACGGCATTAATGACGAAGGCCCTCCCCAATTTTGAGGAACGTCCAGCACAATTCAAAATGATGGATACGATTTGGCAAGCACTACATGAACAAAAGGAATGTGTAATTGAAGCTTCTACGGGTATTGGCAAAACGGCTGGTTATTTACTGCCAGCCATTGTATATGCTCGTACTGTCCATAAAAAAATAGCGATCAGTACCTATACATCCTATCTGCAAGAACAGCTTGTAGAGGAGGAGTTACCAAAGATAGAAAAAATCTTGGGGACAAAGGTAAACATTTGTGTACTCAAGGGGATGCAGCATTATATTGATCTAGATCGTTTTGAACAATGTATGGCATATGCTGACGAATCCTATGATGATACTTTTTCTATTTTACAGATTCTCGTTTGGCTGACGAAAACAGAGACGGGTGTGTTAAGTGAGCTGAATGTTTCAGGTGGGGGACAACTGTTTTTAGAGAAAATCCGTAAAATACCAAATGACCAACCATCTAAAGGCTTTGATTTCTATGAACAAGCTTTAAAGAACAGTGCATTTGCTGACTGTATAGTGACAAATCATGCTATGGTTTTAAGTGATTTAGTTCGTCAAACGCCGATATTTACACAAATAGATGGCTGGATAATTGATGAGGCACATCAATTTATTCAGGCTGCGATGCAACAGGATGAAATTGTCTTCTCCTATACGCAATGGAAATATATTTTTGGTCAAATTGGCACAATGGAAGACACAGCACTTTATCAACTTTTTTGTGAAGCGGCGAAGAAGAAACAACGAGTATCCATGCAAAGTTTACAGCGACTGGATGCTCAATTTATACGGTTACAGCGTGCATTTGATGAGACCATTCAACGAGCTGTTCAAATCATGCAACGCCATATGAAAGGCAAGCGAGCTAGTAGTAAGTGTACCTTATTTATAGAGGATGTAACGCTTGCCAAAGAGTCATTTTTACAAGTTAGCAAATTAACGCAGCAATGGCTTGATCTTGCGACTGAAGCAGCTCAAGGATTTGAAAATAATATTGAGCAATTAGATAAAAATGATATGTATGTTTTATCTGAATGGCATTATTGGATTCGAGAAGTGAAAATTAAAATTGCGGAGTGGGAAGAGATTTTCCTGTCATCGCACGATGGAAGTTCGGTTTGGCTAGAATTTGATGTTCGAAGTGTCCCTGGCAGTTTACATGTTTTTAAGAAGCCAGCCAATGTAACACCGATTATTGAACAAGTGCTAGCACCTCTTCGCAAGCAAGCGAGCATTGTATGGACATCAGGTACATTAACGGTACCAGGCAATGAGCGTTTTGTTACACGACAATTAGGAGTTTCTGATAGCGTTGAAGTGATAAAACTACAGGCACCGCCAGCCTATTACGCTGGTGCAAAAGCATTTATTGTCACGGATATGCCAGACATTCAGCATGTCAGCCAAGAAGAGTACATTGAGGCAGTTGCTCATGCGATTACGAGAACTGTTAGAATGACGGAAGGTCGTTGCTTTGTGCTCTTCACAGCTCAGGATATGTTGCGGAAAACAGTCGAGCTCATTCAAGATAGTGAACTTTTAGATGATTATATGCTTTTTGCGCAAGGTGTTACAGGTGGTAGCCGTATGCGTATTCTGAAATCATTTCAAAAATTTAGCCATGCTGTTCTTTTTGGAACAAACAGTTTCTGGGAGGGTGTCGATGTTCCTGGAGATGCTCTTGCCTCTGTTATCGTTGTACGGCTGCCATTCTCTTCACCAGAAGAGCCTGTCTTTAAGGCAAGAGCTAAGCATCTTACAGCGCAAGGACGCAATTCCTTCACAGAGTTGTCATTGCCTGAGGCTATTATGCGCTTTAAGCAAGGCTTTGGTCGCTTAATTCGTTCCTCTCAGGATAAAGGCGCATTTATCGTCCTGGACCGTCGAATAACTAGCAAATCCTATGGGAAAGAATTTATTAAAGCACTACCGCCAATCGATGTAAAGAAATTGCAGCTACCCGAATTATTAAAAGAACTGAATCATTGGCAAAAATAGAAAGAAATTACCCCTTTTAGCATGAGCTAAAAGGGGTTTTTAAGTGGTTGCCAATACATTTATAACTGTTTGTTGTTATGTTCCTCATCAAAAAGATTGGCATTTCGAACAATCTTAGTAATATAGCTCATAACGATTTCTGTTGCTTGTTGGGCATCATAGCTTTTTCGATTATTTAAAAGGTTAGTAAACATACCTTGCCAAATTAAGAGTGTGATTTCATTAATGGCATCCACATTACCCTCGGTTAAATAGCCTTCTTTTAAAGCGATCTCTAACATAGAACGCCCCCGTTTTGTCAGGCTGTGCTGAAACAGTATAGTCTTTAAATCTTCAGGAATATTAATTAAATCATTAGGGTAAAAGTTATAATAATTTTCCAATAGTTTTTCTGGTGTTTCCCCTAAATCCATAATAAAGACGGCATGAAAAATTTGTGGCTGTTTGAAGGAGTATTGGCAAAAACATTCCCAAGCTAATAAATATTTATCAATAGGGTCCTTGCCTCTTTCTATGTAACGAGCAACTTCGTTTGTATAGTCTTGCATGCACCTCATCGATGCAAAAAAGAGGAGATGAGAGATTTCTGAAAAATAATTGTAAATGGTTGCACTGTTATAACCAGCCTTATCGGCAACCTTTCTAATCGTGACATTTTCCATTCCTTCTTCTTCGATAATTTCCGCTGTGGCGTCTACAAAGTATTTCCACATACGACTCCTTTGTATTTCCTTTTTTTTCAAAGTAATATCCCCCCGACGTACAATGGTCATGTAAAATTATTAGTTAAATTCATATATTTACCACTTGCAAGCTAGTTTAAACTTATTATAGCATAACAATTTCTATTTCCATCTCCCATTATAGCATTAGCTTTTAGCATTTTCAGTGTTGTACATTGGATTTTCAGATGATATACTAATCACAATTATTTTATAATCATGATTACTAAATAATTACGATTCTGAATAATTAGACGAAGTGGATGCAAGAACAAAGAGTTTAAACACAAGGGGAGGATGTATTCAATGAGTAAAAAAATTGTGACACAGTTTGAGTGTACATATGAAACGATTGAAAACACATGGATTGAATTAGCAGACGGCACAAAGCTTTCTAGTCGAATTTGGTTACCGACTGTGGAGGCAGGACGAAAAGTACCGGCTATTCTGGAGTATATTCCTTATCGTAAAACAGATGGCACGAGAGCGAGAGATGAGCCTATGCACGGGTATTTTGCGGGACATGGCTATGCTGTTGTCCGAGTAGATATGCGAGGTTCTGGTGAGTCAGATGGCTTATTAAAAGATGAGTATTTAAAGCAAGAGCAGGATGATGCGCTTGAAGTAATCGAATGGATCGCTAATCAAAGCTGGTGTGATGGCAATATCGGGATGATGGGGAAATCATGGGGCGGATTTAATTCTCTACAAGTAGCTGCTCGCAGACCCAAGGAATTAAAGGCGATTATTACAGTAGGCTTCACGGATGATCGCTATAACAATGACATTCACTATAAGGGTGGTTGTTTATTAAATGATAACTTCTGGTGGGGCGCTATTATGTTAGCGTATCAGCTCCGTCCGATTGATCCTCACATTGTTGGCGATAGCTGGCGTGAGAAATGGATGGAACGCTTAGAAAATATGCCTTTATGGATGGCACAGTGGATGGAGCATCAAACAAGAGATGACTACTGGAAGCATGGTTCAGTTTGTGAGAATTATGATGACATCGAAATCCCTGTTTTTGCACTAGATGGTTGGGAAGATTCCTATACGAACACAGTCTTAAGTTTAATGGAAGGGCTTTCTGTTCCTAGAAAAGGCATTATTGGCCCATGGGCACATGTTTACCCACATGATGGAGTTCCCGGTCCAGCAATGGGCTTTTTACAAGAGGCCGTGAAATGGTGGGATCATTGGTTAAAAGGAATTGACAACGATGTAATGGATGGACCAATGGTGAATGTTTGGGTTGAAGAAAGCATGGAACCTTGTGTTAAGAAACCAGTTAGCCATGGCTATTGGGTTGGACTGGAATCATGGCCAACAGCAGAAGAGGTACAAACGAAGGCGTATCAACTGACACATGGAAAATTGGTAGAGCAACGTAGTGATCAACCAGAACAGGTGCAATTAAAAACACCACAAAATCACGGTCTATTATCGGGAGAATGGATGGGTGCTGGAGTACTTGGCGAAAGTCCAGCAGATCAACGAGTTGATGATGGAATGGCTATGGTTTTTGAAACGGACATGCTAGAGAATCCACTAGAGATTGTGGGTTATCCGAAGTTTGAAGTGGAATTAATGAGTGATAAACCACATGCAATGCTATTTGCGCAGTTGTCAGACGTAGCACCAAATGGAGCTGTTACTCGTGTATCCTATGGGGTGATGAATTTAACACATTTGAATGGTCATGACCATGTAGAACTGTTAACTCCTGGTGAAAAAGTGAAAGCCTTTGTGCAATTAGATTGCTGCGGACATCAATTTAAAGCAGGGCACCGTTTACGCTTATCATTAGCCACAACATTTTGGCCTATGTTTTGGCCGATGCCAGAAGATGCTACATTGACATTAAATCTTGAAACAGCTACTTTCACATTGCCAACCTACCATGGACAACAAATAGCTGGACCCAATATGAATCCTGAAAGTGCACCATTAACACCTATAACAACGCTCCAAGAAGGAAGAGTGGATCGTTCTATTTCATACGATATTTTAACAGATACATGGACATGTATTACAGATGGAGTTGGAGGCGTTTTTGGCGAAGGGATCTATCGCTTTGATGATATTGATGTCACGGTAGAACATAATTTAAAACGAGAATTAACCTTAACGAATGCTGATCCATTGTCAGCTCAGTATACAATCTATCAAAAAATGAAAATAGGTCGTGAGGGTTGGTGGATTGATGCTGATATTACAGTTACTAAAACTTCTACTCTAGAAAACTTCCAAATAGTTGGGGAAATGGCGATCAAAGAAAATGATAAACAGGTCTTCCATAAGGAATGGGATCAAAAAATTAAACGTCATGGCTTGTAAATAACATATAAGGGGTAAACATATGGAAGCTAAGTTAAAAAAGAATACAGCTACTTTAGTTATTTTAGCTGTTTCAGGTGCATTAATTTACGCATTACCTTATTTTAGAAATTACTATTATGATGTCTTTCTCGATGCATTTCATTTGACGAATACTCAAATGGGGACACTTGGTAGTGCGTATGGTGTTTGTTGTTTAATTTCCTATATTTTTGGAGGATTTTGTGCAGATCGTTGGAAAACGAAATATTTATTAACTATTTCTCTAGTGGCCACTGGGTTATTAGGTTTTACATTATTACTCTATCCACCATATCCAGTGCTTCTCCTCATCCATGCTGCATGGGGAATTACGTCCATTATGACGTTTTGGGGAGCATTAGTAAAAGCAGTACGTTCTTTAGGTTCTGAAAATGAACAAGGAAAAGCTTTTGGATTTTTTGAAGGTGGCCGCGGCGTAACCAACATCATTCAATCTGCTGTGATTTTAGGGATATTTGCTTTTTTTGCGAAGCATATGAGTGATAAAATGGCGCTCTCAGCGGTTATTACGGTGTATTCTGTCATTTGTCTTTTGTTAGGTTTCATGATTATGATGCTTTATAAAGACCCCGATCAAGGGACTGTTAGTCGTGAGGACAACGATGGTAGTAAATCATTTGATTGGGCCGTCCTTTGGAAAGTGTTAAAGATGCCAACAACTTGGCTTGCAACTATTCTTATTTTTACGTCTTATGCGATGATTATTAGCTATTATTACATCACACCTTATGCAACAGCTGCATTTGGTGCCTCTACGTTGATTGCTGCGGCTTTAGGCTACTTCTCTCAGTATTGTCGACCAATCGGCAGTTTTAGTGCGGGCATTATTGGTGACAGGATAGGTGTATCTAATATGGTGTTAATCGGCTATATATTATTAGCATTAGGCTTAGTGGGACTCATCTTATTACCAGGCAAAGCTTCCTTTATCCTGATGCTTTTAATATTTATAGGGATTATTTATACATCTATGTATGCTCTGCAGGCGATGCATTTTGCTATTTTAGTAGAAGGAGATTATCCGGTTGAATCAACAGGAACAGTATCCATGCCACTAATGATTATTGGCTATAGTGGGGAAATCTTTATGCCGATTATTGCAGGCGCTTGTTTAGATTATTGGGGTGGCACAGCAGGCTATAAAGTATTCTTCGGTATTTTATTAGGTTTAGCTATTATCGGATTCGTTACAGTAGTTATTTGGCAACGTGTGACGAAAGAAAAACGTAAGGAGATTGCATTGCAAAGAAAGCTTGCGAAGGAACAGGTGCTTACTTAATTTAGCTTCAAAAAGAAATAACAGAATGTCTTCTAATGAAGTAAAAGATGACTTTGGTATGAGCCAAAGTCATCTTTATTCGTAAAGAGGTATCACAATAGGATGGACGCCTTTTTATTAGTCTCTGAATTGATATCGTTTTGTAAAAATTCCACAAGGTTTCTACCATGTTCCTTTGCCTGATATAAAGCTTTATCACATCTTGATAATAAGGAATGAATGGTATCGCCGGTGACAAAGCTTGTCACACCAAAGCTACTCGTTTTTTGATGAACAACTGGAAATGAATGTTGTTCAAGCTGCTGTCGTAGATTTTCAGACAGTTGCACAGCATCCATTAAGCGAGTGTGTGGACAAATAACTAAAAAACTCCTCTCCACCCCATCTACCCACGATGTCTTCTACTCGTACATGATTTTTCAAAAGGTCTGCTGCATGACGTAACACAAGATCACCCACTTGATGTCCAAATTCATCATTCACAGCTTTAAAATGATCAATATCTAACAATATAATCGATAGTGGTGTGCCATTTCCTGTAGCTTGCTCAAATTCTTTTTCTAATACGTCATCTAAGCGTACACGATTTGGTATTTGAGTGAGACGGTCTGTAGTTGCTAATGCTTCAAGCTCAAGCTTGGCTGATTCAAGCTCTTTTGTCCGTTCCTGAACTTTATATTCTAATGTTTCATTTAATGTTTCTTGCATGAGTTGATGTTCTTTTTTAATAATGTTGATTTTATCACCCAATGCTAAAGATAAAAAAATGGATTCAAAAATAGCACCAATGGTTGGTACTTCCTCAAAAATTCGTGGATGGAATGGAATTATACTTAAAAAGGCCAACGCTTGTACAATGATGGAGCTTAGCAAAACTGTACACCCAATGATATAGTATCGAGCCATCTTTTGACCTTTTTTGAAAACGAAAATGCCAGAAAGCCATAGAAAGATAAAGACTACTACCGCAAGTTGTGAAATTATTGATAAATGCAACGTCAGGAAGAATAAAAGATGCCATTAATGAACTGATGGTAATCCATAAAAGTAGTTTTCCGATTTTATGGAATGACGGTAGAAATTTTTTTAACTCCAAAAACTGAAGACAAAATAGAAGCATAAATAAAAGCAGTAGATTGCCAGTAATTGTTAAAGATTTAATAAAAAATTCCTCCGACAGCCAATTGCCCAATAACTCTATGTCTAATGAATTTAATGTTGCTTGATAGAAAATAAAGCTTAACATATATAAAACATAGAAAAAGTAAGCTTTATCCTTCAATGAAAAAATAAAAATAAATTATAAATTAATAAAGCTGATAAAAAACCATAGAAAATGCCAGTTAAAAATTTTTATATTCACTAATCTTATTTGTAAAACTTAATTCCGTATATAAATAGGAGGTAATACTTAGTGGTAATGCCCCATCTAACTTAATAAAAATTTCTTGAGTAGAAGGGTCTTGGATGTGAAATAAATTAGAACGAGATGGAAGAGATTGTTCCCCTAGATTAGCAATGCCTCTTCGTTGCACATCATATGAGCCATCCGCTTTTACCGAGAACAACTCAATGCTATCTAATTTATCTGTCTCCTCTAGCCAATAGGGTTCCTCTTTATCTAATGATATCTTGTCCATAGATAAGCGCAACCAAATGGTATCTTGAGTATGCCAAAAGAATGGATAGGGTTGATTGCTAGCCACAAAGAGATGGTCATAAGTGCCGTTCAATATAGCTTCAATGGGGACCTTTTTGGATGTATCTCGAAAAATTTCATAATGTTCGCCTAATTTTAGAGGGTCTACTAGCTCATCTGTTGGGTTCATTGCACTAACAGGTGGTATAAGGATGATCAAAGAGAGGGTAAAACAAATCAATAACAGCGTTTTTCTGATCTTTTTGTTTTTCATCAAAAATTCATTGCTCCATTCTATCGTTAAATTGAATAGCTACAACATTTGTTTAGTTTTCTCTTTTTAGAAATTTAAGTTAATTCAACCTCCTTATTATAGACTATAACAGCAAGATTGAGGACGAAATAAATGGGAACTTCCTGATAATATGGGGTCTAGTAAAAGATAGGGAGGCTTTCAATATGTCAAACATTCAGAAATTCAATGATTTACATTTCTCGCAGGAGCTTTTATTTTTAGGGAATGCTTGGGATGTGTTATCAGCGCTCATATTAGAAAAAGCAGGTTTTCAGGCGATTGGTACAACTAGCTGGGGGATTGCGAATTCACTTGGCTATGCAGACGGTGAACTGATTGATTTTCAGCGTCATTTGGCAATTATTCAAGCGATCGCAGAACAAGTAAATATCCCAGTATCAGCGGATATTGAAGCGGGATATGGTCATGATAAACAAAGCATTATCGACAATGTGTTAAGGACGGCAGATGTTTGAGTAGCCGGAATTAATATTGAAGATTCAGTCAAACATCAAGTAGGCTTAAGAAGTCTTACTGAACACTGTCATTTACTTACAAATATGAGGTCTATGTTAGATAATCGTGGTTTTCAAAATTTTTTTATTAATGCTAGAACAGATACGTATTTTCAAGTTGAGCAGCCATATCAAGAAACGATGACTAGAGCAATGGCTTATGTCGAGAGCGGAGCGAGTGGTGTTTTTATCCCAGGCTTAACAGTTATGGATGAAATAAGAGCTATCACAAGAAATGTGGATGCACCGATTAATCTACTTTCTTTACCAGGCATAACAAATTGCCAAACATTAAAAGAATTAGGGGTAAGACGGATAAGTTTTGGTAATGCACTTTCAGATAAAATCATTGCCTATTTGACAGAGCATGCTGCACAATTAGTAAAAGATCAAGATACTTCTTCTTTATATGTGTAATCTATGAAAATGAGGTGAGCTATTCGTGGACAATGCAATCAATTTATCCTTTGAGGAGAAGTGGGAAAAGATTATAGACTGTGATCAAACCTATGATGGGCTATTTTATACGGCGGTTAAAACGACTAAAATTTATTGCCGTCCTTCCTGTAAATCAAGAAAGCCAAAAAAGATGAATGTTGATTTTTATGAATCTATTCAAGAAGTCGAGACAGCGGGCTATCGTGCTTGTAAACGATGTCAGCCTGAAATTGAATGTTCACCACATATACAATTGATTCAACAGGTAACGGCTTTTATCATTAGTGCGTATAAACAAAAGGTAACCTTGCAGGATATGGCAGAGCATGTTGGTATTAGTCCTTTCCATCTTGAGCGACTATTTAAACAAGTGACAGCGGAGACCCCTCGATCCTATCTTGAAAAAATAAGAATTGATAAGGCGGCCCACCTATTAAAACATACAAACAATACAAATTTGGAAATTTGCTATGAAGCTGGGTTTCAAAGTCCATCTAACTTCTATAAAGTGTTTCGACGATTAAAAAATTGCTCGCCTACACAATATCGAAATCTTTCATAAAAAGGAGGTAGGCTATGAACTGGATAAATCAAGCTGATTATTTAGAAATCGAACCTCCAACGGAATTTAGTTTTTCAGAATGTTGGATGTTTTTAAAGCGCTCCAATCAAGAAATTCTCCATCAAATAAAAGAGGATGATCTCTTTAAATTACTAAAAATACAGGATCAGCTAATTTTATGTAGAATAAGTGAGCAAGCTTATAAAATGAAAGTAGAATTTCCGATGAATCAGCCATCACTCAACGAAAGAGAAAGAATTGTCCATTATCTTACAAAATGGTTTGATTTAGAAACTGAGTTGGCTTGTTTTTATCAGATGGCTAATAAGGATAACATTTTACAGCCACTGACAGAAAAATATAGAGGATTACGTTTATTGGGAATACCTGACTTATTCGAGGCTCTCGTGTGGGCTATTATTGGACAGCAAATTAATTTAACGTTTGCCTATACACTTAAAAAGCGCTTCGTTGAACAATTTGGAGACAGTGTTACCTTTGAAGGGGAAAGCCACTGGTTATTTCCAACACCTGAAAAAATAGCTACTATTCAAGTGGAGGATTTAAGGAACCTTCAGTTTACGCAAAGAAAATCAGAGTACATCATTGATATTGCGAAATGTATAGCGAGCGGCCAATTGACAAAGGAAATGCTGCGCCAAAAAAGGGATTACGAGGACATGAAAAAAAGTTTAATGGCTATTCGGGGCATTGGGGCATGGACGGCCGATTATGTGCTAATGAAATCTTTACAAGAGCTATCCGCGTTTCCAATAGCAGATGTGGGTCTACATAATGCTCTAAAAATGCAATTAGGTTTAGAACGAAAACCTACGATTGAGGAAATTACCCACTATTCGCAACATTGGCAAGGATGGCAGGCTTATGCCACCTTTTACTTATGGAGGTCACTATATGAAACAGTTTAAATTAGATTATCAATCACCGATTGGCATCATTGAAATCGAAGGACATGAAGAAGCAATTGCTGGCATTAATTTTGCAGAACGAGAAGAGCTCATCCATGTTCCTCAACAAGACACACCTGCAGTGCTCCTAGAATGTGCAAAGCAAATACATGAATATTTTATTGGGGAACGACATGAGTTTTCTTTTCCCTATGTTTTTAAAGGGACAGACTTCCAACAAGCCGTTTGGCATGCTTTACCTAGCGTAGGCTACGGTGAAACAGCTTCCTATAAAGATATTGCTGTGGCTATTCACAATGAGAAGGCAGTGAGAGCAGTTGGTAGTGCCAATGGTAAAAATAATATTAGTATCGTCGTTCCTTGTCATCGAATTATTGGTTCTAACGGATCTTTGACTGGATATGGTGGTGGAATGTGGCGTAAAGAATGGCTTCTTCAACATGAACAATCTCATCAATTAAAGGGCAATACCAAAAAAGGCTAATTACACCTAGTCCATCTGGCCACCTCGACCTGTATAAAAAAGTGGTTATTGCAAAAAATAAGACCGTCAATATGGCGGTTTTAATGACTAGTCTTTATCATTTTATCGCTTCTTATGACACCTCTCTGCTAAAAAAATTAGCTAGGAGTAAAAATGATAAAGGAGGTGTACTCATGAGCGTGCTCTATAGAATCGCATTAGTGTTAGTCATTATAGGGGCAATCAACTGGGGACTCATTGGATTCTTTAGGTTTGATTTAGTGGCTTATTTATTTGGCGGGCAAACAGCGGTTTTATCGCGATGGATTTACGCACTAGTCGGAATCGCTGGTTTAATTACTTTACCAATTTTGGTGAAGCGATTTGAAGACGAGGAAGACATAGATACTTATACGCGTATCGATCGAAATCCTAGCTATGGCATGGAGGCTGGGGAAGAAGCGGATTTCACTGAAGTAAAGAAGACAACTGAAGTGAAAAAAGTGGAGAAGAAAGACAATATGTAAGCTTATGATAAAAACTGGTGGCCATATTTGGTTCATCAGTTTTTTTCAAATAGGGGAAAACTCGCGTAGTCCATTCGATGACTACGCAAGTTATCTTTATGCTTGATTGCTTGGGAAGGCAAAGGATGATGTAGTGTCATGATCCTGTGTGATCCATTTTTCTGAAATGGTCTTTGTTTTTGTAAAGAAGCGTACTTGATCTGGTCCAAACATATGTCCCTCACCAAATCTTGAGCGTTTCCAGCCACCAAAATTATGATAGCCTACTGGAATGGGGATAGGTACGTTCACGCCAACCATACCTACTTCAATTTCAGTGGTGAATTTACGAGCAGCTGCACCATCATTCGTAAAGATTGTCACGCCATTACCTAGTTCATGGGCATTGATTAAGGCAATCGCTTCATCCAATGAATCCACACGAACCATATTGCGGGCTGGCCCAAAAACCTCCTGCTCATAAATTTCCATACCTGGTTTAACATGATCGAGGAGCGTAGGACCTAGATAAAATCCTTGTGATTGCTTCGCAATTTCCGGATGTCGTCCATCACAAACAATGGTTGCGCCTTCCTGTAAGCTACGATCAATATAGCCAATAATCGTTTCCTTTGAATGCTGTGTAATAACTGGACCAAAATCAACGTCGGAATCTGTATAAGGTCCCACTTTTAATTTGGCAATTTTATCAGCTAGTATTGTGACTAATTTATTCGCCGTATCCTCCCCTACAGGGATAATGGTAGAAATGGCCATACAACGTTGGGAAGCTGCACCATAGGCTGCACCTAAAAAGGCATTTGCGACATGCTCTAAATCAGCGTCTGGCATGACAACCATATTATTTTTCCCACCGCCTAGCGCAGTCACACGTTTCCCATGTTTAGAAGCCGTGGCGTAAATAGTCTCTGCAACAGGAGTGGACCCTACAAAGGAAACTGCTTCAATTAGTGGGTTGGATAATAGCTCATTGACAGCATCTTTATCACCGTTAATGACCGTCCATACGCCATCTGGTAAGCCTGCCTTTGTCCATAGCTCTGATATATATAGCGCAGAACAAGGGACACGCTCGGACGGCTTTAAAATTACACAGTTTCCAACAGCGACAGCCATGCTTGTAATAGCTAGTGGGACCATAACAGGAAAGTTAAATGGTGAAATGGCAGCCACTACGCCTAATGGTGCTTTTGTAGAATAAGCATTAATTTGACCACCCACATTAACGGAATACTCACCTTTTAGTAAGTGTGGGGCATTGATGGCTAAATCAACCGATTCTAAACCACGTGTAATTTCGCCCTTTGCATCTTCTTTGGTTTTGCCACTTTCCTTACAGATCATATCGATGAGCTCATCCATATTGTCTGTCAGTAATTGTCGAAACTTGAGCATAATTTCTGCTCTTTTCCCAACGGATAATGCACGCCATGTAGGGAATGCTTTTTTGGCAGCATTGATCGCTTCTTTTACCTCTTCTTTTGTTGCTAGGGGAACCCGCGCAATGACGGAACCCGTGCTTGGATTGTATACATCAGAAAAATGTCCACTTTTTCCTATAACAGTTTGTCCATTAATAAAATGGCCTAATTCTTGAATATCCGTATTCGTTACCATGGAGCTGTCCTCCTACAATTTTATAGCATGTAAGGTTTGCGTGAATTTTTCCACAAGGAAGTCTATCTCCTCAGAGGAGACGATTAGTGGAGGAGATAGCGTTAAAACATTATTGTAGCCTGCAACAGTTACACCGTTCTTGCCAATAATTAGCCCCTGCTCCTTACATTGCGCAATAACTTGATTAACTAGTGTGACATCTAGTGGGACTTTGCTCTTTTTGTCTTGTACAAGCTCTATACCGATCAAAAGCCCTTTCCCACGAATATCCCCCACATATGGGTGTTCCTTTAATTGCTCTCGTAAAGTTTTAAGGAGGGTATCGCCTAACGTAGCGGAATAGTTAAATAAATTTTCCTCTTCCAACATTTCTATATTTTTTAATGCCACGGCACAAGCGGCTGGCGAGCCACCAAATGTGTTAACATGGCGGAAGAAATCGTAATCGTCATTCCCTGCAAAAGCCTCATAAATTTCACGTCGAACAGCAGTAGCAGATAGTGGCATATAAGCGCTTGTTAAGCCTTTAGCCATTGTCACAATATCAGGCTGAATGCCGTAGTTTTGAAAACCAAAAGCTTTGCCCGTACGCCCAAAGCCACAAATCACTTCATCCACAATTAATAAAGCACCATGTTTTTCACAAACTGCTTTAACCCCTTGTAAGTAATTCTCATGTGGCATGATCACTCCGCCGCCAGTAATGATAGGCTCCATAATGACAGCAGCAATAGAATCAGACATTTCCCAGGTCATGACATGGTCGATCGCTTGCACAGATGGCAGTGCACATGGATCTTTACTTTTAATATGGTCTTCATTGGCACGATACGAGTCTGGTGGCGTGACATGAATAAAACCAGGTGCCAATGGCTCATATTTATATTTTCGCTGAGCTTGTCCAGTTGCCGCTAAGGCACCCATTGAGCTCCCATGATAAGCGCGGTAACGAGAAATAATCTTTGTTCGATTGACATGTCCTTTTTGTTGATGATATTGTCGAGCGATTTTGAACGCAGCTTCATTTGCTTCAGAACCACTGTTCGAGAAAAAGACGACATAGTCATCTCCTAAAAGTTCACTAATCTTTTCGCTTAATTGAATGGCTGGGATATGTCCGGCAGATAACGGTGTATACGTATTTTCTAGTAATTGATCATAGGCAACTTTAGCAATTGCCTCTCGACCATAGCCAACATTTACACACCATAAGCCCGCCATAGCATCTAAATAGCGTTTTCCTTCAGTGTCAGTAATCCATGCGCCCTTAGAAGATTGAACAATCATCGTTGCTTTTGGGTTGTATGGCTTCATGGAGTGCCAAACAAATTGTTCATCTTTGACTTGCCAATTTGGTCTTGTTACATTGGTCACTACATTCACTCCTTCTAAACAGGTAATGGCTGAACATGCATACGTCTTGAGTCAGATGTGGACAACAAAAATGCAAAGTCGACCCCATTTGTACTTTATATGTATGCCTTAAGAGTTTTAGAAGGAATATTTCGTGATAGAAAATTCAGATAATTCAGTTGCTATAAACCTATTATTGATGTGTTAAAACATCCTCTATTAAAAAGGCAATATACAAATTTGTCTTTGTAAAAGGATTACTCAAGTCCATATCTAATAGCATTTCAATTTTTTTTATTTTATAAAGTACCGTGTTACGATGAATAAACTGACGCTCACTTATCCTACTTGTACTACCATTTTCCTCAAGGAAAATGCGTAAAAATGGTACATAGTCTGTGTTATGCACATCATCATAGTGGTAGAGATGGCCAAGAATATCTTGGCTAAATGATTTCATGAGTGATTGATTTTGTACAGCCATAATAATTTTATAGGCACCTATTTCTTTATATTTATATAAAAAACGATTGTTGTGGAGCTGAGCTAAATGAATGACCGTTAATGATTCATCATAGCTTTTACGGACATTTTCTAGCTCTTTGTGGTAGTTACCTTTTCCAATAATCATATCCAAGCAACCATTTTTCACCGTAATTTTTTCATAGATTTCTTCAACGATTTTTGAGAAGGGTATATTGGGTGTGTTGATCTGTGTTTTATCAATTAAAAAGATGAGGTAGTTTTTATGTTTTAATTTTAAGAAGCGTTGATAGCGATTTTGAAAAGCGAACTGCACCAATACCTCATATCGATCAATGGAGGCTTGAGTGCCGACCGTTGTGCAAGTAATGATGGCTAATTCTCTCCCTTGGGGAAAACCGAGCTGTGCTAATTGATCCTTCATGGTGTTAGCGTTTTGTTTGTAATGGAATAATAAATTAAACAGAACCTTTTCTTCGATGGATAGCTCCTGATGGTGGTTGGCAATAAACTGAAAGGTCGTTTTTAATAGATCGGCAATTCGATAATTCCATGGCATTTGAAAAATAGGGAAATCATATTGATTGGCAAATGAAATGACGGCTTCTGGAATATCAGGAATGAATGGACCTGTATTAATAATAAAACCAGCTACTTTTTTGGCGTAGGCTTGTTTCACAAGTTGTTCTAATGAATCTACATTTGCATCTAAATTAATACCTGTTGTGACGACTAATTCATTGGGTCTACAAAACATGATTAAATCATTGCTTTCAACAACATTAATACCAGTAACTCTTCGATACGTACCACTATGTCCAGCGACTAATGTGAGCATTGGGAATTGAACTCCCTCCACAATTTTACGAATCGTCCCCATATTTCCCCCCCTTAATTATGAACATAACTTACCATATATGATGTGCAGTTGCACATATTTTTTTAGTTTTCTATCCATATCTCTCAAATTTTATCTATTTTAGAATGTTTAATAACTACTGTGAAAGAGAGGACTTGCATATGTATAAATGTAATAGTAGACGATTGCAAGAGTTAATTGAAAAATTTAGTCAATTTGGGGCTACTGAAAATGGTGGCGTCACACGTTTATCTCTTTCGGATGAGGATGTATTAGCACGAAACTATTTTTGTGAGTGTTGTGAGGCTTTAGGTATGGACATTCATGTGGATGATATGGGAAATATTTATGCGACTCTTGCTGGGAAAAAGGATGTGCCACCAATCGTTATGGGTTCCCATTTAGATTCAGTGGAAAAGGGCGGAAGATTCGATGGTGTATTAGGCGTCTTAACGGCTATCGAGGCAATTCGAACGATTAAAGAAAATGAAATAGAAGTGGATATTCCGCTCATGATTGTCAATTTTACGAATGAAGAAGGGGCTCGTTTTGACCCAGCAATGATGAGTTCGGGGGTAATCACCTCTAAATTTGCCAAAGAAAAGATGCTACAATCCACAGATAAAAATGGTGTTCGTTTCCACGAAGCATTACACGCAAGTGGGTATGAGGGAGAGCAAGCCAATCGTCTGAAGGAAGCACTTGCTTATATCGAATTGCATATTGAGCAAGGGCCAGTGTTAGAGGCAAAACAACGTGAAATTGGGGTTGTAGAAGGTGTGCTTGGCATGGTTTGCTACGAAATTACAATTACAGGGCAATCGAATCATGCTGGTACGACACCCATGTCAATGCGGAAAGACCCGATGATTGTTGCCTCAACGATCATAAAAGAGTTACATGAGCAATTAGGAAAGATTGATGAGCAATTAGTGTTTACATTTGGCCGTCTGAATGTTTCGCCCAATATTCACACAGTCATCCCTAATAAGGTGACATTTACGATTGATTCTCGTCATCAAGATCCCAAGGTGATGGAACAAGTTGAGGATATTTTTAATGCGCTACCAGAAACTGCAGGAGGATGTAATATCCACCCAGTAAAGCTATGGGGTAGGGAAACGGTGTATTTTGATAAAGCTATTTGTAATGAGGTAGAAAGAGCCTGTCAGAGCTTCGGTTATACTGCACATCGCATGTTTAGTGGAGCAGGACACGATGCCCAGTATATGGCGGGTATGGTTCCATCGGCAATGATTTTTGTTCCAAGTATTCAAGGGAAGAGTCATTGTGAGGAAGAGAAAACAACCTTTGAGGATTGTGCAAAGGGAGCAGATATTTTACTAGAAACGGTTCTAACGCTACAAACAAAATTTAGTATGGGCGAAACTTATACATTGCATTAAACATGAAGTATTCTCTAATTTTGTGATGAAGGGTGAGGGGCACAGTGAAAAAAATTATTAAAGGTGGAAGAGTAGCAACTGCTGCGGATGCATTTGAGGCAGATATTTTAATTGATAATGGCAAGATTGTGCGAATCGGACAAAATTTAAGTGAGGATGGCGCTGAAATCATTGATGCAACTGGTAAATATGTGTTGCCAGGGGGGATTGATCCTCATACGCATTTAGATATGCCATTCAATAATACAGTGACAGATGATGATTGGAAGTCAGGAACGATTGCGGCGGCTTTTGGTGGGACAACCACTATTTTAGATTTTTGTTTAACAGCAGGTGAAGAAAAATTGTCAGCGGCAGTAGAAAAATGGCATGACAAAGCCAAAGGAAAATCTGCTATTGATTATGGTTTCCATTTAATGATTGGTGATTTAACGCCTGAAACCGAAGCCGAATTACCTCAAATTTTAGAGCAAGAGGGAATTACCTCTGTCAAAGTCTTTATGGCATATGCTAAAGAGTTCCAGGCTTCAGATCGAACACTTTTTAAGGCGTTTAAAATTGCCAAAGATCTTGGAGCATTGGTGATGGTCCATTGTGAAAATGGCTCTGTGATTGATGAACTTGTCGAGGAAGCAAGACGTGCAGGCCATAAGGAGCCGATTTATCATGCATTAACACGACCGGCTGAATTAGAGGGAGAGGCAACAAAACGTGCCATCGAATTAGCGCATATTGCTGGAGCAAAGCTATATGTAGTGCATGTAACATGTAAAGAAGCGGTGGATGAAATTATTGCTGCTCGTGAAAAGGGCTATGACGTCTATGGTGAAACATGTCCACCCTATTTAACACTTGATCAATCAGCTCTTGCCCAGCCAGGCTTTGAAGGAGCCAAGTATGTTTGGTCACCTCCTCTTCGCCCGAAATATCATCAAGAACATTTATGGAATGCCCTAAAGGCGAAACAGCTTCAGACAATTGGCTCTGACCAATGCTCCTTTAGCTTTAAGGGTAAAAAACAGTTAGGCCTAAATGATTTCTCAAAAATTCCAAATGGAGGGCCTTTCATTGAGGATCGTTTCAGTATTTTATATTCTGAAGGCGTTGCCAAAGGTAGAATTTCGATTCATGAATTTGTCGATATGATTTCAACAAGTGCTGCAAAAATATTTGGTTTATTCCCGCAAAAGGGAACAATCGCCATTGGCTCTGATGCAGATATCGTTATTTTTGATCCAGAGGCAAAACGTCAAATTTCGGCTAAAACACATCATATGAACGTCGACTATAACCCATATGAGGGATGGGAAGTGACTGGCGAGCCTGTTAGTGTGCTAGTACGTGGCGAATATGTCATTAAAAATAAAGAATTTGTTGGTGTACTAGGTAGCGGACAATATATTAAACGTCCATTAAAAACAGTAGCTGTGGAAGCCTTGAAGATTTAGCTTCCTTCAGTTTAGGACCGATTGTTTTGGCTGGAGAACAAAACAATCGGTCTCGTAATTGGTGCACGGAAAAAAGAACACATGAGGGGGATGTGGAATGGTTCCGATTCAAGAAAATGCGATGACCTTGCAGCTTAAACGTAATTTTGTGGAATTAAAAAGCAAGATGACAAAGAATGAGGCTATTGAGGAAGCCAATCGTTGTCTTTATTGTTATGACGCACCATGTATTAAAGCTTGTCCAACAAGTATTCAAATCCCAAATTTCATAAAAAAAATCGCATCTGGTAATATGAAGGGTTCTGCAACGACTATATTAGAAGCAAATCCTATTGGTGCAAGCTGTGCAAGGGTTTGTCCAACGGAAGAACTATGCGAAGGAGCGTGTGTCTTAAACTCTTCAACAAAGCCAATTAAAATTGGGGAGTTACAGCGTTATGCAACGGATTGGGCAATGGAAACGAATGCTCAGCTATTTAAACAGGGGCCAAGTAATGGTCATAAGGTAGCTATCATTGGAGCAGGTCCTGCTGGTTTATCGGCGGCACGTGAACTAAGTCGTTTTGGCTATCAAGTAACCATCTATGAGGCTGAAACGAAGGCAGGTGGCTTAGGTAGTTATGGTATTGTAGCGTTCCGATTACCTAATGACGTGGTAGATTGGGAAGTGGAGCAAATTGAACAGCTTGGAGTGGATATTCAAACTAATACGACGGTTGGTGTCGATATTACCGCGGATGAAATTTTGGCAAAATATGACCATGTTATTTTAGCTGTCGGCATGGGGGCTGTTCCAAATCTAGGCATTGAGGGAGAAGATTTAGATGGTGTCCACGATGCTATAGAGTTTGTCAGAAAAACAAAAATGGGACCGCTTACAAATGATATCGTAGGGAAACATGTAGCTGTTATTGGTGCCGGAAATACAGCGATTGACGGTGCTACAAGTGCGGTGCGTTTAGGGGCAGACAATGTCCAAATACTTTATCGAAGAACGGAAAAAGAAATGACTGCTTATAAATTTGAATATGAATTTGCAAAGCAGGATGGTGTGGAATTTAAATGGCTCACAGCACCAAAGAAGATTATTGGCAATGAGGATGGCAGGGTAACAGGTATTGAATGCGTGAAAATGAAGCTTGGTGAACCTGGCCCTGATGGTCGACAAAGACCAGAGGAAGTGCAGGGCTCTAATTTTATCATCGAAGTGGATGCGGTCATTAAAGCCATTGGGCAAACTCGTTTTGTTGCATTAATTGAAGCATTTGGTTTAGACCATACAAATGGCGTTGTTGATATAGATGAGACGACGATGCAAACGTCCAATGACAAAGTGTTTGCATGTGGAGACGTTGTTTTTGGCAATGGACAGGGAGAAGCGATGGTGGTGACTGCTGTACAGCAAGGAAAAGATGCAGCATACAAGATTCATGAACGTTTAAGAAAACCAAGTGAGATTGCATAAAGGGGGAACTTACATGGCAGACTTACGCATTAACTTAGCAGGCATCCAATCGCCGAATCCATTTTGGTTGGCATCCGCACCACCTACGAATTCAGGTTATCAAGTACAACGCGCATTTGAAGCTGGATGGGGTGGTGCCGTGTGGAAAACATTGGGGGATCCAATTTTAAATGTATCCTCCCGTTTTGCGGCTGTTAGTTTTAACGGTCAGCGTGTAGCCGGCTTCAATAATATTGAATTAATTACAGATCGACCGTTAGAAGTAAATTTACAAGAAATTTATGAGACAAAAAAGAAATTTCCTAATCACGCGATTATAGCCTCTTTAATGGTGGAGCCAAAGCAAGAAAAGTGGCATGAAATCGTAAAACGTGTAGAAGATGTGGGGGTTGATGGTCTTGAGCTTAACTTTGGTTGTCCACATGGGATGGCAGAGCGAGGTATGGGTTCTGCCTCTGGTCAAGTCCCTGAACTGGTGGAAAAACAAACGTACTGGGTAAAGGAAGCGGCACGTACACCTGTCATTGTGAAATTAACACCAAACATTACGGATATTACAGTTACGGCAGAAGCGGCTACTAGAGGTGGAGCAGATGCCATAAGTATGATAAACACGATAAATAGTTTAGCAGGTGTAGATTTAGATACTTGGAATACAGTTCCTCATGTGGCTGGTAAAGGAGCGCATGGCGGCTATTGTGGTCCAGCTGTAAAGCCAATTGCACTTAATATGGTAGCAGAATGTGCTCGCAATCCATTAGTCAATGTGCCGATTTCGGGCATTGGCGGAATTTCTAATTGGCAGGATGCCGCAGAATTTATATTAATGGGTGCAACAGGCGTTCAAGTTTGTACAGCAGCGATGCACCATGGCTTTAGTATTGTGGAGGATATGATTGATGGGTTGAACAATTATTTAGATGATAAAGGTATAGCTTCCGTCATGGACTTAGTAGGTCGCTCCGTTTCAAGATATTCCAACTGGGGTGATTTAGACTTAAATTATAAAATTGTCGCAGAAATTAATAATGATGTTTGTATTAATTGTAACAAGTGTCATATTGCTTGCGAGGATACGTCGCATCAATGTATTGACCTCTATACAGAAAATGGACGTCCATTACTAAAAGTTCGTGAAGAAGACTGCGTAGGTTGTAATCTATGCTCTATTGTTTGTCCAGTAGATGGTGCCATTTCGATGGTTGAACGTAAATCAACCGTTCCACCAATGACATGGAATGAACGCCAAACGCTCATTAGCAGTCTCTCAAAATAAAGACTTTTCATCTTTATTCAGTAGTAGACATTTATAGGGAAGAGCTATAGCCTATCGAACACCAACTGAATGAAGATAGATAAATAAAATCGAAATTCCACCTTCCTTCATCAAGTGGCGATGGAGGAGAGGAAAACTTCAAGTAGGTTGTCACGGAAATTAGAAAAAAAGGAGAGAAACTTTATGGAACGTGAAGGGAATTATTTAAAATCCCCAGATTTACTTCCAGTGACACATCAACAAAGAAATATTGGAACATTTGGTTTTGCGGTGATTTGGATAGGAATGGCGATTGTTTTAGCGGCTTTTGCAATTGGCGGTTCAGCCATTATGAATTTATCCTTACCAATGGTTATTTTAGCTACGTTGGTAGGTTCCTGTTTGATCGGTGTCTTTATGACGTTAATTGGTGATATAGGTATTGAGCATGGATTGTCATTCCCTGTTTATATGCGTGCACCATTCGGCACATTTGGCACTCATATTCCTTCTCTTGTAAGGGGCATAACAGCCGCATGTTGGTTTGGTCTTAATACGTATTTTGGAGCATTAGCCATAAACGGCATTTTAAATTTATTATTTGATTATGATAATTGGTTTATTTGTTTCCTTGTATTTGCGGCACTTCAGCTCTTTAATACATCACTCGGCATTAAGTCCATTGAGCGCTTTGCTGATTTAGCAGCGCCTGTCATTATTTTAATTTCTTGCTGGATGTATTACACATTAGCTGATAATGCTACGTCCCAAGGTAAAAATATATGGACGTGGGTAGAAACGCCAACAACGGGCTTTGCTGCCTTTACAGCTTTTATGGTAGTGGTCATGGCAAACATGGGCTTTTGGTCAACACTGGCAGCTGATATGCCATCATTATCTCGCTTTTTTAAAGCACCTAAAAATGAACGCAATTGGTTCAAACGGAATAAAACACAGCTCGTGGGCTCATTAATTGTTATGCCAATAACGAACACATTTATTGTTACAATTGGTGCAGTTTGTTATATGGCAGTAGCATCTGCTGACCCTATCAATGCTTTACAACAAAGTGCGAGTGGTTTTATTTTAGGAGTCCTTTTGCTGATGATTGTGTTAGCACAATGGTCAACGAATACGTCTGCTAATGTTGTACCAGCAGCTACTATTTTCTCAAATATCGGTGGCCCCAAAGTACCTTTTTGGGTAGGGGTTGTTATTGCGGGGATTATTGGTATTCTTGCTCAACCATGGAGTTTATTTGATGTAATGGTCAATGTTCTATTGATTATAGGTGGAATATTAACGGCGATTGTAGGGATTTTATTTGCGGATTATTATCTCATTCGCAAACGCCGTGTACATGTCAAGGAACTCTATGAATTAGATGGGCAATTTAAATACTATAAAGGTTTTAATATCGCGGGGTTAGTGGCCTGGGTAATCGGTGGTGCTATCGCTAATATTTTTTCTACTTATTCTTCTTTAGTAGGGTTCTTTGTAGGAGCAATTGTCTATTATGTCTTAGCAAAGTATTGGTGGTTTAAAAAATATCCTCAAGCAGAGCTAGAAGATCCAAGTGATGCGAAGTATTTAGGTATTACAGTCGGACATAATTTGGATGAATTATTTGGCCAACAAGTACATGCGCCACTGACAGATCAAGAGGAAGAAGAGCTAGTGGAGCAACCAGACCCTCTGTTAGAAATAAAAGGTGCCGAATAAGGGACACTACATCAAGACATTTTCAAAAGAAGGTGAGGTGATGGCATGTCTGAATTCCAACAAAGCAAAGAGGAAATCCAAAAAGTGGATCATTATTTAGATAGCGGCTTTAAAATCAAATATGTCTACGAAAATTTAAGTGGGATGTTTGTAGAATTTGCTCGTCAGGAAGAAGTGACATTACTACAAATTCTAACGGCAGATGCACGAAAGTATTTCACAGCAAAATTACAGGAACAAACCTTACTATAATAACGAAGTAACCTCTATTTCATTCGCCAAGGATGGGATAGAGGTTTTTATGTTTGCCAGTTCGTTATGTAACAACAGAGCAAGCCTCTAGTTTTATAGGAATTGACATCAATTAAATTAAAAAAGATGTCCCTATGAGAGACACCTTTTTCTTATCCTTTATTCATTTCGCTATGCTTTCGACCATAAACCAAATAAACAATCAAACCGATGATGAACCAAATACTACATGCAATCCATGTAATGACAGAAAGCTGTGAAATTAAAAAGAGACATAATAGGAATGATAAAATCGGTAGGACTGGGAAAAATGGTACTTTAAAGCCCCCAGAAGGAATATTTTTATTTTTACGTAAATACACCACACCGATGGATACAATAGTAAATGCGACTAATGTACCCATATTGACTAATTCGGCAAGCTTAGAGAGTGGTACAAATCCTGCACAAAAGGCAACTAGTATTGCGAACATCCATGTGTTTTTCACGGGAGTTTTATATTTGGGACTGAGCTCAGCCATGCTTTTTGGCAGTAAACCATCACGGCCTAATGCGTACAGTAGTCGTGTTCCTCCATAAGACATAACTAATATAACAGTCATCATTCCAACTACGGCACCTAGTGAGATAATTCCCGCAATCCAATCTTGGTGGACCATCTGCATCACATAGCTAACGGGGTCACTAACATTTAAAGCATGATAAGGAACGATACCCGTTAAAACCATTGATACAGCAACATAAAGCACCGTACAAATAAGTAAAGAACCGATGATACCAATGGGCATATTCCGCTGTGGATTTTTAACTTCCTCAGCAGCCGAAGATACCGCATCAAAACCTAAATAAGCAAAAAATACAAGTGCTGCTCCACTGAAGACGCCGCTTATGCCAAATGGTAGAAAGGGCTCCCAGTTAGTAGGCTTTACATAAAATACCCCCACGCCAATAAATAGTAAGATGACAGCGACCTTCAAGAAAACCATCCAAGTATTGAATCGAGTGGATTCTTTAATACCAAGCGTTAATAAAAATGCCGTAGCAAAAATAATCAAAATCGCAGGGACATTCATATATGTGCCAGCAGCAGGATTAAAGGCTCCTGAAATTGCTTGAGGCAAAACGATATGAAAGCCGGCAAGAAGTGAGTTTAAGTAAGATGACCAACCTGTCGCAACAGCGGCAACAGCCAGTCCATATTCCAAAAGCAAAGCCCATCCTACTAACCACGCAATAATCTCGCCAAAGACAATATAGCCATACGTATAGGCGCTCCCAGTTACGGGGACACTTGACGCAAATTCGGAATAACACATGCCTGCAAAAGCGCAAACAAGGGCAGCGATAATAAAGGAAAAAACGATCCCAGGCCCAGCATGTGTTGCTGCCACCGTTCCAGGCAAGATGAAAATACCAGTGCCGACGATGGCACCCACGCCTAATAATATAAGATCAAAGGCACCTAACGTTTTCTTTAGTTGAATAGTCCCTTTGTTGTGTAATAGTTCCTCAATTTTCTTTCTTCTAAATAATATTTTACTCACATTCAAACCTCTTTTTCTTAGAAATATGTAAAAATATTATACTTTTTTGATAATTGGGTCAATGTTTTTGTCGAAATAAAGCGAAAAAACTATAATATTTAGAAAATTTAGAACGGTAATAGTCAGGGCGCTACTCCATATGCTAAATCTATCAAAAAAACATTAATTTTTGTTTTTCCTAAAAATACAATTGTCTTTTTTAGAAAAATTGATTATGATTTTAAAGTATATTCAACGTAGACAGAACAACAGGGAAAGAGGCGTTATGGAGTGGCCAACAAAGAATTACAACGAGGATTAGAGGCACGTCACATCCAAATGATCGCACTTGGCGGTACGATTGGTGTGGGCTTATTTATGGGTTCTGCAAGTGCCATCCAATGGACAGGACCTTCTGTACTCCTTGCCTATGGAATTGCAGGTATTTTTATATTTTTCATTATGAGAGCAATGGGTGAGATGCTTTATATGGAGCCAAGTACAGGCTCTTTTGCAACATTTGGCTATAAATATATTCACCCCCTAGCAGGCTATTTAACGGCATGGAGCAACTGGTTCCAATGGGTAATTGTTGGGATGTCAGAAATTATAGCCGTGGGAACGTATATGCAGTATTGGTATCCAGATTTACCTGCATGGATACCGGGTCTAATTGCGATGATAATATTAGGTGTGGCAAACTTTATCTCTGTTAAATCTTTTGGTGAATTTGAATTTTGGTTCGCCATGATTAAAATCGTTACCATTATATTAATGATTGTAGCAGGGGTTGGACTGATCTTCTTTGGCTTTGGTAATGATGGTATTGCAATTGGCTTGTCAAATCTATGGAGTCATGGTGGCTTCTTTACTGGCGGCTGGACAGGCTTCTTCTTTGCTTTATCGTTAGTTGTTGCAGCTTACCAAGGCGTAGAGCTTATTGGCATTACAGCAGGAGAAGCGAAAAATCCACAAAAGACAATTACGAATGCTATTCAAAGTATTATTTGGCGCATTTTAATTTTCTATATAGGAGCTATTTTTGTCATTGTGACAGTGTATCCGTGGGATGAATTGGGTACTATCGGTAGTCCTTTTGTTGCGACATTTGCCAAGGTAGGTATTACAGCTGCTGCAGGTATTATTAATTTTGTCGTTATTACAGCTGCTATGTCTGGCTGTAACAGTGGTATTTATAGTGCAGGACGTATGTTATATACTCTTGCGATGAATGGACAAGCACCGAAATTTTTCGCGAAGCTTTCCAAAAATGGTGTACCTTTATTTGGTACAGCTGGCGTGTTAATTGGTTTAGTGATTGGTGTCATTTTAAGCTATATTGCACCACAGAATTTATTTGTCTATGTGTATAGTGCAAGTGTTTTACCAGGAATGATACCGTGGTTCATTATATTAATTAGTCAAATGAAATTTAGAAAAGTAAAAGGTGAACAATTAGCAAATCAACCGTTCAAAATGCCATTAGCCCCTATTACGAATTATTTAACAATTATCTTTTTAATCATGGTGCTGGTTGGCATGTGGATTAATGATGATACGCGTATATCATTAATTGTAGGAATTGTTTTTTTAGTAATTGTAACTATTAGCTATTATGCATTTGGTATTGGCAAAAATCGCTACAGTACGGATCAAGGCGAATAGCAAAAAAGATGCTTCTCTCAAAAAGAGAGGCATCTTTTTTTTGCCTATTTTTGCTAGCATATTTTTTACATAATCATTCGTAAACATGCCAAACTAAAAAAAATTACATGTGGACTGGTATTCGTTGAAATAAAGGGGGTTGAACGGAATGCACGAAATGCCTGAACAGCTTGTTGCAAAATTAAAAAAGGAAATAAATGATGTAGATGATGTAAAGCTGAATATGATTGCAACAGAAGAAGGGGATGTTACCCTTATCTATTTTTCTTCCCTTATAGAAAAAATGACGTTACAAACAATGGTATCTATTCCGTTAACCAATAATCTTAAACAAATTCATCAAATGGCTCAATATGTGGACCCTAAAGATATACAAGGCGTCATTAAAAAATTGAACTCTGGGCAAACACTGCTGTTTTTTCATGAAACCAATGCCCTTTTAAGTATGGATACGTATAGTGCACCTACAAGGGCCATTACAAACACTGAAACAGAATCAACGGTTATAGGGCCTCAGGATGCATTTACAGAATCTTTGGAGACCAATATTTCTCTAGTGAGAAGACGAATTCAAAGCGCTCAGCTGAAAAATGAAAATCGTATTGTTGGTTCAGAGGCTAATATTAAAATTTCCATTATGTATATGGATAATATTGTGAACCATAAAAACTTAGACGATCTTCGGAATCGTATTGATCAGGTGGAATTCCCTTTATTTACGGATATATCGGTGTTGAAGCAATTAATAGAGGATAACCCGCTATCACCATTTCCTCAATATTATATGACGGTACGTCCCGATAGTATTTGTCGATACCTTATTGATGGCCGGATTGTCATGTTTATGGATAATAGCCAATTAGCTATTGTTTGTCCGACCTCTTTTTTTGAAATGTTCGTGTCAATTGAGGATTATTATAACAGGTGGACTACAGCCTCATTACTAAGGATGCTGCGCTTCTTTGGTTTTTTCTTAACGATTATGATTACGCCCATGTATATTTCTGCCTTAACCTTTCATCCAGAAATATTGCCATATGAACTATTGTTAAATCTTCAAGAATCAAGAAGTAAAGTTCCTTTTCCACCTCTCATCGAAGTGTTATTTATCGAACTTATTGTAGAGGTATTACGGGAAGCCGGTTCTCGAATGCCTGCCAAAGTCGGACAAACAATCGGTATCGTAGGAGGTATAGTAATTGGGACTGCGGCTGTGCAGGCAGGATTACTTAGTAACATCCTCATTGTGTTGGTGGCCACTTCTGCACTATTATCTTTCCTACCACCGATTTTCTTAATGAGTAATACGAGCCGATTTGTACGTTATATTTTCATTTTATCCGCCGGGTTATTCGGTCTATTTGGACAAATGCTTGCCTTTGCTTGGCTAATTCATCATTTACTAAGTTTAAAATCATTAGGAACTCATTATATGACGCCAGGTATACCGAGAAAACCAACGGATTTATTAGATAATGTCATCAGATTTCCTATCAACTATTTAACGAAAAAGTCGGGCATTTCAAGGGTTCAGAAAAATACGACAGAGGAGAAATGAGGTAAAAAGCCTTGGGCGCAGCTAACGTAAAAATGCTAAATCGCTATCACGTCATTTTTTTGGCCCAGAGTATTATGGTTGGGACTGGGATACTGTCATTGCCACAAAAATTGAGTGCTATGGGCTATACTGAATGGTTTATGCCCATATTATTCGGTATAGTTGCTACCTTAACGCTATGGCCAATGGTTTGGCTTTGTTCTAAATACCCGAATGACCATTTATTTCGTATCAATGAAATTCTTCTTGGGAAAGTGTTAGGGAAAGGGCTTAATTTTTTATTTGTCATTCAATTTATTATCTTTAGTGCAGGAATTATTAGTAACTATATGCATCTTATACAAAGTACAGCGTTACAAGAGCAAACGATCACCTTGCCTGTTCTTTGCTTCTTACTTTTATTGATTTATATTGTAAGTGGTGGTATCAAATCCATCGCTAGATTTTGCATGATGACTTTTTTTATTACGATCGGCATGTTTTACTTTACACGGTGGGCCATTGAAAAGGGGGAGGTAAGTCATTTACTACCTCTATTCAATTTTAGTGGGATCGATTTTTTTCATGCATTTAAAGAAGGGTATTTATCAATTCTTGGCTATGAATTAATTATATTTTACTTTCCATATATCATCGATCAGAAAAAAGCCTTTCGCCATTCATTGATTGGTATTTGGATTAGTATTTTTCTCTGTTTTTTTACGACAATAGTAAGTGTCATCTATTATTCTGAATGGCAACTGAAAAATGTAGAGTTTTCCGTCTTAAATTTATTTAAAGCTGGCGAGTTCACCTTTGTGGAACGAATCGATATTATCGGTATAACGTTATGGGTATTTTTAATATTATCCACGGCCACAGCCTATGTATGGTGTGCCAAATTAGGGGTGGATTCCGTGTTTAAAAAGAAAAATAGTTATGCATTATATGTGATTGCAGCAATCATTTTTTTGATTATTAGAATGCCATTTTCTCGAGAATTCCAAGAGAAACTTTTTACAGCAAGCAATTATATTGGGTATATGCTAATTATTTGGCCTATCTTCTTAAGCTTGATCTATGTAGTTCGAAAAAAGAAGGTGCAACCATGAATAGAAAGCTTCTGCTAGGCATTACATTTGTGCTCTTAGTGTTATTGGGTGGTTGTTCTAGAAAAGAGCTGAAGGTACCATTAGAGGATATAGGAATGGTTGGGACTATGGCTTTTGATTATATCGATGAAGACCAAATGAAATTAACGGTAGCCATTCCTCAATATGCACCAGAGGCACAACAAAACACACAAATCTTCTCAGTGTCTACAGATCTAGTTTCGAATGGTATTGTAGAAATCGAAAAGCTTTCGGATAAAAAGATTGTCTTTAACCAATTACGTGTTGTGCTCGTTAATGAAGAATTTGCACGAAAAGGTGAGATACGAAATGTAATTCAGCATCTGTACAGAAATGCTGAGGTGGGCAATAAAGTGCTCATTGCTATTGTGAAAGACAAAGCAGAAGGAATTATAAAAGGAAATTATCCGGATAAACCAAACATTAATTTATACATTAATGATTTATTGGAACCAAGCATAAATACGGCTTTTAATCCGAATACGAATATTCATGATTTTATGTATACCATAACGAATCCTGTGACGGATACGATTATTCCATATCTTGAAAAGCACGATGATAAAATTGAAATTAAAGGTGTGGCCGTTTTTCAAGGGAACCATATGCATGATGTCATCAAGCCTGAGGAGGCACTTATTGTTCAGGCATTACTAGGCAGAAAAAGTCTAGCGCCTCTCCATTTAGATATACATGAGGGACATGGGGAGGAGAAATTGATGATAGATTTAATTGAGAGCTCTATCAACATGCAAAGTAATAAAAATATTGAATCACCAAAGCTTGTTATTCGGCTTAAGATTAAAGGAACGCTAAGTGAATATAAAGGAGCAAGAGAGTACGAGCTGAATACAATTGAAAGTATTAGCCACTTAGAGAAAGATGTTAATAAGCAGCTAGAAGTGGATATCACTAAGTTTTTAGATAAACTTAAAAATATGGATGTCGATCCTAGCGGGCTAAGTGAAAAATTTAGAATGTACTATCATGGAAAGTGGACGACCAAAAAAACGAGGGAAGTCATAGGCAAATTACAAACGGAAGTACATGTCGAGACATCGATCATTAGTACAGGTACGTTAAAATAAACAGGACAATCCTTAAGAAATTGAAGTGGATTGTCCTTTTCGTTTGTTTAAGATTTTCGCATAATAAAGCTTAAATGTCTGCCTGCCTGTTTGTCCTGACGATAGGAGAAGCCATCAGGGCTAAGGAATGTACAAGTGGCATCAATCTGGATTTGCTCAGATGGAATACCAGCAAGCTCGCATTGTTTTTTCACCGTTTTTTGATTATCAATATGGTATTTATTCGTCTCGGCATTAAAATACATGAATTCCTCTGCATAACCAAGGCTGTGGAACTTCTCATAAACATCAGCATCTACCTCGAATTTTTGCTGGCTTAATGCCATACCAATTTGAACGTGGAAATCTTCTGGTCGACATTGTTCTTCTTCCAACAGATGCTTGAACAGTTTAGGTGTAATTTCTTTAATAGTGCCTTGCCATCCTGAATGAATAACACCCACTAAACCATTGACCGCATTATAAAAAATCACAGGAACGCAATCTGCTGTAAAACTGCATAATAATAAATTAGGCTCAACTGTATAAAGAGCATCTGTGTTTTTCACTGCGGTATCCATTTGCTCCGCGCCACGTCCTTTATCGGCTAATGTCACTCGATGGAAGTTGGCACTATGTGTTTGTTCCGTACAAATAAAATCTTGAAGGTCGCAGTTTAAGGTTGTTGCTAATTGTTGACGATTGTCAATGACATCATGGATATTATTGCAAACATGCAACGCCATATTATTGTGCTCTAATTCAATCGTATCCTTTAAGGTAGTGCCAGCGATAAATTGATCATTATCTACATATATTTTTGATTTCATTCAATCACCCCGCTTTACTATATAGGATTCCACTACGAATGTATAGGTTCCATTCCTTTGAATATTTGTTACTCCTTTCCCTTACCCTACTAGCAAACTTTTAGACATAATGAATAGATTTCTTCACATATAGTATGGGGAATCATATATGGAGGGAGAGAGTAAAAAGATGGCTCAACTAGATATTTTATTAATTTGTCAATTAGGCATGGGCCTTTTCTGGATCATTACATATCTATTAGTTATTTACAAAGGGTGGAAGGATAAAAAATACGGCATGCCTATGGTTGCTATTTGTGCCAATATTGCATGGGAATTTATCTTTACTTTTCTTTACCCACAAAATGACCTTCAACGATTGATTACGCTTACTTGGCTCGTATTAGATATCGTCATACTGATGCAATTTTTACGTTTTGCACCACCAGAATATCGAAGAATCCTCTCTAAAAAATTATTGTATGCCTCTTTTTTGGTCACTTTAATTTTCAGCATGTTAATGATTTTAGGGATTATTCATCAATTTCAGGATTTTGAAGGGAAGTACGCTGCGTTTTTGCAAAACCTCATGATGTCAGGATTATTTATCGGTTTATTATTGCGTAGAGGGAATTTAGATGGTCAATCCATGGGGATTGCTATCTGTAAGATGATGGGAACATTGTTTGCTGCGGTGGGCTTTTATCTTTATTTCCGTACACCGCTGATTACCATTATTTCTATGGCTACCCTTTTTTATGACTGTCTCTATATTCTATTAATTTACCAAATGAAGAGGAAATTAGTAGTGAAGTAGGGATTATTCAGTAAATATTGCTGGCTTATATAGATGGTAATGTTTGTTAATGACAATTAGATTGCAACTTGATGACAAGGTGCATCAATATAAATGGTGTTAAAATGGGATTCGTCGATTTTTATTGTTCGTCTGTCATGTATTTGTAAAAATCCTTCCAAATATTTTGTGATGATTATTGCTCAGAAACTATTTACGATAATAGGAGAGCAAACAGGAAGGATGATAGACATGTTGAAAAAAGTAAAAAAAGCGGTACTTGCTTCAGTTGTTGCAGCTTCATTAATAGTACCAGTGGGGGCAATGGCGGCTGAATCCTATACAGTCTCATCTGGTGACACTCTTTGGAAAATCGCATTGAAGACTGAAACGGGTGTACAAGAATTAATTGATGTAAACCCACAGCTTGCAAATCCAAATCAAATTTATCCTGGACAAAAAATAAATGTCCCTGTAAAAGAACAAGCAAGTGTTGAACAAGAAGTCATTAAACTGGTGAATGCGGAACGTGCCAAAGCAGGTCTTTCAGCATTACAAGACGATTGGGAGTTATCAAGAGTAGCCAAATACAAGTCTCAAGATATGCATGATAAAAAATACTTTGACCATACAAGCCCAACGTATGGAACGCCATTTACGATGATGAAAAATTTCGGTATTTCGTATCGATCAGCCGGTGAAAATATTGCCAAAGGTCAACGCTCTGCACAGGAAGTCGTAACGGCTTGGATGAACAGTGAAGGGCACCGTGCCAATATTCTCAATAAAAACTATACACATATCGGTATAGGCTATGTAGCGGATGGCAATTACTGGACGCAAATGTTTATACAAAAATAAAAGAAGAACTGCCCAAATCAGGTAAGACTGAGTTTGGGCATTTTTTTACTAGAATTTATTAATATTTCTCCGGATCTTCTTTGGACGGTAAATTATTATATGAAATACTTTGAACAAATAACAAAGATAAATAAATGAATCTTTATAGCAAAACGCATCCGTGTCAGTCCCCGATGCGTTTTTATAAGCTTCAATATTTTTTGAGGGCAATCGCCTTGGCTCGGGAGTTGACCCCTAGCTTACTATAAATTGTAGATAAATAAACACGAACAGTGCCTTCTGATAAATGCAGCCGCTTAGCTATTTCACGATTAGTTATACCATCTACTAGTAAATCATAAATATCCTTTTCACGTTGTGTCAGCATTGCTGGAGCTTTTGCATAAAATGTTGTACCTTCTTTCAGATAATTAAAATAGACTGTCGGAGTGGATTCCCATCGCTGATGAAGCTGTTCGAAATAAATTTCTAATAGTGGCTCTAAATCCTTTTCATCTAAAAATGATCGAACATAATAGTAAGGTGCTGCGAGTTCGAAAGCCTCGTGTAAAGTTTCTAAGGCAAGTTCCTGGTGTTCTAGACGGTATTGACAGATAGCTTCAAGTATTGTGGCTTCAATAATTGTAGCAATTTGCTCTTCCTGCTGGCCCTTCATTTTTACCTGAATCAAGATCGTTAAGGCTTCGTTCGGCATTTTCTTCAATAATAGTAAACGGGCGTGTACTAAGAGCCAGAAGGGTTGCTTTGATTGGGTAGACTGTAAAATTAAATGAGCCTGATGACTATCGCCTGCGATAATATGACAGTAGGCTTGCATAATTTGGATAGATGTACGCCAGTGCTTTTCAGTCACATCCTCTAATAGCTGGGTCAGCATAGCCAGAGCAGAACTTATTTGATTTTGCTGTATATAGATTTTTGCTTTCAGGAGATACATGGGGATACATAATCCAGGATCTTGTAATTGATGACCAAGCTTAAGCGCCATCTCAATTTCTTTATGTGTAAACGTTATTAAGTTGCGTTCATATAACGATTCGGCGGCAACACCATAGCTAAAAGCTGTAACATTAGCTGTTTGTAAAGACGTTTCTCGAAAAAGCTCACTTATGACTACTCCTTGTTCCATTGTTTGAAGTTTTCCTTTTGAGCCAATGCTTGTTCGTAAAAGTTTATATTCAAAACTATTATAGGGAATAGGCACATGATCCCATCTAGAAGGGATATGTCCCTTTGCGAGCTGTTTTCTCATAATTTGTTCCACTAACTGTAAATCACCACCAGCGGCAACAATAGCAAAAGCCTTTGCACTTTCATAAATATAAGTCATGGCCGCATGTTCCTCTTGATCCATCCAATGTTCAGTCTGCTGTCGCAATTCAAGTTCCTCCATAAGGGATGACGCTGCTTCAACTTCCGTGGTTGAAATCGATGTCAAAAAACCAATGACTAGCATTTCATATGAGACTTTATAGTGGTCACGACGAAGCTGGTGCAACCACCGCATAAACGTTGCTGTCTGACCTGATAAAAAAAGTTGGACAAGGTGATTGGTCATCCATGGCGTCGCAAGTTCATATTGTCTATGTTTAAGTGCTAATTCAATGGCAGAAATATAATCCCCTTGGTCATAGATGAACTGAGAAGTTTCTAGAACGAGATTATGTATGTCCTGCTTCGAAAATTGTTTTGTTAATTCCATTTGCAATGCTTCCGCTAATAAATGATGGTAACGGAATATGGGCTGTTTGGATTGCAGCCGAATGGTGAAAAGTCCTTTTGCTTCTAAATGCTCCAATTGTTCAAGACTATTTGTCCGCTTGGTCAATTGATCACAAATAGCAGGATCCAACTCCTGTAATAGGGAAGTGCGCAGTAAAAATTGTTGTGTTTCAGATGGTAGGTTATGAATAATTTCTTGCCATAGAAATTCTGAAATGAAGGGCTGTGCAGCTTCTTCAAATGCTTCTATTTCGGGGTCATGCGCAAAGCTAGTTAACAATAATCCAGCTACCCACCCTTCAGTTTTATCTAAAATAGTTTGCAGCTGTTGGTGGTTGAGAGTAGGTAAATGTTTGCAGGAAAAGAATCGCTTCACCTCCTGTAATGTAAAGCGTAAATGTCCCGAATGGATTTCGTGAATCCATTGCTTAACTCGCCACTTAGCTATTGGTAGCGCAGGGACGGAACGAGAGGACATATAGATATGCACATGACTAGGTAAATACTCTACAAATTGTGTCATGAGTTGATGTATCACTAGATTTTCTATGACATGATAATCATCTAATACAATCGAGATGGGCTGTTGAATGGCATTCATTTCTTCTAACAGTGAATAGATAAAAAATTCAAGTGTTGCAGGGTCCTGCGAGTTGAGGAGCGGTGCCAGAATCTGATCCATTTCAATTTTAGATGCCCTCGCAATAGCGTGTAAAATATATGTCCAGTAACGTATAGGATCGTTATCAGCAGCATCTAAGGAAACCCATGCAGTGGTTTCTTTTTTATTTTTCAGCCAGCTACTTAATAAACTGGTTTTTCCATAACCCGCTGGAGCTCGTAAAATGGTTAATTTAACATGTATATGTTGATCGAATAGATCGAATAATTGTGTTCTTTCTATTAAAGTGGGTGAATGATGAGGCATTGTTATTTTAGAAGATAATAATGTTTGAGGCATCTTAACTTCCTCCTTTTGTTCAGAAAAGTTCCACAATTTTTATTGTACTAAACTATTATCATTTTTTCGTATGTTAATAGTCCTATCATTTCCATCTTTCATTGTTTTTTGGTGTTTAAATGTAATGGTAATGGACATTCAAAACTGAGTCCATCGTTCTCCTCTTTTTCATGATCCATTTCAACGGTGTAGAGCCTACCTGCCCTCACGCAAAAAACTAGTGGATAAATAATTTAAAGGAGCTGGGCAACTCATGTAAACAACTAATCAACACATTTCACACTAGTTAGATTAGGTGAATGTACAAGAAACCCAATTTTGTGGGCATATAGTAGCCATATATGTCTGGGAGGTTGTTCAGTGTGGGAAAAGAACAAAAAATTTTTAGGATCAAGTTTAAATCAAATCCAGGTTGTCATTGCCATTGCTGCGGTTTTTGTTGCCCTTGTCGTTGTAAACACCCATTTTTACCAGTACCACCGACTTGTAACTATCTCGTCTATGTAACAGACGCTGGACAGTTAGCAACTCCTGATAACAGAGTATCAGTGATCGATACAGCAACCAATACGATAGTCGCTTCCATTCCAGTAGGAACGGCTCCACTAGAAATAGCGATTACACCAAATGGTGCGTTTGGTTATGTGCCAGCACTCTTCTCCGATAATGTAACTGTATTTGATACTGCGACAAATATGGTAGTCGCTACGATTCCGGTAGGAAATGAGCCTCTTGGTATAGCGATTTCACCAAATGGTGCCCTTGCGTATGTCTCAAATCACGGAATAGGTGCTAACTCTGTATCCGTCATAGATACTGCGACAAATACTGTCACGGCTACTATTCCAGTAGGGCTTCAACCTCAAGGCATTGCTTTTACGCCGAATAGTGCGTTTGCTTACGTGGCAAATGAAAATTCAGGGAATGTATCGGTTATAAATACAGCAACCAATATGGTGGTGGCTACGATCCCTGTTGGAATCCGCCCAAGGTCAATTGTCTTCACACCAAATGGACAATTTGCTTATGTTACAAATGAAAATAGCAATAATGTATCTATCATTAATGTTGCAACAAATACAGTAGTGGGTACAATTCCTGTAGGAACAGGACCTGTAGGAACAGCTATTACACCTGATGGAACACTTTTGTACATCGTCAATAAAGGTAGTGATACCGTATCTGTCATCAGTACAGCGACAAATATGGTGATTGCTACAATTCCTGTTGGATCTTCACCTGACCAAGTAACGATCTTGCCGAATGGCACTTTTGCATATGTCACAAATCAAACAGACAATACAGTATCTGTCATCGATATAGCAACAAATATGGTAGTGGATGTAATCCCAGGGTTTAATGGCCCGACTGGTATAGATACAGGGGTAATCTGTCTATAAATTGAGTGTTAAAAAGAAAGAGATAAACAGGGGTAGCGGCCGTTTGCATATCACATGTCTTAGTGCCAAGCTATCCCAACTTTACATAATAAAAAAACTACCTTATTAACTGTAAGCTTCCATAGTAAGTAAATTCGGAATGTTCATTTTGTCGACAAACAAATAAATATCTACAAAAATCACACACTATAAGCAATTGATGAATAAGATGTCTCTGTAGTATGACCATAGAGGTAGGTGTATATGTTGAAAAGGAAGTTAGTTTCCGCATTTTGCGTTTTATGTATGGTGGGACTAGTAGGTTGTCAAAAAAATTTGAACAACGACCAAAGTCTAGAGCAAGAAAATCAACCATTAAAACAGCCAATCGAAGAAATGAAAAAGCCAGTTAGCTATGAGCAAGTTCCACAAATTGGGCCGGCTCTTGTAGAGATTGTAGATCCTAGGACAAAGGCGATTATTGAAACCATTTCACCAAAGGATAGTGGCTATGAGACTAATATACATGTCTATCAGCAGCACATCGAGCAGTTAGCAAAGGAATTAGCACGAGGGACAGATGAGATGGAAGGCTATGACCAGAGAATGATGCTCGATCGATTGGATGAAGAAGGTAAAGTAATCAAGGGAAGGCCACAAATGATTTTAAAAGAAAGCGAATTAGTGGAGAGAATTCTGGAAGCCTCTGCGGCTGGTGGTCAAGTAGAAGTACCTCTTTATTTAACGCAAAGTGGGTATTCATTTGAGGACATTCCTTATTTAGAGGAAGTCGTTGTGGCATCCTATACGACGTATTTTAATAGCACTGATGTGGGAAGAAATAAAAATATTGAACTTTCTGCCGAGGCCATTAATAATGTCATCGTTGGTAGTGGAGATCATTTTTCATTTAATACGATGGTCGGACCTCGTGATGAAGCAAATGGCTATCAGCCTGCACCAGAAATTATAAATAAGAAAGTGGTAATGGGGATTGGTGGGGGTATTTGTCAAACTTCTTCGACCCTCTTTAATGCAGTGGATCAGCTACAAGTCAAGTATGTAGAACGTCACCATCATTCTCTAGATATTGGATATGTGCCAAAAGGAAGGGATGCGACGGTTTCCTATGGAAGCTTGGATTTCAGGTTTCAGAACACTAGTGATGTCCCATTTTTAATTCAAACTACCTATGGAAAAGATTTTTTGACGATCGAAATACGAACTGCTGAAAAATATGTAGAAATATTGACAAAGGGTTAATGCTGCGAAAAGACACCATAAGACGTTGGTGTCTTTTTATAAGTGTCATGATATAGTTAAAATTGAATATATAGTAAACATTTGGGAGGGGGATAGATAATGCATCCAAAACTACTGGCCGTCATAGAGACGATGGATTTATATCAGGCAACATACCCAGAGGATGCTTGTGTCATAGTGGCAGACACTGAAAAAGTACTTGCCTATAAACCGGGGAAGCATATTGACTTAAAAGTAGGTGTAGGTGAACCTGTACATAAATATCGGGGAACAGCAACGGAAGTCGCGTTGAGTTCAGGTCGATTCGTTAAAGAGGAACGAGGAGCAGAGGGGTTTGGTATGGCGTATATCGCCTCGGCACAGCCTATTTTTGATGGAGGTCAGATCATCGGTGTATTAAGTGCCATCATTTCTAATGAAAAAATGGATCGTATGCGTCTATTGGCGACGGATCTTTCGAGTGCGGTTGAAGAAATGACTGCCACAAATGAAGAATTGGCTACAGCCAGTATAGATGTTTCCAATCGTTTAGGGGAATTATCAAATTTCTCAGAATCAATGGCAGGCGATATTGAACAAATTAATGTAATTGTTCAATTAGTAAAAGATTTAGCGATGAAATCTAAAATTCTTGGCTTGAATGCATCCATCGAGGCGGCTCGTTCTGGTGAGCATGGTCTTGGTTTTGCAGTTGTCGCAACTGAAATACAAAAAATGTCCCAAAGCAGTACAGAAAGTGCGAATAGTATTACGAAACAATTAGAAAGCATTAAACAATCGATTGATCAGGTGAATGTTTCCGCAAATCAAGTTGCTGCCTTTACCCAGCAATTTGCAATAAGTATGCATGAATTAAGCGATGCATATAAAGGGGTAAACCATACTGCTGAAAAGCTAATGCATATTAGCGAAATCAAAGTTTAAACATATAAAGGATAATAGCCGATAAAGGGCTATTATCCTCCTATTAAATAATCTCTAAAATTTCCTCAGGTGTCGCTACCTTGTATTCTGGCTCTTCATTTTGTATGACTTCAATTGCGTCATAGCCCCATTCTACCCATATAATAGGTACCCCTGCTTTTTTACACGCCACAATATCCCTTTGTTCATCCCCTATATATATTACTTCAGATGATGAAACACTCGATTCCTTTAAAAACTTTTTCATGACTTTATCCTTGCCAAAAATACGATTGGAGCAAAGGACATCTGCAATACAGTCAATGCCATTCATTTTGAGAAATTCTAAAATATTGTCCTTCGAATTAGAAGAGATAATCAAAATCTTATAACCTCTTTTATCAATTTCTAGCAATACTTCTTTCATCCCTTCAAAAAGATGAACATCGTTTAATGATTGGCGATATAACTTGTAAAATTGCGGTAAAATCATAGGCAATTTATACATCGGGAAATCAAATAATTTACTACGTTCTGAAATCGATAATTTTTTTAATGTATCAATTTCCTTTAATTCAATCCCTTTAAATTTATATTTTTGTGCTAACGTATTCCATGCTGATGCAAACACGGCGGTTGAATCTGCAAGTGTTCCATCAAAATCAAAAATTATATGCTTCATTGCAAACTTTCTCCTTTATTATCTAATTGTATTGACGTTTTATGCAAAAAATGTTACATGGAATGGGCGTTTGATTGGGGCATGAAATATGGAACAACAATCCTATTAAAAGTTCTGTATTCATTATATGGTAAATATTATCAGAAAATACGGCATTTGCAATGGAAATCATGCAACAAAATAGGGCGTCTCAAAAATCATTTGAGACACCCAGTAAGCTACAGCCCAGGCCCTCTGACGAAAGATAGGTCTGGTATCTATGTGAGTGCTATTCTGTTTTTTCTCGTGTTTTAACTAAATAATATGCATTGACGGAGGATGCGATAGGAATAATGAGGGCAATGCCGATGCCTGCGCAAAAAATCGTCATCATTTCTGCACTAAATACTTTGGAATTGACGATTTCGCCAATTGAATAAGAGAGATCCTTAAACCATATGAGTAAACTTAAATAGCCACCAAAGAAAGCAAAAAATAAAGTATTTGTATCGGTTCCTAAAATGTCTCTTCCAATATTTAATCCAGAGGTAAACAGTGACTTTCTACTAATCGAAGGATTATGATAAAAAATTTCATGCATCGAAGTCGCGATGGAAATGGCAACATCCATAATGGCACCAATCGTACTCATAATAATGACCGATGCACCAATCTGCACGAAATTCACACCAATATATAGGGAAAAAATACTTATTTCCTCCGTTGATTCTTCGCCAAAACCTTGAATCATCGATTTTTTCGTTACTAACGTAATAAAAAACAATAAAACAACGATCGTCACCATTGTGGAAATAAACGCTGTAATGGTTTTACTATTTGTTTTATTAATATAAAACAAACTAATGCAACTGATGACAGTGCACGCAATAAACGTCAGGATGATAGGGCTGTTTTTAGGGTTTGTCATCAGAAAAATAGTCACAAATAGCACGCCGAAATTTAAAAATAAAGAAAGAAACGAGCGTAGTCCTTGCTTTCCTCCAACTACCACCATTAATAAACATAAAATGCCTGCCAATACAACGATGACATTCATGCCTTCACCCTCTTTCGATTAATGAAAAAAATAGCGGTATATTGACTAATAGGTATGGTGAGGACTACTCCAATACCCCCTGCAAGGGCACGAGCTAGCTCTAAAGAAAGGTTCAAGGATAGTGTCAGTCCTAATGTAGAGGAATTTTTCAAATAGAGTATGACCATTGGTATGGAGCCACAAATATAGGCGAAAAATAATATGCTTGTAATGGTACCCATAATGTCTTTTCCAATCTCATGACCGGATGCCTTTAAAGCTTGTAAAGAAATACGAGAATCTTGTTCGTATAGGGCGAAAATAGAAGAAGACATCGTAATGGCGACATCCATAACAGCCCCAAGTGAACCAATAAATAAACCAGCTATAAAGACGGTTCGGTAGGGACGTGTTAAAAATTGCATTTCCTCATAGCGTAGACCGTTTTCCCCTGTTAACCACATCACAGCTGTGCTAATTATGAGGGCTATCATTGTCCCTAAAAGTGTAGATATAATCGCTGCATATGTTTTCGTCTTCAAACCACTAATCAGTAACAACGAAATAATGGTAAATAATAGGACACAAACCCCACTTATGAATAATAAATTGAGGCTGCCATGCTTTACGTAAAGATCTAATGCAAATGTTAAAATGCAGGCATTTACGACTAAGCTAATAATGGCAAATAAACCTTGTCGTTTACCGATGATAAGTAGCGCAAAGATAAAAATCCAAGCGATCATCATAATTGTTTGATCTCGTTTCAAATCGAGAATAGAGCCCGTTAACTCTGATTTTGTTGAATGTTCATCTATGGCGACAAAGATTTCATTGCCGACATGGTATTCCTGATCAAAGGCTCCGGATGATGAATAGTCATTCGTCAAATCAATTATTTGTCCTTTGTGCTGCCCATTTTTAAGCACAGCTTTAATTTGCTGTGTATACAACATATCGTCATTATCATACATATCTGTTATTGGCTCAGAATCTGCCACTTTGACTTTTAGAATTTCAGCAATGGGTCGATCATAAAATTGTTCATTATGATGAACGAAAAAAATGGAAAGGGCACAGCTAAGTAATAACAAGGCGTAGAAAATACGTTGTTTATACGTTATGTTTCTTAAATATTGCAATGGAATGACCTCCAAACTAGTGGACTGAATAGTCACTTGTACAGGAACGATTTTAAGAATAGTAAGTTCCAATATATTCTCAAGTTTAACGATAGGAATGATATATTCCAAGGCATTTATACTATAAAAATGCGGCAGGACATTTGTATTCTAAAAAAAAATATGATAGATTAATTGGTATTATAAATTCGAAGGGAGGGCGAAGTAATTGGAAACTGTTTGTGCGAAAGGTTTAACTGAATCAGAGGTAAAATCTTACAATCTTTGTGGGGATTTGCTGGCTAAGGGAGAAGTGTGCCCTTTTTTAAGCAAATTTCATATCGATACAGATTCCGGTGCTTTTTGCCTTCTTTATTTCTAACAGATTGATGCCCAATTAAATGGGATGAATAGATTGCTAGACGCCGGTACGTAACGGCGTTTTTTTGTTTAATTGTAAAATTTAACATGCCCTATTGATTATAGGGATGTTTGTAAGGTGCCGTTTATGACGGCGCCTTTTTTTGTGTTTGAAAGGAGTGAAAAGTGATGTGTAACCTTATATGTCCATTTATTTCTTGAGCAATTAGCTTAGTAGTAATGGATAAAATAAATAAGGAGATTGAAAAAATGATACTTCAATTAAATGGAATTAGTAAGAGCTACTTGGGAGATCCGATTCTTTCAAAGATATCAATGAAATTGGAACGTGGCGATCGGATTGGACTTATAGGTGTAAATGGAGCAGGAAAATCAACACTACTAAAGATCATTACAGGGGATCTTTCTTATGATGAAGGCGACATTTTTATAGGGAAGGGAATTAAACTAGGTTATTTGCGACAAGATAGTGGGTTACAGCCAGACCATACGATTTGGACAGAAATGCTTGGCGCATTTACTGAGCTTCAAGAGGCTGAAAAGGAACTTCGAGAGCTGGAAATGCAGATGGGTGAGCCTTCCTGCATAAATGACCCTGAAAAGCTGGAACAAGTTATGAAGAAATATGCGAGCAAATCAGATTGGTTTTCACAGCAAGGTGGCTATGATGTCGAGGCAAAAATAAATAGTATGTTAAATGGAATGGGCTTTGGGAGTACGCCGACAAACACACTTGTCGCATCATTAAGTGGCGGACAGAAAACTAGACTGGCACTTGCTAAAATTTTATTAGAGCAGCCGGATTTGTTGCTGTTAGATGAACCGACTAACCATTTAGATTTTGCGACTTTAAACTGGCTTGAAAGCTATTTACGTGGCTATCAGGGGGCTATTCTTGTTATTTCTCATGATCGTTATTTTTTAGATGCCCTTGTCAATGAAATTTATGAGATTGAACGTACCCATGGAACAAAATACAGCGGTAACTACTCTAAGTATGTGGAAAGCAAGGCGAAAAATCGCGAATTAATGGAAAAGAAATATACAATGCAGCAGCAGCAAATCGTCAAAATGGAGAATTATATTGAGCGGAATATTGCGATGGCTACTTCCTCAAAAAGCGCCAAGAATAAAAGGAAGCAGCTTGAACGAATAAGTCGTCTTGAAAAGCCTCGCAAGGATCTAAAACACGCACAAATGGCATTTGCTACAGATAAGAAATCACATAAAGAAGTGTTGAAGGTAAAAGATGTAGTGCTCTCCTATCAGCTAGAAGATAGCAGGAAAACATTAGTGCAAGATATTGAGTTTTCCTTGTATAGAGGCGATCGGGTTGCATTAGTAGGTCCCAATGGTGTTGGGAAATCAACCCTATTAAAGGCGTTATTACATGAATTGACACCGGACCGTGGCGTTATCGCATGGGGGAATGGTGTGACAATAGGCTATTATGATCAGGAGCAAGAGACATTACATCCTAATAATACGGTATTACAAGAGGTTTGGAGTACTTTCCCTTCAATGGAAGAGGCAAAAATACGATCAGTACTCGGTAATTTTTTATTTACGAAAGAGGATGTATTTAAAAAGATAGCCTCCCTTAGCGGTGGGGAAAAAGCACGTGTAGCATTAGCAAAGCTTATTTTGCAAAAAGCCAATGTACTTATAATGGACGAGCCGACCAATCATCTTGATTTATTGAGCAAGGAAGTATTGGAGGAGGCGCTATTGCAGTTTGATGGCACCTTATTATACATTTCTCATGATCGTTATTTTCTTAATAAGCTAGCCAATAAATTGCTTGAATTATCACCAACTGGGATGACGGCCTTTTCGGGAAATTATGATGATTATGTGCAAAAAATAAGCCATTAAAGGATTTAGGGGCCACCTCTATAGCAAGAGGTGGCCCCTTTTTTTAAAAATTACAGACAGAAGTATAGATAATATAATTAAATAGTGTTATCGTAAGAACTAGCTAAATAAAATGATCCTTCGGGGTAGGGTGAAATTCCCAATCGGCGGTGATGAAGTCATTCAAAGTCCGTGAGCGCAAGCTGATTTGGTGCAAATCCAAAACCGACAGTAATAGTCTGGATGGGAGAAGGGTATAAGTGCGAGCTTTTTAAATTCAATGTAATTTAGAAGGTCTATTTGACTATGCATTTATGACACTGCTTCCCGCGAATATGTTGGGAAGTTTTTTTATTTAGCCAATCAATTGAATAGAAGATGTTCTTCGGGGTAGGGTGAAATTCCCAATCGGCGGTGATGAAGAAATTCAAAGTCCGTGAGCGCAAGCTGATTTGGTGCAAATCCAAAACCGACAGTGATAGTCTGGATGGGAGAAGAACAAATAAGATCATAGTCTATGGAAAAAATGAATATCCAAGTAGGCTTATTTATTGATGTCTTATACTCCCAAAACCCCTTTGTCAAAGGGGTTTTTCGTTTTATATAAGCTTTAGAAGGGAGACGGATAGAAACCCAAAAGCGATGGATAGAAGCTACGAAAGATCAGTGTGAAAGTAGGTGAAGAAATGTTTACAGGTATTGTAGAGGATATTGGCACTATTAAAGCCTTGCAAAGCAATAAGAACAGTATGAAAATTACGGTTCAATCATCTAAAGTTGCTGAAGATGTAGGGTTAGGGGACAGTATAGCAGTCAATGGTGTTTGTTTAACGGTGACCCATTTTACGGATGAAGAGCTTACGATGGATGTTATGCCTGAAACCGTCAAAGCTACAAATTTACATCAGCTGACAATAGGTGATCGGGTTAATTTGGAGCGTGCCATGCCTGCTAACGGGCGATTTGGGGGGCATTTTGTTGCTGGTCATATAGATGGCATTGGGAAGATTTTACGAAAGCGTCCAGTGGCCAACGCGGTTTATATTGATATCGAATTGTCTGAGGAACTAACAAGCTTCTGTATTCCAAAAGGCTCCATAACGATTGATGGCACAAGCTTAACAATCTTTCAGGTTGAAACGAATCAAGTCACTATTTCACTGATTCCTCATACTTATAAGGAAACGATTTTAGGTATGAAAAAAATGGGCGCATTCGTCAATATTGAAACAGATTTAGTCGGTAAATATATTTTAAACGTCTTGAAAGATGGGCAAGGCAAGTCAATGATAACAAGAGATTATTTGGCACGACACGGTTTTTAAGATCACATAATGAGGAGATGAAAAATAGTGCTACATGCAATTGAAGATGCCATAGAGGATTTAAAACAAGGGAAAGTGATCGTCGTAGTGGATGATGAAGATCGGGAAAATGAGGGGGATCTTCTGGCGCTTGCTGAATTTATCACTCCGGAAACGATAAACTTTATGGCGACTTATGGAAAAGGTCTAATTTGTACACCGATTTCGCAGGAGCTAGCATATAAATTAGATCTGCACCCAATGGTTCAGCATAATACGGATAACCATCAAACTTCATTTACCGTAAGTATCGACCATATGGACACAACAACGGGGATTAGTGCCTTTGAGCGAGCTTTCACCATACAAAAGATGCTGGAGTCTCAGGCAAAAAAAACTGATTTTCGTCGACCAGGACACATTTTTCCACTAATCGCAAAGGATAATGGTGTCTTAGAGCGAAGAGGCCATACGGAGGCGAGCATTGATTTAGCCAAGCTTTGTCACAGTATTCCTGCTGGAGTAATTTGTGAAATTATGGGAGACGATGGTCACATGATGCGCTTTGATGAATTGACAAAGTATGCAGCACATCATGGATTAAAAATGATTTCTATTGAGGCGTTAGCCGCTTATCGTAGTCAATCATTTACAACAAACTAAAAACGAAGGAGATATAAAAAATGGGTCAAACGTTTGAAGCACAATTAATTGGGACGGATTTAAAAATTGCAGTAGTCGTAGGTCGATTCAATGAGTTTATTACAAGTAAATTATTAGATGGTGCAATGGATGGGTTAAAACGACACGGTGTAGATGAAGCTTCCATTGATGTTGCATGGGTGCCAGGAGCTTTTGAGGTGCCTTTCATTGCGAAACAATTAGCAGAGACAAAGAAATATGACGCCATTATTGGTTTAGGTACTGTTATTCGTGGTTCTACGACACATTATGACTATGTATGTAATGAGTCTGCCAAAGGTATTGCGAATGTTTCCTTAACAACCAATGTGCCAGTTATTTTCGGTATTGTTACAACAGAAAATATTGAACAGGCGATTGAGCGTGCGGGAACAAAATCGGGTAATAAAGGCTATGACTCCGCGATCTCGGCAATTGAGATGGCTAATCTACAAAAAATGATTGGCTAAAGACATCCTGAATAGATTATAACAGTATTTGTTTCTTGAATAATTTTTATGTCCATGGGAAAAATATGCCTAAGTATATTTATTACATGTCGAAGTTTTCATAAATGTACTAAACTTGAGCAGGCTCAGTAGGAGATGAGAAGTATTTCAATGGAACAAATGATGAATTTGAAAATGTTGAAATCACTATTTCAACGCTCTGCTGATGTGATATTCCAACAGTATAAATTTCAGCAACATACGGTCCATATGATAACCTGTGATGCCATGATAGACGAAGAACTCCTTCAAACAGTTGTGGTCGAACGTGTCCAATCCTTATTTAATAGTGGTTCTGATGAGACGTTAGAGGAGCTAATTGAACAGCATCTTCACGTTCCCTATTTACAAAAGGTCACTAAAAAGGAGGATATGATTACAAGAGTCTACAAGGGCCATGTCTTATTATATTTTGAGGAAGATCACTTGATTTATTCCAGTGATATTTCAAATAGACCTAATCGTGAGCCGGGGGAAACAACGCTTGAGCTAGTTGTAAAGGGACCAAGAGATGATTTTATTGAAGATATATTTATTAATATTGCTTTATTAAGAAAACGTTTACCTACAAATTCATTTAGTGTAGAAACATTAGAAATCGGTCAACGCTCTAAAACAACAGTAGCCGTTTTATATATGGAAGACATTGTGAATTTGAATATGCTAGAACAAATCCGATTACAATTACAAAAAATTGATACAGATATTGTCGTCAATGGTGATTTGCTAATGGAGGCAATTGAACAAACGGCAAAAGTTCTCCCTAGACACGATTATACGGGAAGACCAGATTTTGCTCTTCAAGCATTAATGAGGGGACGAATATTAATAATGATCGATGGCGTTTCCTATGCCATGATTATTCCCGCTAATATTATGCTGCTCTTTAAAACATCTGAGGACAATGAATATCCGATCATTGTCAGTTCAATGGAACGGGTGCTCCGAATATTTGGGATACTGATCAGTATGTTACTTCCTGGTTTTTGGCTAGCCGTAACAACTTATCATCAAGAGCAGCTCCCATATCTTCTACTTGCGACAGTGGTTGAATCTAGAACGGGATTACCATTTCCGACGATACTAGAAATAATGATGATGCTATTTATGTTTGAAATGTTCCGCGAGGCAAACTTACGCTTGCCTAGTGCCATCAGTGGCTCAATCAGTGTTGTTGGAGGGTTAATTATTGGAGATGCTGCGATTAAAGCTGGTGTGACAAGCCCTTCGATGATTGTTATCATTGCAATTTCAAGCATTGCTGCATTTACACTGGTCAATCAAGCCTTTGTGACCGCAATGAGTATTTTTCGGTTAATCATCATTTTATTTTCAGCCTTTTTGGGTCTATTTGGATTTTTTATTTCAGTATTTTTCATTATCATTTATGCAGCAAATATGCGTGTCCTAGGTGTGCCCTATATTAATTTTAGTGCAGATTTCGAAAAGGGTAATATTGGAAAATCTTTACTACGTTTATCGCCGAAGGGCTATAGTCTACGTCCTTCCTTCCTAAAACCACAGGACAGGACAAGAACTGCTAATAATAAATCAAAAAAAGATCAGGGTGTATGACCATTACCAGACATCAGACTGTAGACAAGCTCAAAAAAATTAGAGATTGTCTACAGTCTTTTTTACATTAAATTGCCACTATGGGAGGGGAGCTGTTTCTCTCCTTTTTCCGTAGGAGCTGTTACCCCTAGTACCAATCAACTTTTAAGAAACCTTAGGCTGAACTTCTATTTCTACGCATGTGAAAGAGAAGAAGAACAACAAACGCCATTGAGAGTTATCTTCTCAATGGCGTTTGTATCAAGCTCTCTACATTTTGTGCTATTTAAAAGGAATATGGACGATGGCAGTCGTTTCAAGGTGTTTCGATGATTCAATCGAAATATCTCCATGATATTTATGGACAATTTCTTTCACAATAAATAGTCCTTGCCCTCGAATTTTACCATTTTCATGCTTTTTCGTAGAGAATCCTTGTTTAAAGATTTGGTTTGCGTCTACAATATTCGGTCCTGTATTGGTAATTTTAAATTCATATTGTCCTTCATCAGCTCGACAACAAATCATAATTTTACGTTGCCCCTCAGGCAATTCATTCGCAGCATCAATCGCATTGTCAATTAAGTTCGATAGAATCTTGATTAAATCGGTCGTTTTAATTTTATTAAAATCGCCCTGAGAGATGGTAAAATCCATATCAATATTATGATTCTGTGCTGTTAGCTTTTTCGTTTGTAATAATATGGATAAACCTGGATGGTCAATATTTAATTTTAATGATTTAATCGCTTGTACTTCTTTAGATAGTGATGCTAAATATTGTTTTGCTTGATCTGTTTTTTCTAACTGTAAAAGGCCATGTAAAACTTGGATATGGTTCGTGAAATCATGACGTAACGATGACACCGAAGTAATCAACGTTTTGATCTCTGCTTGGTAAGTGTCTTCTGTAGCTCCTACTTCCTTCGCTACCTCTTTTTGGTACCATCTTTGTAAAAATAAAAAAGAACCAGCAACAATTAAAATAAATACACCATTGAAAATAAAAATAAATAGGTTATCTTCAATTACTTTGCCTTTAATACCATTCAGTGTATCTGCACTTATATCAATGCCTAGGTAACCAATTATTTTGCCTGTATCATCTTTAATTGGCGCACCAACAGATAAATAAGAACCATGGACTGAATCATGGATTACCTCTGTGACATAGGTTTCACCATGATAGGCTTTTTCTACTTGTTTAGCTGGAACAGTACAAACCTCACCTATTTCAAATCCTTTTTTTAGTTCACTTGGCATGCCCATCACCATTGCTTTTGAAACTTTTGGATTATCCACCTGTAATGTATAAACAAATAATGCACCTAGCTTTACCCTTGCATCATTTAAGTAACTTCTTACTTCCCAATAATAATCATTCTTTTGCGGATTATTCAAAAATTGCTGATAAGCAATTGTATCGATAGAAGAAGCAATGGAATTAGCAGCCTCAAGACTTTGATTAGCAATTGATTCTTCAACGGTCTTTTTAATTTTTACATAGGAGGTAATGATGTTTAAACTTGTAAACAAACATAATAAAATTGTGGATAGAATTAATATAAGCTTTATTTTTCGATTTTTCATATTACTCGGGACTTCCTCATCTATTAATATTCTAGAATATTAATTAACTCTATTTTTTGTTTGTAAACCAAACAATGCTTGTTTATCCTACATAAATTAAAACACAAAATCAATATGACTTTAAAATTACACACCGTAAACACTAGTTTAATAATCCTTTACAAGAAAGTAAACTAAAAAGGTGAAACAGCACATTTTATGTCTCATTTCCTATACTCGTGGAAAATTCAAAAATTTTCTAAAACAAAGGTCACATAAAAAAGAATAGGTGCCAGTCATATATAATTTTTTCGACAAATTTGTAGATAAAGTACTGTATATAAAAGTTGAGGGGAACGAGGAGCAGCGACTCATGCGGAAATCGATAGTTTCATTATTTCTATATAGAGGAAAAAATCTCTCTGAAAAATAGGGAGCTTTTTTCTATTTGGAAGACATACATTACAAAGAATAAAGTGATAAAATGAAGGGGATGAAAGAATTGGAAAAGGATCTCCTGAAATTATTAAAAGAGGGAGGACTTATTTTATATGCAAGACATGGGACTGCAACAGTTGGTGTAGATCAAGCTAATGGTCTATTTCAAAGTTGTCAGTATCAAAGAAATTTATCAGAACAAGGCCGTCATGAGGCTATTTATTATGGCCAAATGTTACGTTATTGGCAAATTCCCATCCTTGCGCCTATCATAGCAAGTCCTTTCTGTCGAACGATTGAAACAGCTCTGTTGGCTTTTCCAAATGTTCAAGTACAGATTGACCCTTTTTTGTTTGAGATCTTTATGTTAGGTGGAAATCTTTCGAATGTTCAACAAAATACAATTTTAATGGCTTTTCAATCTATGTTGGAAATGAAACCTCCAGAGGGAATCAATAGAGTAATGATTGGTCATAGTTTTCCAGAAAATGTGGGACTAGGGGATATCTCGAATATGGGCACGGTTGTTGTAAAACCTAAAGGCTTAGGTCAAGGATATGAAGTTTTGGGGAAACTGACATTAGAAGATTTAGCAAAATTAGATTCCATTTGAGGTGAGGAAACGATGAATATTAAAACAGTTTCGCAATGTACATTAGAGGAAGTATTACGGGCGTGGAACAAAGGCTTTGAAGGATACTTTGTGCCAATCCACATGACAGCAGAGATGTTTTTACAGCGGCTTGTTGGGGAAGGATTGTCAGCTGAGCACTCCATTGTCGCTTTTGACCATAATGAACCAATTGGTATTGTCGTGAACGGTTTTCGTCACATGGATGGCAAGAAAATAGCTTGGAATGGGGGAACGGGTATTTCGCCTAATTATCGTGGGAAAGGCATTTCACGATTATTAATGGAGGAAACTCTAGCTATTTATGAACGAGAAAATGTTGAAATTGCCACACTGGAAGCAATAAAGGAAAATTCGGTAGCGATTGCTTTGTATGAAAAATATGGCTATGTTATAACTGATCAACTTCAGTTTTTAAGTGGGGAATATGAGGTGAAGGTAGAACATACATCAGCTATTCGAGTAGAAATAATTCGCCCAGAGCAATTACCTCATGTGCCGATTTATCAGGAAGATATTCCTTGGCAATGTAGCTGGCATAGCGTTAAGCAGGGAGAGGCTAGGGTTTTCTATAACGAAGCAAATGATGTGCTGGGCTATATGTTATATAAAACAGCATGGGATAAACAGGGTGAGTTGGAGCGGGTCATTCTTTATCAATTGGAAGTAGTAGAAGAGAGTAATATCCAATTACTGCCGCGCTTCTTAGCCAGTGTGACAGCTCATAAGGTGAATATAACAGCCGTTAATTTCTTAGCTAGCAATCCAGCCACGAGCTATTTAGTGGAAAATGGACTAAAGGTGACGACAGAGCAGGTACAGATGAAAAAGCAATGCTAACCATAGTTGTCAACCTAACTAAAATCCAGTATACTAATGCGATAATGGATGGGAATAGAGGATGAAAGACATGACATTTGAAGAAATATTACCACGTTTAAAAGCAGGAGATAAAGGTATTCGTGAAGGTTGGGGCGGTGCTGAACTATATGTGAAGCTAGTTGGTCAAAGCCAACACGATGGAGAGACTTTAAACCCTTATTTTTTGATTAATGTACGCGGAGAAGGCTACACAATGTTCACGCCTACAGTATGTGATTTATTAGCAGAAGATTGGATTATCGTTGAATAATAATAGGAGAAGTCATCTCAATTTTGAGGTGGCTTCTTTTTGTAAGGAGACTTGCTATGAAGTTCGAAGAATATAAAAATAAAACTGTTTTCATTACAGGGGCAGCATCAGGTATTGGATATGCTCAAGCACTTGGATTTTTAGAAAATGGCGCGTATGTATTTGGTTTTGATATAGAGGTACGAGGGTTAGTCCAATTACAGCAGCAATATCCGGAGCATTTTGCCTATATGGTAGGAAGTGTTTGTAGCCAACAAGATGTGGAACAGTCGTACGAAGCTGCTATTTCTTCATTTACACAAATTGATATTTTATGTAATACAGCAGGTATTTTAGATGGCTTTGCAAAAACGCTTGATACGGACGAGGCACTGTGGGATAAAATTATGAACACCAATGTCAAAGGAACGTTTTTTGTGACAAATAGAATCTTGCCTCATATGGTTGCACGAGGAGCTGGTACGATTGTCAATATGGCTTCGATTGCTGGGCTTGTTGCTGGTGGTGGAGGAGCAGCCTACACAGCTTCTAAGCATGCCATTGTTGGCTACACGAAGCAGCTAGCTTTAGATTACTGTAGAGCGGGAATACGGGCAAATGCAATTGCTCCTGGAGCCATTCAAACTCCTATGAATCAGGCAGATTTTGAAGGAGATGGGGAAATGGCGAACTGGGTGGCAGAGGAAACGCCAGCTGGTCGCTGGGCACAACCTCAAGAGGTGGCAAATCTAACCTTATTTTTAGCAAGCTCAGCAGCAGATTATATGCATGGTACTGTCTTGCCGATCGATGGCGGCTGGTTGACCAAGTAGCATTGTTCATTCAGATATTCTTCTGCTATAATACGCAAGTAAGTAAAATTGCTTGCACTACGGCACTTCAGATAGGGCGCTAAGCTCTCTTCCTTTGGTCGTAGTTATTACTAAAATAGCGATTAGCTATTTTACAAAGGAGAATAAAATTGAATACTTCGACTGTAAAAGATTCAAGTCGTATGTCAGTAAGTGAACTGACAAAGACGGCACTTGTTGCAGCTCTCTATGTTGCTGTAACGGTTTTATTGTCAGTCATTAGCTTTGGCGCTGTTCAGCTACGTTTGTCAGAAATGTTTAATTATCTGGCATTGTACAATAAGCGCTATGTAGTAGCAGTGACGTTAGGCGTTATACTTGCAAATTTCATGTCGCCCACATGGATAGTAGATGTGCCGATTGGTGGGATTGCCACCTTCCTAGTCTTATTACTTTGTAGGAGTATTACAAAGCATATCGCCCATGACATTGGAAAAATGGTTGTGACAGCACTAATATTTGCTGTATCTATGTTTACGGTTGCTGGGCAATTAACCATTCTTTATGACCTCCCTTTTTGGGCTACATGGTTCACAGTGGGGATTGGAGAATTATTGTCTATGACTGTTGGTGGACTGACAGTTTACTTATTAAATAAAAAAATAGATTTGTCTAAATAATTGAATGATCCTTGCATTATCCATACAGCAAAAAGGGACTCCCATTGGGAGTCCCTTCTATATAAACTATTTGTTTATTGGTTAACTGGAGCTTCTTTTGACGTCTCACCATTAGTATTATCAGGCTTTGCCAGAAGCAGCACTGAATTAATGGACGTATTTGATAGTATATAATTTCCTTTTACTACAGCTAAAACCTTAGCCACATATTCTGTGGAAGTCGTGAGTGGTTTACCAAATGCATCCGAATCTATGTTTAGACTTTGACTCACATTGGAGAGACCATTCTGATAAATTCTTGTACTATTAGTATTGTTCATGGCATCACTTTCTTTGAAACTATCTGCTTCATTTTTAGGTAACATAAACACTCTATATTCCGTTACATTTTGTCCGTTTTTGACATCGAAGCTAACTGTAATATCGGAATACTTATTTTTGTCCCCTTGAACACTCAATTGCACTTTCTCTATCGTTACAGGTGCTAAACGCTCCACTAAAGTAATAGAAGAAGAAGGGTTGGATAAGTTATATATTGCCTTGGAATTTCCATTACCTACGGACAAGATATACACACGATATTCTTCACCATTTGTGATAAGTCTTCCATCTGTATCTCTACTCCCAGTTCCCAAACTCATACTATATTGGCCTTTATTTATATCTGTATAATTAGTGACTTTACTAGCTGCGTTCACATCAAAGCCATTTGCTTTTGATGCAGGTACGACAAGAATGCGGTAACTAGCTATATTTGATTCATCAGAAGGCTTCGTGAACGATATTTGTAAATCTCGACCATCTCCATAATCACCGATATCGCTTACAGTAATATTACTTACCGCCTGAACCCCTTTACTCTTACTAAGTGTAATCACAGGCGAAGCAGAGGACAGGGCATAGGTATTTGGAGTATTTCCATTGGATACAGTCAGTACATAGACGCGATAGCTAGTTCCTTCTGTAACATAATTACCACGCACATCCCTAATCCCATCCAACGTTCTAGTTGTAGCAATATTCCCACCTTTGTTTTCTGTGATGTAATAAGTACTACTATTGGCTTGTGAAAGATTAAAGCTACTGTAGTAGGCTGTCGGTACGATTAGAATTCGATAATGATTGACATTTGATTCTTCAAAAGGCTTCGTAAATGTTACTTGCACATCACGGCCATCTCCATTGTCATCTATATCTGCAACATTCAGATTGGTTACAGCTTGCACATTAAAGTTCTTAGTTAGCGTCATTGTAGATGTCGGCACAGATAGTGCATTGTTTCCAACGGAGCTTCCATTCACTACAGTTAAAACATAAATTTGGTAGCTAGTGCCTTCTTTAATTGCATTTCCGCGCACATCTCGAGCATTTTCAGCTAACGCCTGCTCATACGTGGATTTTCCAGATGTGTAGACAGTCGTGTAATTGTTGCTAGAAACATTATTTGCTTCCGTTAGACTAAAATTAGTGTAATTTGATGTTGGTACAACTAAAATCCGATAATGACTAATTTTTGACTCGTCTACAGCTTTATTGAAAGAAACAAAGAGGTCACGCCCGTTACCATAATCACTTATATCGCTAACATTGAGATTCGTTACTGCACCCAAATTGCTGCTAAATAGCGAAATCGGATTGGAGACAGGAGACAACACGTTATTCGCAGAGTTATTGGTTACGGCCATAACGAATACACGATAGCTAACTCCATTCTGAATGGCATACCCGTCAGTATCTCTTGCTCCAGAAGAAAGCACCTGTGTAATATTGTAGCCTGTCTTGTTCACTTGTGTGTAATAAGTGTTACCTAAACTATTCGCCTTCGACAATGTAAAGTCCGAATAGTTACTAGCTCTTACAACAAAAATTCGGTAAGCGCCGATAGTAGATTCATCGGACACTTTATTGAAGCTAACACTCAGGTCGCGTCCATCCCCAAAGTCATTCACATCATTCACTTGTGTAATAACCGGAGTAGACATTGTATTTTGGCCTAGTGTTACTGATGATGAGCCAGACGACAGCTTGTTTCCTACTGAATTCGAATTACTTACAGACAGAACGACCGCTGTATAAGGTACGTTATTTTTAATGAGATCACCAGAAGTATCACGTGCTGTGGAAGACAATGTTCCTGTCAAAATACTGCTGTTACTTCCCGATTTATTCACTGTTGTATAGTAGCTGCTTGATAGACTATTGGCAGTAGTGAGATTAAAATTGCTAGCATCCTTGGTCTTTACGATAAACACACGATAATTGGCAATATTGTTATCATTTTGCGGACGAGTGAAGCTAACAGAGACATCGCGTCCATCACCAAAATCGTTAATATCGCTAATCTTCACACTTGTTACCTCTGTTACTGAAGACAAATTGGTTAAGGTAATCTTTGGAGAAGAACTCGATAAAACGCTAGAATAAGAACCTTTCCCAACAGCAAGTATACGAACCACATATGGCTGATCATTTCTAATATAGTCTCCGTCCACATCTCTTGAATTCTGCGATAATGTGACAGCAAGGTTTGAACTTGAAGTAGATACCACTGAATAATTAGAAGGAGAGACTTTCAAGGCAGATGCCAAATTGAAGCTTTTTGAAGCCTTCAAAACCATAACCCGATAATGATCGACGTATGATTCTGTAGACGATCTAGAAAAGCTAACCTCCATGTCACGCCCATCTCCCTGATCATTGACATCTCGAGCGGACACATTACTCGGAGGAGAAATACTGATATTGCTTGGAGTGTCAGATTTAATCGTTACGGTCTGCTTTCTTGAGTTCCAGTCAACATCCTGACCAAGCGCTTCACTAACGAAGCGGACAGGTACCATTGTTCTGCCTCTTAATATTTGGGCAGGTACATCAAGCGAAACTGTCTGGCCATTAATAGTAGCTGTCTTCGATTTCATCTTGAGAACTACTGTTGTATCTCCTTTAATCCCTGTTACTGTTTGACTCCTTGAATCCCAATTTACATTGGCACCCAATGCCTCAAAGATTGCTCGAAGTGGCAGCATAACACGCCCTTGAATCATCGCTGGCGGCTGATCGGTCTTCAATTGAACCCCGTCCACAGTAATTGTGATGGCTTTTGCCGCTTGTGCGGTTGCCGGCTGCAGCAATAGCGGTACAATAAGCATTGCTGCAAAAAATAAAGTCCATATTTTTTTCATAAATTCCACCCTTCTTCATGCCATATGACTGACGCAGCATGACAACTAATTTAACGTATCAAAGGGTTAAAAGTTTCACCATTTTACCTATAAAAGAAAATTTAACCATTATTGGCTGTCTCACAGTATTTCCTGGTTTATTTATCATATAAGCAGTAAGAGAATTTCAAGGTGGGAAGAGGTAGGAGGATCAGCTAAAATAGAGGATTACATTGACTTTCTAAAACAAAGAAGGCAACTCTCTTACCCATAGTCAGTTCCACAGAATCAGAGGTTGGTGACTATAGATAAAAGAATTGCCGAGAAAATTAGAATGGCTTACTTTTCGGTTTTATTCCACTGTTACTGATAGTTCCTTTACAAGTAAAGATGAGGAGCCATATCCTTTTGGCAGGAAGTAAAGCTCAGAGCTGGTTTCTTTGATATCATGTAGGAACTCGAAAAAATTACCAGCTATTGTCATTTGCTTAACAGGGGAGGCAATTTTACCGTTTTCAATATGAAATCCTTTTGCAGCAACTGAAAAATCACCTGTAACCGTATTCGTACCAGAGTGAAGACCAGACAATTGAGTAATAAATACACCATTACTAACTGAGTGAATTAACCTGTCTAGCGTTTTCTCACCAGATGAAATATATAAAATTTGGGGCGCAATCGTTAAGGCTCCCTTGTAGGAATCTTTATGGGCATGCCCGGTTGTTTCACAGTTATCTTTTTTAGCCGTTTTTCTATTATGCAGAAGTGTTTGGAGTGTACCTTCTAAAATAATTTCCTGCTCTTTTGTTGCAACACCCTCACCATCAAAGCTTGCTCCAGACAATGCGGCGGGATGGAATGGAGTACTCAGCAATGTAACGGCTCCTGATGCCACTTTTTGCCCGACTTTTCCTTTTAGTAGAGATTGATCTTTTTGTGCATTTTCAGCTGACAGTATCGGCATAAACGTTTCTAATAATGAGGCTGATGCATCAGAGCGAAGAATGATTGGATATTTTCCACCCGGAATCGACTTTTCACCTAAATTTGCAAGAGCTTCCTCAGCTGCTTCCTTTGCAATAGCATCAGCCTGCAGAGAATGAAAATCACGTGTCATTTTCAAATAATGGCCTGTTTTCATTTCTTCACCTTCTTTTACAACTGTGGAGAGGAAAATCACGAAGCCGTTCTCCTTATGTGTTAAGGCAAGATTTTTGCTATTCACTAATGAGCGTTCAGCTGTATATTCTTGCAGGAAACAATAATCAAGAGCAATAATGCGTGAATCGTATGCACGAATCTTTTCCTCGATGGAACGAAGAAGCTCTATTTTTTCTGGAATTCCGATAGTCTCTAATTCTTCATTGTAATATTCATAAGATGGGTATTCAGAGCTGCCATCAAAAATAGCTATGCCTTCATCCTCATCAAGTATGTTTGCGTTTGCTTTTGCGCTATTAATTAAAAAGGGAATTGAATCATCGTCTAGCTTTTCCGTATAGGAATAGCCCATTTTTCCGTTATAAAGTCCTCGTAGACTTAGACCTCCGTCCTCAGACGTTTCATAGCTATCAATCTCGCCCTTGTAGAGCATGCATCGGATCGATTTATTTTGTTCGTAATAAACCTCAGCTTCTATAAAACCAGCTTCTCGCGCCTTATCTAATAGTTTTTCCTGGTATTTAGCAATGTTCATCCATTATTCCCCCTTCGTTCCACCAACTGTTATTTCACTTACGCGAATCATTGGCTGACCTACATTGACAGGAAGACTCCCACTTAGAGAGCCACACATACCTGCTCCATGAGCGAGATTATTACCCACTCGATCAACGAGCTGCAATGTTTTTGCGCCATTTCCAATGAGTGTTGCGCCACGTACAGGGCGTTCGATTTTTCCGTCTTTGACGATATAGGCCTCCATTACCGCAAAATTATAATCACCAGTAGAAGGGGAAACCTGTCCACCTCCCATATACTTTGCGTAAATACCATACTCTGTCGATGCGATAATATCGGCTGGCGTAGATGTGCCTGGGGCGATATACGTATTTGTCATACGTGATGTAGGGTTAAATCGATAGGATTGTCGACGAGAAGAGCCTGTTGGCTGTGCACCCATACGGCGAGCATTAAATTTATCAATTAAGTATCCCTTTAAAATACCATTTTCAATTAAAATGTTCTTCCTAGTTTTTTCTCCCTCGTCATCAATATTTAATGAGCCCCACTCGTTCGGAAGTGTACCATCATCAATATATGTAACAATTTCAGGAGCGACTCTTTCACCGATACGGTTGGCGAACACGGAATTATTTTTGGCAACAGCAGTTGCTTCTAAGCCATGCCCACAAGCCTCATGGAAAATGACACCACCAAATTCATTATCAATAATGACAGGGAATTTACCACTTGGACATTCATCTGCATGAAGCATTGTGACCGCGATACGTGCAGCTTCACCTGCATAATGGTTTAGGTCTAGCTTTTCAATAAATTCAAAGCCTGCATGTGCACCTGGGCCATAGAAGCCCGTTTGTACTTCAGTACCTTCTGTAGCTGTCGCTTGCATACTAAGTCTACTGTGAACACGCGTATCCTCAACAAATTTACCCTCTGAATTTGCAATCAGTACATTTTGTTGTTCATCTAGATATCGAACTTTTACCTGGTGAATTCGGGGATCGTATTGTCTGGCAATAGAATCTGCTTGTCGCATGACAGCTGTTTTTCTTGCGTGCTCCACTGTTTGAGGCATGCGGAGAATTTGATGAATAGGAGTGATGATCTCTTTATGAAGAGGGTGAATGGTACCCGATTCACCGCCTTTGATGGCTAAGGCTGCACGCTCTGCCGCTGCAAGTAAACCTTCCTCAGAAAAATCATTGGTATACGTATAAATGCTTTGGAGTCCTGAAAAAATACGGATGCCAATTCCGAAATCTCGTCCACCAATACTTTGTTCAATCTTGCCGCTTTGTAAGACAAAGTCATTGACATATTTATCCTCTATAAAAATTTCTGAAAAATCCCCACCAGTTGCTAGCGCTGCTTCAAGGACATTTTCAATAATGGATTGTTTGATCATATATCTTCCTCCTTTTCTTGATTATACCAAATAGTTAAAAAATTCTGTATTATCCTATTTTCCTAGATTTGAAGATAGGGTCACATAAATTTATGTATATTACATAAAAAATTTTTTATGACATATTTCTCTAACCATTTCACCACACTAACAGAAAGACAGAGGAAGGTGAAAAGATGCAACAACCATATAATGTCGGAGATATCGTTTATATTTTTTATCGGAATCCTCATATTCAGGATGTAGCGAATATACAGGAAGCCGCGGTTGTTTATCATCCAGAGCAACCAGAAGAGCTAGCCGTATTTCTATTTGAAACCTATTACCCGATAACGCAAGACATGTTAATTTTTTCAAGCGAAATGGCGGCTGAGCAAGCCTACCATCAGTATTTTCAATGAGGGAGGATTACGATGAATAAACCGTTTATCCCTCAGCTCGTCTATTTTGAGCCTGATGCGCTCCATTATCCGTTAGGTCAGGAGTTAAAAGAAAAGTTTGAGCAGATGGGGATCGAAATACGTTATACCACTTCGCATAATCAAGTAAGAAATCTCCCTGGAGACAATGATTTTCAAAAGTATCGAGTAGCGAAATCTACTTTGGTAGTAGGCATTCGGAAAACGTTAAAGTTTGATACATCCAAGCCCTCCGCTGAATATGCCATTCCATTTGCTACTGGCTGTATGGGCCATTGCCATTATTGTTATTTACAAACAACGATGGGGAGCAAACCTTATATTCGTACTTATGTCAATGTGGATGAAATATTGGAGCAGGCTGATCATTATATGGCTGAACGAGCTCCTGACATCACACGTTTTGAGGCATCCTGTACGTCCGATATTGTAGGGATTGACCATCTCACACATACATTGAAACGTGCTATTGAGCATTTTGGACAAAGTGAGTTAGGTCAATTACGATTTGTGACGAAGTTCCATCATGTGGATCACCTATTGGATGCTAAACATAATGGTAAGACAAGATTCCGTTTTAGCGTCAATGCGGATTATGTTATTAAACATTTTGAGCCAGGAACTTCTCCATTAGCAAAAAGAATTGAGGCGGCTGGTAAGGTGGCAAGGGCTGGCTATCCGCTCGGTTTCATTGTCGCCCCCATCTATCTACATGATGGGTGGCAGGAGGGCTATTACCAAATGTTTGAGCGATTAGATGCTGAATTGCCAAAGGATGTGCGTGAAGATATTACATTTGAATTTATCCAGCATCGTTTTACGAAGCCAGCTAAACGTGTGATTGAAAAAAACTATCCGATGACAAAGCTGGAACTTGACGAAACCGTGAGAAGGTATAAATGGGGGAAATATGGAATAGGTAAATACATTTATCAAAAAGAAGAGGAAGAAGATATTAAGGAACATTTATATGGCTATATGAAAAAGTTCTTTCCACATGCAAAATTAGAATATTTTACGTAATGAGAGAGAGCCTTTGCCGTTCTCTCTAAATTTTATTTGAGCTACATATGGTTCAATGAAACGACGATTCAAATCATAGAATTGTCTGTGACTGATCGTATTGTATAATTCTCCTTTCAATGGTAACGCTAGCAGAGAACGACAAGCAGAAGGGGAGAATAAGGATGGACTCATTTCGAGTAAATTGTTGGTCGGAGCATGAGGAACTAAAGGTGGTCATGCTTTGTGCACCTTCGAAAGTTGATGTAACAGATTCGAAAATAGCCGAGCAGGTTGGGTGGAGTGAGCCTGTCAACCATCATAAAGCTATGGAAAATTTTCTGGCATTGAAGACAACGCTTGAAAACGCTGGGGTAAGAGTGATCGATTATGCCGAAGAATTATCAAATGATCAGCAGCTGTTAAGTGAGCAGCTTATTAATCGTTATTTTGTGCGCGATCTAGCATGTGTTGTGGGCCAGCAGCTTTTACCTGGGAATGCAGGCAGCTCGTTAAGGCGCCCAGAGTATCCACATGCTCATGCTATTTTAGCCAAGTGGTTTTCTGAACAATTTATTAGTAAAGCACAGCCTTCTCAATCACTTGAGTGTGGGGATGTGATGCTATTAAATAAGGATGCAGTCCTCATGAATCTAGGGATGAGAACTTCAATAGAGGCTGTTGAAAGCTTGAAGGAGCGCTTCTTTCAACAAGGATTTTCAGAAATTGCGGTCATTGATTTACCGAAGGGCAATGATACGCTTCATTTAGATATGAATTGTAATGTTGTACATCATAACTTACTGATTGCTAAAAGCTTTGTGCGTTATTTTCCTGTACAGGTGTTCACAGCTCAAGGCAGTCATTTTGATATGCCAGCATCATTTTTAAAGCGGCATGGCTTTGATGTTTACTGGCTCGAAACTTATAAAACCATTCCGGACATTAACTTGATTAATCTTGATCCAGAAACGTTAGTAATCAGTAAGCAGGCATCTAAACAGGAGTTATTAAAGCATCCATTATTAAGTAAAAAGAAATTACTGGAAGTGGACGTCACAGAGCTTGAAAAAGGTGGGGGAGGCATTCGATGCATGACATTGCCTTTAGTAAGAAAGTAGTGAAGGGTTGATTACATGACATCAAATACAAGTAAGGGCAGGTTGTCTTGGTGGCAACTTTCGCTTCTCGGTATTGGCTGTACATTAGGAACGGGTTTCTTTCTTGGGACAAGTATGGCCATTCATAAAAGTGGACCGGCTGTGTTAATTCCTTTTTTATTAGCGGCCATTTGTACGTATATTGTTTATGATGCACTTGTTAAAATGTCTGTTGAAAATCCTGATAAAGGCTCATTTCGTACTTATGCTAAACAAGCATTTGGGAGGTGGGCAGGATTTAGTAATGGTTGGGTCTATTTAATCTCTGAGATTCTAATTATGGGGAGTCAGCTCATGGCACTCGGTATTTTTACGAAGTTTTGGTTTCCGTCATTGCCATTATGGGTTGCGGCCTCTATCTATGCTGCTATAGGGCTAGTCGTGATTCTCACAGGCATGAAGGGTTTTGAAAACTTCCAAAACATCTTTGGGGCATTAAAGGCGGCAGCAATTGTGATGTTTATTATCGTAGCTGTTGTAATCCTCCTGAAAGGCTCACAAGCATCAACTTTGGATTCACTCTATGCAAATTATGAACAGTTTTTCTCACAAGGTATAAAAGGAATTTGGCTTGGGCTATTGTATGCCTTTTACGCCTATGGAGGCATTGAAGTAATGGGGTTAATGGTCATTGATTTAAAAAACCCAAAAGAAGCACCAAAAGCAGGAAGAATAATGTTAGTTGTTATTACCATCATTTTTTTAATGGCGATTGCCCTTGCGTTAGCGCTTGTCTCTTGGAAAGACTTTACGATTGATGAGAGTCCCTTTATTACAGCTCTTCAAGGTTATCACATTCCCTTTGTGGCGGATATTTTTAATGGTGTTTTAATCATTGCTGGATTTTCAACAATGGTCGCTTCACTCTATGCGGTGATTACCATTCTTATTACACTTGCAGAGGATCACGATGCACCCAAAATATTAGCGAAGAAAGGGAAAAGGAAAGTGCCTATTCCTGCCTTTATTTTTTTAACTTGTGGCTTAGTCATAACCATTGTTATTGGCTTTCTCATGCCAGAAAAAATCTTTGAATATTTGATGACAGCAGCGGGTTTAATGTTGATCTATAATTGGCTGTTTATTTTAGTGACATATATGAAGCTGATGGAGTTATCTAAGTGGGAGCATGTGAAAAATGGGTTGGGAATGCTGCTCATTGCTGTTACGGTATCTGGTACGTTAGGAGAAAAAACAAGCAGACTCGGTTTTTTCGTGAGCCTGCTCTTTATTGTCCTCATAGGCATTGCAACCTGGATTGTTGTGAAAAGGCAAAGTCATAAGGAAGCCTAATGCACGTTAGTTTTGTAGCCTCCGTAAGAACGGGCATTTGGACGGACTTTGATTATCATCACTTAAAAAATATTGCTTCCATTCATAACTATCTTCTTGTCCGTACCATTTTAAATCCGGATGCCCTGGGAGTGCATCATAATTGGCAATGCGCTGACGGATGAGCTTCTTTAATTTACGTCCAAATGCAGTAGAGTCGTTTATTTCTTCAAAAATCCAGCGTGGTTGAATGGCCATGAGCAAAGTAGAAAAATGGCGACTCCTGCGCAATTTGTGTGCGGGTGTTGCACAGGAGATAAAATAAGGCTCACCGTTAAAACAAAACTCCCATTCATTGTGGGCAGGGTCAGTTGGTATTTCTTCAGGCCAATCGAGATCGTCGATTTTAGTTAATTGGTTAAGAATGGTCCAAAATAATTGCTGATAATCCTCAACTTTATATTGAGCGAGCATATCCTGAGGGCTATGAAAGAAAACAGTGAGTGTCGTATATTTACCAAAAGTTTGGGAGGATTTTGCGAATTCCTTTAAACATTGTGCTAGCTCATGAATGGATGGCTCCTTCCGTGGATCTCCGATAAAACTATAGCGCAAATGGTTCGATAAAAACCCCATTCTTGCAGGTACACACGGAAAGGTATTTTCTTCATCGGCAATTGTGGCGGCAAAATCTGTGTAGGCAGACTGTTGCCAAATGGGAAGTGTGTCCAAATGTTCCTCAATCCACTTCCTATCAAATACTCCTACGTCCACTTGAGTCTCCTCCTTCTATACACCTTTATTCTATTAAAGAAAAAGCTAATGGGTTACGAAATCATGATAAATATGTAAGGATATAAGGATCGATTATTAATCACTCAATGGATGGTATGAATGGTAGAGTCTTGCTTAATTTGAATTGTTTTGAGCAAGGGAGGAGCGGCATTAAAATAATGACAATTGTTTTGAAAACTAGTGCTGCTTCAATGGCTGATAAATCGGAACCATTGAAGCAGCACATGTTAATTTTTTTGTTGAAAGACCTTTTGTTCAAGGATAAATAGGGCATGTTGAATATCTTTTATATCATCCTGTGTCGCATGTTGAATAAGCTGTAGAAAGCGTTCCTCGATGCATGCAAAGGCCTCCTCCATCATTTTATCTCCCTCCATAGACAAGCGAATATACTGCTTTCTGCGGTCCTCCGTGTCGTTCCATTTTTCAATGAGGTTTTGGTCTTGTAATTTTCGCAATTCACGACTTGTGTTGGGTAAGGACATATGCTGACATTCGCTTATTTCGGTAGGCGTGACGGGCTGACTTACTTTAATATATTCAAGAATTTTATATTGAAGCGGTGTTATATTGGCAACGGTCACGTTTTGTGTCAGCTCGTGTGTCACTTGGTGGACATTGGCTGTAAACGTTACGAATTGATGAAATAAACTGCTTTTATCCAATTGGATCACCTCTTATTGTCAAGATAACAAATAACTTATCTTAAAACAATTATCATTTGACAACAAAAAACAAATCAATTATTATTTAGTTATCAAATGATAAGTAATGGAGGCGTAGTATGAAAACGTTAATTGTCTATACATATCCAAACCATAAGAGCTTAAATTATGCATTTTTACAGGAAGTAATGAAGGGGTGTCAAGAGAATCCTGCCATTGATGAGATACAGTTACTAGATTTATATGAAGAAGAATTCGATCCTCGTTTAATTTTCCATGAGCATAAACGACGTCGGGATATGTATCGTGATCCGCAACTGGAAAAGTACCGTCAACAGCTGACCTGGGCAGATCAAATTGTATTTGTTTATCCAATATGGTGGGGGAGACCGCCTGCTATGCTGTTAGGCTATATTGATCAATTGTTTGCATCGAATTTTGCGTATCGGGATACAAAGGGATTATTTCCAGAAGGACTCTTAAAAGGAAAGTCGGTTGTTTGTGTGTCCACAATGAAGGGGCCAACCAAATACCCACTGCTATGGCTGAATAATGCTCATAAAATTTTGATGAAAAGAGCGTTATTTAGTTATGTAGGAATGAAGAAAGTGAAGTTTTTTGAGTTTGGAAACATGGAAAGTAAAAAAGGGCAGCAACAGCGAAAGCTGAACAAAGTTTATCAGTATTTTAGAAAGGTTGCATACTAATAAAAAAACTCGTGCAGACATCCTTAGACGTTTGCACGAGTTTCTGTAGTATCGATGGTCAATGTAATCGAGAAGGCTGTAAATTCTCCAAGCTTGCTTTCGACGGCAATAGTACCGTTGTGCATATCAATAATTTTTTTGACGATGGCTAAACCTAGACCACTTCCTCCATTTGTGGCAGTCCGTGATTGGTCGGCCTTATAAAATCGTTCAAATATATGCATTTGCTGCTCTTCCGATAGCCCAATACCAGTATCTTGCACAATGATGGTAACGGTATCGAGATGCTGCGTCATAGTTAACGTGATTGTACCTCTGTCGGATGTGAATTTAATGCTATTCGTTAGCAAATTCATCCAAACTTGATTCAATAAATCTTCATCTGCTGTAATAGTTATATTGTCCAGTTGGACATCGAAGTCCAGGTGTTTAGCTATCCAATTTGGTTCAAGAGCCAGTATGACATTCCGCAATTGTTTATCCAGTCGATAGGTTGTCGTTTCAAATGGATGATGCTGAGATTCTAAGGAAGTCAGCTTCAGCAAATTATCACTAATCTTTGATAACCGATTACTTTCCAATTCAATAATTTCTAAGTAATGTTGACGCTTTTTTTCAGGCAGATGAATGTTCTTTAGAGCCTTCGCAAAGCCATTAATAGACGTTAAAGGTGATTGGATCTCATGGGAGACGTTTGAAATAAATTCTTGTCGCATCCTTTCAAGCTCACCTAATTCAAGAGCCATATGATTAATGCCATGGATTAATTGGCCAAATTGGTCCTCCTCATTGCCTTTTACATCTAATTGGATATTAAAATCCCCTTTTGCCATTTGTCTTAATGCTTCAACAATAGCGTCCCAGTAATTCCGTTGTCGATTGAGCCCAATTAAGAAGATAATAGCGGCCGAACAGGCAAAGAGTACAAAAACGCCAAGGACAGTGCCTAATTGTTGCCAAAAATCATGGGGTTCTGTACCTAACTGACCATATAACCATCCTGTTGCATGATAAGAAATAAAAGCAAATAGAGTATTTGTAATGAGAAAGAGGAATAGAACAAATAGAATTCTAACAAAGAATTTTCGTTTTCTCATAATGCTAGTTCCAAGCGGTAGCCAAGACCTCGAATAGTACGGATGGCAAAGCCACTAATCTCCTGAGGAAAACGCTCACGTATTCTTTTAATATGGACGTCTACTGTGCGTTCGTCTCCTTCATAATCATAGCCCCAAATTTCTTCAATCAATTGTTCGCGAGAAAATGTTTTGCCCACATAGCTCGCTAATGTAAATAATAGTTCGAATTCCTTTAAACGAAGGACAATGATTTCTCCGTTCAGATCAACTTCATGTGTATGTCGATCGAGTTTAACATTGCCAGCTTCTACTACTTGAGAGAGCGCAATACGATATCGTTTTAATATCGATTTTACACGCACAATTAGCTCGGCAGGTTCAAAAGGTTTTACCAAATAATCATCTGTCCCTAAATGGAAACCCTTGACCTTTTGAGCAGTTTCTCCTTTAGCAGTAAGCATGAGAATAGGGAGATCAGTATTATATGAACGAATTTCCTCACATAAAGCCCACCCATCCATGTTTGGCATCATGATATCCATGATAACCATATCTACCTTTTCATAGGTTAACTTGGACAGTGCATCGACACCGTCCGTCGCTTCAATAACCTCTAGACCTTCATTTTGTAGAAATACTTTTACTAATTCTCGAATATGGGCATCATCATCTACCATTAACAGTTTGGTCATCTAAACAATTCCCTTCGTTAGTCCTCTTTAATTCGTAATTGCTGCTTGGCAAACTCACGATACATGGCATGCGTCTCAAAGAGTGTCTCATGTGTACCACAACCTGTAATATGTCCTTTTTCTACAAATAGTATTTGATCGGCATCGACTACCGTTGATAGGCGGTGAGCAATGACTAAAGTTGTGCGACCTTGCATTAAATTATCTAACGCTTTTTGTACATAAATTTCTGACTTACTATCTAAACTTGATGTAGCTTCATCGAGCATTAAAATTTGCGGATTCCGTAGTAGGGCTCTTGCAATAGAAATACGCTGACGTTGACCTCCTGAAAGCTTGATGCCTCTTTCGCCTACTTCGGTGTCAAACTTATCGGGAAGATCGTTAATAAATTGTTCAGCATAAGCCATTTTAGCCACTCTTTCTAGCTCATCATCCTGCACTTCACGGTCAACACCATAGCAAATATTTTCTCGAATCGTTCCTGACAGCAGGGCACTTTCTTGCGCAACATAGCCAATTTGACTGCGCCAAGAGTGAAGTGAAAATGTCTCTATAGGCGTTTCTCCTAGTGTAATATTACCGTTAGTTGGTTGGTAATATCGTTCTAACAGGGAGAATGTGGTTGTTTTACCGCCACCACTTGGACCTACAATGGCCGTTACTTTGCCTGGCTCTATTGTGAAGTTAATATCGGATAAAATCGGCTCCTCACCATATGAAAAGTCAACATTATTAACATAAATTGGCTGATCTATTTTTTCAACAGTAATGCCTTCTTCAATGTGTTCCTCCTCATGGTCCAGTAAGGCACTAATGCGTTCAGTAGCACCCATTGCTTTTTGAAGTTGCGTAAAGAACATCGTTAATTGTGTCATTGGCATGATGATTTGGATTAAATATAAAATAAATGCCACCATATCACCAGCTGTCAGCTCACCAGAGGAAACGCGCACGCCTCCATAGCCAATAATAGCGACGAGAACCGACATCAGAACGAATGAAATTAATGGTGAAATAAGAGCATGGATTTTTGCTTCTTTTAGGCCAAAGTTAAAGAGATTCGTAATGCCCTTTTTCCCACGCTCATATTCTACTTGCTCCGCATTAGAAGCTTTAACCAAACGTGTTTCAGGTAAAACTTGGTTTAATACCGAAGTAAACTTAGCGGTTTCATCTTGCATCCCTTTAGAAATGACAAACATGCGTTTTCCTAGCAGCATTAAAATAACCATCGCTAGTGGAACAGCGATTAACATCACTAAAGTCATTTTCCAATCTAGGAATAAGAGAATAATAATGGAACCGATGATGGAAATAACACCCGATAAACAGTTCGCTAGATGCTCTGTAATGAGCTCCTTTACGACCGCTGTATCATTTGTTACACGGCTTAATGTTTCGCCAGTATCGTTTTCATCATAGTAGGGGATTGGTAAATGCAGCAGCTTGCGCCAAAGTTGATCCCGTAATTTTGCTACTACATGGTGACCTACACGATTTAAATAATAGATAGATAATCCACTTGCAATGGCTTGGGCGATAAAAGCAATACCAAGCAAAATGATCTGCCAATAATTAAGTGATTCTAGTGAAAAGCCGTCCACTAATTGTTTTGTAAATAATGGGACGATAAAACCTACGCCCGTAGTTGCTAAACTCATAATTAATGCTATAACTAGGAGCCAAATAGGTGGTTCAGCTCGTTTTACTAATTGTATAAAACGTCGCCAATCTGGTTTTTTAGTAGTTTCTTTTGATGTCTCTTGCAAAGAAATAGCCTCCTTCAATATCGTCAAACAACGTATGTCGTTCCTATGGCTTTTACTATAGCATGTGTTTATGAACTGAATATGAAATGAAATAAAAGGTGATGTGCAAATCATCATCACCTTTCAAATAGGACTAGTCAGCAAACTCATCATGGTATAGAGACTTACCTAGTAGTCGATAAATTCTTAGAGCTAATTGTATTTGTAATAGTTCCTCATAGCTTTTTAAATCGGTCTTTAAAATCTCTTTAATTTTTTCGATACGGTAAATTAAAGTATTGCGATGAATAAACATTTCCTTAGCAGTTTCACTAATATTCATATGATAAATAAAGTAATTTTCTAACGTAATTAAATAGCTTGTCCCATGTAATAAATCGTGCTCAAAGACAGGCCCTAAGCTCTCTAAGAAAAAATCTTTTAATTGAACCTCATTAATATTCGAATCTAAAAAGTGATAGATGGAGTGATCGGCAAAATGGGCCACAGCTCCGCTTTCTTCAAATCGGTGCATGAGACGGAGAGCTTCGTGAGCCTCGGCAAAGCTTTTATGAACGTAACGAATTTGTTTATATTCTTTCCCAATACCAATTAAAAAGGAAGTTTCTGCTTGATACTGACTTAATAATTGCAAAATTTCCTCAGCATATCGTTTCGTTTCATTAACAGTCATATCTTGCTTACCTTCTTGTTGTCCCACCAACACGATAATTTGGTGATTTCGATAAAGACATGTAATTTCACCATTGATGGTACTAGAGTGTTTATAGATTAAATTCATACATTTTTTTGCAATATTATCGGATTCGTACTTTCGAGAAATTAAATCATGATGATCCTGCACGTTATCACGGATCATAGAAATTACAATGCAGTAATATTTATAATTGATATTTAATCCATGGAGGTCACAGAGCGTTTGAAGCGTCTCGCTGGATGTGATTTTTCCCGTTAATAAATCATCAAAAAACTCCTGTTTAATTTTTAGTCGGACGTCCTCAATTTCCTTCTGTTTAATCCTCTCTAATGCCACGATCGTGGAGGCTTGCTCTAAAACAATGTAATCAAATTCATTGAGATCATGAACGGTTTGCCAAATGACTATATAGCCGTAAATATAATTAGCTACTGCTACAGGAAGAATTCTACATTTTACAATAAGGTCCTCTAAATGATAATTTCTTGTAATCAATTTTTGCATCTCATTGAGATCCTTAGGAATGGAATCGATAAAATCCTTTGAAAAAGTCGGACGATTTTTTTTAAGGTTGATGCCATAGGCAAGTGGTACTGGATTGGCATCGAGATCAGTGAAATGCAGTAAATTCCAATCCTGGTCTAAAAAGATAATAGGATTATTAATGGTTTCGGCTAATTTTGAGGAAATCGATTCGATGCCCCCTCCTTCTAGCGCTACTTTAAACAATGTATTGTGCATATCCAGTGATTTTCTATTTAATAAGTCATAGCGGCCGGATGCCTTTTCATTAATGATCGATATGACCTTGGACAAGATGTAGTTATAAGGTAACTCCAACAAAGGTAATCCATATTGATTGGCAATATCGATCATGTTTTGAGGTGTTTTTTGTAGATAGCGTCTCATCTTAATGACGAGGCCCGCACAATTCACTTTAGATAGTTCTTGGATAATTTTATTTTGTAACTCTTCATCATCTTGAAATATATAACCGGTTGTTAATAATAATTCATTCGGTGTTAGCCAATCAAATGCATCAGGATTCTCGATGATGTTCACAAGTGATATTTTATTGTGAATGCCTTGCTCTCCCGCAACAATTTTAATTCCCTCCAAAGCCTTAGTTTCTAATAAATCTTTAATTGTTAGCAAATGATTTCACTCCTTTGCCATAATCTTATCACAAAATATTGTACATATTGCCCAAATCATCTGCATTCTTTTTGGTATTGCTAAACAATGATATATAGAGCATAAGGGAATAAAATAAGGCATGTAAGACAGGAATGTGGAAAAACTAACATTCTCGCGATTCATTTTCATTTAGATGAAATGAACAATAGGTCGGGAAAATGGAGGAATGAAAGAAATTGGAAGATACAATTATCATCTCAGAATTTTTAGCGGCAGCTGAAGCGGGAGATAGAGATACTTTGCAACGTTTTTTACAACAAGGTATAGATATTAATGCTCGCAATAAGCAAAAGCAAACAGCAATTTTACTTGCTGCCATGAACGATCAATTAGAAACGGTAAAATTTCTAATACAAGAAGGGGCAGATATTAACCTTCAAGATCAAATTTGTTTAAATCCATTTTTATATGGCTGTATTAATGGGAAATTAGAGCTTGTGAAAATAATGCTCCAAGCAAACACAGATTTAGAACGTCTAACACGTTTCGGTGGAGTAGGTGTTCATCCAGCAAGTGAGAAAGGATTTGTTGAAGTAGTTCGTGAGCTTGTTACAAAGACAGATATTAATGTCAATCATACGAATATTTGTGGTTGGACACCATTAATTGAAGCAATCCTTTTGAATGATGGTGGAGAAAAGCAGCAAGAAATTGTTCGTTTATTAGTAGGGCATGGCGCAGATACACAATTGGTCGATCAATATGGAGTGACTCCATTAGCAATCGCTAGAGAAAAAGGTTTTACGGCTATTGAAAAAATTCTACTAGAAGCTGGGGCAAAATAGTAGCATTCCAACGACTCAAAGGGGTGTACATATGATACACGCTAAATCTGGTGATAATTATTTCCTTCAGCAATTAGCTGAGGCGGAGTTTACGGGGACAGTTCATAGTGTATTTAAACATGCATTAAATATCCGGAGTGTAGCAAATGGTGAAATTTTTACACTTGCAACGAAAGCTATGGACAATGCTCCTAATACGCTTGTCATTGATCTTGATACTTTGGACAATTTGCACATATACCAAAATGACCAAGTAAGGATGAAGCATCACCAATTATTAATAGAAGATAAATTAACAATAGCGATAGAAACAGCCACTCTTTGGCAGTGTCATCTCCCTATTTTCCCGTCAGACACGGCAACGTTAAAACAGAATATCGTTCAAGTGAAACAGTTTATTGATATATATGGAAAAAGTGGGGGGATGAAGCGCAGTGATTCACCAGTTAGTCAGTTTGAGGCTGAAACTTCGAAATTGCTAAAAGAGCGCACAGCATTACTCCATGAAGCATTATGTAATCGCCGATTTGATAATTTTCAGCAGTATGCACTTGATTTAGTGGGCTTGGGGCCAGGGTTAACGCCATCAGGTGATGATTTTTTAGTTGGATTATTGACGGTCATCCATTTAGAACATAGTCCGTGTTCTATGTATCAGCCATTGTGTGAAAGCGTCATCAAATTGATGAAGCCCTTAACCAATGATATTAGTTACACAACATTGAATAAGGCTGCATATGGACAGGTTAGGGAATCTATTCATGCACTTGTCTCTGCCATGCTATCTGGCACGGAAGGTGAAGCGATTCAAGCACTGAAAAAAGTACTTGCCATCGGCTCTTCATCAGGTACAGATATCGCCTTAGGGCTTATAAGTGGCTTTGAAGCCAATATAGAATTAGGAGGATAAAAATGAGTATTAAAGTCGTAATTAAGCGAAACACATATTTTGATTCAGTATCATTGATGTCACTTTCAACAAAAGCGAATCAAATTGAAGGCGTTGAGCAAGCCATTATTGGTATGGGTACAGAAATGAACAAGGGAGTTATTCGCAACGTTGGTTTAATGACTCCTGAAGTAGAGGAAGCAACAGCAGGGGACTTGATGATTATTGTGAAAACTGCTAATGCGGAGGAAACAGAAAGCGCTTACTTAGCAGTGGAAGAATTATTTACAAATAAAAATTCAGCACAAGCAAAAAGCGATATTAAATACGCAACGATTGATTCAGCTGCACAAGGTATCCCAGATGCAAACTTTGCTGTCATTTCTGTGAATGGTGCTTTTGCGGTTCGTGAAGCACGGAAGGCTCTTGAGAATGACTTACATGTTATGTTATTCAGCGATAATGTAAGCGTGGAAGACGAAGTGGAATTAAAAACATTAGCACATGACAAAGGCTTATTAATGATGGGTCCAGACTGTGGTACAGCAATCATTAGTAATATAGGACTTGCCTTTGCAAACGCTGTAAGAAAAGGCAACATCGGTATTGTTGCAGCATCTGGTACTGGTAGCCAAGAGGTCAGCGTTCGTATTCATGACTTCGGTGGTGGGATTACTCAACTTATCGGTACCGGTGGCCGTGATTTAAGTAAAGAAGTAGGCGGAATTATGATGCTAGATGGTATCCAAGCTCTTGATGCCGATGAAGCGACAAAAGTAATCGTCCTCGTATCAAAGCCACCTGAAGCTAGCGTGGAGAAAAAAGTATTAGCACAAATTAAAGAGTGTAGCAAGCCTGTAGTTGTTTACTTTATCGGTGGTAATGAAGAAGCAGTAGTAGCAGCTGGTGGACATTTCGCTAAAACGTCTAAGGAAGCAGCGTTAAAAGCAGTATTACTTGCTGATATTGATGAAGCAGGCATTAACAAACGTGCACTGAACCTTCCATTAATTGAAGAGGTTCGTGCTAAATTATCGCCAGAGCAAAAATATATCCGTGGATTATTCTGTGGTGGAACGCTTTGTGATGAATCTATGTATCTAGCAATGGAAAAATTCGATCATGTATATAGTAATATCCAAAAAAATCCTGATTTTCTATTAAAAGATATTAATGTGAGCCAGGAACATACTTTCATAGACTTTGGGGATGATGACTTTACTAACGGTAAACCGCACCCAATGATTGATCCATCTTCTCGTATTGATCGTTTCTTACAAGAAGCAAAAGATCCATCGGTTGGTGTCATTGTAATGGACTTCGTTTTAGGCTTCGGTTCACATGAAGACCCAGTTGGTGTTATGCTGCCGGCTATTACTAAGGCTAAACAATTGGCTGAAAAAGAGGGTAGACACTTAGAGATTATTGGATATGTGCTAGGAACAGATTTAGATAAACCAAGTTTAGAAGATCAAGTGAAAAAATTAGTCGATGCAGGTGTGACACATGCAAGCAGCAGTACAAATGCAGGCTTACTGGCTAGAGAAATGGTTTTGAAAGGAGATTATCATGAGTAAGATTAATGAACTTTTTACAAGTAAAATTAACGTAATTAACGTAGGTATTGAACTTTTTAACAATGATATCTTAGCGCAAAATGCGAGTGCTACACACCTAGAATGGTCACCACCAGGTGGAGGGAAACCGGCAATAATCGAGGCACTAAACAAAATCGATAAAGCTGAATTGGCTGAAAAAATTGAAGCAGCAAACCGTCTTGCAGTCGAAAAAATTGTTAACTCTCAACCAGTTCTAATTGGTTTCGATCAAGCGATTAATGTAGTACCAGGCATGACGAAGAAAACAATTTTACACGCTGGCCCACCAATTACATGGGAAAACATGAATGGTCCAATGAAAGGTGCCGTTATGGGAGCTCTCATTTTCGAAGGCTTGGCAAATGACCTTGAGGAAGCGGCGAAAGTTGCAGCATCAGGAGAGATTACATTCTCACCATGTCATGAACATAACTCTGTAGGATCTATGGCTGGTGTTACATCTGCCTCCATGTTTGTGCACATTGTTGAAAATAAAACATACGGTAATCGTGCATTTACAAACTTAAGTGAGCAGATGGCTAAAGTTTTACGTATGGGTGCAAACGATGACAGTGTTATTGATCGTTTAGTATGGATGCGTGATGTTTTAGGACCAATTTTACGTGACGCTATGAAGCTCAATAAAGAGGGTATCGACCTTCGTTTAATGCTAGCACAAGCACTTCATATGGGTGATGAGTGTCATAACCGTAACAATGCAGGTACTGCTTTACTCATTCAAGCTTTAACACCTTATATTTTAGAAACAGATTATCCTGTTGAACAGAAACGTGAAGTATTTAATTTTGTAGCAAGTAGTGAGTATTTCTCAGGGCCTACGTGGATGGCTTGTTGTAAATGTGCATTAGATGCTGCACATGGTATTGAGCACAGTACGGTTGTGACAACAATGGCACGTAACGGTGTAGAATTTGGTATTCGTATTAGTGGAATGGCAGGTAACACATGGTTCACGGGCCCTGCACAACAAGTTATCGGGCCAATGTTTGCTGGGTATAAGCCAGAAGATTCAGGTCTAGACATTGGAGATAGTGCTATTACAGAAACATACGGTATCGGTGGTTTCGCTATGGCTACTGCACCAGCAATCGTTGCCCTAGTAGGCGGAACAGTGGATGAAGCAATTGGTTATTCACGTCAAATGAAAGAAATTACGACAACTGAAAACCAAAACATTACTATTCCATTATTAAACTTCATGGGAATTGCTACTGGTATTGATATCCGTAAAGTAATTCAAACTGGTATTCTTCCAATTATTAATACAGCAATTGCACACAAAGACGCTGGAATTGGTATGATTGGTGCCGGTATTACTCACCCTCCAATGGAAGCTTTTGAGAAAGCATTAATCACAATTAGTGAGAAGTGGGCTTAAGCCCACTTCCTATAAGTAGGAGGAGCTTTAGATGGAACATGCAAAAATTGAACAGTCCTATCAAGACTATAGAGCACTAGGCTATTCGGAAGAACTATTACCAAAAGGTCCTCAGGAAAGAGACTGGGGGATCTTTAACTACATCACAGTTTGGATGGGCGCAGTTCACAATATTATGTCTTATATGACAGTTGCAGGATTTTTTATCTTGGGATTATCTGTTAATCAAGTTTTCTTAGCCATTATGCTATCAGCAGTGATCGTTTCTGCAGGATACGCCTTAAATGGATATGCTGCCTCTAAATATGGTATACCATTCGCAATATTACTGAGAGATGCCTTCGGAGTAAAGGGTTCCATTATTCCAGCCTTATGTCGTGGATTAATTGCAGGGGTTGTTTTCTTTGGTACAACCACAGTGGTAGGGGCTCAATCTCTAAATGTTTTATTCGCTAGATTCATTCCGAACTATATGTCTATTGGTGGGGACTTCACTCTTTTTGGCTTAGATGTTCCGACAATGATTTCTTATAGTATTTTATGGATAGTTACAGTGTTACTATTTTTGGGCGGCATGGATATGCTCACTGTTTTTGGTAAATATTCATCACCAATCGTTTATATCTTCATCATTGGAGCAGCGATTTGGGCGATCAATATTGCTGGTGGTATTGGTCCAATTTTAGATTACACACCTGCAACAAAAATGGAAAGTCCATTAGTATTTATTGCTTGTGTGAGCGCATTGGTATCTAATTGGGCTGGTCCAATCGTTAATATTGCAGACTTTACAAATAGAGCTAAATCACCAAAAGCTATGGTCTATGGTTTATCTATTGGTATGATCGGTTCGTATCTACTATTTGCCATCACTTGTATTAGTTTAATAGCGGGGACAGAAATTGCATTCGGACAACCAATTTTTAATATTGTCGATGCAATCGATAAAATCCAAAATCCATTTTCTGTTATTGTATTAATTTTAGCATTAAATGTTGGGGCAACTGCATTTGTCGTATTCGGTAATTTACTACCATCTGGATTACAAATGACAACGTTATTTCCTAAAGTATTTACAGTAAAAACAGCAGGAATTTTAACAGCCATTGTTGGAACAATGATTTTGCCTTGGAAATTAGTTTCTAGTACAGAAACTTTATTCTTCTTCTATAGTTTTATTGGCTCTATGTTTGGCCCAATCGCAGGTATTATGTTGTCTAGTTTTTATATCGAACGTAAACGTCGTATTGAGTTATCTACAATTTATGTGAAAGACGGTAACAATGGGGCTTATAAATCTGGCTATAACATCGTAGCATGTGTCGTGCTATTGATTAGTTTTATGCTACCAATGTCAGGTGCTTTCCTTAAAGGTGTGCCTTTCCTAGTGAAGCTAAATGACTTTGCCTTCTTTAGCGGACTAATCGTGTCGTTCATTTTATATACAGTGTTATATCGATTTAATAACCAAAAAATTCAAAATAATGCGGAAAATGAAGTAGGGGTGTAGTTGTGAATAAATTAGTAATTGTAGCAATCGGAGGCAACTCGTTAGTAAAAGATAGCGGCAGTGAATCTATTCAAAGCCAGCAGGAAGCTGTTGCTCAAACTGTCGAACATATAGCAGATATGATTCAAGAAGGCTATAAAGTGGTTGTCACTCATGGCAATGGGCCTCAAGTAGGTTTTACGCTACAAAGAAGTGAAATTGCTAATGAAATATCTGGCATGCCAGCGGTTCCTTTAGTGAACTGTGTTGCCGATACGCAAGGCGGAATTGGATATTTAATTCAACAAGCCCTAATAAATGAACTGGCGAAGCGTCAAATTAATAAAAAGGTAGTCAGTGTGATTACACAAGTGGAAATCAATGAAAATGATCCGAACTTTGTCAATCCTACTAAGCCAGTAGGTTCATTCTTTACGAAAGAACAAGCGGATGCTATGTTAGTGGAACATCCAGATTGGAAAATGATAGAAGATTCTGGGCGCGGATATCGTCGTGTGGTACCTTCACCACTACCAATCGATATTGTAGAAAAAGATGCAATCAAATCACTTATTGACAATGATTATGTAGTCATCGCAGTAGGTGGGGGTGGTATCCCAGTAATTAGAAAAGAAAACAATATTTACGAAGGTGTAGATGCTGTTATTGACAAAGACTTTGCAACAAGTCTGTTAGCAGCTCAAGTAAATGCAGATTCATTAATTATTACAACGGGCGTTCCACGTGTATTCATTAACTTTGGGAAGCCAGAACAACAAGCACTTGAAGAAATTACGATTGAAGAAACAAAGAAACATGTTTTAGACAATCAATTCCCACCAGGAAGTATGCTACCAAAAATCGAAGCAAGTTTGAGCTTCTTAGAAAATGGTGGTCACCGAGTTATTATTACAAATCCTGAGAGTCTAAAAGAGGCAATCAATAATCAAGCGGGTACTCATATTATTAATTAACATAGGGGGAGTCACGGTATGGATTATATTCAATTAGCAGTTGACAAAACGAAAGACGGTATCGACCAAAATATTGGTGGACCTTTTGGTGCAACGATTGTAAGAGGTGATGAAATCATCGCTGTTGTAGGAAATACGATGATGCGTGATACAGACATAACTGCACATGCAGAAATAGTAGCCATTCGCGAAGCTTCTAAAAAGCTTGGCACAATGGATTTATCGGATTGTGTAATCTATGCAACATGCGAACCATGTCCAATGTGTGTTTCAGCAATTATTTGGTCAGGTATAAAAGAAGTGCATTATTGCAATACAGCAGAAGATGCTCATGTACATGGCTTCTCTGATATGCATATACGTGATTACTTAACAGGTAAAGATACAAGTGTGTTAAACATGCATAAAATGGAGACTCCAGAAGAATGTGATGCACTATTCCATCATTCCAATAACAAAATGGCTAATAGCAAATAATAGCCTATGATCAAGATTAGAATAGGGATCTCGTTTTCGAGAATCCCTTTTCTAATTTTCATTTAATAAGATATGAAATAATTGGTACAATTAAAAAAGATACAGGGCAAGAGCAAATTTGGTTTGATTTTCATCTTCGTAATTCTTAAGAAGGAGTTGTTTACATGGTTGACAAAGAACGTTATCAACAATTACTAAATAAAATGAATCAATATAATTCAGGTGAGAAAGGAATTACGAGAGTTGCCTATACAAATGAAGAGCAGGCTTGTTTACATGCCTTCATTCGTTTATGTAAAGATGAACATCTTCAAATTCATATTGATCAATGTGGAAATCTTATTGCTCGAAGAGAGGGTAAAGTACCAGGAGTAGGGCCTGTAGTCATGGGCTCTCATTTAGATACAGTCTATCAAGGTGGAAAGTATGATGGTGTTGTTGGCGTAACGGCAGCCCTAGAAGTAATCAAACGATTAAATGAGAAATCAATCGTGACCAAGCATCCAATAGAGATTATTGCATTTGCCTGTGAGGAGTCTTCTCGATTTGGTGTATCAACGGTCGGAAGTAAAGCAATGGCAGGGCTTATAGATAAAGAAAAATATCGTCATCTTGTAGATCGCGATGGCATTTCGATGGAAGAGGCCTTTGCACATTGTGGACTGGATTTTAGTAGTGTAGATCAGGCAAATAGAGTAGGGGAAGGTTTCCATGCCTTTTTTGAGTTACATATTGAGCAAGGTCCTATGCTTATTAGCTATGAGAAAAAAATTGGAATTGTGACGGGGGTGGCAGCACCAGTCCGTTTATTAATGACATTAAATGGGAAAGCTTCCCATTCAGGTACAACACCGATGAATATGAGGAAGGACGCACTTTTAGGAGCATCAGAATTGGCATTAGAATTGGAAAAAGCAGCGATAGCCGAGCAAAAGTTTGGAACAGTGGCAACAGTAGGTATTTTAGACGTTGTTGCAGGGTCTATGAACGTAGTCCCAGGACAAGTGGAGCTGACAGTCGACATTCGCTCCTCCTCAGTACAATCAAGGGATCGAGTTCTTCAGCATTTCTATACTGCCATCGCAAATGTTCAACAAAAGCGAATGCTTGCTATTGACTATAAGGTCATTAGCTCGGAGGAGCCTGTCCTACTTTCTCCAAGTCTAATGAAAGAGTTGGAAAGTATTTGTTTAGAAAGAAACCTCTCCTATCAATATATGCAAAGTGGTGCAGGACACGATTCAATGAATATGACTAGACTCGGACCAGTCGGCCTTATTTTTATCCCATCAGTGGACGGCCTAAGTCACCATCCTGATGAACATACAGACCTTGAAGATATTTTATTAGGCATAGATGTTTTAGAAGAAGCGGTTTTAAGATCCGCTATAGTTATCTAGCATTATACGTGACAATGAATAGGGGTTTTTTACAATAGTGGGAGTATAGTTTGTCGTGCAGGTATGTAATACTTACTTACCCTCCGAAGCAGATGCAAGTATGGTGACAGCTAATCGTCCAGTAGAAACTCCGGTAAAAGAATGAATACTAAAGCGACGCACCTTAAAATGACTAGACAAGATTCTTGGAATGAAGAAATTGAGTACATCCGAAGAAAGACGACTTTTGATTATGTAGTCGTCTTTTTCGTATGATTTTAATGGGTAGCATGAGGCTTCTGATTACCAATTATTAATTGGATGATGATCATGACGATCACGATGATCATCATGCCAATAATGGCAGCTGTAAAGTTCCCTGTGTAATCTCTTATTAGGCCCACAAATAGGGGACCGAGAGCAGCAAATACGAAGCCGACAGATTGGGTCATAGCGGCTAAGAAACTTGCTTCTTGGATATCTTCAGCTTCATCTATTGGTAAAGTTAATCCTAATGAGAATAAGCCACCTGCCCCAATGCCGATAAGGACACTGCTTAGCCAAGGGTTAATGGTAAATAGTAGCATCAATAAACCGATTAATTCAAGTGATGAACAAGCTACTAGCCAAACAGCTCGATGCTGGAAGCGGTTATTTAAAATAGGGACTAAAAACGTTGCGGGCATTTGGGCAACCGTTAATAGGGTGAGCATCATTCCGGCATCATGTTTGCTATAGCCCATATGTTCAGCTATTGGTGGTAACCAGGCCATAATCGTATAAAACATGAAGGCCATTAAACTAAAAAAACCTGTTAATAACCAAGCTTTTTCACTTGTTAAAATTTTCTTGATAGGGAATGCTTTTTTATTACCTGTAGTATTTGCTGGGTGTGCTTTTCGCTCGAGAGGCTTCCACCAAAAAAATAGAGCGATGATGGCAAGTAAAGCCCAGGATGCTGCAGAGGTTTGCCAAGAATGAAAAATAGTGCTTAATGGGATGGAAAGACCTGAACCTAAGGCAGCCCCTACAACTAAAGCGAGTGAATAAATACCAACTATACGAGAAGGATTTGCAAACTTTGCTTTAATAAAACCTGATAGTAATGGACCAACAATGGCAATGCCTATTCCCGCAAATAGAGCTGTAACATGCATGACCCAGGGAGAGTAAGCAAAGTACCTTGTAGCGGTTGCAAGCCCAATTAATATGAGGGAGTAGGCTATTGCTCGTTCAATACTCAAACGATTGGCGAGCTTGAGCGCGATCGGTGCAAATAACCCCATACATAAGACAGCTAATGACGTCAATAAACTGGCACTTGCCGCACTCATATGCAATGATTCTCGGATAGTGCCTAACAAAGGTGAAACGGAAGTAATTACAGGTCTTAAATTTAAAGAAGCCAAAACAATGGCAATTATAGGTAGTACCGTTTGCTTCATTTTCATGTTTGATCAACTCCGTAAATTTGAATAAAAATCCTAAGTTGAAGTCTATAGCAATCTAAATGATTGGACAATACTATTATTACTATTACAATGATAGATACAAACTATGATTGGTTGTGATTCATATGGAAATACGTCATCTACATTATTTTATGGCAGTCTGTGAGGAACTACATTTTACAAAAGCGGCTGAAAAGCTAGGCATTTCTCAACCAACGTTAAGCCAGCAAATACGGGTGCTTGAGGATGAGCTAGGAATGCCGTTATTTGATCGAATTGGCAAAAAAATAGTGGTGACGGAGGCTGGTGCCTTATTGTTTACCTATGCTACTGCCATGCTTAATACACTACAAAATGTCAAAAATGCTATTAAAGATTTACAAGAGGTTCAAGGTGGTCAAATAAGTGTTGGTATTATGCCATCTGATTTAGATTATCGAATTACACAACTTGTCATTGATTTTCATCAAAAATTTCCTAAGGTAAAGCTTACAATCCTTGCTTCTATCGATATCATGAGGCAAGTTCTTGAAAATGAAGTGGATATAGGAATTGGGACGAATGTTGAGCCCCATGATCGCTTAGTCATTATTCCTTTACGAAAGGAGGAGTATGTTGTAACGGTTTCAAAGGAACATCCTTGGGCGCATCGAGAAGGGGTCACTATTGCTGAATTAAAAGATCTTCCAATGGTCATGTATCCTGAAGGATTTTTAGGAAGAGAAATAGTTGAGGAGACAGTGAAAAAACATGGTTTCCAGCTCCATACTATTCTTGAAACAAGCTCCGTTACGTCAATTATGAATCTAGTACGCGCGAATATAGGAGCTACGGTGCAGCCCTATCCATTGGTTCAGCAAATGAATGATTCGAATTTACGTATCATTCGTATTTCAGATGACATTCCTAGTCGAAGTTTGTCAATTATCTACCGAGTGGACCGCTATGTAAGTCACGCCACCACAGCTTTTATAGAACAAATAAAAGCATATTTAAAAGAAGAAGAATTTTGAAAAAATCCATAAAAAAAAGTTCCTTTTTTTGGAGAGTTCTCATATACTAATTATAAACCGACAGTCGGTCTAAAAATGTGGTATAAGTTTTAGTCACAACTAACATCTAAACTTATCGCTACATTTTTTTATACAAAAATAATGACCGACAGTCGGTCTGTTAGGGGGGGAGTCATTACATGGAAACATTCGTAAAGGAAAAAGGATTTTCAAAGGATTTTAAAATACTTGTATTTGGACAGATTATTTCTATTTTGGGTTCTGCCTTATTAAGGTTTGCGCTATCGCTTTTTGTTTTAGATATGACGGGAAGGGCCGATCTTTTTGCCGTGCTATTTGCTATTTCAAGCATACCTATTCTTCTTACGCCATTCGGTGGTGCCCTTGCCGATCGTTTTAATCGACGGCATTTAATGGTGTTATTTGATGTCATTAATAGTGTCATTGTTTTGATATTCTATCTCACATTGTGGACTGAATATCATTCAGTGTTAGGGATAGGCGTAGTTATGGTGCTCCTTTCCATTATTAGCGCTATGTATTCACCTGCAGTCATGGCTAGTATTCCGTTATTAGTAAGAGAACAACACCTTGAGCAGGCAAATGGAATCGTGAATGGGGTGCAGGCTTTGGCCGGTGTTGCTGCACCGGTACTAGGTGGAATTCTTTATGGATTACTAGGCATCAAAATTCTGGTCCTTGTAAGTGGTCTATTATTTTTCGCTACAGCCATCGTAGAAATGTATATGACCATTCCATTTGTGAAACGAGATGATGATGGACAATTAATCATGACGTTATTCAAGGATATAAAGGAGGGGTTTACATATGTTGTGAAGCAATCCTTTATTTTGAAATGCACGGTACTGGCCGCCTTATTAAATTTATTATTTACACCGCTCTTTATCGTAGGAGTGCCCATCGTCCTTCGTGTCACGTTAGAAGTAAGTGATTCGATGTACGGAATAGGGATGGGCATTATTGATTTTGCAACCATACTTGGTGCATTAACGATGGGCTATTTCGCTAAAAAGCTCCAAATTAACAGGCTATATATTTGGGTATTGGTGACTGCTTTTTTAGTGATTCCTATGGCTATTGCTGTCATTCAGCCCATGCTTCAAATAGGCTATTATGCTTCATACTTATTATTTACCGGTTGTGCGCTTGTGATGGCGATGATGATGACGATCATTTCAATATACGTAATGACACTTGTACAAAAGGAAACACCCAATGAAAATTTAGGAAAGGTCATGGCGATCATGATGGCTGTTTCACAATGCATGGCACCACTTGGGCAAATGGGCTATGGACTGTTGTTCGAGACCTTTCGCGCCAACATCTTTATACCCATTTTAATGATTTGTGTTATGATGCTGCTTTTGGCGCTACTCACGCATAGATTATGGCGTATACATGCTTGAACACAAAAAAACTACCACTTAAACGGTAGTTTTCTTTGTGTGATTGGCTTGCTAAAATCTTCTAGGTCTACGGGGTCTAGGTCTATTTGTATCAGTGCGTGTGGACGTAGTAGTTGGGAAAAGCAGGATGGGCCTATGTTGATCATTATTTCCGATATGTGTAGACTCCTCTGCTAGTGATTCCACAATTTCTTCCTCCTCTGTGAAAGGAATTTGAGAAGCATTTAATAATGGTGCGGGTGACTCATTATGATGTGTCGTACTAGTAGTATTGGTCGTAGGGGTAGAGGCTGTCGTCGTACTAGTAGTAGCCTCATGATGGGTAGGCTGTTCTATTTCAGCATGCGGCTGTTGAACAGCGTGGACATCCTTCATTACAAGAATAGGTCGCATCATATCATGGTCCTCGTGCTCAAGGAAGTGACAATGCCACATGTAATTCCCCACATGATCCTTCCAATGCATAATAATTTTCGTCACTTTGCCAGCATCCACTTTCACCGTATCCTTCCAACCACGTTCATAGTCCCGAGGTTCCTCTGGTGGTCCTGTAAATGATACGATTCCTTCATTTTGATAGAGTTCTAAATCAAATGGCCGACGTTCAAGAATTTTAAATTGTATGAGATGCAGATGAATAGGATGAATAAAAGGCGTAGTATTAATAAAACTCCAAACTTCAATACTATCTAAGGAAGGTTTTTCTGTCGCTGGGTCATGATACATTCGGTTGTTCAATAACAGCATAGGTCTTCCAAATTCATCCGTTGTTGCCGTCAAAGGTAGTTGTCTATCAATATGTGCATGATGTGGATGTAAATCCATTGTGACTGCCAGTCTCTCAGGAATTTCACTCGTATCCTCACATTTTAAGGGAAGTGATACTTTAAATTGCATAATGACGTTCGTATGCTCATCGATAAAATCTGTATCTGTGTTGAGTAAGGTAATTTCCTGTCCCTCACAAGCTGAAAAATCGATGATGATATCTGTTCGTTCAGCAGGTAGTAACTCCACAGATTGGATTGCTTGAGGTGCTGATAAAAAACCGCCATCTGTGCCTATTTGCATCATAGTCTGCTCATTTGACAAGCTGATGATATAGCCTCTTCGATTGGAGCCATTCAGGAACCGAAATCTATATTTACGAGGTTCAACATCTAAATATGGCCAAAGCTTTCCATTGACCACAATCGTATTACCTACGAAGCCGGGGGTAATCGATGGGTGTACAGTAACTGGAAATGGCGGTTCATCAGGATAAAATAACGAGCCATCCTCATTAAAAGATTTATCTTGGATTAAAATAGGATATTCGTATTCACCACATGGTAAATTGGAACGTTCCTCCAGCGCATCTCTAAGTAAATAGAAACCTGCCAAGCCTGCATAGACATTTAAACGTGTTAAAGCCATGGCATGGTCATGGTACCACATTGTAGTACCAGGCTGGTGGTTCGTATATTCATGGATTTCTTTATTGAATTTTGGACCAGTATGTCGATAATCCCTTGTGTACCAAGCCTCTGGATGACCGTCGCTCTCCCAATCCACGTTAGCTCCATGTAAGTGAGTGACGGTTCTTACCTCTTGGGAATCGTTGGCGGCATGAAGTGTAAAATCCACTGGTAAAAAGTGCTGTAATGGTAATTGATTTTTATATTTAACGTAAATCGGTTTATCTTTCGTCGCTTCTATAGTTGGTCCTGGATAAAGGCCGTTGTACCCCCATATTAATGTATTAGGAAAATGCTTGTGAAAACGATGCTCGCCCTCCATCATGATCAGTTCGTAATAATCATGTTTTTTTTGACCCCTACAGTACTTTGGTTTTGCTATTACTGGCTTCTGTAGAGCATCTACAAATTTTGGAATGGTAGCTGGATCAGAAGGGTTAATTGGTAAACTCAAAACATCACATCCCTTTTCAATTACTTAACATGCCTAGTTATCACATCATATGGGTAAAAACAACAGTTGACTGGGACAAAAATGGAGAAAAATGTGTAAAGGTATAAAAATTTAATGGAGGGGGAAAACAATAGGGCATTATATAGCAGTCTTACAAAAGTTTTTTGAAATCGAGGTAATAGTTGGTATATTGCTAAAAAGTCGGACGAAGTGAATAAATATGTCTTATAATTGTTACAGCAAGAAATGAAAGTGGATTAAATAGGGGCTTGGAAAAGTGGTGAGACAGTGGTGTTAACATTAGAGGAATTAAATAAGACAATCATGGAAATGCGCATAAAGGGGTATTTAACAGATGCGCTGAAACTGGCAGATCAAGGTCTTTTAGTAGCTTTAGAGGATAATAACTATGCGTATGTATTGGATTTGTACTATCAGAAAATTTTAGTACATCACTCTTTGGGTGATACTCTAGCCATTGTCAGCCTTATTTTCGACTATGAGGCTATCTGTGAAAAATATGGTACTAGCAAAGATTTGATGCAGTATTATTTGGTCATGTCATTAATCTACGATATGGTAGGAATCCGTGAAAAAACAGCAGAGATGACGAAAAAGTCAATTGCTTATGCTCAAGAATTACAAGATTTTATGATGCTTGTTCGTTGTCACAATAATTTATGTTATATAGAGGTAGAAAAGGGCTGTACGAAGGAAGCCCTTCAAGCAGGTTTATTAGCAAGAGAATACAATAAAACGCTATATGAGACACAACCAGATTTAGCAAGATTATTAGATATTCGCATTAATAATAATTTAGCAGATGTGTATATTTTAGAAGGGGATTTTGTGGCAGGGAAGGCATTGCTTGATGACTCATTGACCTCTAGCATAATTTCTCAACATAAACCTGAAAAAGTAGCAGCTTGGTTTGGCTATGGCTTTTTATTTGAAAAGCAGCACAAGCTTGAAGAAGCGGTACAATATTATCAACAAGCAATAGAACTTGCCAAATCCTATGGTGATAAACCCATTACAAAAAAAGTGATGCGCTTATTGTTAAATGTACTGTACCAATTGAATTGGCGAGATGAAATTTTTGATGTCCAAAAAGAATATATAGATCTTTCAGAACAGATGAGCATTGATCATTTATTACAGCAAGTGTTGAATTTGGAATTTAAGCGTCAAAAAGAGAGATTAGAAAGAAAGGCACATTATGATCCATTAACAGGTGTCCTGAATCGACACTTTCTGGATCACGAGCTAGATGAATGGTTTCGTGCTGCTAAAATGGCGGAATCCTATGTATGTATTACAGTTCTTGATATTGATAATTTTAAACTATTTAACGATACGCATGGACATTTGTTTGGGGATCGAGTTTTACAGCTTTTAGCTAATGGTTTGAAGGAGTTTTTGCGGGAGGAAGACGTAAAAATTATCCGTTATGGAGGGGATGAATTCATTGTCTGTATTCGCCATCCACAAAAGGATTATATGATAGAACTTGTCCAAAATACACACGCTCATTTGCTAACGTTAACATTAGAAAAAGACCAGAAAAGCTATCCTTTAAAGGTCAGTATGGGAGCTTGTATAAATGATCGAAAAGATTATCATTATAATGATTTATTTGGTCAAGCTGATCGTTGTTTGTATGAGGCAAAAGGTAAAGGCCGTGCCACCTATGTTATTTATGAACTATTATAATATGAGTGATTCCTATTTACAGTGTTGAATAGGAATTTTTCTCTTGTTTCAGGGATATTTTGACAGAAATTGAAGCGTCATTGCAAATTAGAACGAGGCAAAATGATACGGAATGAAATTTACTGTACCAATCATTTGAAAACGTTATTCTAGCAACGTACAATATATGAAATTAAGAAACACGACAGCACAAAATTGTTGTATAATGTTGTGGTATGAGGAAAGAAAGCAGGTTGACAAAATGGAAAGCAAAATGAATTGTTATGCAGTTAAAAAAACACACAAACATCCGCTATGTGTTGTGCCAAAAAAGCACGATGTGAAACAACAGGTGAATAGATGAAAAACTGGTTAATTTTCATTTCTGTCTTTATTGTTTCGTTGTCACTTGTCATTAGCATTTTAGTACTCTGGAAAGCCGAGGCTCCGTTCCGTTCAATTGAAGAGCAGGCTGAACAGTTGGCACTCGATGCCAAAGCCCTCGCAATTGTATCGGAGTCCTACACATATAATGGCAAACATTCGTATGTTACTGTGTTCGGGGTAGACGAATACGGTGATAAAAAGGCTGTCTTTGTTCCGACGAATCTAGACAAGGATTCCATTCAGGAAGTGTTATTAGAAGATGGCATTACGGAAAAGCAAGCATTATCGGTTTTTAAAAATGAAGGAAATGTACAAAAGGTCCTCCACATGAAATTGGGCTATGAGGAGCCGGGCGTTGTTTGGGAGATTACATACCTAAACGATCATGACAAACTCAACTATGTCTATATTATGTTTAAGGATGGCGACTGGTGGAAGCGCATTACGAATTTATAAGAGGAGTAGATCCCGGATGAAAAACTTATTAGCAACACGTGTAAAAACTTTAACACCATCTTCAACATTAGCTATTACTGCGAAAGCAAAAGCATTAAAAGAGCAAGGTATTGATGTCATTGGCCTTGGAGCTGGTGAACCAGACTTTAATACACCTCAAAACATTTTAAATGCTGCCATTGATTCAATGGAAAAGGGGTATACAAAATATACACCTGCTGGCGGACTTCCAGTGCTAAAAAAAGCTATTATTGATAAACTACAGCGCGATAATAACCTTACTTATCAGCCAAATGAAGTGATTGTTGGTGTAGGTGCAAAGCATATTTTATACACATTATTCCAAGTTATTTTAAACGAGGGTGATGAAGTTATTATTCCAATCCCTTATTGGGTGTCTTATCCTGAGCAAGTTAAATTAGCGGGCGGAGTACCTGTATATGTTGAAGGTACACGTGAACAAAACTATAAAATTACTGCTGATCAATTAAGAGCTGCTGTGACTGATAAAACAAAAGCGGTAATTATCAACTCACCTAGCAACCCATCTGGTATGATATATTCACGTGAAGAGCTTGCAGAACTTGCTGCAGTTGCAGAAGAAAAGGATATTTTAATCGTGTCAGATGAAATTTATGAGAAGCTTGTATACAATGGTATTGAGCATTTTTCAATTGCACAACTTTCTGATGCAGTAAAAGCACGTACAATCGTTGTAAATGGTGTAGCAAAATCTCACTCTATGACAGGCTGGCGTATTGGTTATGCTGCGGGTGATGCGGATATAGTAAAAGCAATGACTGACCTTGCATCACACTCAACATCTAATGCGACGACAACTGCACAATATGCAACTGTTGAGGCGTATAATGGACCACAGGACGCGGTAGAGGAAATGCGCCAAGCATTCGAATCTCGTCTTGAGGAAATTTACCCACAGTTAAGTGCAATTCCTGGCTTCCATGTATTAAAACCACAGGGTGCATTCTACTTATTACCAGATGTAGCAGAAGCAATGGCTCACACTGGCTATGATTCAGTAGACGCATTCGCTGCGGATATTTTAACAGAAGCAAATGTGGCTGTGATTCCAGGCTCTGGCTTTGGTGCACCAACTACTATGCGATTATCTTATGCTACATCTTTAGACTTACTAGAAGAGGCAGTCCGTCGTATTGATACATTTGTAAAATCAAAATGGCAAGACTAATCCCTCTAGACGACTTTGGAGGATTTCTATGAAAAAAATTATGATTAAAGATATGCCACAGCATATCGGTGAAACAGTCAAAATTGGCGCTTGGCTAGCTAACAAACGTTCAAGTGGTAAAATCGCCTTCTTACAACTTCGCGATGGCTCTGGCTTTGTTCAGGGTGTTGTCGTGAAAGAAGAAGTGGGCGAAGAAATTTTTGCAACAGCTAAAGGACTAACGCAAGAAACTTCTATGTATATTACAGGAGAGGTGAAAGCTGACGAACGTTCAAGCTTTGGCTGTGAGCTAGCTGTAACAGGAATTGAGGTTCTACATACAGCAACAGATTTTCCTATTACACCAAAGGAGCACGGTCCTGAATTTTTAATGGATAACCGTCATTTATGGTTACGTTCTCGTAAACAACATGCCATTATGAAAATCCGTAATGAAATCATTCGTGCAACTTATGAATTTTTTAACAACAATGGTTTTACAAAGATGGACCCACCAATTTTAACAGGATCTTCACCGGAAGGTACATCTGAGCTATTCCATACGAAATACTTTGATGAGGATGCATTCCTTTCTCAATCGGGGCAGCTTTATATGGAAGCGGCAGCTATGGCACTAGGAAAAGTATTTTCATTCGGTCCAACTTTCCGTGCTGAAAAATCTAAAACGCGTCGTCACTTAATCGAGTTCTGGATGATTGAGCCTGAGATGGCCTTTGTAGAGTTTGAAGAAAATCTAGAAGTACAGGAGCAATATGTAACGCATATTATACAATCCGTTCTGGCTAACTGCAAATTAGAATTAGAGCGACTTGACCGTGATACATCGAAACTTGAAAATATTAAAGCGCCATTCCCTCGTATTTCATATGATGATGCGATCAAGCTTTTACATGAACAAGGTTTTGACGATATCGAGTGGGGTGACGATTTTGGGGCACCTCATGAAACGGCTATTGCCAATTCATTCGACAAGCCAGTATTCATTACATGCTATCCAGTAGGCATTAAGCCATTCTATATGCAACCACATCCAGATCGCGATGACGTTGTATTATGTGCTGATTTAATCGCACCTGAAGGCTATGGTGAAATTATTGGTGGTTCTGAGCGTATCCATGACTATGATTTATTAAAATCTCGTCTTGAAGAACATAACCTATCATTAGATGCATATGCATGGTATTTAGAGCTTCGTAAACAAGGTTCTGTTCCACATTCAGGCTTTGGGCTTGGATTAGAGCGAACTGTGGCATGGATTTCTGGCACAGAACATATTCGTGAAACAATTCCATTCCCACGTTTATTGAACCGCCTATATCCATAAGCAAATCAATTTAAAAGTCGCGTAGTGAAATATCTACGCGGCTTTTCTACTTACTTAAAGAAGGAGTCTAGAGGAATATGAATGCAAATAGTCATCGACTCCGTACATGGACTGAGCAGAGAATGATTCCCATTCCCCAGCTTTTTTTTCAGTTTTATAAGGAGTTAAATATAGAAGATGAAGAGGCGCTAATTGTTATGCACTTGTTAGCCTTTCATATGGAAGGGTATGACTTCCCTACACCAAATGATCTAAAGAATCGTCTCACAATGCCAGAAAATGAACTAACATCCCGTTTACAACGATTAATGCAAAAGGGCTTCCTTGAAATTACTCGTGATGTGGATACAAGTGGCAAGCTCTATGAAAAATATTCGGTTTACCCACTCTGGGAGCGAATTGTGCAGATGATCGAGATGAAAGAGCAACAAAAATCTGCCACAACACTTCAACAAGAAGAAGGAGAGATTTTCCGACTCTTTGAAGAAGAAATGGGACGTCTTTTATCTCCTTTAGAGCTTGAAAAAATAGGATGTTGGCTTGATGAGGACAACCATACTCCAATACTCATTAAAGAGGCATTGAAAGAAGCTGTTTTTGCTGGGAAACTGAGTATTCGCTATATTGATCGTATTTTGTTAGAGTGGAAGAAGAAAAATATTACGACACCTCAAGCTGCACAAAAGCAAAGTGAGCAGTTCCGAGAGAAGCAAACATTTAGCAGGACTCCAGCACGGACAGTTCAGCAAGATGCGCAACCAACTAACAAAGTACCTTTTTATAATTGGTTAGAAGAAAGAGAATAGGGGGCATCCAGTTTGTTAACAAAAAAACAGTGGGAGCATTGCCTAGAAGAAATGGATCGAATGTTTCCTAACGCACATTGTGAGCTTGTGCATGCCAACGCCTTTGAGCTCACAATTGCGACATTATTATCTGCACAATGTACGGATGTACTTGTTAATAAGGTAACAAAAACATTATTTCAGAAATATAAAACGCCTGAAGATTATTTGGCTGTCCCGTTGGAAGAATTACAACAGGATATTCGGTCTATTGGCTTATATCGCAATAAAGCAAAGAATATTCAGGCTTTATGTCAACGTTTGCTAGATGAATATAATGGCGAAATACCGGCAACCCGAGAAGCACTTGTAACATTGCCAGGTGTAGGTCGGAAAACAGCAAATGTGGTGCTATCCGTAGCCTTTGATATTCCTGCACTAGCAGTTGATACCCATGTAGAGCGTGTTTCCAAACGTCTAGGTCTATGTAGATGGAAAGATTCCGTACTTGAAGTGGAAGAAACAATCATGAAAAAAACGCCCATGGATAAGTGGTCGAAAACGCATCATCAGTTAATTTTCTTTGGTCGTTATCACTGTAAGGCCCAAAATCCTGGCTGCCATGCCTGTCCTTTACTTAGCGATTGTCGTGAAGGTCAAAAGCGTTTGAAGAAAGGCTTGGTGAAGGAAGCATGAATAGTAAGGCGATTGAAAAAGATCATGTAGATGCTTGGTTTGCTCAATGGACAACCCTTCAAGCAAACATCCACGAAGCCCATGATGCTAGAGACGGTACAGCAAAAGGTTTAATGGAAGAGGCAATCCAATTGTTTGAACAGCTTGTACAAGCAGCAGGAGACGAGGTGCTGCCGATTAATGGGGTTGAACGACTTGCCTTTATTAAAGCGAAGCCAGGGCAATATGCTTGTTATCGTCAGCTTGATGAATTGTTTAAGGAAACGAAAAAGCGTACAGCACGTTTACGAATTCAAGCTAGTAAAAAATAAAGTGGCAGGATAAAATACTCGTGCCGATAGAAAAAACCGAGAAGCATTATATGCTTCTCGGTTTTTTGTTTATTCTGAGCTTTGTTCTTCATTATTTGGGTCTACAGGATCCGTAGGAGGAGTTGGTTGCTGGCTTCCATCTGAACCGCCATCGTTTCCACCGTTGTTGCCGTTATTCCCATTCCCATTCCCATTTCCATTATTATTATTATTATTATTGTTGTTATTACCACCGTTGTTGCCATTACCGTTACCATTGCCATTATTATGACCGTTATCTTGATCTTCTTCACCAGGATCTGTTGGTAAATCAATGTTTGGCTCATCCGGATCTTCCGTTTCTACATCCTCTTCTTCAGTTGTACTTGTAATTTGGAAAGTTGTGGTACCTGGTTCGCTTCGTGTACCGTCCACAATGGCTACGACTGAAATCGTGTAATTGCCATCTTCCAGCGTATTGGCAACTGATAAACCTTTGCTCTCTGTTTTACCAAGGTCAAACTTTTTACCGTCATCACGGGTTGCAGTTACTTCAAAGGAAGTTGGTAATGGTTCATCTGTTTCCGGATTCAAGCTGGCATCATGTTCCCAAGAAATATTGATAGACTGTGCCCCTAAATCTAAGCTTGCAGATACGTTGTATGGCGTAGCTAATTCTGGTGCCTCATAAACACTCGACACTTCTGTTGGCTCAGTACCACGAACGAATAGCTCTGTTTGACGTAATTCGCTTGGTGTAAAGTCACTTGCCAATTTCAATGGCTTAGACCCCACTTCAATCGTTGCTTCTACAACTGTACTTGGCTTTTTAAAGCTTTCTGTTTCAACGTTTGCTGAAATGTCTTGCATAATCGATTTAAATAGATTTTGTGGTAAACGACGTTCTTCCCACGTTGTAATTGGATCAAAATGTTTTTCATAGCCACTCCATATAGCGATGGAATAGTTTGTCGTATAACCAGCAAACCATGAATCTGGAACACTTGTGTTCGGTAAATTATATTTATTAAAATCTTCAGCTGAATAGTTGGTTGTACCTGTTTTACCTGCGATGTCTAGTCCAGGGACATTAGCTGCAGTACCTGATGCGTCAGGTTTGTTGCCAACTACATCACGTAGCATATCTGTTACCATATAAGCTGTAGCTTCACTCATCGCTACATTAGGCTCAGGTGTATAATTTTTAGATGTTTTCCCATCACGGTAAACAATTTTTGTAATAGCGTGTGGGTCCGTGTAAACGCCGTTATTTCCGAATGCTGCATAGGAAGCCGCCATTTGAATAGGGGAGATAGTAATCGCTCCACCACCAATTGCGTCTGATTCATAAAGGTTTTCTGTTTCAATCCCTAAACGTCCAACAAATTCCTTTGCATTTTCAGTACCTACTTCTTGTAATGCTTTGACAGCTGGTACGTTTCGTGAAGCATATAATGCCTTACGAGCGGTCATGGCACCCATATATCTGCCATCCCAGTTAGTAATAGTTTGTTTTGAATTGGAATAGTTCATAGGTTCATCTACAAGTGTATGGCCTGTAGACCATTTTAAATATTCAATGGCTGGACCGTAGTCCACTAATGGTTTCATTGTAGAACCAGGTTGATTTTTTGTTAAATCATCTGCATAGTTCCAGCCACGTTCGGCACCATAATGTCGACCGCCACCAACAGCTTGGATCGCTCCTGTTTTCGTATCAATGACCGCTACACCTGACTGAATATCTTCTGTTGGGAAATTGCTGTCATTGTTCATCACATTTTCAACAACTTTTTGGGCATTTGGATCAAGTGTTGTATAAACTTTAATCCCTTCTGCCATGGCTGAACCATCGCCATTATTTTCTAATTCATTAATAACGACATCGAGGAAGGCATCGTATTTAGAGCCAGCAAATGATTGACGTGTTGCATCGTCAGCAAGACCTGCTTGGACATCAACGTTTTTAGCTTCTTCCATTTCCGTTTTTGAAATTTTTCCGTGTTGATACATTAATCCTAAAACGGTATTACGACGTTGCTTAGCAAGGTCAGGATTTTTCAATGGATTATAAGCATTTGGTCTTTGTACTAACCCTGCTAATAATGCTTCTTCATCTAATGTTAAATCTTTTAATTCTTTCCCGTAGAAATATTGGGCTGCTGTACCAAAGCCATAAATACGGCCTGACATTAGCATTTTATTGAAGTACATTTCAAAAATTTCTTCTTTTGAATATTTACGTTCTAATTGAAACGCTAGCCAAGCTTCCTGTGCTTTACGCTTTAATTTCTTTTCATTTTGTAAAAATGAGTTTTTGACCACTTGCTGTGTTAGGGTAGAGGCACCTTGTGCACCAAAGCCATCACGGAAGTTAGCAAGTATAGCACCACCTAGACGGTAGAAGTCCATGCCGTGATGTTTAAAAAAGCGTACATCTTCCGTTGCAAGAATTGCGTTCACCATATCTTCGGGTATATCTTCATATTTTATATATTTACGGTTTTCAGCACCGATTGTTGCAAAGATTTCACCGTTTTTATCGTAGAACTCTGAAGACACAGGGTCTTTCAATAATTCCTCATCAAGCTTAGGAGCTGTGCTTGCATAGTAAGCAAATAAACCTGCTCCTCCAATGAAGCCTACAACACCGATGACTAATAGCGTTAAGAAAATACGTTTTATCCACATTTTAGCGGGTGTTGACGATTTTGTTGTTGTCTTCTTACCTTTTTTATTTTTTTCAGCGAGAGCCTTTTGATGCTCTCCACGTGTTCGACGACGTTCAGTCATACTATTTCTCCTCACTTTCAAACCCGCAGCATTTTTCATCGATCAGTTGTTGGATGATGGGTAAATAATCGATACGTGGATAATAGCTAGTGGGAATTTCATACGCCTCTTCTACAATCGTTGAAAAGGGTATAGATTTACGATTGCCATTTTCCATTGCTTGCCAGGCCTTTTGTAAAACTTCATATGGCACAATAAAATATCGTTCAAAAGCTGAAAAGCGAACGATAATAAAAGCCACACCATTTTGTTCAGTCACTTGCTGCATATGGGTCATTTGATGCTCATGAATATTTTTTAAGGGGAAACTCGTTTTGGAAGCAGTTTCCTTTGCATCAAAATCAATATAATGCCCATTCCAAACACCATTGTAGTCGGTTGTAGAGGGTGTTCGAAAATATGCTTCACGAATGACAGCAGCACTTCGTGAAGGGTACTCTACTTTGACGATTTGTACAGGAACAGGTTTCTTATGAATGATAGCAAGTCGTCTTTTAATATAATAGTCGTTTGCTTCATTAATTTCATCTTCTAGTGTCTTTCCACGATTACTAAAAGACAAATCTTTACTTTTACTCTTTTTTTCCGTTTTCTGTACAGAAGTATTGGGGGTATACAATTTCCCATTTGGATAGCGAATTGTCATTTAGCTCACCCTTTATTAAACTGCTTTCCTATATATGAGTTTACCATGATTTGATGGCTCTTCTCTACCTCCATCCGTGTTGTCTTTGTTACAAGAGTAGTAGACAGTGGAAGCAAAGAATAAACAAATTGCGTCGAAAAAAAGCTAATGATTGTCTTCCTTGAATCGTCAAAATAATTGATGAATTTATACATAGAAACGGTTGAAAAATGGTGAATTATCTACACCTTTCATTCAGGACGCTTTTTTAGTTGGAAGGTTCATTTATAAAAATTTATCGAAAATCTTCTTCTTTCAGCTAACTTACGCTTATTTTGTCACGCATGAAGGTAATTCTATACATGCGAGGAATACTTTAAGTAAAGCAAAGGGGGCGTTATTTTGAACAAGTTAGAACAATTAGTTGCGCAGTTAGATCTGGTCAATCAATTACTTTTCACGAGAGTGTCACTGGAGAACAATGCTCAGAATATGCACTTTTTTTTGCAGCTCAAAGCAGTTAGCCAGAAAGTAAGCTTAGCAGAAAAGAACTGGCAAGTAAAGAATGCTTGTTCGCCTATTAGTAGTGAAAAATGATAGACTTTGGTACACTTATCTCATAAGCAATTGAACTAACTCAATAGCATTAAAATTGATACAGTATTTACCACAAAATAAGTAGGGGAAGGTAAAGGTATCAAGATTGCCATATTTTCGTAGTTGAAATGATGGACAGGACATACTCATCATATATATGTACTTGCTACGAAAAATATTTGCTTACGTGTAATTGATGAGAGATGAGGTGCAAAATTGTTAGTTATTCAGCAAACATCCAAATTAATAGATGAATGTGATCGATGTGTTTCACGTTTTTGGCAAATGCGTGAGGAGGACCGTACACCTGACTTTTTTCAAGAGGTGAAACCACATGCTGATAAAATTCACCAATTGTTGAAGGAATGGCAGCAAGAGGCCAATAAATGGATTCAAGAGAATCGACCGAAATATATGCATACACAACAAATTGCTTCAACGGTAGAATCGATGGAGCAATTTGTTGTGCAATCTTTTTATAAAGAAACAAGTAAAAAACGCTTTTTAGACGCGATTCATTCGACCTCCTTTACAATGAAAAACTTTGAACGACTGGTAAAGGAGGAGGCAGTAAATGCTATCAAAGAAACGAACGATTAGCGAGCTTTTGCATGAATGGAGATATGATGAAGAATTAAAAGAACGTATTTTACATTGGCAAACACTTGAAGGCCGACCTGCTAGCTATGCTCCTTTCCCAGAAAATTTACATCCTTCTTTAGTGAAGGCTTTGCAGGCAAGGGGGATCGAGCAACTTTATACGCATCAGCGAGAGGCCTTTGATTTGGCACAGAGTGGTACATCTTTCACTGCTGTTACACCAACCGCATCAGGTAAATCGTATTGCTATCATTTGCCGGTGTTGCAAAAAATAGTAGAGGATAAAAATGCACGAGCCATCTATTTATTTCCAACAAAGGCATTGGCGCAGGATCAAAAAAATGACTTGAATGAGCTTATTGAACAAAGTGGTGAGGAGATTTTAAGTTATACCTATGATGGTGATACGGCTCCAGGCATTCGTCAGAAGGTTCGCAAAGCAGGACATATCGTTATGACGAATCCAGATATGCTTCATTCAGGAATTTTGCCACACCATACAAAATGGGTATCGCTATTTGAAAATTTGCAGTATATCGTAATTGATGAATTGCATACATATAAAGGGGTATTTGGTTCCCATGTTGCCCATGTAATACGTAGATTAAAACGCATATGTGAATTTTATGGTAGTAAACCTGTGTTTATTTGTACCTCGGCAACGATAAAAAATCCTAAGGAGCTGGCCGAGCTGCTAACAAATGAATCACATGCGCTCATCGCAGACTCTGGAGCACCTGTCGGCAAGAAGACATTTCTTTTCTATAACCCGCCTATTATCCACAAAACTTTTGGGGTGCGTAGAAGCGCCGTGTTAGAGGTAAGTGATTTAGCAAAGAGGCTTTATATAGCTGGTATTCAATCTATCATTTTCGCTAAAAGTAGGGTACGGGTTGAAATGATTGTCACTTATTTAAAGGAGCTCACTCGCAATAAGCTGCTTGATGAATCCGTGCGTGGCTACCGAGGTGGTTACTTGCCATCTGAACGTCGGGTGATCGAAAAAGGCTTGCGTGATGGAACCATTCAAACCGTTGTCAGTACAAATGCGTTAGAATTAGGGGTCGATATCGGCCAGTTACAAGCATGTATTATGACAGGTTACCCAGGAAATATTGCAAGTGCCTGGCAACAAGCAGGGCGTGCAGGAAGACGGCAAGATGAGGCTTTAATTATCTATGTTGCACAATCGACTGCACTTGATCAATATGTGGTGAATCATCCTTTATTTTTACTTGGTAGTGCACCAGAGGAGGCACGTATTTATCCAGAAAATATGTTAATTTTAATGGATCATTTAAAATGTGCCGCTTTTGAATTACCTTTTTCTATAGAAGATACTTATGGTGAATATGACATACAAGAGTTGTTAGATTATTTAGCGGAAGAGGGCGTTGTCTTTAAGACGAGCGATAAGTGGCATTGGATGAGCGATCGTTTCCCCGCACATGATATTAGTTTACGGTCCGCTTCACAGGAAAATGTGGTTATTATTGATCTATCTATTCCTGCCCAAACAAAGGTAATTGGAGAAATGGATCGTCATAGTGCCATGACATTATTACATGAGGAAGCCATTTATTTACATCAAGGGATTCAATTCCAAGTAGAGAAGCTCGACTGGGAAGAAAAGAAAGCTTATGTCCGAGAAGTCGACATCGATTATTATACAGATGCCAATCTTGCCGTTGAAATGAAGGTATTAGAGGAAGATCGAAGCCGAACCTATAACGGCGGTACGATTAGCTTTGGAGATGTAGGATTAGTCGCACAAGCAACCATTTTCAAGAAAATTCGCTTTGGTACGCATGATAATATAGGATCAGGGCCCATTCATTTACCTCCTGATGAAATGCATACAAGCGCATCATGGCTATCACTTCAACTAACAGAACAGTGGTCAGAGGCGGAATTGACAGAGGCAATGATTGGAGTAGCCTATGCCATGAATGCCTTTATTCCTTTGTTTATTCAATGTGATAGCAGTGATGTAGCAGTTGTCCCACAAGTCAAAGCATCCCATAATGAGTTACCCACATTTTTTGTTTACGATAAATACCCTGGTGGGATTGGTTTAAGTGAAAAGGTCTTTGACTTATGGGAAGAGCTATTAATGAAAACCTTGGAGCATGTTTCAAATTGTCCTTGTGAATCTGGATGCCCGTCATGTATTGGAGCCCAAGACAGTTTACAAGAAGGCAAGAAGAGGGTCATAATACTTCTTCAGAGATTAAATCAAATTAATTAACATGAAAAAGAGGGCTTGAGGAACAACATAGTTATTTCCTCAAGCCCTCTTGATCTATCAGTGTATATAGATGATCTATCGGTAATGACAGTAGGCTTTTCTAACTCACGTCCAGTAGCATACTATCAAGTTAAAGATGATTAGATAGATATTTTGTGTTTTTCGTTAAGTAGTGTATTGCCATTTACTTTAACGACAATATTTAGACTTAGAAATCCACCGATTTTTACTTTTACTTTAGAGATCGTGCCATTCGCTTCTTTAATTTCACCTGTCAATTTAACATAAGGGTAGATTTGTTTGAACATACTATCTCTACTTTTTTTATCTACTACTTCATTATTAATATAAAGAACTTCTTCAGTGACAGCATTTACAATTCGAATAATATGGCCTTTATAGTCTAACTGCCATACTTTAAATACTTCTTTTTCTAAATCCTCGGTTGTGTTTTTCCATTCTTCTTTTAGTTCTTCACGCAAATTTTTAAACAAGGCATTTCCTCCAAAAAAATAATAATTATATCATACTCTATATAATTTCATTTTATAGGAAATATTTACAATAGTACACAGGTAATAGACAATTGCGTAAGTTTTCTGTACAAAAAAGTGACATAAATCAATAGGTGTCGTTTCTAATAATGTGAATGGGGAAATGTTTGAATCACTATAAGTGAGAATTTCCTGCGATGAAAATTTTGAATGAGTCAAGCAATCATGGTAATCTTGCAAGAGAGTCTTATATTATTAGCAGAAAATGAGTGAAATACATGTCTTACGAAAATAAAATACTGCAAATGAAAAAAATGCTTAGTAAAAAAACAGCGGCGGCTCACCAAAAGGTAGAGGAGCCAGCTTATCAAAAGCCAGCTAGGCCGAGCTATACCAAGCGATGGGAAGAGGCTGGTCTTACGGTTGTAGAAAATGACTTTGGTATTGTGTTTAAGCGCTATGTACAATATCCGTTTTCTTTTCAGCATGGTCATTATCAGTTACAATCATTTTTTGATGCGTTGAAAAAGTGGCAGGGTGCTGCGTTTGAACATCCGTATGCACTGGATTTTCATGAACCTGTACTATTTTTTGATACAGAAACGACAGGCTTAAAAGGTGTGGGCACTCATATTTTTTTGCTTGGGTTTTTAGAGGTAGACAAAGAATGTTTTAGTTTAACTCAATATATTCTTGCAGACCCTGCACATGAGGCAGCGTTTTTGTTTGAATCGAAACTGTGGCAAAAAACTGCAACGGTCATCACCTATAATGGTAAAAGTTTTGATTGGCCACAGCTTGAAACACGCTGGACACTGCATCAAAAAACATTACCCAAATTAAGATCACAACGACAAATCGATTTATTGCATAGTTCCAAGCGTTTATGGAAAAATGATATGGAGCGCTTAAAATTAAAATCTGTGGAGGAAGAGAAGCTTGGTTTCTCTCGGAAGGGAGACATTCCCGGACATCTTGCCCCTATTATTTATTTAGATGCTGTGAAAAGTGGCGTACCAGATGCTCTTATGAAGGTTTTACTGCATAATGAGTGGGATTTACTGTCGCTTATCACGCTATATAGTCATTCTACTCAGCTCTTGTTTGAAGAGGGATATGAAGAATCTGCAAAAACCTTTACCAATATTGGGAAATGGTATGGTGATTTAAAAGAAAGCACACAAAGTGTTAGGGTGTTAGAACGAGTGACAACACAATTTGATGCACTGGAAGCGGGTAATGCTCAATATTATTTAGCACTACAGCATAAAAAGAGTAAACGCTACAGCGAAGCCATTGATGCATTTGTGGCCTCTCTCCATTTTGTCGAAGCAAGAACAAAGTTGCATGTCCTTGAGCAGCTAGCCATACTTTATGAGCACCAAATAAAAGATTATAAGCAGGCCCTTTATTATACGCAACAAGGCATACATCTCATTCAAAAGAATGAGCAATGGAGAGTAGAACAAAAACAAAAATGGGTAATTTCTTGGGAAAAGAGGTTGCTCAGATTAGGAAATAAGAAATAATTTCCCAGGTAATCGCATAAAACGACAAGATTAGCCTTACAATTGGAGTTTTCAGACGATATAATGTGTTGTAGTATGCTATAATGTATTCGTGTATGTAGTGTGAGGAAGGGCGATGTGAATGGACATTAAATTAACGTCAAAAATGATCCTTGAAAAGGAATTTAAAAAGAACTTTAAAGGCTATAATGTAGAAGAAGTAGATTCATTCCTTGATGAAATTATTCAAGACTATGAAACGTTTGAAAAAGTGATGGCCCAACTACGTGAAGAAAATAGACAATTAAAAGAAGAAATTGAAAATACACCGAAGAGACAACCCGTTGCTTCAGTGGCAGCAGCAGGTACAACTAATTTTGATATTTTAAAACGTCTTTCTAATTTAGAAAAACATGTATTTGGTAGTAAGCTATACGAATAATTTTAGTCAATTATATTGTATTTAACATAAAACTCTAGTATAATCTTTCGTATCATCATGAAATTCTGGTAATCGCTGCGGCGCTAGACGTCGTAGAGGAAAGTCCATGCTCACACGGTACTGAGATGTCCGTAGTGTTCGTGCTTACTGAAAAAATAAGGTAAGGCAGCTGTTCAGGCTGACGGCGGAAGGAAAACCTAAGTCCTTGGATATGGTTGACACTTCCTGAAAGTGCCACAGTGACGAAGCTTGCTTGGAAACTTGCAAGGTGGAACGAGGTAAACCCCACGAGTGAGAAACCCAAATTATGGTAGGGGCACTCTCTTGAAGGAATTGAACGGATAGAGGGACGGAGCTTGCTCTGTAGATAGATGATTACTACCTGGTCGTACGAGGCGCAAGCTGTTTGAGTACTCAGGAACAAAACATGGCTTATGGAATTTTTTTGATGCTTATTTACGAAATAACAAGCGCTCTCCAACTCGGTGGAGAGCTTTTCTTTTGAGTTTATGAGGAAAAAGTAACCTAGTTAATCAAGTCTTGGTATGCGCGATACGTTTGAGAATGGCTACTTGCTAGCCAAGCCTCTATCGCTACCGCTTCTAAGTCACAACATCTGAAAACGGTGATCGCATCAATGTGTATTTATCTTGATTCAGCAAAAGTTTGGGTACCTAGCAAAGTGTTAGATACACATGACTCTACTCTATAGGTAGCGAGAGTTTGCACATTTTCTTTCCATTCAGGTGGCGACAGGACGACTGCTGAATCAAGTTTAAACCTCTAAGGATGTCACAGATTTTTAAGACGAGCTTACGAGTTACTCAAAAAAACTGTACACCATCTAAATGAGGTGTCATTGATTTACATACGAGTTGGCCTGACGTAAGTGCCCTTTAAAGGGGAGTATAGAGAGATAGGATGGGGCGGAACATGAACGGAGTAAATAATTGGGAAAGTGTGGATAAATTGAAGTTGATTTCTCAATATCCTACTACCTTAATACTTAAAATCTTCGAAAATGTATCTGAAGGTATCATGATTACTGATAAATACAAAAAAATAGTAATGGTTAATCCTGCCTTTGAATTTGTCACAGGTTATAAACGTGATGATGTGGTGGGTAAAACACCTGCCGTTTTACAATCAGGTGTTCATGAATTACCGTTCTATTTAGAAATGTGGGAACAGATACGACAAGAAGGAATTTGGCAAGGAGAAATATGGAATCGTCGTAAAACTGGAGACGTATATCCTGAATGGTTAACAATTGTTTGTGTAACCAACGATGAGGGTGAGGTTACAAATTATTGTGGTATTTTCACAGATTTGTCTGAAAGAAAAATAGTAGAAAACGAACTAGAAAAACGTTTACTGACTGATTCACTAACAGACGTATCCAATCGTTTTGCATATATCGAAAGAATGGATAATCTTTTAGAATCAACTTCTGCTATTTCTCATTCAGTGCAGCATGCCGTCTATTTTTTAGATTTGGATAGATTTAAGCAAATTAATGATACATTAGGACATGCTGTTGGAGATTCCATTTTAATTGAAGTCGCCAAACGACTAAAACAGTTACTGAAAAACAAAGATATTATTGCAAGATATGGCGGAGATGAATTCGTCATTACATTAACGAATGTAAAAAACGTAAAAGAAGCTGCACAATTTGCTGAACAAATAATAAGTAGTATTGAAAAGCCAATGATGATAAACGGCCAGGAAGTTTTTATTTCTACAAGTATAGGCGTAAGTGTCTATCCAGTAGATGGGAAAAATACGGAAGAATTGATTAATTGTGCAGACAGAGCAATGACCTATTCAAAAAAAAATGGTTTGAACGGCTATTCTTTTTATTTTGATGAACTGCAAACGGATGCACAGCGTGTCTTATTGCTAGATTCAGAGTTAAGAAGAGCCATTGATAATCGTGAGTTTGAGCTGCATTTTCAACCGAAAATTTACATGGACAATGAGCAAATTCAAGGATTAGAGGCATTGGTCCGTTGGAATAATGAAAGGCTTGGCTTTGTCTCTCCTGGAGAGTTTATCCCTTATGCTGAGGAAACAGGATTAATCATTCCTTTAAGTGAGGTCATTCTGGAAAAGGCGTGCGAGGCAGTTATTCAAATGCAACAATACGGGTGGAAAATACCGGTTGCCATTAATATATCAAGCATTCACTTTAAGCAGCAAAATTTTTTAGATTCGATACAAGCAATATTAGAACGCTATAATATGCCAGCAAACAATTTTGAAATAGAAGTAACGGAACGGACAGTCATGAACAGTGCTAACGAAACCGTAAGCAAATTAGTTCGGTTGAAACAATTAGGCTTTAAAATCTCCATAGATGATTTTGGGACAGGCTATTCGTCCCTGAGCTATTTAGTTCGCTTTCCGCTAGATTGTTTAAAAATCGATCGAAGCTTTATTCAACATATTGGGTCGCTCGATGAAAAACAGGCAGTTGTAGATGCTATTATTCAAATGTCCCATCGCCTAAAAATGAAAGTTGTGGCAGAAGGTGTAGAACAGGCACAACAAGTGGATATACTACGTAAAATGAACTGTGATATTATTCAGGGCTATTATTACAGCAAACCATTACCATTAAACGACCTCATGGAGTTTATGGAATATTGGGAAATTGAGCATCAAGGAAGGAAATAATCTATGGCAAATTATCAATTAGTAGCAACGTCAGCAATGGGTTTAGAGGCAATTGTAGCACAAGAAGTAAAAGCACTTGGTTATGAAACAACTGTTGACAATGGTAAAGTATATTTTCAGGGTGATGAAACAGCGATTGCGCGTGCCAATTTGTGGCTACGAGTAGCCGATCGTGTAAAAATTGTCGTTGGACAATTCCCTGCAAAATCATTTGAACAATTATTTGAAAGTGTAAAAGATTTACCCTGGGAAAAATATTTACCAGTGGATGCTGCCTTTCCTGTTTCAGGGAAGTCGGTTAAATCGAAATTATATAGTGTGCCTGATTGCCAAGCAATTACAAAAAAAGCAATTGTTGAACGAATGAAACAGCATTATAAGCGACTTGGCTTTTTAGATGAATCAGGTGCTACTTACAAAATTGAGGTTTCGATTTTAAAAGATGTGGCGACACTAACGATTGATACATCCGGCGCAGGTCTTCATAAACGTGGCTATCGTCAAGCACAAGGTGAGGCACCGTTAAAAGAAACATTAGCGGCGGCACTTATACAAGTTTCAAAATGGAATCCAAATCGTCCGTTTGTCGATCCATTCTGTGGTTCAGGAACAATTACTTTAGAGGCAGCCATGTTTGGACAAAATATAGCACCAGGCTATAATCGTGAGTTTATTTCTGAAGACTGGCCATGGATGAAAGCGCAAATCTGGGATGCTGTCCGAGACGAAGCAGAAAGTTTGGCCAATTATGATCAACCGTTAGAAATAGTAGGTTCTGATATTGATCATCGTATGGTAAGCATTGCACAAGAAAATGCTACAGAAGCAGGATTTGGCGAGCTGATTACGTTTAAGCAAATGCAAGCACGTGATTTCACGACTCAGCTAACAGATGGCGTAATGATCGGTAACCCGCCATACGGAGAACGTATTGGTGATGTTGAAGTTGTAGAACAGGTTATCCGTGATTTAGGAAAAGTTATGAAAAACTATCCAACTTGGTCCGTATATATGCTATCTTCCATGAAAAATTTTGAAGAATTATATGGACGACAAGCGACGAAAAAACGGAAATTATTTAATGGTTTTATCGAAACAAATTATTATCAGTTCTGGGGACAAAAGTCTAAAAGAGATTAACGAATAGTAACGGAAGATAAGATTTTTTCTTATCTTCCGTTTCGTCGCGTATAATAGCACCAGATAGTAAGAGGGGGAACATTAATTGCGTAAATCTTTACCATTTGCATTATCAAAGGACCGATCTTTTTTTGATTCACTAGGTGACTGGATGGGTGATGTCCTTTATGATGAATTGCCTGAAAAAGGCTTTGAATGTCGTGATGAGCAAATCTTTATGGCTTATCAAATAGAACAAGCGCTTAAAGAAAAAAACGTACTCTTTGCAGAAGCAGGTGTTGGAACTGGGAAAACAATAGCCTATTTACTCCCAGCTATTTCTTATGCACGCTATACAGGGAAGCCAGCACTTATTGCATGTGCTGATGAAACATTAATCGATCAGCTCGTTAAAGAGGGCGGAGACATCTATAAGCTGCAAAAAACGCTTGATCTAGAAATTGATGTTCGTTTAGCCAAATCACGGGATCAATATTTATGCTTAAAACGCTTTGAGGAAGCGGAAAAAGTTGAATCGGATGAATGGATTGACGATATTTCCTTCTCCATTCCGGATGGTGTATATGCCCAAGGTTCAATGATTGCTATTCATCCATATGGAGAACGTAGTAATTATCCAACTGTCAGTGATGAGGATTGGCAAAAAGTTAATTACAACTCGATTATGCAATGCTCTGTATGTGATCTTCGTAATCGCTGTGGGCAAACATTGCATCGTTCTCATTACCGTAAATCAACGGATTTAGTTATTTGTTCACAAGATTTTTTAATGGAGCATTTAGCTACGAAGGAATCTCGTGAGCGTGAAGGACAGCTTGCCTTACTGCCAGAAGTGTCTATGATGGTATTAGATGAAGGACATCTGCTGGAATACGCTGCACAAAAAGCAATGACTTATAAAGTACAGGCAACAACGATTGTCCAACTTTTAGAGCGATTAATGGTAGATGGTGTGCGAGAACGAACATTGTATGCTATGGAAAAATTGCAAGATGATCACGAGCTATTTTTTGATCAGCTTCGTGATGATATCGTTGCTTCAGATGAGGATCGTAAACGTATCAATAAATCCAAAACATTGCTTGCTTATGGAAAACAATTGATACATGATGTGGAAATATTGATGGAAGAATTTGTTTTTGAATCTGAAATGTATATGATTCCTGAATATGAGTTAAATATGGCAGAGGAATATTTAGAACAATATGAGGCTTCCTTACGTATTTTCATAGCTCAAGGAGATGCAGTCGATTGGCTTGAGGAAACAGATGGGGAAGAAACGTTGGTTATTATGCCTCGTTTAATTACAGAAGTTTTAGCAGAAAAACTATTCTCTAAAAAGCTTCCGATCGTCTTTTCGTCTGCCACTTTATCCGTCAATAAAGACTTTTCGTATATCGCCTATAGTTTAGGTATTCGAGAGTCCCAATCATTTTCAGTCCCTTCGCCATTTGATTATGAAGAAGTAATGAAAATCTATTTACATGAACTTGATCAACATGCTAAAACTGCACGTGTACAGCAATTACTAAGTGATGGTGAGCAAACATTAATTTTATTTAAATCAAAGCAAGCCATGTTGAAATTTAAAGCCGAATTGCCATTAATGGAGCGCATGCACGTTGCCTTTGAAGGGGATCGAGAGCTCTCCGCCATTGTTCGTGATTTCCAGCAGGGAACCGTTAAAACATTATGCTCATATCATTTATGGGAAGGCTTAGATTTACCTGAAGAAGCATTAACACGTGTCATTATTTATGATTTACCGTTTCCTCCACAAGATCCATTATTTGATGCGAAGCGTACGTTTGCTGAAAACCCATTTGAAGAAGTGGAGTTACCATTTATGCAATTACGCTTACAGCAAGGAATGGGCCGCTTAATTAGGACGTCAAACGATCATGGCGATATTCATATTTTATTGAATGAAGAAGAACAAAAACAACGCGCAGCCTTTGAAAATATATTAGCTGTTGCACCTGAAATAAAATAGAAATAAGAGAGTTTGCTAAATCAGCAAGCTCTCTTTTTTGTTATATCGAAATAACTATTTTACTCTTGTTAAATAATGTAATAACAAAAAGATGTTGAATATTTCTCTTTTAAGCTATATAGTTCTTTGTAATGCAATGAATTTTGATGAAAGATAATATTTTTTGTATTGAAAATAATTTCACAAAAGGTTTATAATAATGACAAGAATTTTTAAGAATAATCAAATTGATTGTTGATTATTCTGTGATGGGGGGCTTTAACCTGTCGAACATTCAATCATTGTGTAGAAACTATACTAATCTTTCGGCAACGGATATTGACAAGTTAATAGAAATAGAAGCTACGCTTAAATATTATGCAGAGCTCACTGATTGTTATATGTTCATAGATTGTATGATGGATAATTTATCACATGCAATTGTCGTGGCAGAAGCATTCCCAAACAAGGAAAAAGGTTTATACGAAAAATCGGTTATTGGAAAATTCGTTTTTGAAAGTTTTGAACCAGCCGTATTTACTGCGTTTAAGCAAAAAGAAAAATCATCGATTTCCAGAGCCGTTACACAAGAAGGCATTACGGTCGAGCAAAATGTGATTCCGATCTTTAATGAACAACAGCAAGTAATTGCTGTATTGATTCAGGAAAAGACGGTGAAGATGCAAACGACACCAAAAGATGATTTTCAAAATATGCCGTTTGCATTAATTGAACATATTGTAGAACCTAATTCTCAACCGATACCAGTTGTTTCTGATTTACTTGTAGAGTCAATTATTCTTACCAATCACGAAAACAAAGTCATTTACAGTAACCCAGCTGGCTATCATTTTATTTCAGAACTTTCGGGATTGGAAAACTTTGACAACATTGCGTTGGATAAAATCTTACCGTTTTTACAGGAGGTCTATGATAAAGGCGACGATGTCTTTTTCCTAGAAATTACGATTGAACGTAAATCCTTTATCGTCAAGAAAATTCCAATTCGCAGTCAAAATGACAAGGTTACACTCCTCATTATTCATGATCTAACAGAGCTAAAGCTGAAAGAAAATGAACTTATGATGAAAACATTTGCCATACGAGAAATTCACCATCGTGTGAAAAATAATCTTCAGACAGTGACAAGCCTATTACGCTTGCAAATGCGCAATGAATTGTCGGCTGTCAATGCAAGTGCTTTTCAGGAGGCATTAAATCGAATATATAGCATCTCATCTGTATATGAGCTTATTTTAGAAAATGAGGATAACGCTGAAGAAAGAGTTGACGTTATTGCATTAGCTAAAAAAATTGGACATAAAATGATTGGCACGTCCAATACAGCAACTATCCAACTAGCATTTCATCACGAACATTTGCAAGTATTTTGCCATTCCAAAAAGGCAGTATCCCTTGCACTCATTATTTGTGAGCTACTACAAAATGCATTAAAATATGCTTTTGTTGGTCGTGATGAAGGAGCCATTGATATTCATTTCATGCAGGAGGCTTCAACTATTTCACTTCATATTTCTGACAACGGCGTTGGAATGCAAGAAGTGAAGGCATCATTTGGCATGGAAATTATCACAAGGCTTGTGGAATATGATTTAGCTGGCTCATTTTCAATTATCCCTAGTGAAGAAGGTACACATACTCAAATTCAGTTCCCTGTAAGTGAGGAGGTATTTATCGTAAATGACTAGGAAAGTTATGATTGTCGAAGATGAATCATTGATTGCCATTGATTTGAAGTTTATGCTAGAGGATAATGGTTACGAAGTAGTGGCACAAGCTAATAATGGAGAAACCGCCATTGAGCTAGCCTTTTTGCATAAACCACAATTAATCTTAATGGATATTAAAATGCCTAAACTAGATGGTTTAAAGGCAAGTAAAATTATTGAACAACAGCTTGGCATACCTGTTCTCTTCATCTCGGCATATAGTGAAAAAGAATTATTACTATACATGAAGCAGGATAATATATTAGGATATGTTATGAAACCGTTTTCTGAAAAAAATGTGTTGCCTGTGTTAGAGGTTGCTTTTCATCAAATTGATAAGTTCAATCGTCTCAATGGGGAGATTTTACATAAGCAAACACAATTGGATAAGCGAAAAGTCATTGAACGAGCTAAAGGATTGCTTATGCAGGCTGAAAATATAAGCGAGGACGAGGCTTATCGCAAAATTCGCAATGAAAGTATGCAAACACAACAAGAAATGGTGCATATTGCGGAGCAAATTATTTTAAACTTACAAGTCAATAGTTGAAGCAAAGGCGCTTTAAAGAGATTTCTTCTTTAAAGTGCCTTTTTTTATATAAATTTATTAATCATAAAGGGGTGATGAGTAAGATGGCAATGATAGGAACGATTATCGTTTATATTATTATGATTTGTGCTGTTTTAGGGGCAATCGGAGCAATCCGAGATGCTGAGTATGGAATTGGTAAAGAGTTTATGAATGGTATCCATACAGTTGGTCATATTTTCGTCCCAGCAGCGGGGATCATGGCAGCTATACCTTACTTAACATGGTTTATTAGTCATTTTATTAGTCCGATTTTTGAGTTAATTGGTGCAGATCCTGCGATTGCAGCGACAACTATTTTAGCTTCGGACATGGGTGGTTACCAATTAGCCAATGCTTTAAAAGAGTCATATGAGGGATGGGTAATGGCTCTAGTCGTTGGATTTATGTCAGGTGCTACTATTGTCTTCTCGATTCCAATGGGTCTTGCGATGTTAGATAAGCGTGATCATAAATATATGGCGCTTGGTATTATGGCTGGCGTATTAACAATTCCGATTGGTGCATTTATTTCATCGATTATGATCGTGCTATTTAACACAGAAGTACGTGAAGTTATTAGTACAACAGAGGCGCCTACATATGTATTTGCCATTTCTGTTTTACAAATTTTAATTAATTTACTGCCTTTGTTCATCTTTGTTGTGTTAATCGCGTTAGGCTTAAAGCTTATTCCAAACGGTATGATTGCAGGCTTCATGTTATTCGGCCGTGTGATGGATGCGGGAATCAAATTGGTATTAGTGTTCTCGATTGTTGAAATTTTTACGGGTATTTTTACAAAAATATTTGGTGCATGGGGCTTCGATCCAATTATGGCTGATGAGATCGATCAATTCCGAGCATTAGAAACAGCTGGTTATATAGGTATTATGCTAGCCGGTGCATTCCCAATGGTTTATTTAATTCGAAAATATGCATCGAAACCACTTGAAGCGGCTGGTAAGAAATTGGGCCTATCATCCGTAGGGAGCGCAGGGATTTTAGCAACAATTGCTAATATCTTAGCGATGTTCACGCTTGTTCGCCATATGCCACCAAAAGATAAAGTTATTAATATTGCGTTTGGTGTATGTTCAGCATTTTTATTAGGCGATCACTTATCGTTTACAGCTAATTTCCAGCCGACAATTATTTTACCTGTTATTGCTGGTAAGTTTTTAGCGGGTGTGATTGCGATTATTTTAGCGTATAAGCTTTCTGTACCGACTGCTTTAAGGTTAGAAATGGAAGATCGCAAGGCAGGCATTATAAAAGAAGGCGAATATTTAGATCAAAAATCTTAATCCATTAAAAGTGAGGTGATGATGTGTGAGTGAAGAAAAGAAACGATTTATTCAGGAGTTTGTGCCGGGTAAACAGCTAACATTGAGTCACCTTATTGCGAACCCTGACCCCGAGATGTTTCAAAAACTGGGTATTCAAGAATCGGGTGCACTAGGTATTATGACGTGTACTCCGAGTGAAACGGTTATCATCGCAGGAGATTTAGCGACCAAAGCTGCCAATGTCAAATTAGGATTTTTAGACCGTTTTACAGGCAGTCTCGTTATTGTCGGTAGTGTATCAGAGGTGGAAATGGCAATGTTAGAAATTAATCGTTTTTTATCCGAGGTATTAGGCTATACACCATCAAGAATAACAAAATCATAGGATGTGTCGTATGAAAAATCGAGTAATGATAATAGGCGGTGTGCAAGCAGGAAAGTCAACATTGATGAATACTTTGTTGGGCAAAGAAAGCAGTGCCAATAAAACACAAGCACTCGTTTATGAAGACTGGATTGTCGATACACCCGGTGAATATATTGAAAATCCCATGTATTACAGAAACATTATGGCCACTTCGTTGGAAGTAACACATGTCATTTATTTGCAGGATGCCACATCTTCAAGAAGTGTGTTTCCTCCGCAATTTAGCTTAGGGATTCCGAAAATACAAATCGGTGTCATTACAAAAATTGATGCACCTGATGCAGATGTAGAAAGAGCTACAGGTTTATTAAAAAATGTGATGACACAGGGCCCTATCGTGAAAACTTCTTCGTGGAAAAAGCTTGGCGTTGAATGGATTGCGCCACTTATTCAGCTTCATACACACGAAGAAATTCAACAATTCGTGAAGGATTGCGATAGTCCATATCTCATGTATTGCTCACAGTAGCGAGAGGATGGTGTAGGGTGAAGACTGAAAAAATTTATAGTGCTGGTATTGATATTGGGACAAGCACGACCAAAATGGTAGTTAGTAGTTTTTTGTTAAAGAATGTGGCTGGCGTAACACATGTGCCAAGGATTGAAATTATTGAGAAAAAGGTGTTACATCAAAGTCCCATCATTAAGACACCATTTATCAATAAAGACATCATCGATGTGAAAAAAATTGAAGAATTTATTTTTCAGCAGTATCAATTGGCTAAAATCGCGCCAACTGATATTTCAACAGGCGCCATTATTATAACAGGCGAATCTGCCACGAAGGAAAATGCAAGAGAGGTTGTCCATACCATTGCGGACGGCGCTGGTCATTTTTTAGTTGCTACTGCTGGTCCTGATTTAGAAGGCATTATTGCGGCTAAAGGGTCAGGTACTTTACAGCAATCCAAAAATTCCTCTAAAGTGATCGCCAATATTGATATTGGTGGTGGAACTGCCAATATTGCAGTGATGCAATTTGGAGAAGTCATCGGGACATGTACCTTACATGTTGGTGGTAGATTGATTGAATTTAACAATGGTAGGATTCAATCAATTTCTCCGCCACTCATGGAACTGATGGAAAAATGGTCTAATCCGTTATCCGTCGGTGATGCGGCAGAAGATGCTCGAGTGACGCAATGTATAGAGGAAATGGTCGGTACACTTGCTTTAATTTTGAAGGGTCAGTGTACGGATGACAAACATCCATTATTACTTGGGCATTTGCCAAACTGGCATAAACCAGTAGATGCCATCGTCTTTTCTGGAGGAGTAGCCTCTTGTATTTATGAAAATGAATGTACACAGCGTCAATATGATGATATTGGTGAACGATTAGCGAAAATGCTCGTTCAGCATGAGCAGCTGCAATCATTTTTATGGCTCCAACCAAAAGAAACCGCTCGTGCTACCGTCACTGGTGCAGGTACACAAACTACGGAAATTAGTGGGGCAACCATCCAGGTGGATGCAGAGGTGTTACCACTCAAAAATGTTCCTGTGTTTAACTGCCATATGGATGCAACAGCAATAGACTATAACAGCACGGTGAAAACAGCGGTGGAGCGAGCAGATGATTTATTTGCAATACAGGATTATCGTGCACCATTTGCACTCTATTTTAGTGAATTGCCATATTTAAGCTTTCAGGGTGTACATGCATTGTGTGAGGCCATTTTGCAACATTTGGCAACAAGATGCTCCAAGGACATACCAATTATCATAGTCATTCAATCAGATTATGCAAAGATTATTGGACAAACCATACAAGCAATCAATCCGACAGTCCCAATTATTTGCATCGATCAAATCAAAGTGGAGACGGGTGATTACATTGACATTGGAGAGGTTCTGCCATCAGGCGTTGTTCCAGTTGTTGTGAAAACACTTGCCTTCCACTCAAAGTAAGGAGGATGAATGTGAATTTATCGGTGATATTTGGTGGAGAGAAATATAATTTTAAATCATTAAAAGATGTCATGGCCAAGGCCAATGAAGAAAAATCAGGTGATCAGCTAGCGGGAATTGCAGCTGAGACCGTCCAGCAACGTATAGCAGCGAAGGCAGTACTAAGTGAGCTGCTAGTGAAAGATATCCGAGAAAATCCATTAGTGCCGCAAGAAAATGATGAAGTTTCACGCATTATTGAGGGTGACATTAATGAGCAAATATATGGAGAAATCAAAAACTGGAGCATTGAGCAGCTACGCGAATATATTTTATCGAATGATACTGGTGATCGTGAGTTAAAGCGTTTAAGCAAAGGCATGAACTCTGAAATTATTGCGGCTGTCACGAAGCTAATGTCAAATCTAGATCTTGTTCATGCAGCCAATAAAGTAGAAATTTTATCGACATGTAATATTACTATCGGTCAAAAAGGTACGCTGTCCTCACGTTTACAGCCAAACCATCCAACAGACAATATCGACGGTATTATTGCTTCCCTAAAGGAAGGTCTTTCCTATGGTATTGGTGATGCAGTTATTGGTATTAATCCTGTGGATGATTCAGTAGAAAGTGTCAAAAAGGTGTTAACTGCTACAAAAGAATTTATCAATGATTGGTCAATTCCTACGCAGAATTGTGTATTAGCCCATATTACGACACAGATGAAGGCCATTAAACAGGGCGCACCAGCTGATATGATTTTCCAAAGTATTGCTGGCACTGAAATTGCCAACCGTTCATTTGGGATTTCAGCAGATTTAATACGAGAAGCAGAAGAGCTCATTAAAAGGCAGGGAACGGGTACTGGTCCGAACCTATTCTACTTTGAAACAGGGCAAGGCTCGGAACTATCAGCAGAAGCTCATATGGGCATCGACCAAGTAACACTTGAATCTCGCAATTATGGATTTGCTAGACATTTCAATCCATATATCGTAAACACGGTAGTTGGTTTTATCGGCCCGGAGTATTTATACAACAATAAACAAGTAATACGAGCGGGTCTAGAAGATCACTTCATGGGCAAAATGCATGGTATCCCTATGGGTGTAGATATTTGTTATACAAACCATATTAAGGCAGATCAAAATGATGTAGAAGATTTAAGTGTGTTACTGACAGCGGCTGGCGTTAACTTTATTATTGCGGCGCCAATGGGTGATGATGTCATGCTCAACTATCAATCAATGAGCTTCCATGATGTAGCTACATTACTACAAACATTTGGAAAAAAACCAGCACCAGAATATTTAGCATGGCTTGAGAAGATGGGCATTTATGAAAATGGTCGACTTTCAGCTAGGGCTGGCGATTTATCCATTTTTGAAAGGTAGGTGAGTCGAGTGAATGATCAATTAGTCTCTATGATTACACAACTTGTCATGGAAAAGATGGAGAAAACTACTGAGGGGCAAGCACCTGAGGTAATTGCAACACAAACAGAGGAGCCGCTTATTAAGTTCTATGATACAACAGCAACTAGTGGGGCTACAGAAATAGCAGAACCTATGTCTACAACAAGTGAACCATTAATTCAGCTGTATCAGCACGGAATTCCTCAGCAGGCACATATAGCACCTGCAACTTTTGAACAACCGGTAAATGTAGCTGTACCCATTAAGCCTTTTCAGTTCGAAGCAGACACATTAACGGAAAGTATTCAGGCAGCTAAAAAACATACACCAGCTCGAATTGGAGTAGGTAGAGCGGGCACAAGACCAAAAACAAAAACATGGTTAAAGTTCCGTCTCGATCATGCCGCTGCAGTGGACGCTGTGTATGGTGAAGTGACAGAAGATCTTTTACAAAAACTTGATGTCTTTCAAGTGACAACGAAAGTAACAGATAAAGAAGAATACATTACAAGACCTGACTTAGGTCGTCGTTTATCAGATGAAGCCAAGTCATTAATTCAACAAAAGTGCAAGCAACAGCCAAAAGTACAGATTATTATTTCGAATGGCTTAAGTGCGAGTGCGATTGAGGAAAATGTACAAGATGTTTATTTAGCGCTTCAGCAAAGTCTTAGCAATTTAAATATTGATATCGGCACAACGTTCTATATTGATAAAGGCCGAGTGGCTCTCATGGATGAAATCGGTGAGTTGTTACAGGCGGAGGTTATTGTTTATTTAATTGGTGAGCGTCCTGGACTAGTATCAGCTGAATCGATGAGTGCTTATTTATGCTATAAACCTAGAATCGGCACAGTAGAAGCAGAGCGCATGGTCATATCTAATATCCATAAAGGAGGCATCCCACCATTAGAGGCGGGTGCGTACCTTGGAACAATCGTACAAAAAATCTTGCATTACGAGGCAAGTGGGGTAGAGCTTGTCGCAAAAGAAGGTTAGGAGGCTGAAATATGAATCCTCAAAAAATAATGGCCCAAATTTTGGCGATGCAAACTATTCCAAGAGTCAACAGTGAATTAGCAGAGCAGCTAGATTTGAAGCCGCACCATCATAGTATTGGGCTCGTGACCCTCACGATTGATGATGTAGGATATGTAGCACTAGATGAAGCAACGAAGAAGGCAGATATTGATGTTGTCTATGCGAAAAGTTTCTATGCGGGAGCGGCACATTCATCTGGTCCCTTGTCGGGGGAGGTTATTGGCATTATTGCTGGGAGCTCGCCTGATGAAATTCGTAGCGGTCTAGATGCCATTCAACAGAAAATAGAGTTTGACACGTACTTTGAAGCTATTAATAACAATGAAAACCATGCTTTGTTTGCCCATACCGTGGCAAGCTGTGGGACATATCTTGCTGATCTAGCAGATGTAAAGGTTGGCACACCTCTTGCGTATTTAATCGCACCGCCATTGGAGGCAGTTGTTGGTTTAGACGCAGCATTAAAGGCGGCAGATGTAGAGCTAAAGGTTTTCTTTGGCCCTCCCTCGGAAACCAATTTTGGTGGCGGTTTATTAAGTGGCAGCCAATCTTCCTGCGATGCTGCGGCACAAGCTTTTAGAGAAGCCATCGAAAATTTAGCAAGAAACCCAGTGATTTAGAAAGGAGGCGGCTTTATGGCCACATTAGACAAAGACTTATTAGCTATTCAAGAAATGAGAGATGCTGTTAAACATGCTAATACAGCACAAGCTGCCTATATGCAATTTTCACAGCAACAAGTAGACAGCATCGTGAAAGCTGTTGCGGATGCTGCCTTTAAGGAAGCTGATCGCTTAGCCAAAATGGCTGTGCAAGAAACAGGGATGGGTATCCCTAATCATAAAAAAATGAAAAATGAAGTTGCTTCACGAGATGTCTATGAAGATATTAAAGAATTAAAAACGGTTGGTATCGTAGGCTATGATCGTATGAAAAAAGTGGCAGAAATTGCAAGTCCTTTTGGGGTTATTGCAGGGATTGTGCCAACGACGAATCCAACATCAACAGCCATTTTTAAAACATTAATTTCTTTGAAAACGAGAAATGCCTTAGTGCTAAGTCCTCACCCATATGCTGTGAAATGTACAAAAGAGGCGTTAGACGTTTGCCGAGTAGCTGCAGAACAAGCAGGTGCACCAGAGGGTTTACTGCAATGCTTAACGATGTCTTCTATGGAGGCAACACAGCAGCTAATGAAGCATCCTGATATTCATTTGATTTTAGCAACAGGTGGCGGCGCATTAGTGAAGGCGGCATATAGCTCAGGAAAACCTGCTTATGGAGTAGGACCAGGGAATGTCCCTGCCTACATCGAAAAATCAGCAAATATTCAAAAGTCTGTACGTCAATTGGTGCACAGTAAATCGTTTGATAATGGCACCATTTGCGCTACAGAGCAAGCTATTATTGTAGATAAAGCAATTGCCGAGCAGGTACAAACAGAATTAAAGAAAAACGGTGCATATCTATTAAATGCTGAAGAAAAAGCTAAAATGGAGAAATTAATTTCACCAGTTCCTGGAAAGGTGAATCCACAAATCGTCGGCAAATCAGCAACCTGCTTAGCGGATTCTGTAGGCATCACTGTACCAGAGGATACTAAAGTACTTGTTGGCTTAGAAACGATGATTGGTAAGAATATCCCGTTTTCTCTTGAAAAATTATCACCTATCTTTGCCCTCTATACGGTAGAAAACAGTACAGAAGCTAAGCAAGTGATGATTGACCTTTTAAATATTGGTGGACGCGGACATACATGCTCGATTCATACTGAAAATGCAGCTTTAGCAGAGCAATTCTCCGTTGAGTTACCAGTATCTCGTATTGTAGTGAATACACTATCATCTATTGGTGCAGTAGGTGGCACAACTGGATTAGCACCATCCTTTACATTAGGCTGTGGTACATTTGGCGGCAATATTACGTCGGATAACATTACAGCAAGACATCTTTTAAACATTAAACGCATGGCTTATGGCATTAAGGATGTAGACGTGCCAAAACCAGAGTTTGAAGTGCAGTCCGTTGTTGAGTCAGTTGTATCACAGGAGTCTTCTTTAGACACAAAAATGGTTCAACAAATCGTTGATCAAGTATTAAAACAAATCACATTACAAAATAAATAATTTGGAGGAATGACAAATGAGTACAGCATTAGGAATGGTAGAAACAAAAGGTTTAGTAGGAGCAATCGAAGCAGGAGACGCAATGGTAAAAGCGGCAAGCGTTAATTTAGTAGGTAAAGTACATGTTGGTGGCGGTATCGTAACGGTTCTTGTTCGTGGAGATGTAGGTGCTGTTAAAGCAGCAACAGATGCAGGTGCAGCAGCAGCACAACGTGTAGGGGAACTTTTATCAGTTCATGTAATCCCACGTCCACATCACGAATTAGAAATGATTTTACCAAAAGCAGAAGCTTAATATATCAGCAATGAGAGCTGATCCAATTAAAGGACAGCTCTCCTCTTGTCATCAAGGAACAACAATCCATTTAATATAGAGGTGGCTAACGTGACAACAGCGACAAAAACATTTCCAGTGGCCATTTCGGCTCGTCATATCCATCTAAGTGAAGCGGATTTACAAGCACTTTTTGGTCCACAAGCAACGTTAACAAAGGATTTTGACTTATCACAGCCTGGACAATTTGCTGCTAAGGAGCGTGTCTCCATTGAGGGACCGAAAGGCGTTATTCATAATGTCCGAGTACTTGGTCCCGTAAGAGCAGCTACTCAAGTGGAAGTCAGCCGAACAGATGCGATGAAACTAGGAGTAACCCCTCCGCTAAGACAGTCAGGAGATATTGACAACTCAGCAGGCATCAAAATTATTAGCCAACAACATGAATTGTCCATTGAGCAAGGAGTCATTATTGCGCAGGCACATATTCATATGACTGAGGATGACGCGAAAGCATTGGAAGTTCAAAATAATGATTTGGTTTCTGTAGAAGTAATCAGTGACCGTCCAGTTACATTCCGTGGTGTAGTTGTACGCGTTTCCAATGATTTTAGTTTGGAAATGCACATTGATACGGATGAAGCAAACGCTGGTTTTATTGAACAACAAGCACAAGGAACGTTAATAAAAGTAACATCGTAAGGAGGAGGCAAGATGCAAGAAAATTTAGTGCAAAAAATTGTAGAAGAAGTTCTACAGCAAGTTTTAAAAAATCAATCTTCCCCTCCACATGACGGTAAAATTCCAATTGGTGTATCCGCCCGCCATGTCCACCTTGCACAAGCAGAAGTGGAACAGCTCTTTGGTGAAAATTATCAGCTTACACCAAAGTTTGAGCTTTCACAACCTGGGCAATTTGCTGCGGAGGAAACCGTAGTCATTGCTGGTCCAAAAGGATCGATTGAGCGTGTACGTATACTGGGTCCGGCTCGTTCATTGTCTCAAGTGGAAGTCAGCTGGACAGATGCCATGAAACTAGGGATAAAACCACCATTAAGAATTTCAGGTGATATACAAGGCTCTAGCCCTGTTACATTGATTGGTCCAAAGGGGAGTGCTGTGCTAAATGAAGGACTCATTATTGCACAAGCACACATTCATATGTCCCCTGAAGACAGTGCGAAATTCAATGTAGTAGATGGACAGTCTGTACAAATCAAGGTAGAAGGTATTCGCCCAATTATTTTATCGAATGTGGTTATCCGTGTATCTGAGCGTTATCGATTAGAGATGCATATTGATACAGATGAAGCCAATGCAGGTTTAATTCAACAAGGAACAGTAGCAGAAATCGTTCAACATCAAGTGAATGAGCAACCGATTCCAGTGAAAGAGCAGTCTCCAGTCGTAGCGAAGGTAGAAAAACCAGCTATCTATCATTATGATAAAAAGCTACTTTCACAACTTGAAGTGTTAGAAATAGAAGCGCAAGAAATTGTCGTGCCAAAGAAAACCATTGTAACGGCGTTAGCTTATGATAAGCTGCGAGAGTTAAATAAAACGTTAACGATCCGTTCTGAGTAGCAATCTAATCTGTGAAGCATAAAGAGGGTGAAGTTCATGCAAATGGGAAGAGTGATAGGCAGTGTATGGGCAACACGTAAGGAGGAAGGGCTGAATGGTTTAAAACTACTAATCATTCAACCAATTGACTCCAATCAACAGCCGATTCGCACTGAAATTGTAGCAGCTGATCGTATCGGTGCAGGGATTGGTGATGATGTCCTAATAACAAGTGGCGGTTCATCACGCTATATTATGAAAGAAAATCCGTTACCAATCGATGCAGTTGTCATTGGTATTATTGATTCTACTGAAGTGATGAGAGGTGAGGACAATGAGTAGCGCAATTGGAATGATTGAGACAAAAGGATTGGTAGGCTCTTATGAAGCGGCTGATGCGATGATTAAAGCTTCAGACGTGACAATCGTCAAGCAGGAATTCGTAGATGGTGGCATTGTGACAGTGGTCGTGAAAGGTGACGTTGGTTCTGTACAAGCAGCGGTAGAAGCTGGAAAAGCGGCTGCTATGCGTGTTGGAGAATTATTAGGCGCTCACGTAATTCCAAGACCTGATGAAGAGGTTTTCCAAATGATTAATGGACCAGAAGCACCGAAGAAAAAGCCAGTTTCTGCATCTACATCAACACGTGCTAAAAAAACAATCGAAGCAACACCAGCGACAGATAATCGAGGTGAAGCATAATGGCATTTCGTAAAAATAAAATCGCTGTGATTGGTGCCGGACATACCGGTTCTACATTGAGTTTATTTTTAGCACAAAAGGAACTAGGCGATGTTGTGCTTGTTGATATACCCGAAGCTGAGAACCCAACAAAAGGGAAGGCATTGGATTTACTACAGACAGGTCCAATAGAAAAGTTTAATGTATCTATAAAAGGGACAAGTAATTATGAGGATATTGCTGGTGCAGACATCGTAGTCATAACAGCCGGAATCCCTCGTAAGCCAGGCATGAGCCGTGATGATTTAGTGACAACGAATGCAAAGATTATTCAACAGGTCTCAAGACAAATTAAACACTATGCTCCAAATAGTATTGTCCTAGTGTTGAGTAATCCGGTTGATGCCATGACGTATGTCTGTCACAAGGAAACAGGCTTTGCTAAAAATCGTATCATTGGTCAGTCTGGTGTGTTAGATACAGCTCGCTTCAACACGTTTGTTGCACAGGAGCTACAAATTGCACCTGAAGATGTCTCTGGTTTTGTACTAGGTGGACATGGTGATGAAATGGTACCTTTAATCCGTTATTCCTATGCAGGAGGTATCCCGCTAGAAAAACTCATCCCCCAGGATAGACTCCAGCAAATCGTCGAACGTACACGTAAAGGTGGCGGTGAAATTGTCGGTTTATTAGGAAATGGTAGTGCGTATTATGCACCAGCTGCTGCATGCGCGCAAATGGTCGAAATCATTATCAAAGATCAACGGAAAATTGTCCCTTCAATTGCCCTATTAGAAGGTGAATATGGGTACCAAAACCTGTATCTAGGAGTACCAACAATTTTAGGCGGCAATGGTATTGAATCTGTAATCGAATTGCACCTAACAAATGAAGAACAAGCAGCCCTTCAGCATTCTGCGGAGGCTGTTAAACAAGTAATTGCTATTTGCCAAAACATAGAGTAAACAGACTCTACTTTCGATGAATAGAAAGAATCCCCATCTTTCTTTCGATTGAAAATGAATGGCAGCTCCTAAAAATGTTTGATTGGAAACCGAACATTACTCGAAAGCTAGTGAAAATTCCCCTAAATATATACCTCTCTTTGATTAAGAGAGGACGAGCTGTAGCAAGCGCATCGTTTGCTACAGTTTTTTTATTTTGTAAAAAGTGCTTTTTATCCAAATAAGTTAAAGGAAGTTGACTTTGCCCTAAGGGGAAAGTGTATAACGGATATAAGACAGAGTTGAAAGGGAGAAGTGATGGTGTGATATCAATTGGTGAATTTTCGAAAATTTGTGGTGTATCAACGAAAACGCTCCGCTATTACGATGAAATTGGTTTAATTCATCCTGAGGAGATAAATGAAGAAAACGGCTATCGCTATTATTCCATTAAACAGTTGAAAAAAATGCTCTTTATTAACCGTTTAAAATCCTATGGCCAGAATAGGCTCTTTATATATGAATGAGGGTTTATGGAATCACCAAAGAATTCTGTCAAAAGCATGGATTCAAGAATCTATCGCGCGAAATTCACATCATTATGGTTATTTATGGTGGCTACGAGAGGAGGAAGATTTATTTTCTTATGCTGCAGTTGGCGATGGCGGCAATATAATCTGTTGTATTCCTTCATTGAACACAGTAGTTGCTATCTCTTCACTCTTTATGGTCAATGCTCCAGATAGATGGTCATTTATCAAAGAACATATTATTCCAACATTAGTGCAATAATATCACAACCTATATCATAACAAACCATATCACCTCTACTATAATCAAAGTAGGAGGGATGAGGATGAATAACATCATACAAGAGATGATTGATTGGATTGAAGATCATCTCTTAGAAGGCTTTTCATTAGAACATTTAGGGAAGGATATGAGCTATTCCCCGTATTATTGTTCGTTTAAATTCCATCAAATAACGGGGATCACCATTAAAAAATATGTTTCATTACGCAAGGTCTATTTGGCCTCTGAAGCGTTAAAAAGGTCGGAAGCAAAAATGATCGATATTGCCTTACATTATGGCTTTTCAACACAGGAATCCTTTTCTAGAGCCTTTAAAAAAGCCTTTGGTATAAGCCCTCATGAATTCCGAAAGTCCCCACAACCTTTGCAAACATTTGTAAAAAAGAATTTAAAGGATGAAAGAGGCTGGTTTACAATGGATATTTCTTCAAAATTAAAAATTGAAGCATTGCAAGAGAAAATGCATGCGCAATATGATCAAGCGGTATTGAATGTTTTAAATGGTCAAATGATGTACGAGGAGTTTTCGAAACAGCAATTAATGGGGAGCAGTGATTATGTACCTTTTAATGAAGCCATGTGTACCAATCCAACAGCTAGCCCCATTTTTGGTGAAGAATTTAACAACATTCGTGCCGCTGGACACCAAGTAACGGTGCAGGACTATGAGCGTATAACAGTGAATCCTTTAAAGTCATTGTGGATCAAAAACTATCAATGTATCGTTTTATGGTTTGGAGATGATATGTTTTGTCAAATGAACTTACTAACTGTACTTGCTTTTCTGGAGCAGCAAAAATACGAAGGCAAGGTTTATTTCCATATGGTACAGGAAGAGACCTATGATGTGGATGAAATTGAGATCATGCTTGGAGACTATTTAAAGATTTATCAAGACGTTTTGATCCGTCATCGTATCCCAGAGGCAACGCTTTTACCAGTAATGTATCAAGGCATTCAATTATATTTTGACTATTTAAAAGAAGAAAATGATATTTCAACGTATATTAAGAAACATCTTGATCAGTCTCCACAGGAAATGTTACCACAATTATTTCGCCTCTTTCCTCAATATGGGCTCGGAGATACACAGTATTTAAAAATAATAGATAAAGTGAAAAATGAAAAAATTGAGTAAAACTACTAAACGGTCCACAATATACAAAATTTTCGAAAATATGATAAACTTATAGCACAAGGAGGATGAAAGCATGACTGTTCAACAATTTACTGACTATGTTAAAAAGATGCAGCATTATGAGGAAGCACTTAATGTGATTTATTGGGATATGAGAACGGGAGCACCTAAAAAAGGGTTAGCACAACGTTCAGAGGTATTAGGTACATTATCAGCCTCCTTATTTGATATGCAAACGAGTGAAGAATTAGGTGATCTACTATTAGCCTTAGAGACAAAAAAATCAGATCTTGATTATGTAACACTTCGTTTAGTAGAAGAAGTAAGAAAGAATTATGATCAAAATAAAAAAATCCCTGCTGAAGAGTATAAAGAATTTGTTATTCTACAATCGAAGGCGGAAACGGCTTGGGAAGAAGCAAAGGAAAGCAATAATTTTGAATTATTCCTTCCATTTTTAGAGGAAATTATTCAATGGCAAAAAAAATTCATTCAATATTGGGGCATTAAAAATGGATCTCCATATAATACATTGCTCGATTTATATGAACCTGACATGACGACAGATGTATTAGACCAAGTATTTGGTGATTTACGAGAATCCATTGTAACGCTTGTACAAAAAATTGCTGATTCATCGAATAAACCAGATACAAGCATGTTATTTAAGCATTTTCCACGTGAAGCTCAGCGTGAACTATCACTAGAAATGCTAGCTCAACTTGGTTACGACTTTGATGCTGGCCGTTTGGATGAAAGTGTCCATCCATTCATGATCGGCTTAAACTATGGTGACGCTCGTATTACCACTAAGTATGATGAAAGTGATTTCCGTTCGGCCATTTTTGGTACCATTCATGAGTGCGGTCACGCAATGTATGAGCAAAACATTGATGAAAAACTTGCAGGTTTGCCATTAGCTACTGGTACTTCAATGGGGATTCATGAATCCCAATCATTATTTTATGAAAACTTTGTCGGCAGAAATGAAAAGTTCTGGGAGCATAACTACGAGCGCCTTCAACATTTCTCACCAGAACAATTTGGTGATGTTGCATTAGACGAATTTTTACGTGCCATTAATATGGTAGAACCATCTTTCATTCGTATTGAAGCAGATGAACTAACGTATCCACTACATATCATGATTCGCTATGAAATTGAACGTGACCTGTTCAATGGAGAATTACAGGCGAAGGATCTCCCACAAGTATGGAATGATAAGTACGAGGAATACTTAGGCATTCGCCCTGAGACAGATGCAATGGGAGTACTACAAGACATGCATTGGTCAGGTGGTATGTTTGGTTACTTCCCATCTTATGCGTTAGGAATGATTTATGCAGCACAATGGAAGCATGCGATGGATAAGGATATTCCTCATTTTGATGAGCTACTAGAAAAGGGCGAGCTGCTACCAATTCGAGAATGGTTAACAGACAAGGTCCATCAATATGGGGCATTGAAAAAACCATTCGAATTGCTAAAAGAAGCGACAGGGGAAGGCTTAAATGCCAAGTATTTAGCCGATTATTTGCTGGATAAATATACTAAGTTATATCAATTATAAAAAAACAAGCGATTTCTCTACAATGAGAAATCGCTTGTTGCTTTGAAAAAATCCTTACCAAAGCATAAAGCATTTTGAGCCAGATGATGAATTCGTAATAATTTCGAAGATTGGAATTGTGTAAGCAAATATGATTATCGCTACTACAATTACAAGTCAATATTTAAAGTAATTAACATGTTTCATCCGTATTGTTTATAAAATGTGCAACATTATAACTAGTAATTTTTAGGATGAACTTTGGTGTTCAGATTGTCGAATAAATATTTGCTTATATAGCATTATGCATGGTGAACCGTATCATAAGTAGATACGGCTTTCGCAGAGAGCTCATTAGTTAAGTCGCAGTCTCTTTGTGTTGCCAGGTATGGCAGGAATTTTGTACAAAACCTAAGTCTATTTAGATACGAAATTAATATGTCTTCTTGGGATTGAAATGACCAATGCCTTTTAATTCATAGTCAAAAAATTTAAGAATTAATTCATTTTCTATTTCAATACAGTAATATGGATTGATGTTGGGTTTTCCACCATGCAGCTTATTCGCAAGTATAGGCGAGAAAAGCTGTAAATCGGTCAAACTTAAATGTTTTGCCCCTTTAAAATGGGTAGTATATGCTCCTTCCAACTGTTTATTGTTGAGTTTATTCGCTACATAAACAGGAACACTATCCAATTGTCTCCAAACATCGTCCGAATAAATGTTAAAAAGTGGGGTTGTATAGGTTTTGCTACTTGCTATAAAATTATCATCTGCTTTATTATAAACAAGTTCACTAAAGAAAGGGGCATCGATATTTGCTACTGCACTTACATCATCGCGTGTTCTGCCTAGCCACACACTTGCAGCACCTCCCATTGAGTGCCCAAACACACCAATTTTCTCTGTATTGATATGTTGAAAAATAGGGTCATTGTCACTTTTGACTTTTGTAAGTATAGTATCAATGACAAAATTCATATCGTCTGTTCGCAGTTTCATCCATTTTTGAATGAGATTGTACTGTTCTTCATTCGAATAAAGACCCTTATTCTTATTTTCGAATTCTTTTCTAAAATCTGAATTGATCATCGTTACTCTTCCATCCTCTGAACGAATATAGATCCGAGTATTATGAGAGTCTCAGTTTTTAGTTTACTTACGATTTCATGTATTTCTTCGTCTACCTCATGACACTTAATGAGGATTTCTTCTTCCAGTTCTCTACTTATTTCTTCTATTGAAATTTTCAAATTATCACCCTCGAAAATTTAAACTATTTTCAGGTTAGAAGTCTGTGAATTTACTAGTATCATGAAGACTTGGAAATAACAACCTTCAAACCATTCTAACACAACCAATTATAATTCTTATTTTCATTTTAATAAAACCTCATTTTGATATGTTATGGTAAACCGATAAAAAATTAAATATAATAATCAGATTATGGAAATACCCTCATATTCAACAATCGGGCGCTATTCTTGAAAAAGAGTTATGCCGTATGCCTTTGTTAAAGGGCCGTTAGGAAAAAATTGGGTATTAATTGGTTGCATCTGGAAATGATATTGTGCCTAAATTATAGAAGTAGTTAAAGAATGATGAGGTATATTCTTTTGAATATGCCTATTTTAATTGAAAATTAAATATAGTATGTTGATCCTGAATCAATTGGAGATTAAAAATAACATAATTGCCCATTGTAAAATATTTAAAATTTTTGTAACGTAATTAAATTCTGGGAGTTATATAAGTGAAAGAGGTGAAAAGAGATCGACTTTGAAGAAATCTATCGCGAATACTTTAAAGAAGTTTATTTGTTTATCAGATCATTAAGCCACGATGAGAGTATAGCTGAAGAAATTACGCAAGAGGTATTTTTTAAAGTGTTAAAATCAATTGAAAAATTTGATGGTTCTAAAGATATTCGAGCGTGGCTTTATACAATTGCAAAAAATACATATTTCTCGCACTACAAAAAAAAGAAACGACAAATAGATTCAGATGTAGTAGAAGAATCAAATATGGGCGTGCAAATTGTAAAGCATTTGATGAACGAGGAAGATGCCTTTACTGTTCATCAGTTTCTTCACTCTATGAATGAGCCGTATAAGGAGGTCTTTTCACTACGTACTTTTGGTGAATTACCCTTTGAGAAAATAGGGCATCTTTTCGGAAAAAGTGCAGGATGGGCAAGAGTGACCTATTACAGAGCGAGGAAAAAAATTATTGAGTATATGGAGGAGATGGGTCATGAAAGAGGTTAAATGCACAATCATTCAAGATATTTTACCTCTCTATATTGATGAAGTAGTTAGTCAAGATACAAAAGAAATGGTAGATGAGCATTTACAGCATTGTAATAAATGTCAAAAGGAGTACGAATCCATGAAACGAGATCTTTATATTCCAGTAGACAATAAAGTCTCTCTATTTAAGAGTGTTGGTAAAAAATGGCGTATGAAAAAAGTAATCATTTCACTTGCCTCCATATTTGCTACAGCTATCATTTTATTAGGAGCGTATCTATGTATTTTTTATTATGAAAGGGTTATTCCGTACTCGAAAAATCTATTTAAAATTGAAATGCAAAATGATAACCAATTGGTTTCTCATTATTACGGAAAAAGTTATGCTACTTTTCACGGGACCTACCCTAGTCCAATGGTAATTGACGGTGAGAAGAAGAATGTGAGTTTTATCTTTTATACAAAAACAATTGCTGATTCGCCTTCAAGAAGCCTAATTAATAACGAGAAGAATCTCAATGAGCAGGATTATATCTGGAAGTTTGATGAAAGTGAAAAAATTGATGCTGTGTATTATGTGGACTATGATGTAGAAAAAATCGTTGCTGGAAAGGATTCTTGGGATTCAGTTTTAGAACGTGCTGTATTAATTTGGGAGAAATAATTTGTTTTATAATTGAAATCATATTTAGTTATTCCATTATAGGTCGCCATCCCTATAAAAGGAGTTGTGTCTTTTTAGTTAACCTTTAAAAGTGGTTTTGCATACTTGAAAGAAAATGTTCAGTAAAAAAGTAACCAAAAAGAATAAATCTCTAAGGTTACTTAAAACGTAAATAATATAGTTTCAGCTTAATTTTTTAAAACTAAATTATTTTGAGAAGTTTTTATAAACTTATTAAATAAAAAACGTACAATTGGCCCCATAACAATAATTTGCAAAGGCAATGCTACAATAAAATTCCTACAAAACACAGAAAGGAATTCTTTAATAACAGAATTGGAATACAATCCATTGTGAAAATAACTTATTATCAAACCATAAATAGACATAAAAAAAGCCATTCCAATAACCATGCATGTAGATATTGTTAGAATCTTAAATAGAACATTTGATGTATTTGCTGTTAATTTGAATGCTATTTTTTTAGCTATAGGTCCCACTAGGTACAAGTCAAGAATGATAGCAACAATAAAACCTATAAAAAAATCAGTAATTCCACCTAAGAAAGAAATTTGCCCAAATATATCATTAAGGTAGAAGTTATAAAGGGTCATAAAAAGTACCATTCCAAAACACATTATTAAACCAAAATATAGACTTTCTTTTCTAGTAGTTGGCATACGTCAACACTCCTTTCGTTACTTGAGTAAGTATATAAATTTTATAAATACTTCGTAAGTGACAATTCTGTGAAGGTTTTGGGGGAATTATAAATATATTACTGCACAATATGAAGGCATCATGCAATAGCTTATTCAATAATAGGGCGCTTTTTTGAAATTGATCTGTACCCTAAATGTTAGACACGACTATAACATTTGGGGTGCAGATTAAAATAAGGAAAGCGCCTTTATTCATGGAAAGTTCCATTTAAATATAATAATTATTGGACGCGAGAATTGTGAAGAAAAGTACTTAAACTAACGAAGCAATTTAGTTGAATATGTAACTTTTGGAAGACAATTTGTGTCTATATAAAAGAGGTGGGTGGATTGAAAATAAAAAAGTTATTCTATGGTTTGATTGTATTAGCTTTATTCATGATTACAGGATGCAATATTCAAGGGGGAACTACAACAGTATCAATTGACAGTATAGATGCCGAAGAAGTTTTAACATTAGATTCTGATGCTGATATTTTTCAGTATGATGGAGTTTTCTACAAAACTAATATTGATTGGGTTGAAGAATTATCTTTAACAAAAGATATTCAAATCGGTGAAATAAAAATAATAAATGATACTAATACAGATTTTAAAGATGAGATGTCCAATAAACTTCCCGTTGGTACAAAGATTTTTTCAACCAAAGGACGAGGAGATATTTTAATTGTTGAATCTGAAGGAGAAATCAAAAGATATCTTGCAATTGTTGAAGGGTAAACAAATTATCTTGTTCAACAAACGGGGGCTTTAGTTAACAAGAATTATGCTTATAATCTTCCACAATCGGGCGCATTTCTCTAATAAGGAATGCGTCTATTTGCATTTAAGGGCCATTTTATTGAATAATATTCTTTTATGAAAGGTCCCCAAACGACGCTTTGGGAAGGTTATAATTCAATTAACGGGTCATTTGATGGAGGAGGTGAAAGCATTGAAAAAGATGTTTGTTTCAGTACTTTTTGCTATGTTGATTTTATCAGCCTGTAATTCATCAAAATTAAGTTTTAGTGAAATTGAAAATGTACCTCGAAAAATTGAAGAGCATATTGATTCCAATTTAAAACTCCAATCAATTAATGACGGTACAAAAGGTTATTATATTATTTTTCATTCCAATGGGGAAATAGAGGCAGACTTAGACCCGCAGGATAATATAGTAAATATAATATTTAATGAACTTAACCCACAAGATAAAGATATAAAGCGGAATGTATATTATTTAACGATAGATTCAACGCACGATACAATCAATGTTCTAGTGAATGGTGAAGAAATACCTTTCGATGAGGCTACAATTGTTCTACAAAAGGGCGCATTTCTTTAATAAGGAATGCGCCTTCCTCCATTAAAGGGCCAGAATGTGGTGAAAACAGGAAAGAGGGGGTTCGAGTACTGTGAGGTTGTCAATCCAAATCTGCTCCTTATCCTCTCCTCGGTCCGGTACCGCAAATTTGGATTGACCACCGCCACGTTTCACCCTCCAGCTACTGCCTAGCCAAAAAGAAAAAAGAGCAGCATTCGCTACTCTTTTTTTATATACATAACAATTAGACGCCAGAATTATAGTTGGCACGTTCTAATCTCGCATCACCACTACCATATAAATTCATTACTATATAACTTGTATATCCTGTACCAGTAAGTCCACCTACAACACCTAAATATTTATGAGCAACTGTACTTTTAATTTGCCAAAGACTCGGATCTAATTTTGAAACACTTTCAGATTTATCATGTGAAAAGAGGAATCCACTAGCCTGCGTGTTATCTTTTGAAACTGCTGTCAATTTCCCTGAAGAATATGTAAAATCCCCTATTAAAGTATGCGTAAATGAAACACCATTTATTTCTGCTCTAAATGTTTGTTTTCCGCTAGCTGCTGCTGCTCTCATTAATTCATTCGACTTCGGAACTTCTCCAACCGAAAATTTAATACTTACAAAATTATTAACTTCAGGAACATAACTAGTTTCAGAAATATCACGTTTTCCTTCTTCAATTTGCTCGTTTACTTTAACAATTATTTCATCTAATGCTGATTCAACAGCATTTAATTGTTCCTGATCAATTAGATCATTTTCTTGAGCCTTTGCACTATTAATAAAACCAAAAGTAAAAAGCAGTAAAAAACTAGAAATAAAAGCAACACCTAATTTTATTTTTCTCATAATACCTTCTCCCTTTCTATTGCTGTACTCAGTTAACAATGATAGTATAATAATACAATATTTACTAGTCATTTGGTAAAATATGTATTATTACGAATTTTACAAAAATTAACAAGAGAGGTTAAAAACATGCTATTTTTATACAACTTTATTTTCATTTTTTTTATAGTCTTAGTAATCAACTTAATAATTGAAAAATTAGTAAATAATAACACAATAACTAAAAAGGTTTTCTTTAAAAATTTAGTTATCTGTATTTGTATCAGCTTTTGTATCGCTTTCTTTTATTACATTCAACCTTTCTCTCAAGATATGATATCACGCTAACACTAAGCTCATTGAACAACTCTATCAAAAACAAAAAGGAGTAGCATTCGCTACTCCTTTGCTATTTCAAAAACACCTTCTTAATTCCTCTACTTCGTCAGATTCTTCAATTTTCAACGCTCTTTCGTTGTACTTCTCAAATTCTTCAGGTGTCAATTCTTGCAACGTACTTTCATACTTCGAGTTGTTCCAAAGGGAACGCAGCAAGTGGGTATAAATTGCATCGTCCGTTTCCTTGTAGCTGTCCAATTCACCACGCTCATACATTTTGGCATAAGCCTTGAACGTACCGCTATAAACGAGCAATTGACGCTTTTTAAGCGCTGTATAGGTAGGATAGTGGAAGAGTATCATGTGAATTTTGAGAAAGGAAGATTGAGATTGACAATTATAATATTAATCCTTGATTTGAGAACAAATCTAAAGAGCATGTTTTGAACAAAAGATTGATCAAAACATGCTCTTATCTACATTTCTTACAGGAAACCAGCCTTACAAAAACATTGAAGCATTATTCATTTATTGGGTAAAATCGAGATAGTCTACAACCTTCTAGTTCTTCTAACTGCACATTATCTACGATTTCCTTCGCAACCAATCGACTAATAACAGGAGATAACGTGATTGCGGAATGCATAACTGCTAAATAAAGTCCTTTTATTTGATCATGAAAACCAACGATGGGGTAGCCGTCTTTAGGCATTGGTCGTTCCCCTACTTGAATACTATCTAGCTCTAGATATTCTCCTTTTTTTAAATCATTTCGAAGGGTATCAAAAGCTCTTCTTCCAACCTCTTCAGGTCCGTTTTCTCCATGGTCATCCAAATAATCCTCAGCAGCAATTATAGTAGTATCAGATAATTGTCTTGCCTCAAATCTTGAATTAGAAATTAATGTGTGAATAAGCTTTCTTGGAGATTTCATACGAATAATAATAGAAGGTGATGCTTCAACAGGAACATCAATACTAAGAGGCTTACAAAGCTCAGGTAAAGTTGTACCAGTTGCCAATACAATGACATCTGATTCTATAAACCCTTTTGAAGTATGTATGCCAACAACTTTAGCGTCCTCCTTTTTAATTTGTGTTACTTTTGTGTCGAACAATATATTTACCCCATTTTCTTGCGCTTTCTTTACTAAAAGATTCGTTAGAATATTAGGGTCTATTGCACCTTCTTTAAAAGCATATAGAGCTTCCTTTGGATATTCTTTTAAATGAGGTTCTAAATCCGATATTTGCTGGCGAGTTATTGTTTCTATATAAGATTTATGGATGTTTACAGGAATTCCCCATGAAAGGGAGCCGTTCCAATCTACCTTTAATTCTGGGATCTCTTTTTCCAATACATGATATTCTGCTAATGAGCCGTCATACAAATGTTGAAAGGTATCTGGAACACGCCCTGAAGGATTGATCCAAGCAAAGGAAGTTGATGTTACACCACATCCTGCTTTTGAATGGCTCTCAACTAAAGTGACATCCTGATTTTTCTTTGATAGATTATAAGCAATAGATGCACCAACAATCCCTGCACCAACAATTATAATCTTTTGCTTTTTAGTCATTACTTTCCCTCCTAGTTCTATCTCTATAATTTATAGTAAACGTTTAATCGTCTAAATTCAGTTACCCTCTTGCTCTATTAACAAAATTGCAAATACTGTGAATTGTTTAGAGACGGATGCGAGATTAAAATGTATTTTGTTGTCGTATGTTTAAAATATCGCTTAAAAATTGCAAAATACCTCCTGAAGCAACCCGTCTTAGATTAGAACGGGTTAGCTTTACGGAGATTATAAAATTAAATAGCTGTATTACCACTTTATATTACTTCATCTGGTGGTTGTGTCTTTCTCCAACCATAATACTGCATGACGACTTTTGATCATATAAATCATTTAAATTCCCACCTTTCAGTTTTTTAAAATTACAAAATTAATATTGACGAATACGAATATAACTTTCTACTTTTCTTCGGTTCTCTTCAAAGATTTTTTTCGCATTTTCATTATGAAGTGCTTTCTCCAGAGAGATCTCACGTTTTGTAATAGTTATCGTGAGAGCAAAAATGTTTAACATCATTTATTATCACCTCCTTAAATGACCATGAAAAATAAAAAAAACCGTAGAGAGACTCCCCTACGGTTAAAAAAGGCACAAAAATACCGCAGGGGCACACTTCTCCCTGCGGTATGGGCATGCTTAATTACAAAAAAACCTTAAGCGATCCATTCCGATCTGGTCGAATGTGTGATTTTCATTTTTACTGAAGTTGTAGCTACCAATGACATCAATTTAACGATAATGAACATTTCATTCGACCTCCTTAAGAATTTTTGTTTACTTTGTAAGTATAACTATATTTAAATTGTTTGTAAACATCTTTTACTAAGATTTCCTGATTGTGTAAATATCTAGAAAAACGCTTTGCTGCTTTACATTGTTAATTACCTGATTTTTTTCCGAGTAGCAAATAGAAGACATAAAAGCCAAAAACATAATTATAAGACAGGGATTTCAGAAATGGTTTAGAATTTTTAAATTTAAGGACAATTTAAATGAAAACCTAAAGGGATTTTACGAAATTTTAATGTGCTTGAGAATTTTTGTACTTAAAGTAAAGGGGGCTTTAGTTGAAAACCAACCTTCCACAATCGGGCGCGATTCTGTAATAAGGATCAGCGCTCGACCTCATTATATGGCCAGATTGTTGAGGAACGTTTTCAATAAAATTGAATAGTATTGTTGAAATATTTAGTAAGATTGTGAGTTTTCTACTTAAACTAACGGAGCAGGCTCTATCTAGTAGAATTTTAGTATTCGTTAACGAATACTAATAATACAGTAATTAATTGGAAAATATGTCTATCAATAATTAGAAAATGAAATGGGGTTACATTAGAGAAAATTTGCAATAATATTTTCAGTTATAGTCGGAGCACTACTCCTTATTCCAATACTAGATGGGATGTGGACTTGAAATAAAAAAAGAATCCTTATGGTTGGTGATGTAAGAAAATCAGAGGTAAATGGGTCTTGAAAGCAACACTAAAACAAATTTTTTAACCTCAAACTATCATGTTGAATCCTCATTTGGAATGTTAATTGTCGCATTATTAACATTTGTCAGTATCGTCCTCTGTTTCCCGGTAGTAGAATTAAGCGATATGTATTTACCAGAGGGCGTTATGTCTATGTGGAATTATGCCTTTGAAAAATAGGGGGTTTTGCCTTTTAACAAGCAAAAGAAGTGAAGGTAATCAACCAATTATTTGAACGACCAGCTCTAGAAGTATTCACAATGTCTACATTTAGCGATGTCCATTCTCCACATTGGGCTATTGTAGAAATCTAGATAACTGCAACAGAAGGAATGATCAAAAATGAAAGGAGCAACACAATTTGCGAAAAATGAGTGAGTTTAAATATTTCATCCCCATAATTTTCTTTTCCTTTTGCATATTATTTTCTAATAATATAGTTTTTGCAACTAGTATAGAAAATGATTTTAATTATGATGACAATCAAACGGGCGTAGTAACAGATCAATATTATCCAGGTGGGGTAACAATTTATGGCGATTTGCGAACTAATAGAAATGATTTAGTTTTACCAGACATGTTAGGTGGAAAACCTGTCACTACAATATGGTTAGGTGCATTTAAAAATAAACAACTGACCTCCTTAGAATTTTCAAATAGTACGAAGTTAATTTCTTACGAAGCTTTTCAGAATAATCAACTGACATCGGTAATACTTTCGAATCAGCTTGAATGGATTGGATCTTTTGCTTTTGCTAATAATAATCTGTCGAGTATCACGATACCAAGCAGCGTAAAACAAATAGGTGAAAACGCATTTATTGGAAATGATTTGAAAACGATAACGGTTTTTGGTGCTAATACAGTACTATTGCAAAATTCTATTCCTAATAACACGAAGATATTAGGGATTATTCCATCTAAAGCAAAAGAATATGCTGATGCAAATGGATTTGCATTTGAAGAAATAGCGAATAAAATCACATATGATGGGAATGGACAAACGAGTGGTGGACTATCGGAAGACTACACAGGAAACACTACAAAAACATTTATTGTAAAAAATCAAGGGAGTTTAAAGAAAGTAGGCTATACATTTATAGGGTGGAATAATAAGCAAGATGGAAGTGGAACGGATTATAATATTGGAGAAGAAATAGTAATAGATCAAGATATTACTCTATACGCAAAATGGGAAGAGGGTCCCTTTTTGGTAAGCTATGAATCAAATGGTGGTACAACTGTAGCACCCGAAACCGTCGCGCCTAACACAATGCTGATAGAACCGCCAGTCCCAACTAAAACAGGTTATACATTTGATGGATGGTATAAAGAGGCTGCCCTGACGAACTTGTGGGACTTTACAAAAGATATAGTAACAGGAGATACGACGCTGTTTGCGAAATGGAACGCAACACAGTATGAAGTGACGTTTAACAGCAATGGGGGTAGTATGGTAGCCTCACAATTCGTTACTCCCAACGCAAAAGCGACAGCACCGCCAGTCCCGACAAAACTAGGCTATACATTTGATGGATGGTATAAGGATAATGCATTCGTAGTACCATGGGATTTCACTACAGATGTCGTCACAGAAGCCATCACATTGTATGTGAAATGGACAACCAACCCAACATACACCGTCACATATGATAAAAATGGCGCAACTGGTGGTACTGTGCCACAAGATAACAAAGCATATGAAGAAAATGACAGTGTAACGGTGCAAGACAACAGCGGTAAACTTGTCAGAACGAACTATATGTTTAAAGGCTGGAACACGCAAGCAGATGGCAAAGGGACATCGTATGCTGAAAAAGCAACATTCAAAATGAGGAAAATGGATGTCACACTGTATGCCGAGTGGACAGTGAAACCACCAACGACAGGCGGAGATAGTAATCCACCACCTGTATCAGATGACAATGACTACTCGCCACCAACAAAAGTGAAAATCACGTTACATACGAATGGTGGCACAGTGATAGCGCCAATCGACATTCTCTATAATACAAAAGTTAACGATTTACCTGTTCCAACAAGAGTTGGTTATCGCTTTAATGGATGGTATCAGGATGAAGCACTAACAAAACGATGGGCAGAGGAAATCCTTGTGCGAGAAAATATTTCTCTTTATGCCAAATGGATAGAGTTACCTGTGGAAGAATCTGAATCTCCACAAGAGCCAAAACCATCCAAACCAATCGTGACATTTAGCGATGTAGAAGGACATTGGGCAAAAGCGATGATGGAGGAACTAGCGACACTTGGTATTATTCAAGGCTATGAAGATGGTACTTTCCGTCCGAATGCCCCGATTAGTCGTATGCATGTGGCAGTTTTACTAACAAGATCATTTTCACTAAAAAAAGTAACAGAAGCGGATGATTTTTCGGATGTGGCGTCCACACACCCTTATTATGAGGCGATACAAGTATTGCAACAAGCAGGCATTGTAGACGGGTCAAACGGTGCTTTTCGTCCAACAGAAAATATGACAAGAGCGCAATTAGCAAAAGTTCTTGTTGGCTTGCTTGGGCTAACACCAGAGGGCGCAAGTTCATTTGTAGATGTGGATAGCACCCATTGGAGTTCAGGCTATATTGCGGTGTTAGAGCGTGAAGGAATTACATTAGGCGATAATGGCAACTTCCACCCAAATGAGCCAGTAACAAGAGCGCAGTTTGTGGCATTTTTATATCGGATTATACACAAATAGCAAGAATCAAAAAACTTGAAGGGATATTTCTTTCAAGTTTTTTTGTTGTATAAAACACGATGCTAGATTATTTTTTAATGGTGTTGTTTCCGCGTTTTCACTGTCAAGGATTGTATAGACAAATAGTGCAGGCACGGTGTATGATCCTGCACATTTGAGTATATAACTGTTTGACAATCCTTATCATTTCGAAATAAAAAAATTTGAAGGGGTGGTTAAAAATGAATAACAATAGTGATGGTGAAAATAAAGATAATAAGTATAAAATCTATACAAAGTCAGAAAGAATAACTGTAGTTTTTTGTTTGCTTCTGTAATAGTTTGGGGAATTAATGATCGTTTTACTACAGGTACTTTTGAAGGCTTAAATGCCAAGTACCTAGCAGACTATCTACAAGATAAATAAACGGAACTGTATCAATTATAATGTGAAAAAAGCGATTTCTCGGAAATGAGAAATCGCTTTTTTTCTAAATACTTACCACAATTGATAGCCTTTGGAGCCAGCTGGTGAATTCGAAATAATATCGAAAATTGGCACGGTGTAAGCGAATAAAATTAAGGCTACTAATATGACAAGCCATACTTTAAAGTTTTCTAAAATAGCTGGTGTTGGTCCACTAAGCTCATGTACATCCCCAATAGGGAACTCCTCTTCACCCTTAGGAGCGAACCAAGCTAATTTCACGACGATATAAATAATTATTAGAATGGCGATAAAGAGAATCGTTCCGCCCACAGCTTGTGCAATCTGATACGGAATCCAATCATATGCCTGTGAAGCACCACCATATTCTGAGTAATCTGAACGACGAGGTGCACCGATAAGACCAGCAATATGCATAGCCGAAGACATAATTGTCATACCGACTGCCCATAAGATACCAGCGAAATTGCTAAGATTATTTAAAGCCTTTGTTAAAGTACGCCCTGTTAAATGAGGAATTAACCAGAAGGCCGCACCAAAGTATGTTAAAACAACAGCAGTTGCAATCGTTAAGTGGAAATGCCCTGTCACCCAAATAGTGTTATGGATTAATTGGTTCATTTGATAGGAGGCATTGACAATACCGCCAGCACCACCAGGAATGAATGCCACCATACCGATAAATGGAACGAAGAAACGAGAATCTTTCCAAGGTAATTTTTTGAACCATCCGAACAGTCCTTTTCCACCTAATTCTCGGCCACGTAATTCGAACATGGCAAACATCGAGAAGGCTGTCATTAGCGATGGAACGATTACAGCAAATGTTAATACAACTTGAATGAACTTCCATGTACCATCAATACCAGGCTCTGTTAACTGATGGTGAATCCCAACAGGAATAGAGAAGAGTAAGAACAGCATAAACGAAAGTCTTGCTAAAGAATCGGAGAAAATTTTTCCGCCAATGACCTTTGGAATAATCACGTACCAAACCATATAAGCAGGTAATAGCCAGAAGTATACAAGTGCATGACCGAAATACCAGAAAAGGGTACGAGATAAGGCAACATCGACACGTTCAATTAAACCTAATGACCATGGTAACAGTTGGATTAATACTGAAGCTGCCACACCAAGTGTTGCAACGAACCACATTAAATTATTAACAACCACCATAAACGATAATAATGGGCTAGGCTGACCGCTACCTTTATTTTCTTTGCGCCATTGAGCATAACGTAAAATTTGACCTGCGCCGCCAACCCAAGAACCAACTACGACTAATGTAAGGCCTAAATAGAAAATCCAGTGTGCCTTTAGCGGTGCATAAAACGTATAAAGAACAGTTGCTTTATTTAATAGAACCATTGTTGCCGCAGCGGCTGTACCAATTGTCATTAACCAAAAGCCGATCCAGCCAAGTCTGCGCTGACTATTAGTAAATGTACCAGAAGTACGACTAACACTAGCAATTTGGAAACCGTAAATAAAGAATGTAGTTAAAATAAGACCGAGTAATACTCCGTGTACGGTTAACACTTGGTAATAGCCAATGCCCGCTGGTAATGTAAATTGACCAGAACGTACAAATACTTGTAATAAACCGGCAAGACCACCTAATAGCAATGCGATAAATGCCACATATATATGCGCCATTGCTAGCTTTGCATCGCGACGATCTACTTTTGCCATTGAATTAGTGTGACTCATTTGAATCCACCACCTTTAACATAGAGTGCATCATCGTATGTCCTGTACCACAATATTCATTGCATACGATTAAAAACTCGCCTACTTTGTTGACTACTGTTACATATTCTGAAATATAACCAGGCTCAAGCATCATATTAATATTTGTACCTGCAACCTCAAAACCGTGCATGACATCCTCGCTTGTTGCGATGAATTTTACTTTTGCACCCAGTGGTACCTCAATTTGTGGAGGATTATAATTGAATGCAGAAGCTATTACGACTACCTCATAATCCCAATCTTTGCCCTGTACCTTATGGACTCCTGGATTATCAAAAGGGGCTGTCTCTTTCACTTTCTCGTAATCTAGTGTTTTTTTACCATTGTTCGGGTGGGAGCCTTGATGAAATGCCCCGATACCGAGAATGATTAGGAATGCGACTAAAGTAGCAACTCCGAACACAAGCCAATACTTCTCATACTTATGTATGTGCATATGTTTCTGTCCCTTCTTCGTAGATTAAAACCGTCCAATGAACAAATCAAAGCAGTACACCCAAAGTAAAATAATGATGATACCTACTCCAAAGACTGCATAGAGTGAACCTTTTAAATTCTCATCTGACTTCTTTTTATTTGCCATTTTTGCTCCTCCTACGCTTTTATAATTGGTGTTTCTTACAGTCATCATATATAAATCCGATGCAATTTGATGTGAAAAAAATCACACTTCTAAACAAATTGTGTGAAGAAAGTGTGAAGAATTTAGGGGAGAAAAAAACAAGCCATCTCAAAAGTCATTGAAATAGCTTGTTTTATTATTATATTTAGCTCTTTTTTAATAAGAAAAATAGATTTTAATGAAGTCCTATCAACTCTTCTAGGCGAACGGCAAATTTAAAACATATATGCTGTATCCTCTTGCATATAATGTCTTATTTGGCATAGACTTTAAACCTAGCTTTCTACTCCACTTCTTCCTCAATTGTTAATAGAACAGTTAGGGCACCCACGCTTGGGACCGAAACTGGGAGAGCAAAAGCCTTTTCAAAGCCATATAATTTTGTATTGCCCACCATCACAGTTGGCGGAGTGATATCAATTTCTAAGCTTTCTTGCCCAACAGCTGTACATAAATTTCCTGCAATCATGTTACCAAATTCCCCTGTAAAGGATTCTAACATTTCTCCTTCAAGCGGCATACCAAACATCGTACTACCGATTCCACTGAACACTTCAGGAGAGGAGTCAATGATGACGCGACCCTTTAAATCTCCGATTAAACCAATTAATACACCCATTTGCTGCTGTTGAAAGGGTTCAGATATAATACTAGGCGACTTTACTTCTATATCCATAGGAAGAATTGATTTTAAAGCGTGAATAGTCCCGTTTAAAATAGTTTGAAAGTACTTCGAATTACTCATCATTACCGCATCCTTTTTCCGACTTTTCTACATCTTACCATGTAAAAAGGGTAAGATGAAAGTATGTCTTGACGAATTAACAGGAAATTTATAATATATTAGTGAGAATGATTTTCAAATTCAATGTCTTGATCTGAAAGCCAAGAGAAAAACACTAAATTTATATGAAAAGGAGCGGTCAGCAATGACATTCGTATTGATTGGAACAGCTGTAGCCATATATATTGGAGTAGGGAAATACGTCATGAAACAGGCGACTGCACATTTGAAATAAGAAATTATACAAGAAAAAAACATTATAAGCATGGTCCGAGCACTTGGGACCATGCTTTTTTGTATTTTATGAAAGGTAGGAAGATTTCTTGCCGGTTTATAAATGTAATTAATTGTTTTTTTGGAATAATTATAGTAAATAGAATTTTTATTTTTTTCTGAAAACTATTGAAATAACCTATTAATCTCTGATAAGATTTTAAAAAATGGAATCGCGTTTCATAATATGGAACGGAGGGGGAAAAATGGGATTGAATATTTTAGAAGTAAAGGATTTGAAAATAGGTATTCAGCAAAATAAAAAGGATATTTCCATTGTGAATGGGGTGTCATTTCAACTTGAAAAAGGCAAAACATTGGGGATTGTAGGGGAATCTGGTTGTGGAAAGAGTATGACATCATTATCTCTTATGGGGTTATTGCCTTCTGGGGTTGAATGGCAAAGTGGAGAGATTTACATAGATCAACAACAAATTCATAAAAAATTGAAGAAGGAATGGCGAAAGATTCGTGGGAAAAAAATCTCAATGATATTTCAGGAACCGATGAGCTCCCTTAATCCAGTGTATAAAGTTGGCTCCCAAATCATTGAAATGATTCATAGCCATGAAAATATTTCAAAAAAAGAAGCGCATGAGCGAGCAGTTGATATGCTTCGTCTTGTTGGTATTCCACGTCCCGATAAAGTGGTTAATGAATATCCACACCAATTATCTGGCGGTATGAGACAACGAGTAATGATTGCCATGGCATTGGCTTGTGGACCAGAAATATTAATCGCAGACGAGCCTACTACAGCATTAGATGTAACTATTCAGGCACAAATTTTAGAGTTAATGAAAGATATACAAGAAAAACTGGACATGTCCATTATTTTAATCACCCACGATCTTGGAGTTGTTGCTGAAATCTGTGAGAAAGTGATTGTGATGTATGCGGGTGAAATAGTTGAAGAAGCAAATGTGTTGGAATTATTTGATCATCCGCTCCATCCCTATACTAAAGGGTTACTAAACTCATTGCCGGATATTGAGACAGAACAAGAGTATCTTCCGTCTATTGATGGTGTGGTACCATCACCATCCGATATGCCAGCAGGTTGTAGATTTTTCGATCGATGTGAATTTGCAACTGAAAAATGTAAAAGTAAACCAGAGCTATTTACTACGTCCATTGGTAGCACAGTTAGATGCTGGTTATATGAAAAGGATGATGTGGAAGGGGGAATTGTAAATGAGCAGTCCATTGTTAGAAGTTAAACACTTAAAAAAATATTTTCCAGTGAAAGGATCGCGCTCGGGAAATTTAAAAGCAGTAGATGATGTTTCATTTTTTGTAAACGAAGGTGAAGTTTTAGGAATAGTAGGGGAATCTGGTTGTGGAAAATCCACAATGGGCAAAACACTCATTCAACTTCTAACAGCTACTGAGGGCGAAATTTTGCTGAACGGAGAAAATATAGCCACACTTAGCGCCAAGGAGGTCCGCCAAAAACGTCGTGATATGCAAATCATTTTTCAGGACCCTTTTTCGTCCCTTAATCCACGTATGAAGGTTTTCAAAATAATTGAAGAACCTTTAGTGAATTTTGGAATCGGTACAAAGGAAGAACGGAAACAACGTGTTTATGAGGTCGCCAAACAAGTTGGGCTTACAGAAAAGCAGCTAGATCGTTTTCCACATGAATTTTCAGGCGGCCAAAGACAGCGCATTGGAATTGCGAGGGCACTAGTATCCAATCCAAAATTGATTGTTGCAGATGAGCCGGTATCGGCACTAGATGTATCCATTCAGTCTCAAGTGCTTAATATTATGAAAGATTTAAAAAGGGATATGAATCTTACCTATATTTTTATATCCCATGATTTAAGTGTCGTACATCATTTTTGTGATCGTATAGGGGTGATGTACTTAGGTAAGATAGTGGAATTAGCTGACAAACATGAATTGTTTAATAATCCGAAACATCCTTATACGAAAGCATTACTTTCTGCATTACCGAAGTCCCATCCTTCAAAGGTTAAAGAACGAATTGTCCTTAGCGGGGATGTGCCAAATCCAGCAAATCCGCCATCAGGATGTACCTTCCATACGCGGTGTCCAAACTGTATGGAGATTTGTAAAGTGACACCCCCAAAATTAAAAAAAATTAGTGATCAACATGAAGTTTCTTGTTTACTTTATGAAGAACAAATGGAGCGATTAACATGAGCAAAACATTGGAAAAAGGGATCAATATTTTAACGTTATTTACGGAAGAAAAACCTTCTTGGCGGTTAGACGAACTAGCTATAGAAACTGATATTCCTAAACCGACCTTACATAGATTTCTAAAAACATTTACGGATTTAGGCGTATTAAAACGTCCATATGTTCAAAGTGGCGGACAGGTAGTGTTAAGTGATCATTATTTACTGGGGAATAAACTAATTGAATTAGGGGCAATAGCTGCTAATTCAATAGAGATTCGTTCGTTAGCCATTCCGTATATGAAAATGTTACAACAGAAATTTGATTTGGCTGTTCAACTAGTAGTATTGGATGAAACTGATGGCCTTTATATAGAAAAAATAGAAAGTCTAAAACCGGTTCTATTATATACAAGAGTCGGAAGAAGAGCACCACTATACGCAGGTGCTTGCTCACGTATTCTTTTATCTTTTCAAGGTGAAGAGAAAATTAACGAGGTCCTCCATAAACCTCGAAAAAAATATGCGAGCGGAACCCCTCATACGGATAAAGAAATTCATGAATTAATTGAATTGGGTAAGAAAAATGGCTATGCCTACAGTGTGTCAGAACTAGAAGAAGGAACTGTATCAATAGCGGTGCCGATTTTTAATAGTGATCGAAAAGTAGAGTATTCCATTAGTATTGCTGGCATAGAATCACTACTTCCACAAGAAAAAATAAATATGTTTTTAGAGGGACTGTGGGAAACTGCTGCGTTAATTTCGGCTGAACTAGGTTATTCGATGCCATATCCTTATGGCGTATAAATAGCACAAATATAAAAGGGGATGAACAATAATGAAGAAACAAAAATGGCTTGCGCTATTACTAGTTTGCATGATGATTATTTTATCAGCATGTAGTGGCGGTACATCAACAAAAGAGGACAGTAAAAATAATAGCAAAACTTCTGGAGAAAACGCTGCACTCACAAGAGGTAATGAATTAGTTATCCGTGTGGCAGGAGATCCTCAAAACTGGGACCCTATTGATACGTTTTTACTGTCTTGGAGTACAGTAGCAACATCTGTATTTGAAGGATTAGTCAGTCGTTCTTTAGATTTAGAAATTCAACCTGGGTTAGCGGAATCTTGGGAATATAAAGATGACAAAACAATTGTCTTTCAATTACGCCAAGGCGTTACCTTCCATAATGGTGAACCATTTAATGCGGAAGCCGTTAAATTTACTTTTGATCGTCTGCTAGGTGATGAAGGTCAAAAAGGTCCTCAATATTCAAATTACACTTCCATCGATAATGTGGAGGTAACGGGTGATTATGAAGTAACTATGCACTTAAATTCGATAGATCCAGTATTACTCACAAAACTATCAGGATATGGTGCTGTAATCGTGCCACCTAAATATATTCAAGAGCAGGGAGCAGAGAATTTTGATATGAAACCTGTTGGTACAGGTCCATTTAAAATGACAGATTATCAACGAGATAAACAAGTGGTAATTGAACGTTATGCAGAATACTGGAATAAAGATGCTATTAAACTAGATAAAGTTACATTTAAAGTAATACCGGAAACAGCAACAGCACTTGCAGAATTACAAACAGGCAATATTGATCTTATGACACGTTTGGAAGTTTCCCAAGCTGCAACAGCAGAAGGAACTGACTTTATTGAATTAATGGAAGTGTCTACACCTACAGCTTATTCAATTCGTTTTGATACAGCGCAAAAGCCAGTTGATGATGTACGTGTCCGTCAAGCTATTAACTATGCAATCGATAAAGAAACGATTGTAAAAGAAATTTTAGGTGGCTATGGAAATCTTATAAGCTCATTCCAAAGTGATTTATCATTTGGCTATAACAACGATTTAGAGCCATATCCATATGATCCTGAAAAGGCAAAAGAATTATTGGCTGAAGCGAAAGTCCCTGAGGGTACTACATTAGATTTCTTTATTCCAGGTACAGATGGAACATTTAAAGAGATTGCACAAGCAGTAGCGTTTTATTTAGAGGAAGTCGGAATAAAAGTATCTATTAATAGTGTGGAAAATACGACATTCCAATCAGAGTTAATCCCTCAAGGAAAAGCCGGCCATATGTATAAAAATGGCTGGGGCGGATGGACGCTGGACTTTGATAATACAGCTTATTTAATGTATCACGAGGGAGAATTCTGGAACCCATCCTATAAAAATGACAAAGTTGAACAATTATTAGCAGCAGAGCGTTCCACTATTGATAATGACGAAAGACAAAAGGTTTTTAAAGAGCTTACAGAAGTATTATATGAAGATGCAACTGAAGTCAACTTATATTCCGAAGTTGAAATATACGCAGTGAATAAACGAATAAAAGGCTTCCAACCACCACATGATGGCCGCTTTAATTTTGCAGGTGTCACTGTCGAGTAAGTAAAAAATTATGAGATAGTATGCTAGCATACTATCTCTTTCATTTCACATTAGGAGGATGGAATTATGCTTTCCTATATTCTACGACGTTTGTCGCATACCGTTCTGGTAATCATTGCGGTTTCATTAATTATATTTTTCTCCATTCGTTTGACAGGTGATCCCGTAAGTATAATGTTTGGGGCTGGTGAACCTTCACAGCAGGCAGTAGAAGAACTGACAGCCAAACTCGGTTTAGATAAGCCTGTTTGGGAGCAATACATCATATTTATGAAGGATTTAGTCACACTAGATTTTGGCACTTCCTATCGTTCCAATAGCCCAGTTTTAGAGATGTTACTCGAACGAGCGTGGCCGACAATTGCACTTGCTTTAGGGGGGATGGCAGTGGCATTGTTAATAGCTGTTCCGTTAGGCATTCTATCCGCTATTTATAAAGGAAAATCCATTGATGTGTTTAGTCGTATTTTTTCTTTGTTAGGTATTTCCTTCCCTAATTTTTGGTTGGCGTTCATGCTAATTTTAATTTTTGCTGTTCAACTAAAATGGCTGCCAGTATCCGGCTTTGATGGGGTTAGCTCATTAGTTTTGCCATCCGTTGCCTTAGGACTCATCCTATCTGGTATTTTAGTTCGATTAATTCGTACGTCTATGCTGGAAGTACTTAAAATGCAATACGTCACAACTGCACGGGCGAAAGGAATAAGAGAATGGCTAGTGATCATTAAACATGCTTTCCGCAATGCCTTATTGCCAACTGTAACATTTGTTGGTTTACAGTTTGGGGGGCTATTAGGAGGTGCAGTTATTGTCGAGCAAGTCTTTTCTTGGCCTGGAATTGGAAGGTTAATTGTTGATTCTATTAATCAACGAGACTATCCAGTAGTCCAGGGAGGAATCATACTTTTAGCACTTATTATGATTTTAGTTAATCTAATCGTTGATTTATGCTACTCATTGATTAACCCGAAAATAAGAACTGGAAGAGGTGAGCAATAATGACTCAAATAATGGAAACAGAAGCAATCGAAATAAAAAAAGCCAATAAAATAGTAACCGTTCTTAAATTCATGAAGAATAATCCAACGGGCATAATTGGCTTAGTATTGGTTATCACTACGATACTATGTGCTATATTTGCGCCTTATATTGCTCCCTATGATCCGGGGGCGGCTAGCTTAGGACATCGGCTTGACCTACCCAAATGGCTAGATGATACTGGTAAATCCCAATACTTACTCGGAGGAGATCAGGTTGGGCGTGATTTGCTAAGTAGAATTATTTACGGAGCACGTATATCTCTATTAGTCGGGATTTGTGGCGTAATTATTTCATTAGTACTTGGTACATTTCTGGGAATTATTTCAGGTTACTTTGGGAAGTGGATGGATGATTTAATAATGCGGTTAGCCGAAGTTCAAATGGGGTTACCGTTTATTTTACTAGCCATCGTAATCATGAGTGTTTTTGGAACAGGTATTGAAAAAATTATTATTATCCTAGGACTTACATATTGGGTTAGTTTTGCGAGATTAATTCGAGGAGAGATTTTGGCTTTAAAGGAACAAGAGTATATCCAAGCAGCAAAGGCAATTGGTGGGACACATTTCAAAATAATCATGAAGCATATACTTCCTAATGTTGCTTCCTCCATTTTAGTGTTAGCAACGATGTGTATTGCAGAGTTTATTTTATTGGAGGCCTCTTTAACATTTTTAGGTTTAGGCGTAGAGCCTACAGTACCTTCATGGGGAGGAATGTTAGCGGATAGTCGAAATTATATGACCTCTGCTTGGTGGATATCTGTTTTCCCAGGCGTTGCTATTATGCTAACTGTTTTAGGCTTTAATTTATTGGGAGATTGGTTGCGAGATCGCTTAGATCCAAATATGAAAGTTTAGGTGATATGATGAACTCAATAATTTTTTCTAGTTTATTTCAAAAGAACGAAACGAAAAAAAAGCCTTCTTTATTTATAGATTTACCTAAAGATTTAGTTCCATTAGGATTAATTGATTTTTGTTTACGCTTAGGCTTTGAATCAAATGAATTAGACTTTGATTTATTTCAGCCAGTTAATCAGTCCTATACAATGAAGTTTTTACAACATACTAGCTCATTTATTTCAGAAGAAGAGTCTACATGGATCATTTATTATGAGAGTGAATCAGCACTTTCTACATTGTTAAGTGCAATAGCCAGTGAAGGAATGGTCGAAACTAAAACGGACAGCCCATTAACGTATTATGAAAATTTAAGTCATCTATGGTCAGCCTATGGCACGGGTGAAAAGGATGAGGCACATCCCCAGCAACATGTAAGTGTGAAAATGGATATACAAGAAGAATTAAAGACTAATGCTCTGTTAAAAGAAGTTTGCTATCTTGCTTTGCGTTTAGGCTTATATGCCACATCTATTTCATTACCAGCTATAACAACAAAAGAGCGACATGTGACCATTTCATTTAAGCACGAAAACGAAAGTTATATGGAATTGACCGCCAAAAACGCCATTCAAATCTGTGGTAGAAAAGAAAGCCTTCCAGCCGTTGTTCATTCCGTTGCAACAGCAAAGCATGTGTCTGAGGGTGGGCTGCTTGGAGTTTGGGAGCTAAACGAAAAACAAGTGAATGAAGCGGCAATTTTAATGGAAGAAAAATGGAGCGATGAATCTGAGGCTTCATACATTATAAAAGCATTAGAAAAAGAATCAGATAGAGCGTTAGAGGCTGAAATTTATATGACGGCCACTAAAAAAAACCGTGATCAATTCAAGCTAGATTTATATGAAAAATTTTCAGATTTGACAACAATTAAAGTTCGCTCTGCCTTTAAAACAGGTTTATACTGGATATTAGAGGAAGTGCTTCCATCTGTGGAGGGGCGCTTTGAAAACGTAAAAATAGTTTGTAAGGATGGGGTAAGTGTGGACGGCTTAGAGCAACATAATCGCTGGATTATGGAGCTATATCCTGTGGATGAAATGATTGAAATGCAATATGGCATACCTAAAGAGCAGGTGCAATTTGAGCTTTCAAGCACCCAACAACATGTGTATAGAGTATTTGTAGATGATCAGTTAATGGCTGAGCTCAATCCACTTATTAGTGAAGTGGATTATGTTGATGGTCAGAAAAAAGCTTATCCAACTACCGCTGGGTATAGACTATTCAACAAGATAGAGCGAGTGCAAGAGAACATCATATTTTCTGATCGTGAACGTTTCTACAAATACTATGTGAAAGAATTATTGCCACGCATGGTGAAAAAGTTAAAAATAGATACCCATAATGTAAATCAAGGACAGCTATTTCCATTATTCGATCGAATTGAAATTGACTTTACTTCTTCTGGAATTGAAGACGAAATCGACGTTCAGCAAGAAGCAAACTCATCGTTTGAGGCGTTATACGAGGATTTATACTTTAATACTTTAGACTATTTTCATGAGCTTGGCCGTCAATTAGTAAATCAGCCTTACAAAGCTCCAGGTGGTGTAATTCCTTATATTCATATAGAACAAGATTTGTATAAGCCTATTAAAAGTGCCATAAAGGTTTACCAGTGGAATGACAAGCCGATGACTGAACCAGTTATAAAGCGAATCTTGTTTAATCAAGATGGACGGTTTGAATCTGTAGAAATGTCTATAGGTAATGAACTGAAAGTAACTGAGGCAAAAACCATTTTAAAACACAGCATGAAAAATACATCTCCATTATTAGAACGTTTTAAACAATATTCGGAGGTCAAATCGAATTATGGAGATATATCTTATAAAGGTACTGTCATTCCATTTTTCGAAGTGACTGAACCTATTATGAGTGAATATTATTCAGGGCTAAAAAAATCAGATGAAAAACATACGATTGTTTTTGAAGCTGGGCATCATCCAAATGAAGTATCTAGCACTCCTGCAATTTTAGCGCTAATGGAAGATATTATTTGTCATCATCCAGAAATATTAAAAAAAATGAATGTCATTATTATCCCTTTAGCGAACCCTGATGGCTATGAAATCATGGAATGTTTGACAAAGGAGCATCCAAAGTGGAAGCATCATGCTGCGAGATTTAATGCGGTGGGATTAGAATTTGCTCATGTGAAATTCCGAAAAAGTGTGTTCGGTGAGGCAAATGTATTACCACTTATCTTAAAAAAGTGGGCTCCAGATATTGTTATTGATGACCATGGAATACCTGCTCGTGAGTGGGTTCAACCGTTCGCAGGTTACGCCTGCCCACCTATTTTCCCAGTTTCTTATACGCTTCCAAGTGCCAAAATTTATGGAATTGGTCGTTATGCAGATGATCATACGAAGGAAATCCAGGCCCAAAATCTGGAGCTAGTAGCGGAAAGAGTTAATAGGATGTTTGAAGGATCAACGTTTGCTCAAGAAAATGCGTATTGGCGCGATCGATACTATAAATATGGAACAAAGTGGGATCCAAATAAATACCCGATTGAGGGAATGGGTAATATTAACTTTTATCGTAGTATGGAAGTAACGCCTACGTATTCATCAGTTAGTATTTTACGTTATCCTCAGTGGGTCGCTTTAGATATTATTTCGGAAGTTGCAGATGAAATCGTTTATGGTGAGGAATTACTTTCGTGTATGGCAGCCCATCAATTATTTAATCAGGCAATTTTAGAAGCTGCACTTGCTACTCCAATAAATAAACAAAAACAATCTGGACGCTACATAAAAAAACGTCCGATAGAAATTAGGTGACTAACATGACAAAAATATTATTAACGGGATTTGAGCCATTTTTGGATTATAAGCTTAATCCAACCATGCAAATTGTAGAAAACTTAAATGGTGAAAAGATAGAAGACTATCAAATTATAGGAAGAATTTTATCTGTAGATTTTCAACAATCTGCCGAGCAGCTAAAGCGACATATTGAGGAAATAGAACCGCAAATCATTATTTCGTTAGGGCTGGCAGGGGGGCGTTATAAACTAACGCCTGAACGAATTGCTATTAATGTGAAAGATGGGGAGCCCGATAATAACGGCTACACACCTGTTGATGAGAGCATTCAAGAGGAGGGGGCAGATGCTTATCTGACGAATTTACCAATTCGCCAGATGGTTAATCGCTTACAAGCAGAGGGCTATCCGGCTGAAATCTCTAATACAGCAGGTACTTACTTATGTAATAACATTATGTATGAGGGGCTTGTGTATGCGCAGCAACATGAAGGGGTACGTGCTGGCTTTATTCATATACCTGCTTCCTTTGAATTAGCCATTCAACATGGTAAAATCCCAGGCTGGCATATCCGTGATTTAATCGCTGCTGTGAAGATTTGCATTGAGGAGACGATACGTGCAGGTAATCATTGAATTTCCTCAGTCAATGTGGATTAGCAAGAATACGATTCGTTTTTCCTTTAAGGAAGAAATATCCCACCAAAACTTTTATGCAGTACAAGCATTTAATCGATTTCTGAAAAAACAACTACGACATTATCTTATCGAGTGTGTTGCAAGCTATCATACAGTTACAGCTTATGTGAAACAACAAATAGATGTAGACCTTTTAAGAAGGCAATGGCTGGACAGTCAAACATCCACAACCATTTATGACAGAACGAATAGACTATTAAAAATCCCAGTTTGCTATGATGAAGAATTTGCCTTAGATAGGCAACGAGTGATGGACTATACAGGTCTATCATTTGAGGACATGAAAATGCTACACATGTCCAAAAGCTATTATGTTTATTTAATTGGCTTTTTACCAGGTTTTCCGTATCTTGGAGAACTTGATTCTAAATTATTTGTACCTCGCTTAGAGAAGCCGAGAGCGTCGGTGTCTGCAAGTTCTGTTGGAGTTGGAGGTGGACAAACAGGAATCTATCCTGTCGATTCACCTGGTGGCTGGAATATTATCGGAAAGACGCCATTTGAGCTTTTTAATGTCAATTGTAAAGAGCCATTTCTATTTGAACTTGGTGATGAAGTTCAGTTTTATGAAATAACTAAGCAACAATATTGGGAAATGAAAAGCAAAGGAGGGTAGCGATTGAAGCCACTTCTGCTCATAACAAAACAAGGGGTTTATGGTAGCTTACAAGATATAGGAAGGTTTGGCTATCGAGCATTTGGTATTCCGTTATCTGGACCAATGGATCATGTTTCATTTCAAACGGCCCAGCTGATTTTACAAAATCATCATAACCAAACTTCTTTCGAAATGTTCGTGGGTGGTTTTGAATTTGAGGCATTGGCTGATGGGCTCTATGTTTTAACAGGCGGTCAGGGTGTATGCATGATCAATGATGCAGCCATTGAAATGTGGAAAACATTCCACTTAACAAAGGGCGATAGGTTAACGATCAAGAGCGTGAGTCAAGGCTCTATCATTTACTTGACACCGCTTGGAGGGTTTACTTCAACATTGGAGCTTGGTAGTACCTCATACCTCTCTCAGGGGAATCTAGGTACGGAGATGACAAAAGGAAGTATCTTATATGGACAAATAGCCTCTCCGTTAAAATATAATAGAGGTCTTTATGCTCCATATCGACCGACTTTTGACAATACGATTACTGTTAGAATTTTTAAGGGTCCTCATTTTCATTTATTTACGGGAGAGAGTCAGCAACAATTTTTGCAAAATCCTTTCCAGTTTAGCGGTGGTAATCGAATGGGCTATTATTTAAAAGGCCCTGTTTTACAGCTAAAAGAAATGAAGGAAATTCTATCTGAAGCGACACAGTTTGGTTCAATCCAAGTGCCTCAAAATGGGAATCCCATCATCTTAATGGCCGATGCTCAAACAGTAGGAGGCTATCCTATTATGGCCACTGTTCATGAAGATGATTTACATAAAGTAGCCCAAATGCGTATGTTTAACACAATACATTTTGCACTGGAGGAAATGTGATACGAATGGATATTAATTGTGATCTAGGAGAAAGCTATGAAGCGTTTTTGACGGGAAGAGACGAAGAGATATTAGATTATGTGACATCAATCAATATTGCGTGTGGCTACCATGCGGGTGATCATTCCATTATGCACCAAACAGTTCGTCATGCAATTGGCAAAAATGTTCATATTGGTGCACACCCAGGGTATCCTGATCGTGAAGGATTCGGACGAAGGGATATGGCGTTTAGTCCAGCAGAAATTTACGATATGATTGTCTATCAGGTAGGGGCACTGCAAGCGTATGTCCATATCGAAAAAGGGACATTACATCATGTCAAGCCACACGGAGCACTATATAATCAAAGTGCAAATGATAGGGAGAAAGCTTCAGCCATTGTTCATGCGGTGTACGATCTCGATCCTCAGCTTATTTTATATTGTTTAGCAGGTAGCCAGATGGCAGAAATCGCAAGGGGTAAGGGTCTTCAAGTATATGAGGAGGTTTTTTCTGATCGTCGTTATCACTCTGATGGCACATTAGTGAGCAGACAGGAACCGAATGCCTTAATACAAACTGATGAAGAAATGCTTGAGCAGGTAAAAGGTATTTTAATGGCAAATGAAGTATTGTCTGTACAGTCTCAAAAAATAAAAATAGCGGCGCACACCTTATGTATTCATGGAGATGGTCCTCATGCATTGGATTTTGCTAAAAAGATTGCAGCACTTAGAAAGCAGCTACCTCAACAATAAAGTAGATGGCTTCATGCATAACGGATTGAAACGCAAAAAAGTTCGCATAAAGAGCGAACTTTTTTGATTGGAAGAGCATTATTATTTCACATACATTTTCCTGTGATTTTTGGATTCTTCAAAAAGGCGAATGAGCCACATCACTATGTAAGTTACCCCTAATCCAATACAAGCACCTGCTAACACATCTAGCGGGTAGTGTACACCGATAAAAATTCTCGAAAATGCCATGATGCTGGCCATCAAGATGAGTACAGCTCCAATTTTTCTTCGTTTCCAAAACAAAGCAAACGCTAAGGCAAATGCACCTGCCGCATGATTACTTGGAAAGGATGGGTCTAGATTTGATTTTTCAAGTAACAATATTACGCTATGATTGACGAATGGACGTGGTCGAAAATACACCATTTCAATCATTTTATCGATACCAAGTGTAAGAATAGCAATCGTTACAGCGTATACTACTATTTTTCTATTTTCAAGCTGATTTTGAGAGTTTGAAAACCATAGCCATATCAAAATTAATCCAAATAGGATAGGGCCATATTTTGAAAATAAGAGGACAAGTTGATCTAAAATAGGGTATTGTCCAGCAAATTGGTTGAGTAGTTTAAAAAATTGATAATCTATCGTCATATTTTCTTTAAGAGGAAACTCCTTCTAGTTTAGACATTTGTACATCATCCTCAGTGGATAAAAATTTTTCTAATTCACTTTTATTCTTTTCCAAATCAATATCTAGTACTGCGCCTACATTTACATGTCTGTTTTCAAAAGAACTGGCAACTGGAATCCGTAAAGTATTTACCCCATTAGAGTGCCCATCCATTAAACCTTTCCCAATCGCAAGAATTGTTTTTTTGTCAACATTTGTATCGATGTATGCCTCTGCCACACCTAATATTTTCGGTAAATTCATGAAGCTTTGAAAGCTAATTTGATCTTTAACCTTTGTCATAATTTCCTGCTGACGATCCACTCGTCCAAAATCACTTAAACGATCGTGACGGAATCGTACATATGCTAATAACTGGTCACCATGTAAAGTTTGTTCTCCCGGAAATAATGTCATGCCAATGCCATATGACATTTCATAAGGAATGTCGACATCAATCCCATTGGGTGCTAAAAGATCTACAATTTTAGGGAATCCTTCAAAATCAACGATAGCATAGTAATTTACATCAATATCAAAGTTTTGCTTAATGGTCTTCCTAACAAGTTCTGGACCTCCAAAAGCAAACGCAGCGTTTATTTTATTCTTTCCGTAATCTGGGATATCCACATACGTATCTCTCATAATGGAAACGATTTTTACTTGATTCGTCGTTTGATTATAGTGTCCAATCATTAAGGCATCAGATCTACCTTCATCGCCTCTAGTATCACTACCTATCAATAGGACATTAATCTCCCCAAATTGTAGGTCTGCGCCTTGGAATGGCTCAAAAGTTTCTTCAGCCTCAGCTTCATTTTTACTGTCGTCTTCTGCCATGGCCAATCCACTATTGTACTGATAAAACCAATAAATAATCCCCAATATGATCATCAATGCGAATATGAAACATGAATTTTTTAGCCATCTACGGCTTGTTTTACTACTTTCCATAAATTAATGAATCCACCTATCCGTTATTTTTCAACAAAGATTTTCCGGTAAGTTGTACAGCTATTGCATCATCCAAATAACCAATAGGAAAAACATAATCCGGAATTACATCTACAGGAATAATAAAATATAATAATGTGCTTCCTATTATTGTTAATTCAAATAGTGTACCTTTATCTGTTGTAAATTTTTCATATAACTCTTTTAACTTATTTATAAATGGACCAACACTACCTACTTTTTGAATCTTTTCATTAAAACTCGTATGAATGGTATGTTTGCCTTCTTCCGTTTGAGAAAATAGACCATAATCGTCTAATTTTTTTTCAACATCCTGCACTGAAAACTGGTTGTCGTACACATTTGATGCCTTAAGAAAGGTTTGTATGGCATCAACAGAGGTATGAATATCTGATTGTGACTCTTCTTGACTTTGTTCCATAGGATATCCCGCTGCTTCAAATAGCTGAATAAAAGGAACACCAAGGCAGTCAGCGAATTTTTCTAAATGTTGTGGGGTAGCTTTGCGTTTATTATTGATAATCCGTGAAATCGTAGCCGTATCGATTCCTGTTAGTTCACTAAACTTCCGCATAGATAATGAACGTTCTTTCAATAGCTCTTTCAACAATAAACCTAGAGTCGTATTTTCTTTCATTTCCGTCATATTCGATTCTCCCTTCTTCATTAAAAATAACTGTTGAACAGAAGTGTATAATGATGTTGACAAATTGTCAACACTCGTCAATGATAATGTAGCCAAATGGAAGTAATAACGGTAGCATGCTTGCATTTGATTAGTTGAAGGCTTAGTAGCGTTTTGGAATGTTTTCAAATTGCGGTAAATGCCTGATAAATAAAGGTAGAATGCATTTAATTGTAAGAAGCGAACAAGTGTTATATTCTGACTTTTCTAAAAAAATAAAAGTTTTTTCATAGGATTTTGTCGGATTCTATAAGTATCTCTTATTATTAGGCAAGCCCCAAAAAAATAATATGAGGAGGTACGAAGGATTGAAAAAGATATTTAAAATTAGTTTAGCCAGTCAAATTTTAATCGGTTTGATTTTAGGGATTATTGTTGGCGGTATTTTTTATGGAAATCCTAAAATTGAAACCTATTTACAACCATTAGGGGATATTTTCCTGCATTTAATTAAGATGATTGTGGTGCCGATTATTATTTCGACGTTAATCGTAGGTGTTGCTGGTACTGGAGACATGAAACAGCTTGGGCGATTAGGCGGAAAATCCATTATTTATTTTGAAATTATTACAACAGTAGCTATCGTAGTTGGATTACTTTCCGCGAATATTTTCCAGCCTGGCGCAGGTTTAAACATGAACGAGCTTTCTCAAGGAGATATTTCGAAATACGTGTCAACTACAGAAGAAGTACAGCATGAAGGCCCGTTTGATATTATTGTAGGCATTGTACCGACCAATATCATTCAGTCAATGGGTGAAGGCGACATGCTTGCGATTATATTCTTTGCTGTTATTTTTGGTTTAGGTGTTGCGGCCATTGGCGATCGAGGTAAACCAGTTTTAGACTTCTTCCAAGGGGTTGCAGATGCGATGTTCTGGGTAACTAACCTTGTGATGAAATTTGCACCACTCGGGGTATTTGGGTTAATTGGTGTAACCGTTTCCAAATATGGATTCGCCTCTCTAATACCTTTAGCTAAGCTGGCTATCCTTGTTTACGCTACAATGCTATTCTTTATATTTGTTATTCTTGCACTAGTTGCAAAATTCGTAGGTGTCAATATATTATTTTTAATTAAAGTACTAAAAGATGAGCTCATTTTAGCATTCTCGACTGCAAGTTCAGAGGCTGTGTTGCCACGAATTATGTTGAAAATGGAGAAATTAGGGGCTCCGAAGGATATTGTATCCTTTGTTATCCCGACTGGTTACTCCTTTAACTTAGACGGATCAACGCTGTACCAAGCGATTGCAGCATTATTTATTGCGCAAATGTACGGTATTCACCTAAGTATTGGTGAACAAATTACGTTAATGCTTGTATTGATGGTTACATCGAAAGGGATTGCAGGGGTTCCTGGGGTATCTTTCGTAGTACTTCTAGCCACTTTAGGTACTGTCGGCATTCCATTAGAAGGTCTAGCATTTATCGCTGGTATTGACCGTATCCTTGATATGGGACGTACAGTTGTTAACGTAATTGGTAACTCATTAGCGTCATTAGTAATGGCGAAATGGGAAGGCCGTTTTGATACAGTTAAAATGAAAAATTACTTTAAAGATAATGAAAATTTAGCTTAAACTTTATCACAATGTTTCGCGTTAGTTAACATAGAAAACACCTTTCGTCGATAAATGGTTTTTAACCATTATCAATCAACGTAAAGGTGTTTTTCAGTCTACTAGATTAGTATTGCCTATAGACTTTAAAAATTAAACTTAATTCTCTTTTTCAATGTTGGAATTATGTTATGTGCATCCTTCATCTGCTACATTTCTTTTTACGTTCACTGGATTTACCATGACGGAAGAGGATGACTCACATAAACCCCCTAATTTCTCTAGATAAAGTTTTCACGCACTCCATATTAACTCCAGATAGGTCAAATATATTGGAACTACCAAGGAGGTAAGGAAATGAATTTTATCAAACGTGCATTTTTAAGTGTGAAGGCAAGGAAAGGGAAATCGATTATATTATTTACAGTATTTTTAGTAGTTTCCAATTTAGTATTAGCTGGTTTCGCCATACAAAATGTGTCACAGAAGGCGAATGACCATGCTAGACAAACATTAGGTGTAGACGTAAGTCTTCGAATGGATGAAGAAAAGCTTATGGAAAACGTCGCAAAGCAGCGACAAGAAAATCCAAACGGAAAAATACAACACCCTGAGCTTTTTGCAGATGATGCAGATCAGTTAGCTAAATCACCATATGTAATAGACTATAACTATCTTAAAAGTGACATGGTTATAGCAGATGATTACACACCTATTAACGATGCTGAAGGTGATGATGGGGTAAGCGGTGCAGTCGGTAGTAGTGTCTCTGGAAATATGAAAATGCCTAATACGTTTCTTCAAGGTGTGAGAAGTTCTGAATTATTACAAGAATTTACGGATGGAACACATGAAATAATGGAAGGTCGTTCAATTACATCTGAGGATAAGAATAGTAAAGTAGTGCTAGTTGAAAAGCGATTAGCAGAACAAAACGAGCTTCAAGTTGGTGATATGATAAAGGTCCAATCAATGGAAGGGACAACTGAAGTAGAGTTGGAAATAATAGGGGTATATAAAAACTCTGGTATAACTGACTTCGAGGAAAACTTACCAGCTATGATGCATCCATCTAACAAACTATACACAAATTATGACTCGACGAAAGAAAGCGATGAAAAAAATTCAGTCATTAATGAAGCAATCTACTACTTAAATGATCCAGAAAATATAACAGATTTCAAAACCGACGCAAAGAAAAGCAATATTGATTTTGATTTGTTCAAGTTAGATGCACATGATGCTTTATATCAGAAAATGGTTGGTCCTATTGAGAATATTGCTGCTACTTCAAAATGGATGGTCTATTTAGTATCCATTACAGGATCAATTATTTTAGCTCTCATTATTATGTTAACCATAAAAGAACGACGTAAAGAATTAGGCATACTCTTAGCAATCGGTGAGAAAAAGAGAAAATTAATTGGCCAACTATTAGTCGAAGTATTATGTATAGCCGTACTAGCATTTGGTATTTCTACAATTACAGGTGAAACAGTGTCTCAAAAAATGGGAGATAGTTTATTACAGCAAGAGGTTATTGCCTCTCAAGAAAATCAACAAGAATCTAATAATTTAGGATTCTCATTTGGCACGATGAATAAGCAAGATAATGATGTGGAGCCTATCGATGATATTGATGTAAGTATAACTTCACAAGATGTGTTGAAGTTAGGTGGATTAGGACTGTTAATTGCCATATTATCAACGCTTCTTCCAGCACTATCCATTCTTCGCTTAAATCCAAAAGAAATACTATTAAAAGATGAGTAGGAGGAGTCCCACATGGACACAATATTACAATTTAAAAACCTATATTATTATTATGTAAGCAATAACAGGAAGAATATTTTACTGGAGAATGTGAATTTTACGTTTGAGAAAGGCTGTTTCTATAGCGTTTTAGGTCCTTCAGGCTCAGGAAAAACTACAGCACTTAGTTTGGCAAGTGGGTTAGATAACCCGAAGGAAGGACATGTGCTCTATAAGGGGAAAGATATAAGGAAAATTGGTTTAGATAAATATAGAAATAAATTTGTATCGGTTATTTTTCAATCCTATAATCTGATAACGTACATGACGGCCCTTCAAAATGTAGTAACAGCTATGGAAATTACAGGGGTTAAAGTAAAAGATAAAAAGAAAAGAGCTCTCGAATTATTAGAAATGGTGGGTTTGACCGAATTAGAAGCAAAAAGAAAGGTCTTACAGCTTAGTGGTGGTCAACAACAACGTGTAGCTATTGCTCGTGCATTATCTAGTAATGTGGATTTATTAATTGCGGATGAGCCGACGGGTAATTTAGATGAGAAAACCTCGGCTGAAATCGTTGAACTATTTCAGGAATTAGCCCATCAAGAAAATAAATGTATTATTGTTGTGACGCATTCACAGGAAGTGGCCAAACAATCTGATAAGATTATTTACCTTAAAAAACGCAATTTAGTTTGTGAAAATCTGAATAAGTAAACTTAGCTAATCAAAGAATGGGAGTGGTATAAATGTGGACAAAAATAGTGACCTCATTAGGCTTAGTCTCTATAGGTGTCGCTATTGGAATGCTTACTAACTTAGTGGCCTTCAATGGTGACTTAGGTGACAATGAAAGCAATATGTATCAGGATTATAATTCGTATTTAGATGAAATGAATCCGGCTCAGGGGGATTGGGAATCTCCAAATCCGAGAGGTGAACTGACCCCAGAACAATGGGAGGAGTTCACATCAAAATCGGGTGGACAAATGCCTGAGCAGTGGGATCCCTCCACACCTCATTCAGAAGAAAGTATACAAGGTTCTACATCTCCATATTAATTTTCATTCATAATTATCATAAAAAATAGCATAAAACCTCCAAAGATTTGTAAATTTAACCTATGGATCTTTGGGGGTTTTTGTACCTGAAGGTTACCCTGTTCTTATGAAATGGATGTATGACTTTGATCGTAGGATTCATATAAAATTTTTTAGGAATAATGTAGGTATCTTCACATAAACTACAGATTGCGTGGTTATAATGGCTAACTAGGGGGGATATCTTAATGAACTATAATATTTTAGTAGTAGAAGACGATTTAGAAATTCAAGAATTAATTAAGCAGTTTTTGATGACACAAAATTATACGATTGAGGTAGCATCTGATGGAGTAGAGGGAATAAAAAGATTAAATACACAATCATTTGATTTAATTCTCCTTGATGTCATGATGCCAAATCTCAATGGATTTGAAGTGGCCAAAATGCTACGTAACCAATCTAATATACCCATAATATTTTTAACTGCGCTAGAAGAAGAACAAGATCAAATGAAAGGCTTTGATCTTGGTATTGATGATTATATAACTAAGCCGTTTTCATTTCATGTGCTGATCAGACGAGTACAAGCGGTTCTTAGAAGAAGCAATCATAAAAATTGGGGAAATCATTTAAATTTTAATGAACTGAATGTCGACTGTGACGGGTATAAAGCTTATGTAAATAAGGAGGAAATACCTTTAACTACAAAAGAATTCGAAATTTTACAACTATTACTCCATAATGAAAAAAAAGTGCTCACTAGAGAGATCATAGTAGAAAAAGTTTGGGGCTACGATTATTCGGGAGAAACACGGATGATTGATACTCATATAAAAAACTTAAGAAAAAAATTAAATTTACCCTATATTAAAACAGTAAAGGGTATCGGATACAAAATCGATGAATAGGATTGTAAACTTCATGAAGATGAAAAAAATAACCTATAAGCTCTTTATGATTACTTCACTTATATTGCTATCGTTTGCGGTCTTAATTTATTTAACTTTATACTTCTTCCTTCCAACATTCTACGAGCAATATAAAACAAATCAGCTCCAATCCGGCATAGCAGAAATAATTGATAAATCTAAGAGTTTAACAGTAAGAGAAGCGAAAGAGCTATTGGATGAGTACTCCAAAGAAAATAATGCAATCATTTACCTACAAGAAAAGAACGGAAATATTATCTATTCGCCTTCTTTTAATTTTCAAGGAAATACGCAATCATCCATTATTACCGGAAAAACATCACAAAATGAAGAAACTGTTAATGCCTATAATCATTCATTGCCCATACAATTTCTGAATGAACGTAATTTAATGGTTACCGTATTCGCGACATTTCAACCCATCGATGAGGCCTCTCAGGTTTTAGTACGTTTTCTTCCTTATATAAGTATCATTGTTGTTTGTATTGGTTTGGGCAGTGCCTATTTATATTCAAGGTTCATTACAAAACCACTTCTCTATATAAATGAACGTGCACAAAAGATGGCAAATCTTGATTTTTCAGAAAATATAGTAGTTCGTTCTAATGATGAGTTGGAGGAGCTATCTAATAGTTTAAATGAGATGTCGAATAATTTGCAAAAAACAATGGATGATTTACGAATAGCCAATGAACAATTAAAAGATGATATTGAAAGAGAAAGAAAAATCGAAACAAAACGGAGGGAATTTTTTGCTACAGTTGCACATGAGTTAAAAACTCCACTCACTGTAATGAAAGGGTATATAGAAGGGATGATTTATAATATTGGACCTTATGAAAATCGTGACTTCTATTTAGAAAAAAACCATAAAATTATAGAAGGTATGGATCAACTTGTCCGTGAAATTTTGAGTATGTCCAAACTAGAACAAAATATATTTAAAATACAAATGAAAGAAACAAATCTCTCAAATTTAATTGAGACGATAACGAAAGACCTCGTTTTTTTTGCATCTCAAAAGGAGATTACTGTTATAAATAAAATCCCCCCGAATCTTTACGTATTTTCAGATAAAGATTTACTAGAAAAAGCATTTAAAAATATTATCCATAATGCAATTATGTATTCACCACAAGGAGAAACAGTCTATTTAGAATTGACGGAGGATTCAAAAGAAAATCAAATTCAAATCCAAGTCGTTAATACCGGTGTACACATTAAAGCAGAGGAACTACAACAATTATTTCAGCCTTTTTATAGACTCGAAAAATCAAGAAATAGGAACACTGGTGGGAGTGGATTAGGCTTATATATCGTCAAGCAAATATTTATATCACTCTCAATAAATTATTCTTTTAATAATGTTGAAAATGGCATTCGATTTTTAGTTACATTTCCTCAAATTAAATAAATGGTACGAAGATTGGCGTCTCAGAAGCATACACAGATGACTCAATAAAGTAATTAGATTTATTGAGTCTTATATTAGATAGGAGATCTACTGAAAATGAAGATAAGAACAAAGTTAATTATTATTTCATTGAGCCTATTATTAATCCCAGGTTTAATTATAGGCGTTAGCAGTTATAATTCTGCTAACAAGCACTTGGATGATTTGGGAGAGAGGATGCTAAAAAATAATGTAGAAATGGCACTTCAATTAATTGATTCAATGAATTATGCCGTTCAAATTGGTGAAATAACTTTAGAAGAAGCTCAAGAAAAAGTAAAACAAAATTTAATTGGCGATTTACGAAGTGATGGTACTCGTGAAATAACGACAAATGTTGATTTAGGTGAGGACGGCTATTTTGCCATTTACGGGGCGGATGGAGATAGGGTCGCTCATCCATTCTCTGAAGGAGAAAATGCGTGGGAAAGCGTTGATAGTCATGGGGTGTATATGGTACAAAATATGATAAACGCAGCACTAAATGGCGGGGATTTTACATATTACGCTAGAGCAATGCCCAACGCCCCTGATGCAGAAGAGGATAAAATAGCCTACTCTGCATTAGATCCGAACTGGGGTTGGGTGGTAAGCGCTAGTAGCTTCATGACATCATTTAATCACGGCATTCATTTAATTCAATATACGATTATCATTACTCTTGGCATCAGTATTTTAATAGGTGGAATCGTTATATTTTTATTTGCCAGACATTTAGCCATTCCAGTTCAAATGGTTACTGATAGAGTTGAAAAGATCGCCAATCAACATTTAACCTTTACGTATTTAAACGTAAAAAATAAGGATGAGTTAGGTATTTTAGCAACAGGAATAAATACGATGACTACAAATTTAAGAGGAATGATTGAAACCGTTTCGAACTCAGCCGAACATGTTGCGGCTACATCTGAACAACTTACTGCGAGTAGTGAACAGACAAGCACGGCTTCAGATGAAATTACGAAGGCTATTCAGCAAATTTCTACAGGACAAGAAAAGCAACTGCTTGGAATGAAAGAAGCGAATCATTCTGTTACAGAGATATCATCGAGTCTTACAGCAATTACGGAAAATATTAAAGAATTAAATGACCTATCCATTGAAACCTCTAAAGTCTCTCTTTCTGGAAATGAAGTGATTACACAGTCCGTTGAACAAATGAATCAAATTAATAAACAGAACATAATGACAAATGAAGCCATGCTATTGCTCGAAAGCAAATCACAAGAGATTGGTGAAATTATTAATGTCATTACTAGCATTGCAGCACAAACCAATTTACTTGCTTTAAATGCAGCGATTGAAGCCGCGCGCGCAGGGGAGCAAGGTAAAGGTTTTGCTGTTGTAGCTGATGAAGTTAGAAAACTAGCAGAGGAATCGGGAAATGCAGCTAACAATATTTCTACTCTAATAGGTGAAATTCAACTTCATACACAAAATACAGTACAAATTGTCAATGAAGGACAAAGTGTAGTTGAAACAGGGATACGTTATGTTGCAAACGCTGGGAAAACATTTGATGTAATAGCAGCTGATGTAGACATGATTAACAATAAACTTTCATCCGTCTCTACTGAAATTCAAGAAATTAATGCTAATACAGAGAACTTAGTAAATGAAATACTGAAAACCCAAGATGTTACTGATCAGTCATCGAGTTACACCCAACAGGTTGTTGCAGCAGCGGAAGAACAGTCCGCTACTATGATTGAGATGACATTTGCTTCTCGTTCTTTAGCAGAGATGTCTCAGGAGCTTCAAAATCTAGTATCAAACTTTAAAACCAAAGAATGAATCATTATATTTGGTAAGGTTTATAAAAGTAGAGACATATTCTTATGGTAAAAAGAGTATTGGGCTAGCAAATTTATGAACATGTAAATTTGTTAGCTTTTTTAATAGAGTTCTAAATGGTATCCATTGATACTCCACATAAACTTCACACGACATTCATACAGACTACAGATTAGCTTTATAAAATAATATAATAGTAATTTTTTGTTAAAAGATGGAGGTTGAAACGACCTATTGGAGGAATTAGGATGGAGACCGGTATTACATTATTTGAATCAAATCGAAAATCTGTATTAAAAAGTATTGAACATAAAAAATCTTTCGCATTAGTATACATTACGATTATTAGTTGGCATGAATTGGATCTTTCTAAATGTATAGATGTGGTTATGAGAAAGCTAACTTTGTATCAACCAAAAGTGGAATGGTATAGAGTATTTGATAAGGAATATCTATTAGTCTGTCATGCTCAGTCCCAAGCTCGTTTAATTAGTCAAGAACTATCAAATATTGAATATTTAAAGATACACTATCTATATGTCCAAGATAGAAAACTTCCTGCGTTAAATTACGTTAGACAAGTCTATTTGCAAAACACAAATAGCGATGAACTAAAAGAGTGTAGTTCACAGAAAAGTTTAGTAACTGAAGAGTTTGAAATAGTCTTCCAACCGATACTACACCATAATAGGCAATTATCCTTTGAAGCACTAAGTAGATGGCGGTGGGAAGAGATGGGTTCTATCTCTCCGGGTATATGTATTCCAATTTTAAATATAGAAAGTTTAATAGAATTAACTAAGAATATTATCAAAAAAGCTGTTGATTTATTGAGTAGATATAATGAAATCGTTTATGTTTCTATTAATTTATCAGCGTCATTAATCAAAGATATTACTTGGTTAATCAAACATCTAGATGAAATTGGTATTACTAACAATAACCGAATTGCTTTTGAAATAACTGAGGAAACTATAATGGGGATAGAAGCTAGTGAAAATCTAAAAATTATACGTGATCGAGGTCATATTATATTTATTGATGCTTTCGGTTCTGGAAACTCGAACTTTCAATATATGTCCTTACTGCCCCTCAATGGAGTGAAATTAGATAGGTTGTTTATTAGTGGGAAATCAAATAAAAAGGTAATGGAGCTGCTGACAAATATTATCAAGGCCTTAGATTTAGAAGTAATCATAGAAGGTGTAGACAATGTTGAGCATCTTAATACCTTATCTGATGCCCAATACGATTCAATACAAGGCTATTACATATCAAAACCACTAACAATAAATGAATTGACGAAATTTATGAATGACAATTGCTAGACTAAGTATTGTACGACAACAAAAGTATACCCTGTAGACTGAAGGGGATTTTCAGAAAAATAAAATGACATCATAAAAACGCAATACCCTTATAGGGCATTGCGTTTTTTGCTATATAAAACCATTTCTATCAGTAGAGGTGAAGGTGAACAATTAAGAAAGAAGGGAACTCCAGATAATCTCCAGGAAATCTCTAGAAATTCTCCACTCTATTTCCATATGAACTACAGATAATGCCTCTATTATAAAAGCTGTAAGACAAAATACATCTTAAAAGGAGAATAAGAACATGAAAAAGAAAAAGAGATTAGCTGCTACTACTTTAGGTGCAGTATTTGCACTATCCACGATGGGGTCTGCATTTGCAGCAGAGATACCAACTCAAGTGAGTGAGAGAAGTGAATATGTAGTAGGTCAAGTAAGTAAACCAACGAACTTTGATGAAATTTCAAAGGTAAAGGTGCAAGCCATTTTTGATCAAGCAGAAGCGGGTACACTAACGAAAGAAGA